>DDKK01000042.1 GCA_002339325.1 Nitrospiraceae bacterium UBA2600 | reverse complement strand
CTGAAGGCATCTAAGCGGGAAGCCCGTCCCAAGATTAGGTCTCCCGTCCTGAGGAAACTCAGGACCTAAAGGCCCCTGGTAGACTACCAGGTTGATAGGCTGGAGGTGTAAGCATCGTGAGGTGTTTAGCCTACCAGTACTAATAGGCCGTGAGTCTTGACTTACTCTTTTACTTCTTCTTGTAATAAATTTTATAGTTCAATAATAAAAGAGAGGAAGGTTGCCCCTTTCTCTCTTTTATTTATATTTAATTTGGATTTTGATAAAAGAGGTTGAAATTTTTGAAAAAATTGGTAAGATTGAAATATAAAAATAATCAAACAAGAGGTTAGAAGAAGATGAAAGAGAGAGATATTTTTGAAGAAATTGTTAATATTGGTAAAAAAAGAGGCAAGTTGACATATGATGAAATTAACGAGGCTTTACCCTCTGAATACTATTCGCCCGAAGAGATAGAAGACCTTATAGACGTACTTAGTGACATGGGAGTTAGAGTAATTGATGAAGAAGAGGATTTATTTATCGATGAGGAAGAAGAGCTTGAAGAAGAAGAGCATGTAGAAGATTTAGTACAGGCCTATTTTAATTCAATGGGCGATATCCCTATTTTAACAAAAGATGAAGAGATTGATTTGGCCAAAAAACTTCAGGACGGTAAGAATATAATCAGAGAAACGGTTATTTCTCTTCCTATTTATCAAAAAGTATATAGTGAACTTGAAAAGGAAGAGGAATTGGAATCTCTGTCGGAAGATGAAAAATCTGATGAGGCTTTAAATAGAACAATTATCCATCTTGAAAATTTAATGAATGACTTAGAAAAAATAGAGAGCAAAATAAAAGAGCATGAATCTTTGAAATCTTTGCGTAAGAAGATAAATGATTTGAAGAAAGCAGGAGAAAATATTAAAAATCTTGAGACTCTCTATAAAGAAGTTTCTTCAGAAATAAAAAGAATAGAAAATGAAGCAGGTTTAAAGATAGATGAATTAAAGAACATATGGAATAAAATTTACAAGGCTAAATGTCTTGTTGAAGAGACAAAGAATGAGCTTATAACCAGAAATTTAAGACTTGTTGTAAATATAGCTAAAAATTATGTTGGAAGAGGATTGCCACTTCTCGATTTAATTGAAGAAGGCAACATAGGCCTGATGAAAGCAGTTGATAAATTTAAATATGAAAAGGGCTTTAAATTTTCAACCTATGCTACTTGGTGGATAAGACAAGCAATTACAAGAGCGCTTATTGACCAAACTAAAACAATAAGGGTACCTGTACACATGATGGAGTTTTACAATAGGGTTACCAAAGCATCTCGTGAGCTTACTCAGCAATTCGGAAGAGAGCCAAGCAATGAAGAGATTGCAGAAAAACTCGGTGTCCCTGTAAGAAAAGTTGAGGAAGTTTTCAGAGCAATTCAAGACCCAATAGGACTTCAAACTCCCATAGGCGATGAGGATACTGAACTTGAGGATTTTATTGGAGACAAAACATCTCCTTCACCGGTATCTGAAGCTGAGAGAACAGAACTGAGTGAGCATATTCAGAGGATATTAAAAACTCTTACTCCTAAAGAAGAAAAGGTAATTAAAATGAGATTTGGCATTGGCGAAGACAGGGATCATACCTTAGAGGAAGTGGGAAGATATCTTTCTATTACAAGAGAGAGGGTGAGACAGATTGAGACGAAAGCTTTAAGAAAGCTTAAACATCCAAGCAGACTTAGACTTCTTAAGATGCTGCTTAGTGATACAGTTGAACCAAAAAAGTGAAGCAACTAAATGAAATTTCGAAACTTGTAAGATACTATATTCTTAGCTCAACAACTCGGGCAGGTTCGGGTCATCCCACAACCTGCCTTTCTTCAGTAGAACTCATGGTAAGCCTCCTTTTTGGAGGCTTTTTTCATTTTGATGCAGATAATCCAAATAATCCTAACAATGATAGACTAATATTTTCAAAAGGACATGCAGCACCTCTTCTTTATTCTCTCTGGACAGTGGCAGGCAAGGTATCTGAAGAAGAGCTTTTAACTTTAAGAAAGTTTGGCTCATCCCTTGAGGGTCATCCCGTAAGAGCTTTTCCCTATTCAGAGGCTTCCACAGGCTCACTTGGGCAAGGACTTTCAATCGGAGTTGGAATGGCAGTAAATGGAAAATACATAGATAGACTCCCTTACAGAGTATTTGTTCTAATTGGTGACAGTGAAATGGCTGAGGGTTCTGTTTGGGAGGCAATTCAACTTGCTTCACACTATCGGCTTGACAATCTAATTGGAATAATTGATGTAAACAGGCTTGGTCAGCGTGGTGAAACAATGTATGGACATGACCTCGGAGCATATGAAAGAAGAATCTCTGCTTTTGGTTGGAAAACAATATGTATTGATGGACACAACTATGAACAGATTTTTGAAGCCTATGATGAGGCATTAAAAAGCGATAATCCTACGATGATTATAGCTAAAACGATAAAGGGTAAGGGTATATCGTTTCTTGAAGATAAAGAAGGTAGACACGGCGTAGCACTGACTGAGATAGAGTTTGAAGAGGCTATAAAAGAGTTCGGTGAAATAAAGAAAGTTACAGCTTCAGTAAAGAAGCCTGAGAAATTGTCTCCAAGTCCTCAACCCATAGAGAAAAAAGAGTTCAGCAAAAAATACAGTATTGGTGAAATGGTGGCAACAAGGCGTGCCTATGGCGAGGCTCTGGTTAAGATATTTTTTGAGTTTCCAGATATAGTTGTTTTAGATGCAGAGGTGAGTAACTCTACATATGCAGAGATATTTAAAAAATATTATCCTGAAAGATTTTTTGAATGCTTTGTAGCAGAACAAAACATGGTGGGTATGGCTGTAGGGCTTGCATTAAGAGGAAAAATTCCCTTTGTATCAACTTTTGCTGCCTTTCTTACCCGTGCCTTTGACCACATAAGAATGGCTCAATACAGTAAGGCAAATATAAAGTTTGTTGGCTCCCACGCTGGTGTATCAATTGGGCAGGATGGACCAAGCCAGATGGGGCTTGAAGACATAGCCATGATGCGTAGTATTCTCAATAGTGTGGTGCTTTATCCAAGTGATGCAGTATCAACGGAAAAGCTTGTAAGAGAAGCTGCTAAACATGAAGGAATTGTTTACATTAGAACTACACGTTCTGCAACGCCAGTAATTTATAGTTATGATGAAGAGTTTCCGATTGGAGGGGCAAAAGTTTTGAAAGCATCCGATAAAGATTTAGTCACAGTTGTAGGAGCAGGTATTACATTGCATGAAGCATTGAAGGCATATGAAGAACTAAAAAACAAAGGAATTTTTGCCAGAGTTATAGACCTTTACAGTGTAAAGCCCTTGGATGTGGAGACTTTGAAAAAAGCACTTTCTGAAACGAAAGCAATAATAACCGTTGAAGACCATTATCCAGCAGGTGGAATCGGAGAGGCTGTAAAAGCTGAAGTATGCCCTGATAGAGTTTATAGTCTTGCTTGCAGAAAAATTCCAAAGAGTGGCACACCCGAGAAACTTCTTGATTACGAAGAAATTTCAGCAAAACATATTATTGATTTGATTATGAAGTTAAGCCGGATTTAGATTTGTCTTTTTGCCCAAAAAATATCTTAAATATGTTTTGTCTTATCTTTTATTTCAACATTTAGCTTTGACTGGATAATTTTTAGCAAAAGCATAATATTTTCAAAGACCTCATACTTTTTGTCATCTTTATTACTAAATTCTGTATAAAAAAGCTGATATGCTTTACCACTCTTTAATCTTGCATTAACATGGAATATTAAAGTGCCTGTTCTACTTGAAATCTGGTCTGAAAGCTCAAGTTGATAAATCTGGGATAATGGAAATGAATAGGAGAAAAATAACTTTTTTACTTTAACGATGCTTCTTAATATGTCAATGGTTGTCTCCATAGGACTGATAAGTTTGCGAATCATGTAGCCTATGAAAATATAGACCATCAAGGCTACTGCTACATGAACATAATAATCTGGACTTTTTACCATGAAGGCAAAGCTCAAAACAGCAGGAAAGATTACAAACAAAAAAATCAGCCGTATTATGTCATAAAAATTCGATTTCTTATAAAGTGAAATTTTTGCCTCTGAGAATTCCCTTATTGTAAGGTCTGGAATTTTAATATCACTGATTTTTTCTATGTCATTTTCAAATTTTAGCTCTCTCTGAAAATTATCAATATTAGAGTTTCCCTCTAACGATTTAGTAAATAACACTCTGTAGCTTGATACTCCTCTGTTTGCAGTATAACTTTTAAAGCCTATGATTACGGCAAGGTTCCACAGGATTTCACTTAGTCTTTCATGAAAATCAGATGACGCAAGTGAAAAGCGAAAGCTTATTTTTTCTCCATTGAATTTTTCAATTTCCATCTTTATAATGCTCTGAGGCTTGGTATCTATAATATTGATTGACATTTCATCAATTAATTGGTTGGATATTATTTGTTGTGATTTAAATAGTAAATTTCTTCTCCATATAAGCTCAATTTCTCCCTTTGCCTTTGAAACACTGAGATTTAAAAGTTTAGGCGGAGAGGAAAGAAAAAACATAATAACAACTCCTAATAAAAGGGCTATCAAAGCAAGAGAGAGAAATAAAAAATTGAAATCTGTTGAGGCAACTTTTTTAAGAAAAAACAGAATTATTGGAATTTCAACAATTACAAGAACAGTTATAAGAATTATTACAATAACATCCTTTGTAAAAGGGCTTCCTCTGTAACCTATCTCTAACTTTTCACCCCAAATATTTTCAATGACCTTCAATATCATAATGAATTTAATCCTTACTTATGAAATTATATTCTAATAAATCATAACTAAGCTATCCATTTCATATTTTTTAAATATTATGAGCACTAATTTTGAAAGATAATTTTTCCCTCATTCGAAGAATGAGTTCTTTCAATCTTGGTAACTCAATCGGACATTCTTCAATATCCTGATAAAGCAATTTTATTGCTGCAGGAATAAATTTAAGGAAGTTTCTTTTGCCTCGTTTTAGAGATAAAAAGCCATAAGCACCAAGTGCTTGCATGTGTCTTTGAATCCTGCATAGGTAAAGTTCCTCAAGAAAGTTTGAAGGGCTTATGCTAAAGGCTGAGTAGTTAGAAGATTTCTCAATATAATAATTTACAAGTTCCTGCCTTATTTCATCATTTAACTCTACATAGGGGTCCCAGAGTAGAGAAGCTATATCATATTCAGCTGGTCCCAATCGGGCTGACTGATAGTCAACAAAGTAGATTTTATAATTGAAAGAAGATTCCTCAGCCTTTTGGGTATTGGAATGTCGAGCATTGAGTAGCTTAAGAATAATATTTTGGCTTTGCAAGTCTCTGTGAAGGATTACTTTTTTGGCTTTTGAGAGTTTATCTGCGATGAGATGTAGTTCTTGCTGTAAGTCAGCCAGATATGTGTCTCCAATGGTTGCTAAATTGAGTTTAAAAACTCCCTCCACGCATTCTTTCAAAAAATACTCACTTTCCCATATGAAATAGGTATAGTCAAACTCTGGCAGATTCGCTTTTAATTCTGATGCTTCAAAAGAGATTTTCCAGTGCAAATTTGCGACGTGTTCAATTATTTTTTTGTATACATTGATTATTTCTTCGCTATTTCTTTTGCATTGAAACCAGCTGTAAAGGGTTAGGTCTCCTAAGTCTTCAAGAATGATTAATTTTTGTTCTTTCTTTACATCAATTATTTTGGGAACAGGAAAGCCTTTTTCTCTTAGAAACTTTCCAAGGGTAACGGTTTTATCAAAATCTTGGCTTATCTCATCCCATAAGCAGTAGACTTTATCATTTTCTCTAAAATAATTTCTTGCAGAGCCACCATGCGTCAATGTCTCTCTTTCGCCTTGCCAGCCAGAGATGGATATTGTAAAATCTTTACCTACAATGCAGTCCGAAATCAGGGAATTTTCAGGTGAAAATTCTTTTTCAGGTAAAATAATAATATTTTTACCCGCAAAGGGTTTCTTTATTTTCACATCTCTTTCAATTACTATGTTTCCAAGAGGTTCCATCATTTCACATCCAACTGAAGTAGGATGAACAAAGAGAGATGTAAAGTTTCTTTTTAATTTGTCAAATACTGCACGGGCAAACCCAGTAGGAATGCCTATGTCATACCAAAAGCTGTATTTTACAGGAAAGACTTTCACTTTAAATCCTTGAGCTTTAGCTTTAAACCATAAATCTATGACTGATGAAGGACCATCTGGCAAAAGTTCTAAAACATCAGGGTTGTATATAGCAATTCCTGTGAAGGCAACAGGGGGTTTAAGACTGAAGGCTGAAGAGTTAATGCCGATTAAGTTGTCTTCCTCATCAATGATTAGTTTGTTGTCTGGTGGACAGTTATGAACTAAGAGAGTGATGCTATTTCCTGAATCTATATGCCATTTTATTGCCTCTTTTATATTTCCATCCCAGTAAATATCAGCATTATGAACGAGAAAGGGGCTGTCTTTGAGAAAATCTCTTGCATTATATAGAGCTCCGCCTGTGTTTAGAATTTCTTTTTCATGAAAAACTGTAAGAGAAAAGCCTCTTTCTTTTATGTATTGTTCAATCTCTTTCGCTTTATAGTGAAGATTTATCCCTATGCGTTCTATGCCAGAAGATTTCAAAAAATTGTAAACACAATCAAGTAAAACCTCACCTGCAATTGGAAGAAGAGGCTTTGGAATATGCTCTGTTATTGGTCTCAGTCTTTTTGAAAATCCAGCAGCAAGAATGAAGCCTTTAGTTTTTTTATTTAAGAATTCGCTGTCTTTCGCTCCTGAGATATCTTTTGACATTTCTAAACTCGCTCCGCTACAGTCGCAAAACTCGCCTTTCAGGCTCAAATAGTTGCGACTGTTTTACGCTCCGCTCGTTAAGAAATGTTACCAAAAGATATCTAAAGTCTCTCAATCCAGCTCATCCTCAAATCTAAAGTTATTCATAAAGTAAATATCTGCTTCTGACCTTTTCAAAAGCTATTACTTCCTCTCTCCACCACCCTTCCATGTCTTTCAATTGCTTTCCTCTTTCAATATCCTTTCTTAATCTGTCCGAACCTGCAAGGATGTCAAAGGGAAGTTTTTCAAATTCATACTCATAGGGAGGATTTCTCCATAGCTTTATCTCTGGATAAAGCTCATGTATGGCAAGCAAAATTGCAACAGCGGTCTTAAAGGGTTTAAACTTTTCTCTATCAGTAACATGTATTTGAGCACCACCGCAGAGCTCTCCAGAGAATTTATTGAAAGTAGGAGTGAAATAAAGTGGTCTAAAGATTACACCTTTTAGTTTGAAATCCTTAAGCCTCCGCAAAAGTTTTTCAGGTTCTATGAACGGCGCACCGAATATCTCAAAAGGTCTTGTTGTGCCCCTTCCCTCACTGATTATTGTTCCTTCAAAAAGGCACATGCCAGGATAAACTGTGGCAGTATCCAAAGTTGGCATATTCGGTGAAGGCATTACCCAGGGGAGACCTGTTTGATCAAACCATTGGTTTCTTTTCCAGCCTTTAAGTGGTATTACCGTAAGGTCAAGCTTCGGATAAAATTTATCTTTGAAATACAGAGCAAGCTCGCCAATTGTCATTCCATGTCTTACTGGCAGAGGATGTAGTCCAACAAAGGATGAAAACTCTGGCTTAAGCACAGGTCCTTCAACTAAATGTCCACCAATTGGATTTACTCTGTCAAGAACTATTAAGGGTATTCCAACTTCCTCACAGGCCTCCATGCATAAAGCCATGGTCCAGATGAAAGTGTAATATCGGGATCCTACATCTTGAAGGTCTATTATTAAGATTTCGGTGTCTTTAAGCATTTCTTTAGTGGGTTTTCTTGTTTTTCCGTAAAGGCTATAAACAGGTATTCCTGTAGATTTATCAACAAAGCCTTCCCATTCAATCATATTGTCCTGAGTATTGCCAAATATTCCATGTTGCGGACCGAAAATAGCTGAAATTTTTATACTTTTATTCTTAAACAGTAAATCTTTTGTGTGAATTAGTTTTTTACTCACAGATGCCGGATGAACCAATAATCCTGCTTTTAGTCCGTAAATTTTTGAAGGAGGATTTTTTAATAACCTGTCTACACCAGAGCTTACCATATTTTATCTTGAGCAGTATGGAAGATAACCTTCGGTTAAAGGCTTTTGCACAAGTCCGTCAGAGGTTACCAGAAAAATCTCTCTTTTACCTCTTCTGTCTGACATTATAGTTAAAAAGTTTCCATCGGGACAAAAAGAAGGCTGTTCATTATTACCTTCTTTTGTTATCTGAGTCTGTATTCCAGATGAGATTTCAAGGACGAAAAGTTGAAAATTGCCGATAAGAGATGAAAAAACAAGTCTGTTTCCATCGGGACTAATTGCCGGTTCCGTATTATATTTTCCCTGAAAGGTTAATCTTCTTGGTGATGTTCCTTCCTGAATTTGATAAATCTGAGGTGAACCTGCTCGGTTTGAAACAAAGTATACCTTTGATGCATGCCAGCGAGGTGAGGATTCAATCCAGCGAGAAGAAGATAGGGTTTTTGACTGTCCTGATAAGTTGCTCATTTTAATTTCTGATAAATCTCCATCGTTTTGAATAAATAAGAATTGCGATTCATTTATTACATCGCCTAACTGTAGTAATGCTCTGCTTTTTATTAATATTCTGTTTGTTTTAGTTGACATATCAAATTGTTCTATTTGCCAATGCCTTCCTTCCAGAGAGGAGAAGAAAAGACTATTTCCTTTAAGCACTGCTCTTGATATTATTTCTCTTCTTATACCAGTGTCAGAAATTTTCTTTCCATTCCAGTTACTTATTAATATTCCCATTGAATTTTTAAATTTCCTAATAAAAACGAAACGATTGAAAAAAGGAGATTCTTTACCTGTAAGAGCTCTGTAAATATCAGCAGAAATTAATTGAGCTGTATTTTCATAATTATTTATCTGATATTCTTTTGTAAATATAGGCTTGTCATTAGTAACTGTAAACATCTTCATTGATATTCTTTCTGTTCCATCAAATCTTGCTACTATCTCAACATCTGAAGCTCTCCACAGTGAAGGTTCAAATTTTTCTCCTCGATGCGGAAAGGGTCCGTAAACTTTAAAAAACTCAGTGAATTCAAGGTTGTCTTTTATGATTTCAGATACTTTTGGAAGGTTGTCGAGCCCTTCCACGGCAATACTAAGTTTTTTAATAGTTGGCTGATTAATGTCTAAATAGAATTTTTCAGCCCTTGCTTGAGCAGAAAAAAATATTATTAATAATAACATTAATAATAACAATGCTGCGGAAAGGACATATCTTTTCATGGTTTAAACCTCAGCCCGACAACAACTTCAGCCTTTGGTGGAGGAAGGGGAGAGGAGTTTTTTAGGGCTTTAATAACTGATGCGTCAAACAACATATTGCCCGAATTTTTCTCAAATCCTTCAATAATTATTTGTCCATTTGGAAGGATTCTTACAGAGACTACTGCTTCAAGATTTTTAGGTACAGTATCTGGAATATTCCAGTTTTGTCTTATAAGACCAGATATAATTCCAAGATAATTTGAAGAGACTTTTGGGGAAGAAGCATTAGAACTGGCAATCTGAAGAGAGCCTTCCTTGCTCTGATTTGAAATTCTGGATTCAGCTATTTTCTTTTTGGCTTTCAAGGCAGAAATTCTCTCCTGCAAGAGTTTTTCATTGGATTGAGAAGTTTTATTATTTCGTTCGTTGATTTTTTCAGATTTAACAAGGGGCGGAATTTTTCTTTCCAAAGATTCTTTTACCGTATTAATAGAGGTTGTTGGGGCTATATTGTTGATTAAGGTTACATCTAAAGTATTTTTGAAATCTACCGTAGAATTTCTAAGAGTTAATGTTAGCAACAGTATAAATAAACTATGAAAAAGAATAGAGATGAAGAGGGACGAATAAATTTTGCCTGTCATTTAGGCTCTTTTGGTTCTGTTACCATTCCTATTTTTTCTATTCCCGATGCCTTAATCTCACCCATTACTTCTGCTACGAGCCCGTAAGGAACATCTTTATCTGCCCTAAGAATTACCGTAGGATTACTGTCTTTTAGATTAGTGAGAAAATCGGGAAGACCGTCTTTGGGTATGATTTTGTCATTAACATATATCTTTTCGTCTTTCGTTATAACAATATTTATCTTGTCGGTCTCCTCAAGGCTTCTTCCCTTTGCTTTTGGTAGATTAACGTCTATTCCTTGTTTGAGCATAGGAGCGGTAATCATGAAGATTATTAGCAAAACGAGCATTACGTCAACTAAAGGAGTAACATTAATATCTGCTATCGATGACCGTCTGCGGAGTTTTAATCCTGCCATTGGTATTTTATAAGCGTTTCCGAAAAATCATTCACTTCGTTTATGAGTTTATTTGCCTGGGAAGTAAAATAGTTGTAAAATATCACAGCAGGGATTGCGGCGAAAAGTCCTGCAGCAGTAGCAATAAGAGCTTCTGCTATGCCAGGTGCAACAGTTGCAATTGAGGCTGTCCCTTTCACTCCTATAGAACGGAAAGCATCCATTATACCCCATACTGTTCCGAAAAGTCCTATAAATGGAGTTGTAGAACCGGTTGTGGCAAGAAAACCAAGATAACTCTCAACTCTGTTTGCTTCCTCTGAAGAGAGCCTTTTAACCAGTGCCTCGACATTAGAATTAGTTTTACCATAGACATCAACAAAGACATTTCTGTATAGAGAGGCAATAGGGCTTAATTCATATCTTTTTGCATCTGAAAAAAGTTCTTTTGCGCTATTTGTCTTCAAAAAGGCTTCAAAAAATTTAGTATTTTCAATTCTCATCTTTTTAAACACTTTTAATTTGTAGAAAATAATAGCCCATGAAAAAATTGAAAAGAAAAGAAGAATGAGTAAAACAATCTTTGCTACAATACCGGTCTGTTTTATTAGGTCAATTACTGTAAGTTCCATAACCAAAATATTAGAATAAAGCCTTCAAAAAAGTCAAATTTAAGACAAATTCAAAATTTTATTTGAAAGTATCAGAGAATTTTCTACACAATCATTTACACTTACCCCTCTATAAGCATTTCCCGTTAAATAAAGCCCTGGGAATTTTTGAAGCTTTTTTTCTATTCTCATTAGTTTCTCTTCATGTCCGAGCTCATACTGAGGAATAGCCTGATGCCATCGGAAAATTTTTACGAATTCGGGTTCTCCTTTAATATTTAACAATGGTTTCAACTCTGTTAAAACCGTACTGATAAGCTCCTCATCAGGTAGCAATGCAAGCTCTGGGTTGCGTCTTCCGCCAAGCATGCTTCTTAGCAATACATAACCTTCCGGCGCTCTATTTGGGAAAATGCTTGAATCAAAAAGAGTGCCGAGGACTTTTCTTTTTTCACGATTGGGAATTAGAAAGCCATAGAGAGAAGTTCCAAAGCCTATCTGTTTTTCTTTAAAACCAAGGGCAACAACGCTCAGAGGAGGGTAGGGGATTGTTCTTAAACTATCTGAAAGCTCTCCATCAAGTTCTTTCAAAATTTCTGCTGCTTCATGGGCAGGACAGGCAAGAACTACTCTCTCTGTATCAATGGTCTTTCCGTCAATGAGATGTAAAGTATAGAAATTATTATTCTTTTCAATGGCCAGAACTCTTTTGTCTGTAATTATCCTATTGGAAAGTTTAACCTCAAGATTACGAATCAGCTCTGACATGCCATTATTGAAGGACATGAGCGCACCGGTTGGCTGAGTTTTTGTATCTTTTTTCTCCTTCTTAATTGCAATTAAACCCCTAATTAATCCACCATATTTTTTTTCAAGCCAGTAAACTTTAGGAAAGCAGCTTTTCATGCTCATTTTTGAAGGGTCTCCAGCATATATACCCGTTGCCATTGCATCTATTAGTTTTTCACAAAACTCCCTTCCCACTCTGCGACTGACGAAGCTATAAACAGTTTCGTCAATATCCTCAAGTAAAGGTGGGGTAAAATACTCTCTCAGCATTCTAATCTTGCCTGAAAAGGAAAGAAGAGGAGAGAGAAAAAACTTCAAAGGATTTTCTGGCACTCTTATAAGTTTTCCATCAATTAATATGTATCTTATCTTTGATTGTTCACTTCCCTTGATTGGTTCAATTTTTAGTTGATTTGCAAGGGAAAGAGTGGAAGTCTTATTGCTTAAAAAACCGTTTACACCTCCCTCGCATAAGAAACCCGAGACTTCTTCAGTAATAATCTTTCCGCCAGTTCTTTTCTCTGCTTCTATTATTTTTAAATCAAGGTCAGGCTTTTTCTGCATAAGAAAATAGGCAAGGGATAAACCTGAAATTCCTCCTCCTATAATTACTATCTCTGAACTACCCATTCTACAATAGCCTCCACCATGTCTTTAATCGTAGATTTTTTTGGTATTATGTTTACTGTATAACCAGCCTCTTCAATGGCCTTTGCCGTAGTTTTACCTAAAGCGGCAATAGTAACATCTCTGAGCATTTCTCTTGCATCATCTCGGAGAATGTCAAGAAGATTTATAAAACTTGAGGGAGATGTGAAAGTTGCTATGGTGATTCTACCTTCTCTCAAAAATCTTGCAAGCCTTTTTCCGTGTTCTGTGGGTTTAACAGTTCTATATGTAACGGGAGCGTCTACATTTATACCAGCACTTTTCATTTCATCAATAAAATTTTTAAGGGAAATATTAGAACGGGGATATAATACATGCAATCCTTCTTTAAGAGAAAATTTAGAAAGTTCTTCCTTAAATCTGTTAATCATAGCCTCTGAATTATACTCGTCTGGCACAATATCTGCATTTATTCCATATTGTTTAAGGCTTTTTGATGTCTCCTTGCCTATTGCACAAATTTTAATTCCTTTTAAATTTCTTATGTCTTTACCTAAAATCAGAAATCTATCGAAAAAGAAGCTAACTGCTCTTGGAGAGGGAAAGACAAGGAATTGATAATTTTCAATTTTATCTATGGCAGTATCTAATTCAGAAAAATCTTCAGGTGGAAAGAATGCAATAGTTGGGAATACAAAAAGCTCGGCACCCATGTCTTCAAGTAATAAATAGTCTTCTGTTAACTGCCTCGTAATCAGAACCCTCTGACCATAAAGAGGTTTTTTTTCGAACCAACCAAGTTTTTCTCTTAGCTTAACTACCTCTCCAATAACAAGGATAGCAGGAGGCGAAACCTGATTTTTTTTGGCAAGTTTAGAAATATCTGAAATGGTACCTGTAATGACTTTTTGTTCAGGCCTTGTTCCCCAGCGTATTATTGCCGCCGGTGTATGTTCCTTTAGTCCCTCTTGAATTAGTTTATTTGTAATTGTCTCAAGATTTTTTACGCACATTAGAAAAATCATAGTTTCCGCAGAATTTGAGGCTCTAATGTGTGTAAAAATTCTCTCTTGCTTTGAAAGGTCTTCATTGCCTGTAATAACCGTGAAGGCAGAAGAAACCTTTCTGTGTGTTATAGGTATTCCTGCATAGGCAGGAACTGCTATCACAGAGCTCACTCCGGGGATTATCTCGAAAGTTATGCCTTCTTTGGACAGAATCTCTACTTCCTCACCACCTCTGCCGAAAACAAAGGGGTCACCGCCTTTAAGTCTACAGACTATTTTGCCCTCTTTAGCTTTTTTTACGAGGACTTGATTTATTTCATCTTGTGACATTTCATGATGCCCACCTCTTTTACCGGCATAAACAAACTCTGCACCGTATTTTGCGTAAGTGAGAAGGCGGGGATTTATGTGAAAGTCATAGACAATACAGTCAGCTTGCTGTATGGCTCTGAGCCCCTTTAAAGTAATCAATCCTGCATCTCCAGGACCTGCTCCCACAAGATATACTGTGCCTTTTTTCACTGAAATCTCCTTCGGAATTGGATTTGTTTAAGAATATTTTAACCTAATTAAAAAGGTATTTCCCAATTTCTCTATATTAATTAGTGATTGCGGGATTTGATAATTTTGGATTAAATTTAAGTTCCTTTTATAGTCTTATCTGATATTATTAAAGTCTTCTCAATCAGTACACTTGATAAACTTGAAACCATCACAGAAATTTTGATTGCAAATCTGTCCACTACTGATAATAATAGTTGGAGAAATGTGTCCAATGTCATGGTCTATCTCCCATGAGTCTGCACGGTTATAGCCTTTTGTGCGGCAAAAGGCATCAGCTGCTTCCTTACCACACTCCGCTCCCCATACACGGCAGATATCTAACCTGTATCCTTTATAAGTCGGTTTATCAAAATGAGCGGTTTTTGGTTTAGTAGTTTCTGACGCCTGCCCAACTTTATCACTGCCAGAAGGTTTAATGTTGCTACCAGGTATAAACTCGGCTACTGCCCACAAGATAGCTCCTCGTCTGTGGCACTCATTAAAGCTACATTTCATCGGACTAGTTATCACAAATTCACCTTTGTATTGCTTTGCTGGAATTTCAAATTCGTCTAAAAATGTAGCTCTTTTAATCTTGCTTTCTAAATAACACATAAGTCCTACCTTATAATGCTCAGCTGGTTTGCCATCGTATAGATATCTCTGTGTTATCTGTTTCCAACCAAATTCCCATAATCCTGGTATCCCAAAAACTGACTCATACTTCATGGCATGTGTAACGCAATAATAAGGTTGTAAGGAAGTCCTTATCTGTAGAATGCCTGGACCGGTTATTTTAAATGGAATTCTTTTGCTTTCTTTACGAGGGTCTACATACTGTGCAGGTTTCCAGACAATTTTTTCATACAATAATGTTTGAGCTTGAATTTCTGAAGTGCCCAGATAGAAAAAAGCAAGAAAGAAACTAAAAATCATAACAAAAACTTTCATAAAATCTTTTTTTGTTCTCACTTTAATTTCCTCCTTTGTTATTTATTTCATTATCTCAAAACCCATACTTCTTATCTCTTTTACTTCATCTATCTCTTTAACTCCGAAAACTCTTAAATTGTTTATTATTCTTTCAAATCCCTTCAATGCCTCCTTCCCCATCTGGTCTGTGACTGCAATGAACAAGTCTTTACCATTCTTAAGCTTTATTCCTATTGTGCCTGTCTGGAAACTGCTCAATAAAATCGCTCTTCCTACAGAGCCTCTTCCACTTAGAGCAGCAAGCCATGTTAGGGCTATCAACCATTTTGGTGGTTTAATTATTATTGGCTGAAAATAATCCATCTCATCATATCTGAAAAGTCTAACTCCTTTGTATGTGGCTATCTTGATGCCCTCCTCAAGAGGTAGTATCTGACAGCTTGCATACCATGCAGAAATTTTGATGCTGTAAAATCCTAAAAGACTAATAAGCCACATCACTGCTGTAATTGGTGCACCTATGGTGAAAGCTTGAACAGTTCCTCCTGAGATAAATAGAGGAAGACTAAAAAACACTGCAGTCAATATAAATACTGCAAAATCTCCTGCTATCACCCTCCATCTTGGATATCTTAGGGCATCCTTTATGGCTGCCTTATAAGGTAGGAAAATGTAGGCAATAAGTCCAATTAAAAATAAAACAAAAGCATAATTTCTGTAAGGATATAAAATCCATGTGGGAGGTCGTGGTAGATTTGAAAATCCTGAGCCAAGATGAAAATCATCATCTGAATAGATTCTGTATTCAAGTTTTAGATAGCCATTCATTGAGTTTAAATAAAGATAAAGCTCTTTGTTGTCATGTTTTAAATAATTACTAAATCTATTTACAGGAGGCTCTACGGATTTAAAGAAAAAAACCTTTGATGGATATTGATCTGACGGAAGTCTCCTTTTCCAATTACCAGTAATATTCCATTTATCTGGTTTTAAACTCCTTTGATTTTGCAATGCCTTTAAATTTTTATAGATATCATCCCATTCAGAGCCTTGAATCTGAATGGTTTTTGACCTTATTTCTGCTAAACGCTTGTTTTTTAATGTTTCTCTTTCTGTTTCACTTAAAAGAGATTGAGCGTATTTTTTTGTAAAAATGCCTTTGTTTTCAAAAGGTTTGAAAAGCTCAACTAACACTACAGGTTTAGGTTGTGCATACATATAAAGCAAAATACCTAAAACAAAACAACCATAAAAAATAATTCTTCGTAATAATTCCACCAAAACTTCTACCCCTCACGAAATGTCAGACTTAATCTTCACTATAACAAATAAAAAACCTCATAAATAAAAGCCTAAGGAGGTTTAAAAATTAAAAAATTACATACCTACTTCCACAACGACCTCATGCCATCTGAAAGGACCATATCCATTACCTATGTTATAGGCGGGCCAAAATCTCCATGTGCCTGCCTCATTAACAGTAATAGAGGCGTTAAGTGTAATTGCTTGTCCGTTTCTCAACGTGTAACTCCTATATTGATGACCAAAGTCTCTGTTATTTGCATCGGTTGTTGAATTCCATCTTGCTCCTACAAACACTCCGTTAGACCCGAAATTAATGTCTCTGCCCGATACATTTTTTAGTACAAAATATACTTTAATTGTTGTTCCTACTTTTATTGGATAAATACCCGTCACAAATCCTTTTACAAGTTGTAAACCATGACGAGATGTATCAACAGGGAATCTACCTAACTCTATTTCAGTTCCAGGCTTAGGTGGTGGACTTGGTCGTTGTTGTGCTTGTAGATTCAAATCTGTTAGAACAAACAAAATAATAAAAACAGTGAGAATTAAAAGAAATTTTCTTAACATTTTTTACTCTCTCCTTTCCTTATAAGTTTGAAAATAAAAACAAAGAATGTAAAAATGCATTTTTTAAATTCACCTTACTGTACATTTACTACAATTTCGTGCCATCTGAAAGGTCCGTAATGTCCATTAATGTGATAAGCAGGCCAGAATCTCCACACTCCCCGTTTGTCAACTACTCTTGTTGCCATAAAATTAATAAATTTCTGATTTGGAGACCAAGAATAGTTTCTGTATTGATGGCCGAAATCCCTGTTGTTAGCATCCGTTGTAGAGTTCCATCTTGCACCAACAAAAACTCCATTGGAGTCAAATTTGATAACTTTAGATGAGTTATGCATAAGATTGAATCTAACACAAATTACATCTCCAACCTTAACATTTTTAGAATTTGCATAGACACCACCCATGCCAAGAATAAATCCATCTGGCGATTGAGCTTCTGGAAAACCTCCAAGCAGAACATCACCGCAAGGTAAAGGTGTAAGTGTTTGCCCTTCCGAGGCAAAAAAAATCAAAAAATAAGCTATTAAAATTATAATTAAAAACTTTTTAATCATAAATAACATCTTCCTTTTCTTTTAATTTCTCACATTTTTTAAAATTTTTTGATTATATATTTTTTACTATAAATCTTCAAGATAGCATAATATAAAAATTTTTTATTTGCATATAAATATAAATACTATTGTAAAAAACAAAATTTACTGATAATTTTTAATAAAATTAATAAAAATTTGAACTCATCTAAAAAAAGGAGGAGAAAAATGAAAAAATTATTGTTGGTATTAATCTTTTGTTCTATTTTTATAGGTTCAAATGTATATGCAGATGCTGTGTCTAAAATGAATAAGGAAATAGAAAGTCTAAGGTCTGTTCCTGACAAACTTAATTCTCTACTTGATGACATGGAAAAGAGTAGACTAATAACTGAAAAAAATGGCGGGCAATACAATAAAATTTTAATGGATTATGCCAAAAGAATTAGAAAATCGTCATCTGCTTTACCTGATATGACAAAAAAGTGGGTTGACTCTAAAGGAACAGAAAATCAGGGAATGGAAAAAGTTATAGCAAATTATGAAAAAATGGCATCAGAGCATGAGAAAAAATTTAAGGAACTTGAGAAAAAAGCAAATAGAATTGATGACAAAATCAAATCCGGTGAAATCAAGTTAGCTCCGGAAATTTTAAAAAGCATGACAAAAGAAGAAAGAGAAGAATTTTATAAGTTTTTAAGTGAACCCGCAAGAAAAGAATATAAAAAACAATATCCAGACTTATTTGCAAAAGCTTTTAATTATATCATGGAGTTTATAATTCCTTCAGCAGAAGCAGCGAATCTGAGACCATGTATACCTTTGTGTCCAGCAGTAAATCCTGCATGCGTTGCATGTGTTATTGTTTTAGGCGCTGATGCTGCATATCAGCAATGGAATAATTTTCAAAAAGCGTGGGATTGGTGTGGAGAACTGAGTAGGTGGTGGAGGTATGGCTGTAGAACAGCAGCTGTTGCAGTTTTTATAGCATGGATTGCTTAATTTTATAAAAGGAGCTATGCAATGAAATTTGTAACTATATTCTTTTGTATTTTTCTTCTTATTTTTAGTATTAATGTCTTTGCTGAAACGCCAAGTAGTAAAACTAAATTAGGACAGCAAGAGGATTCTGCAATAAGTAGCATAATTTTTAAATGCGAAGGCTATCTTTTGAAAACGCCAGGCCATATAGACAGTGAAAAACCGAAAAGCGCTAACGAGAATCCAGAAGGAAAAAAAGATTATAAACCTCGTTACCTTCTATGGAGTTGTCCTCATCAAAAAAGCGTGGAAAAACCATTTAATGAACTCTACATACCAGTTAAGCCAAAATCGACGTCAGTCATTGAGTCTGATTCTACGAATGATCACCTGACATTTCCAGAAATGGAAAAATTACAGAAAAAAATTTCTATGACAGCATCTAAAACACTTAATAGAAATTGTACTTGTAATTTTTATTATGAAGGCAAGTATAATAAAAAACCCTTAATTAACTGTCAATGTTCAGGCGCTTATAAGGAACCTCCTCTGACAGACCCGGTAACTGGTAAACCAATAAAGTAAAATTTTTATTGGGGCGATGAAAAAATATTTTCTTCGCATCGCCTCTTTTCATAACTTTAACTATGCTAAAATGATTTTTAATAATGGTAGGAGGTGAAAAAATGAAAATCTTTTTATTTAAGAAAAAATGGATAGCACTATTAATTATGCTTTTAGGATTTACTCTAATTTATTCTATCTCCTCTTATGCATGCAGATGGGATTCTACTGCTAACAAATGTCATCCAGATAGTTGCGAAGTGGTTGTATATAAGGATAGCGGATGTAAAGGACCAAATTATTATTGTTTTGACGGACAAAATCAAAATGAATGGCCAAGAATTAGTACAAAAAATTGGCCCGATGGAACAAATCTTGGAGATAGTATTTCTTGCTATGTAATCGGTTATAAAACTAAATTCTACTACTATGAACATGTCAATTTTGGGGGTAAAAGTGTAAAGCGTGAAAATGGTTATACTGACAGATTAATTCAACAAGATCTTGGCGGAACATGGTGGAATGACAAAATAAGTTCTGTCAGAGTTTTTTGCAAATAAAAATTTTAAATAGGGACTTATAATTAAGTATTCATAAAGTTCCTCCTATTTTGAAATGAAAGTAAAGATACTTTTTTCAGAGATGATAAGAGAGTATGACTTTGGTATAGGACATCCTTTCAGAGGAAGTCGTTACAATATATTTTTTAAATTTTTAAAAGAGAAACTTAAAGACAAGATTGATTATGAAATTTTAGAAGCTGAACCTGTAAGTGAAGAGGATTTACTCTTAATATGCTCAGAAGAATACATAGAATATGTAAAAAATTTTTATGAATTAGCCCATAAAGGAGAGATAAATTCCTTTGTAGCACTTTCTGGTGGTTTCCTTAGCATAGACAATATACCAGGAGAAAATCCTGGCAATATTGAAAACTCTGCAAGATTTATTCTTGGTCAGATGAAAAAAGCCTGTGATTTAGTTCAGGAAAGCAAACTTAAAAAGGCTATTTCAATTGGTGGTGGACTTCACCATGCAAGACCTTCTTTTGGTGAGGGTTTCTGTATTTACAATGATATTGCTTTCGGAGCAAAGTATTTGATAGAAAAATATTCATTGAAAAGAATTTTAATTCTGGACACAGATGCCCATGCTGGAAATGGTAGTATGGAATATTTTTATAATGACCCAAGGGTGTTATTTATAGACATACATCAGGACCCTAAAACAATCTATCCTGGAACAGGCTTTCTTTGGCAGATTGGAGAAGGAGATGGAAAGGGTTTTACAATAAACTGTCCTTTACTGCCAGGTGCTTGCTGGGATTCCTATCAGTATATTTTTGAAAATATTATTTTCCCTGTTGCTGAAGAGTTTAAGCCTGAAATAATAATTAGATATGGAGGAACAGACCCTTACTGGAATGATTCTCTAACTTATCTTGGGCTTACAATCGCTGACTTTAGAAAAATAGGGCAATACACAAGCAAACTGGGTGATATATGTGATGGCAAAGTCATAGACGCCATTGCCTCGGGATACAATGAAAAAGCCATAGGTCCTGGGTGGCTTTCGCTTATATGCGGTCTGATTGGAATAGATATAGAAATTGAAGAACCCGAACCTATACCAGAAAATTTTAAACAAGATCCTGCCTATGAAGCTACAAAGACAATGGTAAGGGAACTTAAAGAACATTTAAAAGAATACTGGACATCCATGAAATAGATGAATACCCTTTAAATATCCTTTATTTTTTTTATCATCTTTAAGGAAATTACCAACTAATATTTCTTTTTAAATATTCCTTAAGCAAAATTAAAGAATGAAATCAATAGGAAAATGCGGAGTAATATAAATTATATTCTATAATATTAATAGAAAAAATTCTATATTACATTTATAAAGATACTAAAATTTTATATTCAAAAAGGGAATTCCAATGCTTTTCCCTTTATCAGCTTTTTCTATTTTTTAAAAACTGCATCATGGTAAAATTCCTTAAAAAATATTTTTTTATTCTCTATCCTCTCTTCTTTTATTTAGAGTTATTTTCCTGCATTATTACATTATAAGTATAGCACGCTAAAATACCCAATAAAAACCTCATTGAAAAATATTTTAAACTTTTTTCTTAAAATTTTTAATATTCAAAATAATTATGTTATCCTTTCAACAAGGGAGAAATTTTGAGTGAAGCTAATTTTGTAGATTATTGGCTAAGAGAAAAACCAAAAACACCAATAGCTCCTTTTCTTTATCTCTTCAAAGCCCATCGTCTACGAGCAGGATACGAAGCAGCAATTTTAAACAATCAAAAGAATCTTTTGCCAATTCTTGCAAAGCAATACAAGATCGCTTTAAAAAAAGCACGACAATCTAAAAATCCATTAATCCTATGTATTGCCGACAACTTGGATATGCAGAAATATGTTTACATTGAAGGTCAAGGGAGACCATAAAATGAAAAAAATATCAATATTTTTCATAACTTTAATTCTCTCTTTATCTATCGCTATCTCAAACTTAAATGCATGTTCATGCAATTGGGAAGGTCCTTTTCTTTCTGCATCAAAAGATTCACCGCTTGTGATTTTATGCAAAGTAATCAGACATTATCCTGAAAAATCTCCAGCTATGACTGTTTTGGTTGAAGAAACTCTAAAAGGTGGTATTCTGGATTCAGCTCTTCTTATTCAGATGGGAGATGGCATGCATTGCCGTCCAACGCTTGAGAATTTTCCTCCGGGAAGTAGATGGATATTGGCTCTCAATGGGCAAGGTTCAAAACCAGGGATAGGATATGCTTTATCTCACTGTGGAGAGTACTGGCTTAAAGTAGAAAATGATGAAGTTATTGGTAGTATTGATGGAAATATGTCACAAATTAAAAAAATGCCAATTGATACCTTCAAAAAAAAGTTCAAATATCCAGCTTTTAAAGTTAAATTTAGAGGGCATGTAAAAAGAGGAGAAAGCTTTCATAAAAACTTTGGTGATCGTTTTGAATTTATACTTAAACCTTTTTCAGATGGCTGGGAAATAGTCATAAAAGAGCACGGTAGAGATGAAAACATCGCCCGACTAACTCCACCCTTTCATTTCATTCCGAATCCGAGATACATAGAAGGCTGGCATTTGATGGAAAATCCAGAAGACTGCACCATGCGAGAATATAATGCAGAGAGAGGTCCTGAAAATCCAAGAAAGTTTATTTTTTCACCGGAAGTAGGGAAAACCATTGGAGGCGCTGAAGCAAAGGAACAAGTAACACCTGATAAAATAGGAGAAATTGAAAGATTCGGCAGGGGAACATTAAAAATTGAAAAATTCAAACCCATACCAAAAGAAAATGGCTGTCCAGATATAGAATTTTTAGATTTTACAGTTTACATAGAAGGTGGATATTAAATATTTTTTGGAGGAACTAATCATGTCAAAAGGCAGAAAAGGCGAAAAAATCGGATGGTTAGGTGGTTTGTGCGGAGGATTCCTTTTCGTTCCAATTATTTCAATTATTTTTCTATTTCAGAATAGATGGACAGAGGGATTAACAGGGCTTTTTTTGACATTTATTATTTGCTTTGTAATATTCTATTTTGTTCCATGGCGTTTCACAAAAACACCCTATTGGAAACTTCTACTTCCAATTTATGGCATGTTCATTTTAACGGGACTATGGATGTTGTGGTCATTCACTGCTTTCCAATCATATGAATTTAAATGGAGTGATATTTGGTGGGTTCTATGGTTTTTCCTTATCATGCTCTTTCCCATCCTGAATAAGAATTTTCGCAATAGAAAATGGGAAAATCATTATATAGAGCAATCAAAATAAATACAAAATGCATTCTACCATTAATCTTAAATTGAGATTGATTTTACCTTTTCTTTATAATCCACTTGACAGTCTCAGCCGATGATTTAATAAATCTTAAAGACAATCCTAAAATCCCTAAAGCAAATATTATTTTTCGCATAAAATATTATAGCACTTTGATAGACAAACTTGACTGATTAGTTGAAAAAGTAAGATTTTACATTTGAATATTGTTAAATTTTTGGTGGAGGCGGCGGGAATCGAACCCG
>DDKK01000020.1:2972-3753 GCA_002339325.1 Nitrospiraceae bacterium UBA2600 | reverse complement strand
ATGGGCTGTCATTAAAATACCAATCTGCAATATTTTAAAAAGCCTGCCTCTATGCTTTTTAATCTCTGTTTTTTCAACAAATGGTAATCCTTTTAATCTATCCACATCTCTTATAACATCCTCAACCGTCGCCCAGTTATTGGTAATACTGTCCGTAAGCTTTATGGAAAATCTCTTTTCAATGGCAAGAGCAAATTCTATCCTGCTAATTGAGTCCATGCCGAGGTCTAATTCAAGATGGTCTGATGGTTTAATAGATGTTACAGAAGGAATGATAAATTTTATTATTTCCTCGATTACCTTGCCGGTTTCATTAAGAACCTCAGAGATAGTTTCCTTAAGTTTCTCCCTATCTGCATCTTCTTTTATAATTTGCTTTATTAAAAATCTTCTGAATTTCCCAAGTCTTGTTTTAGGTAATTCCTTATTGTATAAATGAAAACCCATTATTCTCATGTAAGATGGCAAAGTTCTTGATACAGCATCTAACTCCCATTTCAAATTGGCTTTAATGTTTACTATGCCCTTTTGCCTTGCGTAATTTAAGTCAGGAACAATGATAGCCTCCATTGTGTCAAGAATGCAGATTTCTTTAATTAGGGGTATTCTTTTTCTGTAGCTCTCCTCCACATCTTCAGGATATATTGTTTTACCAGAGGAGAGCACTATCACATCCTTTTTTCTTCCTGTTATGTAAAGGTAGCCTTCTTCGTCTATATATCCAAGGTCTCCTGTAAGAAACCAGCCATTCTGAAAAGACTGCCTTGTAAGTTCTTCATTT
>DDKK01000020.1:0-2633 GCA_002339325.1 Nitrospiraceae bacterium UBA2600 | reverse complement strand
TATAATAACCTTTCATGACAAGAGTTCCCTTTACTGCTATCTCACCTATTCCTTCCCTGTCAGGAGCTATTATTTTCAACTCAACTCCATCAAGGGCTTTTCCTGCAGAACCAGGTTTTCTTTTGTTTTTAGGATTGAAACTTACGACAGGTGAAGTTTCTGTAAGGCCATATCCCTCAATAACTGTAAACCCAAAAGCCTCCATATCCTTCATAACTTCAGGGTCAAGCCTTGCGCCTCCAGAGGTAAAAAATCTGAACTGCTTTCCTGTTTTGAGATGAAGAAAGAAAAATACTAATTTGCCGATGTTGATATCAAACTTTCTCCTTAGAAAAGAGCTTAGCTTCTTGAGACTTATTAAAAATAAGTTTGCTGGAAAGGGAATTTTTCTTATTTTCTCTGATATCTTTCCACTGAATAATTCAAGAATCTTAGGAACTGCAACCAAAGCAGTTATCTTAGCTTTTTTAATTGTACTTAATATCAACTCACCCTTTATCTGTGAAAGAAATGTTACCGTTGCTCCGCTGCAGAACGGAACAAGAAAGCTGCATACAAAGGGATAGGTGTGATGGAGAGGAAGAATACAAAGTATATTTTCATCGCTTTTTATTATATCGGTCTTTTTAATTGCCTCTATTTGAAAAATGAAATTTTCATGGGCAAGTATTACTGCCTTAGGAATACCAGTTGTGCCCGATGTGTAGATTAGCGATGCTGTAGAATAAACAGGAATGGTGGAAGGATTAATTTTTTCCGTTGATTGTAAATTCTTGATTTTTTCTATATTAAATCCTTTGTAATCTTTAACGTTTTCTGCTGTCTTGTCAGAATAGAAAACGAACTTTGCTTCAGAGTTTTTTACAATGCTTTCAACTGTCTGTTTATCCATCTCAACATCCAAAGGAACTGCCACTGCACCACTTAAAATAATAGCTATGTAAGAGATACACCACCAGGGAGAATTATCTGCGTAAATTATTACCCTGTCTCCGAAAGATATGTAATTTTGCAAAAATGAACAGAGCCTAAATGAATAGTTTTTAACGTCATCATAAGTAAGACTTCTCCAATTTTCATATTCTTCTGTTGAGGCTAAATAATTGAATGCTGTTTTAGTGTTGTATTTAGTGAAGGCTTCTAAGAAATACTCTACCAAGCTCATCTCAGTAATTATAGCAAGTATTCATCCCATTCTTAAAGTAAAAACAAAAGATTAGAAAGTTATAGGCAATTTAAATTACACTATTGAATTAAATCTTATGCTATACAAAAAGCAGATATTAAGCTGGTGTCTTTTTGATTTTGCCACCTCAAGCTATTCCGCTGTAATTGCCTCAATTATTTTTCCTGTATACTATGTAACCTATATTGCTTCAGGCTCAGGAGTTGGTGATTTATGGTGGGGTAGAGCAATCTCCCTAAGCATGTTAATGGTAGCGGTTTTATCTCCCTACTTAGGAGGTATAGCGGATTATGCGGGAATAAGAAAAAGAATGTTATTTTTCTTCGTATTTATCGCTGCTTCTTCGATAGCATCTCTTTCTTTGCTAAAAAAAGGGGACATTATTGAGGGGTTTACGCTGGTAGTTTTGGCAAACTTTTCAATTGAGGCAGGAGTTGTATTTTACAATGCCTTTCTTCCTCTGATAGCAAAAGAAGGATATTTGGGCAGAGTTTCCTCATGGGGTTTTGGAATAGGATACGTAGGTTCAATTTTTTCTCTCCTAATAGGGCTTTATTTTATTCGGAAAAATCAGTATGAATTAATATGGAGCTTTGTAGCTATTTTTTTATTTGTTTTTTCTACACCTTTGTTCTTAATTATGCCCGGCGACGAGAAGAAGAATGCCTTTTTAAAATCTGCATTTAAAGGAATGAAGTTTATCATTAGTAATTTTTTCAAACTATGGAAAGATAAGAATCTGAGGAGATTTTTCATCGCCTATTTTTTATACATGGATGGAGTAAATACAGTCATAGTTTTCTCAGGCATCTACGCCACCGTAACAATCGGGCTTAACTCAAAAGAGCTTGTATTGCTTTTCATAGTAGTTCAGTTTACAGCTTTTCTTGGAGCTTTTCTTCTTGCAAAAGCTTCGGACTCATGGGGTGCGAAAAATATTATTTTTTTATCTCTTATCTTGTGGATAATAGTGTGCATATCAGCTTTTTTCATCACCTCAAAAGAAACATTTTTTGTTGTTGCTTCTTTAGCTGGAGCAGGACTGGGCACAGTGCAGGCCTCGTCAAGGGCATATTTTTCAAAATTTATACCTTCTGGCCATGAATCTGAATATTTTGGCGTCTACTCTATGATTGGTAAAACCTCTTCCATATTAGGACCAATACTTTTTGGAGAAATATCCAAACTCACGGCAAGTCAAAGACCGGCAATCCTTGCTGTAACAACACTTTTCATCGTAGGATTACTAATTTTAAGAAGCTCCGAAAAAAATAAAAATGTTACTTCATGAACCCCCTTTCTTATCCTTAAAAATTAGTCTTACGATTATGTTACAATTATGCAGATGAAAACTCCTTTTGAAGACAATGACATAAAATTCATGCGGAGAGCTTTAACCCTTGCAAAGAAGGGAAACTGGCGCACCTCTCCAAATCCAATGGTAGGT
>DDKK01000029.1:1788-3447 GCA_002339325.1 Nitrospiraceae bacterium UBA2600 | reverse complement strand
CTCTCCAGCTTACGCTTAAAGGTTTACCTATTCCAATCCTTGCACCCTGAACCTGAGATATAACTTCTGATACTTGCCCCTGGGTTTGGGTAATATTTATAGTTGATATAGGATGATTTAGTTGCAAAGTCTGTGGTTTAAAACCAGTCAAATCTTGCTCAGCAGGTGTGCGACTAGCAGGTGGTATATCCTCAGGTTTATAAAGGGTGATATACTTGGGTTCAGAATAGACAAAATAATTCTCAGTAACTTTATCTCCTTTATACTGACAGCCAGTCTCTGGGCAAATCAGACATCTCTTGCCTGGCTTTTCAAAATAAACCTTTGCATCGGCATAGGCCCAAATTCTGAATGTCTTACCTTCAGGCTGAGGAAAAATATTTCTGCAAGAACGATTATTTAAGAAATCGTTTAATAAAGAAAAATTGGCTGAGACACCATCCCGCGAGTATCCTATCGAGCCTGTATTGTCTGCAGTGCCTATTATTAAAGACTGTCCTGCCAAAGAAAATGGAGAGAAACGATGATAAAATCCAATGAAACTTACTGAACATTTTGTATCAAAATTATTCGCATCCTCAATTACCAGATAAAAATTGCTAAAGTAAATTCCCAGTGAACAGCTTTCATCCCAATGTTGCCTTTTTTTACCTGCTGCAATTGAGATATGAGAACCAAAAGATTCCATCTTAAATTTTCCTTCGCTATTTGCAGTAGCCTCAGGAGTGATATAAATCCCTGCCTGAAGTTGCTGGTAGCGAGAGGCTGGAGGCTGGACAGTTCTATTCTCCTCTGGTTTTACAAACCAGTAAACATCAAAGCTATTGGTTGGAATAACCCTTCGGGTGGGGCTTCCCCCTTGGGGACCCGTTACCTGCTGGGTTGCTGTCTGGGTTCCTGAGGCAATAGTTGCTCTTGTCCCTGTGCCTCCTTGTGAAGAAGGTTTCTCTATGGTTACCGTACCTGTAACCTTAAACTTATAAGTCTTCCAAGGTTCTACCTTTGTAATTATGCGATTACGCTTTAGATAATCAAAAATCTGTCGGTAACTCACGAAATATATTGGTGGCTGATTCAGCCCTCTGCTGAATTCATCAATACGTCTTTCTCTGCCTGCGTCATCCACATAAACTATCTTTATATTAATCTGCTTGAAATCCTCAATAGCAAATATATTCCACTCAAGACTCAAACCATAGGAGTCTGAATTAATATCATATTCTAAAGACAATTCATTATATACTGGAGAACTCTGAGCTCCTAATCCAGGACACCACAAAATATTTAATACTTCAGGGAGTTGAGTGGAGAGGGGAACCATCTTACCGGATGAGGTTGAAGGAATTCTCTTCTGAGTTTCTTCAATTTTAGTCTCTGATTTTAACTCTGGTCTGGATTCTTGTGGTAGTTTGCTTTCTTTCATAATCATTTGTGAAGAAGAAAACTGCGGCATGAGTTTTTTCTTTAAAAGATTATTCTGAGAATTTTTGTCTGTAATGTTTTTAAGTTCACAGATAACTGTTTCTTCTTTTTTCAAAATCAGATTAGTATTAATTTCCTTTCTTTTCCTTATATTTAACTCTCTTGCAGGGTCAATTCTGTTTAATTCTATTTCAGGACTACTTCCCAAGGAAGGAATATTAAAAGAAACCTTTATTT
>DDKK01000029.1:978-1445 GCA_002339325.1 Nitrospiraceae bacterium UBA2600 | reverse complement strand
TCCATAATCACTCTGAGAAATGCTTCCCTGTAAAAGCCTCAAAACAATCCATATTTTATTATCTTTATCTAAATAAATATCACTTATTTCTAAGTCATAAAACTCTGTTTTTGTTCCCTCTTGCCTCTGAACCTGACTTGAGGATGGTTTTGTAACAGGTTTTTGTTCTTCAGGCTTAGATGATGAGGGATTTTTAATTGTTGATTCTGAAGACTTCTGTAAAGGTTTCTGCTCAGAAAAAGAGTAATGAAAAAATCCTATAATTATTACCAAAATAACTGTTATAAAAGCTTTAAGACTCATTTAAATCTCCTTTAATATTCTATAGGAGGCGTTTAGCCTCCTATAGAAGTAAAAAATTTTAATATATCATTACATCACATTGATGCACTGTCTTAACATTGTTGGAAGGATTAGAGTCAGTAACAGTGCCTATTATATCTGTTCCAGGAAAAGGTCTGATAGGT
>DDKK01000029.1:0-644 GCA_002339325.1 Nitrospiraceae bacterium UBA2600 | reverse complement strand
TTACTTCTGCTCTTATACCCGTTGACTTTTTTACAAGAACTGGCCTGTCAACCATTGTTACATCAACTACCCATGGATTTGTGGGATAAGGCTTTATACTGGAAATAGTTTTTGTCACTGTTACAGAACGTCCCTGTCCAAGGTCATAATAGGTAATTTTAACCTCAGCGCTGACCTCTACTCCACCACTTCCATTAGAAACAGTAACTATTATTTTGTTCATATAAAAAGCATCTACATCATTTAAATCACAATTAGTCTTACAGTTGGCTGCATAAATATTATCCACGGCAAGATCAGTCTTATAAGATATGGGAGGCTTAAGCCCCGGAGTAACTGGTTTTTGAACCTGTTCTTTCATTTGCATTGGTTGTTCTGCAAAGGATAGAGAAAAAACAAAAACAGCACAGATAAACATTAATGATATGATTGTTACTAATTTTTTCATCTTTCTTGCCTCCTTCTTTTAATTATTAAATTTTTAAAAATCAACTCTTTTCAAATGACAAGTTATTTAAATACTTAAGCTCCTTTCTGACTTTACTTTCTTCTCTCTGGCAGTTGAATCTCAAGCCATTCACTCCAATTTAAAGCTTCATCGCTCTCTTTAACATTATTTAGACTGTCCACCAATGCTCTTACTT
>DDKK01000023.1 GCA_002339325.1 Nitrospiraceae bacterium UBA2600 | reverse complement strand
AAATCCTCCCCTATAATGGCTGTTCTGTTTAAGTGACTTTCGAGGCAGATTATTCCAAGAAGTTCGCTCCAAGGATATCCTACATATGCTCCTTCTGCTGGAGATTTACCCTCGGGAATCCAGAAAGCCCTAAAAAGACCAAGGGCGTGGTCAATTCTCAGTAGCCGGTTTTTCATATTTGCTCTTAAAATTTTGATAAACGGCACATACCCTGTTTGCCTCATTTTGAAGGGAATAGGTGGGGGAAATCCCCATTTTTGTCCTTTTGAATTGAAGTCATCAGGCGGTGCGCCATGTTCACATTTTAGTGCATATAAATCTCTGTTTATCCAGACGTCAAAACTATCACGGATTGAACCAAAACCCAGGTCAAAACATATCTCATACTCTTTGAGAGCTTCTATTTCTCTGTCAACAAGCCATTGGATATATTCATAAAAGGATACATGCAAATAACTTTCTTTGTATATTTCCTCTAAAGCTTCTTTATCGGCATTTCTGAATTGTTCTTTCCATCCCAGCCAATTTTTTCCAAATTTTTCTGCTAAAAAGCAAAAAATTGCAAAATTTTTTAAGTCTTGTCTCTCTATTTGATTTAATCGATTTTTGTAATCTTCAAATAAGAGGAATTCTCCCGATTTATTGTTCAGATTATAAAATCTTTCTTTCAGTCTTGCCATCTTTTCATCCCATATTAGCCCATATTCAAAAAAACTTTCATTTTTCTCTTCTATGGCGATATCAGAAAGATAGATAGGCGTTTTAAACTGTCTTGAGATAGCTGAGTACGGGCTTATTCCATAAGTGTCAGAGGGGGCGTTATAGTGTAGCGGATTTATACTGATGAAGCCTCCGAGACTTTTTACGTATTGGGCTAATTCTCTTAGATGGGAAAAGTCTCCCTCTATTCCTCTGCCTCTAAGACTCCATAAATTCAAATGTAAACCCCAAGTTTTATTTTGAAAATGTGAATAACACTGTTCTGGTGATACAATGACAATACTTTCAGCTTCTTTACCCCTAAGGTAAGTCTTGAGCTTGTAGTATCCAGGTGGCAAGGAAGGTAGATGAATCAGATATTTATAAAATTCTCCTTTCTCCGAGCATTTTAATTCGGAGAGTATAATCTCAGGCAAATCTACTCTAATATTTAAGCTTTGGTAAAAACTTCCAAGAGTTTCATGCGGAACAATCTCTATCTCAATAGGAGTGACAAGAGGTTTATCTAAATATATGTATATTTGAGGCTTTTCACCCGTTACGTATACGAAATCTAAAATTTCTCTGAATTTGTAGAATTCAAAATATTCAATCCATTCATTAAGTGCAGATTCATTAATCTCAATACCCATGGATGAGATAATTTCAGCTTTTGTCTCTGTAGGAATTTCTATTCTTTCGCCTTTGTAGTTGTAATAGAATGGAAGAATGTTTAAAATTTCGGAGAGTCTATCTATCGACTCTTTCATGTTCTTCAAGATATATCTCTCCAGAATCGTAGTCATAGACGAAGAGTTCTGCGTATCTTGCCCAGTCAATAGCTGTCTCCAGCTGATTCCATGCCTCATCAGGCGTAAAGTGATTTTTGAGTATGTCTATGAAGAAGTCTTCAGAAACCCTATGTTTCTGAATTGTTGATACAACCTGCATTATCTGTCTTATGAGTTGAACATTCTGAAGAACTGCCTCTTTGAATATTTCCTTTTTTTGAAGAGTATCTGCTTCAGCCCAGCTTTTTCCTTTTTCTGTAAGGATGAAGTCACCTTCTTTTATTTCTCCGAAACCAAGTATTACGGATGCTTCAATCAGAGGAAATATGTCGTCTACTTCCATACTTATCTCTGTGCTTAAGGCGTATATGTCAACTCTTCCTTCTTTGTCATGAACAAGTTCTATAAGGCCTGCAATTGCGCCAACTTTAGCATGCGGAAGAAACTGATATCTTTCTGAGCTTATATACTTGTGAATTTCTTCTGCCGGTTTTATTAAGATTGTATAGATTTTGTCGAGCATGAACTTGAAGTCTCTTGAGTTTTTATCTCTTGGATAGGGAAGGTCAATTTTTATATCAGCTTTTATTTTACCAGGATTGTAACTCATTATTATGGCACGAGATGCCATGCTTACAGCCTCTTCAATATTGTGACTTACGAGCACAATTGCCTTTGCAGGCATTTTGCCTGAATGCCAGAGGTCGAGAATATCGCCTCTTAGGTTGTCCGCAGTGAGAACGTCAAGAGTAGAAAAGGGTTCATCCATTAATAGAAGCTCTGGCTCAACCACAAGTGCCCTGGCAATACCGACTCTCTGTCTCATTCCGCCACTTAATTCTCTTGGATAGGCATCTTCAAAGCCATCAAGTCCTACGAGGTCTATGGCCTTTAAGGCTTTCTCGTCTATCTCTTCCTCACTCAATCCAGAACCTACAAGTCCGATTTTTACATTATCAAGAACTGTATACCAAGGGAATAGAGCAAAGCTCTGAAAAACCACTGCTATTTTGGGATTTGCCTTATCAAGAGGTTTCCCTTTGAACAACACTTCTCCACAAGATGGCTTTATCAGTCCTGCCATTACTCTTAGAAGGGTTGATTTTCCAGCTCCTGATTGGCCTAAAATAGCAAGAAAATCACCACTGTAGATTTTTAGATTTATATCTTCAAGAACAGGAAGTTCCTTGTTTTTCCCGACTTGAAAGGTTTTACAGACCCCTTTTACTTCATGAATTATTTCTTTTTCCATTTGTTCAGTCCAGAATAAATTTATTTTTTGCTATGATAAAAAGCCTTTTCCACAGCAACCGATTTATAGCTACAACCATAAATGACATTGTCAACGTTGACAGTAATAGTATACCAAACTTTCCTTCTGCACTTGATGAACTTATGAGCGAGCCAAGTCCTTTTGTTGATATTATATCTCCACCAAAAGATACGTATTCACATACTATTGTGGCATTCCATGCACCTCCATAGGCGGTTATAAGACCGGTAATGAGATAAGGGAAAATGCACGGTAAGATTAGGGTTTTCCATTTTTTAAAACCCTTAATACCGTAAGCTTTTGATATCTCAATCAAGTCCTTAGGGATTGCCGATGCTCCTGCTATTATGTTGAAAAGTAGATACCACTGAACCCCAAGTAGCATTAAAAATATAGCACCAATATCAAGACCACCACCAATTTTGATTAGAAATAAAACAATTACAGGGAATACAGCAGTAGCAGGGATACTTGCTATTATCTGTATTATGCCCTGAAGAAGCTTCGCTACCTTTGCATTCATACCGATATATACGCCAACAGGGAGTGTCCAAGTCAGAGCCAGAATAACAGCCGCAGAAGTTCTCAGAAGAGAGAAAAATGCAGCAGAAATAATATTCCATATATCTTCAAGGCTGACCTGAGAGACTATGGAGAAAGCCTTTATTATGAGCCATAGAAGTAAAATAATTGAGGCGATAGTTATTATAACTCCTGTAAATTTGCTTATATTCTTTATTGCTTTGCTTTCCGTTTTAATCATGGTTTTATAGCTTAATTTCTCACAGGCAGAGATGATTTTATTTAAAGCATAGCCAAACTTTTTAAAAAGAACCGAGCCTGTAAGAATATTAAGGACTACAGATTCTCTTTCATCTTCGGGCTGAACCGTGTCCATTCTAAATTTCTGCGACCATACAACAAGAGGTCTCCAGATTACTATGTCTATTACGGTTATAAGAAAAACCATTGTTCCCAGACCGTAAAAAATATGCTCTATACTTCCAGCATTGGCTGCGGTCTGGATGTAAGAGCCGAGTCCGGGTAGACGAAAATCCTTTCCTTCGAGGATGAACATTTCACACGCCATCAGAAAAAACCAGCCTCCTGCCACTGACATTATGCTATTCCATATGAGTCCAATGGCACTGAAAGGAAGGTCAAGCCTCAGAAACTTTGAGAACTTGTTAAATTTGTAAAGCCTTACAACTTCTATCATCTCTTTGGGTATAGTGTTTACAGAGTGATAAAAACTGTATGTCATGTTCCATACCTGTCCTGTGAAAATAAGGATAATACAAGCAATTTCTATCCCTATTCTCTGTCCAGGGAAAAGGGAAATCATAGCAAGAACAACTCCTGGCAAAAAAGATAGCACAGGTATGGACTGCAAGATATCAAGAATCGGTATCATTATTTTTTCATGAATCTTACTTCTTGAAGCTGTATATCCATACCATATGGAAAAAGCAAAGGAGAGAAGGTAAGCTAAAAAAAGTCTTGTAAGAGACTGGGCAGAGTATTCGGGAATTTTTGATGGATTTAAGTCAATCTCAATGGTTCGGTCATACTCACCACTCCATTGAGATGCAATGTATACAATCATTGAAAGGACGCCAGTAATTATGAGGAATACGATTATATCAATTGCTCTAATTCTGAAAGTCTCCGCAGGAATCGAAATGGGTATTTTCATAATTTTCTCCTGAACAAGTAAATCCTAAAATTATAAACAATTATCAATTAATATTGTAACTCTAAGTTTTAGTGGTAATGGACTTGTTAAACGCTTATTTCGATATCCTTCACCCAAGAGAGAGGTTGTTCGATTAATAAAGGTGATTCTGAGACCTCTCAGGGGATGCGAGGAGTCTAATCATTTAGGGTCTACTCTAAAAAGAAAGATGAGCTTTCCTGGAACTTTGTGCCTCAGAATTGTAGGAAAGAAATAGATGCTTCGAGGTATCAGAAATTCGATTAAGTTTTTTAAATTCTTGAAAAATTTTGTAACATCATTGTAATATGAATAGCTAATTCAAAATATTACGTAGGAGGAGCCTTAAAATGGCATCAAAAAGAAAACCTTCAAAGAAGCCACTTAAAGACTCACCAAAAACTAAAAAAACAGCCCCTAAAAGAAAATATGTTTACTACTTTGGTGATGGTAAGGCAGAAGGAACAGGAGAGATGAAAGACCTTCTCGGTGGTAAAGGTGCAGGTCTTGCTGAGATGACCAATCTTGGAATTCCCGTACCATCTGGTTTCACAATTACCACAGAGGCCTGTCGCGAATACTTTAAGAAAGGAAAAAGCTTTCCAGAGGGAATGTGGGATGAAGTTCTTGCCCATCTAAAGAGGGTAGAGAAATCTATGGGAGCAAAATTCGGTGACTCAAAAAACCCTCTCCTTGTATCCGTAAGGTCTGGTGCAAAGTTTTCCATGCCTGGAATGATGGATACAGTCCTTAATCTTGGTCTTAATGATGATACTCTAAAGGGGCTTCTTGATAAAACAAAGAATGAAAGGTTTGCCTTTGATACTTATAGACGATTTATAACAATGTTTGGAAGCATTGTTACTGACATAGATAGAAAAAAATTTGAAGATTTGCTTGACAGAGTTAAGGAGAAAAAGGGAGTTACGCTGGATACAGAACTTGATGCAGAGGATTTTAAGGCACTTGTAGCAGAATACAAAGACCTCTACAAGAAAGAAACAGGAAAAGAATTTCCTGCAGACCCATATGAGCAGTTAAAGATGGCAATAAAGGCTGTCTTTGATTCTTGGTATGGTGACAGGGCTGTTACATATAGAAAGCTCCATGGAATACCCGATGACCTTGGTACAGCTTGCAACGTTGTAGCAATGGTTTATGGAAATATGGGGGATAATTCTGGCACAGGAGTTGGTTTTACAAGAGACCCTTCTACAGGGCAGAGGAAGTTTTTTGCCGAGTTTTTACCTAATGCTCAGGGAGAAGATGTGGTAGCAGGAATAAGAACACCACTTAAAATAGAAGAACTTAAGAAAAGAATGCCCAAGATTTATGCACAGCTTGAAAAGATATGTGAAAAACTTGAGAAACACTACAGAGATATGCTCGATATAGAGTTTACCATTCAGGAAGGAAAGCTTTACATGCTTCAGACAAGAGTTGGTAAAAGAACTGCGGCGGCAGCAATTAAAATAGCCGTTGATATGGTCAAAGAAAAGCTCATTGACAAAAAGACAGCTCTTTTGAGGATTGAGCCAGAACAGCTAAATCAGCTTCTCCATCCTACTATTGACTCTGCTGCAAAAGTAAAGGTAATAGCAAAAGGCTTGCCTGCAAGCCCTGGTGCAGCAGTCGGAAAAATTGTATTCTCCGCTCAAGATGCTGAAGAATGGGCAGAGAAAGGAGAGAAAGTAATACTTGTGAGAAATGAAACTTCTCCTGAAGACATAGGTGGAATGGCAGCAGCTCAGGGAATTTTAACAGCAAGGGGAGGAATGACATCTCATGCAGCAGTTGTTGGAAGAGGCATGGGTAAGTGTTGCGTAGTAGGCTGCGGTGCAATAAATATAAACGAAGAGGAAAAATACTTTACTGTTGGAGATTTGACAGTAAAGGAAGGAGATTTTATCACCCTTAATGGAACAACAGGAGAGGTGATTCTCGGACAGGCACCTCTTGTAATGCCAAAATTGCCTAAAGAGTTCTACACAATAATGAAATGGTCTGAGGAAATCAGCAAACTTCAGGTAAGGGCAAACGCAGATACGCCTAAAGATGCCCGAGTGGCAAGAGATTTTGGTGCTTTAGGAATAGGACTCTGCAGAACAGAGCATATGTTTTTTGAAACAGACCGTATCAGGGCATTCAGAGAGATGATACTCTCAGATACTCTTGAACAGAGAAGAAAAGCTCTTGACAAGATTAAACCTTATCAAAAAGAAGATTTTATCGGAATTTTCAAAGAGATGAAAGGGTTGCCAGTAACTATAAGACTTCTTGACCCTCCATTACACGAGTTTTTACCAAAAACAGAAGAGGAGATAGAAGTTCTTGCAAAAGAGATGAATATATCAACAAGGAGAGTTAAGGCCAAAATTAAATCCCTTGAAGAGTTCAACCCAATGCTTGGCCACAGAGGTTGCAGGCTCGGTATTACCTATCCTGAAGTTTATGAGATGCAGGTAAGAGCAATAATGGAGGCTGCCTGTGAACTTGCAAAGAAGAAAATAAAAGTAATTCCGGAGATAATGATACCCCTTATTGCTCATGTGAACGAGTTAAAAAGAATGAAAGAGCTCACTGTAAAGACTGCCGAAGAGGTTATGAAAGAATACGGAGTAAAGGTAAATTATTCTGTGGGAACCATGATAGAACTTGCCCGAGCAGCAATAACTGCTGACCAGATAGCTCAAGAGGCTCAGTTCTTCTCCTTTGGAACAAATGACCTCACCCAGTCTGTCTATGGATTATCAAGAGATGATGCTGGAAAATTCTTGCCGTTTTACATCGAAAACAAGATAATTCCCGAAGACCCATTCATTTCTATAGACACGGAGGGAGTAGGACAGGTAATGGAGATTGCTGTGAAAAAGGGCAAAAAGGTTAATAAAAATCTAAAGCTTGGCATATGCGGCGAGCATGGTGGAGACCCCGCTTCCATTGAGTTTTGTCACAGAATAGGCTTAAATTATGTGAGCTGTTCACCATATAGAGTTCCAATAGCTAAATTGGCAGCTGCTCATGCAAAGTTAAAGGAAAAAGGAGCAAAATTAATAAGGTCAACAGTTTAAATCAAAAAACTAAACATTGTTGACATGACCACATACTCAAAGTCAGGTGCATTGGTGCATAAAGAATAATTTACTGCCTTTTTCCCTTAAATTGATTTATAATTAATAAAGTTCTTCTAAAGAGGGGTGAAAAGTTGGCCGATATAGCTTTTTTACAGGAGATGGCAAGAAAAATTCGCATTGAAATCGTTAAAATGCTTGCTCAGGCAGGTTCTGGACATACAGGAGGAAGTCTGTCTGCGGCAGATATAATTTCTGCCCTTTATTTCTATAAAATGAGACATGACCCTAAAAATCCTTCCTGGGAAAAGCGAGACAGGTTTGTGCTTTCAAAGGGACATGCTGCTCCTGTCTTGTATGCAGCATTAGCCCTTTGTGGATATTTCGATATATCTCTCCTTGGCTCTCTTAGAAAATTAAACTCTCCTCTGCAAGGACATCCTTGCTGTAAAAGTTTGCCCGGGATTGAGGTATCAACAGGTTCTCTTGGACAGGGGCTTTCTGTTGCCAATGGAATGGCTTTAGGGATTAGATTGAGTGGAATTCCAGCAAGGGTATATTGCCTTCTTGGTGATGGAGAGATACAGGAAGGACAGGTTTGGGAGGCTGCTATGACAGCATCCCACTATAAGATAGACAATCTCTGTGCCATTATTGACCACAACAATCTTCAGATTGATGGCCACTGCACTGAAGTAATGAATATTGAACCCGTTGATGAGAAGTTTAAAGCTTTTGGTTGGAATGTATTCACCATTGATGGTCATAATATGAGTGAGATTGTAAGTGCTCTCGATGATGCTGAAAAAATAAAAGAAAAACCTACAATGATAGTGGCTAAAACAATAAAAGGCAAAGGGGTTTCAATATTTGAAGGAAAGGCAAAATATCACGGTGTTGCTCCCACTAAGGAGGAGCTTGAAATAGCCTTAAAGGAGCTTGGAGATGGCAAAAACTGAGTGTAGCTGCCAGGTTTTAGAGATAAGCGATTTATTCGGAAAAGATATGGCCACAAGAGATGCCTATGGAGCTACTCTTGTTGAGCTTGGCAAACAAAATCCTAACATTGTTGTTTTAGATGCCGATTTGAGCTGTTCAACTAAAACAATAAATTTTGCTCGAAACTTCCCAGATAGATTTTTTAACATGGGAGTTTCAGAGCAAGACATGATGGGCACTGCTGCAGGGCTTGCTCTTGCAGGAAAAATTCCTTTTGCTTCAACATTTGCCATTTTTGCAACTGGCAGGGCATGGGAACAGATAAGACAATCTGTCTGCTATTCAAGGGCAAATGTTAAAATTGTGGCTACCCATGGTGGAATAACAGTAGGAGAAGATGGCGCTACCCATCAGTCCGTTGAGGATGTAGCATTGATGCGAGTAATTCCAGGTATGACAGTTATTGTTCCAGCAGATGCTTACGAAACAGCTCAAGCATTGATTGCCTCCGCTGAGTACAACGGGCCTGTATACATTAGGTTAGGAAGGGCTAAAGTCCCTTCGGTTATGCCTAAAGATTACAATTTTAGTATTGGCAAAGCTTACATATTCAATATTGGTAGCGATGTAAACATAATAGCCAATGGAATAATGGTGGCCGAGGCCTTAAAGGCTGCTCAGATTCTCAATGCGCAAGGCATCAATACGGGAGTCACTAATTTTTCTTGCGTAAAACCAATAGATGATGAGGCCTTATACAAGATAGGGAAAAATTCAAAATTGTTAATCACCGCTGAGGAACACTCCATAATCGGAGGACTTGGGTCAGCTGTGGCAGAGTTTATCTGTGAGAACTGTCCTGTTCCTATCAGGAGAATAGGAGTTAATGACACCTTCGGATGTTCAGGTGATGCAAAGGAGTTGCTTAAATATTATGGCCTCACTGCTGAAAATATTGTTCAGTTAGCATTAGAATACTTTAAAAAATGATAACTTTCTCTGGAGTTTACAAATATTACGATTCCGTGGCAGTTCTTAATAATGTAAGTTTCAATATTGAAAAAGGCG
>DDKK01000018.1 GCA_002339325.1 Nitrospiraceae bacterium UBA2600 | reverse complement strand
AAGGCTGCAAAAGTTGCTCCACCAGCAGTTATTAGCCATACTTCGTTTCCATTCCACACCGGTCCTATGGCATGAATGACAGCTTTTTTTTCAGTTTCCTCTTTTGCAACAAAGGGATACAGAATGCCAGCTCCAAAATCAAAACCATCGAGCGCAAAATAAACTGCCCAGAGCAGTCCCCATAAAATAAACCATATTATTTGAAATTCCATAGTTACACCTCCTTTGTTTCAGGACCTTTTCTGGCAAACTTTGCAAGAAGATATATGTCAATCACTCCTAATGCACCATAGAAAAGCGTAAATCCGAGTAGAGAGGCTAAAACCTGTGAGGGTTCAACTGACTTCGATACAGCTTCAGTTGTTCTGAGAAGTCCGTATACTATCCACGGCTGCCTACCTACTTCTGCAACAATCCAACCAAGTTGTCCCGCAATGTAGGGAAGAGGAATTGACCAAAGAAGTATTCGTAGCATCAGAGGGCTTGTTTCTGGCTTTTTCATCTTTAAGACTGCCCAGAGAGATAGAATTATAAATAGAAAACCAAGAATAACCATTAACCTGAAACTTACAAAAGTAAGCATTACAGGTGGTCTTTCAGAAGGTGCAAACTCCTTTAATCCCTTGATTTCCTCTTTACCAGCAAGTATACTGAGCATAGAGGGGATTCCGATGGCTTCAACAGCATTTTTTTCATTTTTAGGGTCTGGTATCAATAGAAGATACATTGGTGCATCTTTAGTGGTTTCCCAAAGAGACTCCATGGCGGCAAGCTTTGTTGGTTGAGTGTGAGCCACCTCCTTTGCATGAAAATCTCCAACTCCTGCAACCAGTATAGAGCTCAAAAGAGCAAATATAGCCCCAATCTTAAAACTTTTCTTGAAAAACTCTAACTCATTTTTTCTTAGCAAGTGATAGGCGGAGATGCCAAGAACAAAAAATCCAGCCACTACCCACCCTGAGATTACCGTATGAGCAAATTTTAGCAGTCCATAAGGGTTTGTAACAACAGCCCAAAAATCAACCATCTCTGCTCGACTATTATTAATCACATATCCAACAGGATTCTGCATCCATCCATTTGCTATGAGAATCCACAAAGCAGATAGATTTGTAGCTATTGCTACAAGCCATATGGAGAGGGCATGAAGCTTTGGTGAGATTCTGTTCCATCCGAAAATCCATACTCCAAGAAAAGTAGACTCAAGAAAAAAGGCAACAGTGGCCTCAATGGCAAGGGGTGACCCAAAAATATCACCGACATATCGAGAATACTCGGCCCAATTCATTCCAAACTGAAACTCCATCGTTATTCCTGTTACTACTCCGAGGGCAAAATTAATGATAAATAGCCTGCCCCAGAATTTTGCCATTCTTAGATAATCCTTGTCCCCTGTTCTTACATACTTTGACTCCATATAGGCGATAAGTATGGAAAGTCCAAGGGTAAGAGGAACAAAAATAAAATGAAAGGCCGCAGTTATTGCAAACTGCAACCTACTCAGCAATACAGTATCCATACTTCCCTCCTGAAATTTTTATTGTAGACTAATTTTATCCACTTTTAAAAAATTTGTCAAGCCTGCTCGTTAAAATAAATATTTCGACACAGTTTAGAATCTAAAGGGGCTTGGAACAAAAGTGAGGATGAAAACGATAAAAGATATTATTCCAATTAATCTTCTGCCTGGAGATAGACGACTTTCCCAGACCATTATGGGCGGATGGTCTATGCCTAAAAAAAGCAGCAGAACAGTCCAGACAAGCCAGCCATACCAGTAAAAAATTCCTAAAACAGCAACAAATAGAATTATAACTCTTGATATATAAAAATGCCATCTCCCAAAGAGAGCATAAGTTATATGTCCCCCATCGAGTTGCCCTATGGGTAAGAGATTCATTGATGTCACAAACAACCCTATCCAACCAGCAAAGGCAACAGAGTGTAGAAGCACATCCTGCCCTGCAGGAACTTCGCCGAGTATTACTTTTACAAGCAGAGAGAATAAAATTGAATCACCAAGCATGAAAAATTCATCCTGTCCAGCAACAGTTACAAATTTAGACATCTTAAGCCCTATTACACAAGCAACAACAGAGAGAATAAAACCTATCAGAGGCCCTGTTGCACCGATGTCAATAAGTGCCTTTCGTGTGAGGATAGGTGATTTCATCTTTATAAATGCACCGAAAGTGCCTATTATTGAAGGAGCAGGAATAAAATATGGCAGAGTTGCCTGAGTTCTATGGGCTTTTGATGCAAAGTAGTGACCCATTTCATGACCAAGAAGTATGGTCATTATGCTTATAGAAAAAGGGTAACCTTCTATAATTCTTAAGGGTTCTTTTATTATATTTATGCCCTGCTGAAGAGCTCCTGCAATTAGGGTGCTTACAATGGTGAGAAAAAACAGTATTATCGGAACTACATATCTTTTCATTTCACTGGCACTCCCTTTAAATCGTAATCATAGGCTTCTGTAATTAGAGTTTTAATCTTTTCGCCTTCTCTTAGAGAATTTGCATTGTCTAAGATTAAAACTCCGTCTATTTCAGGAGCATGACAGTAAAGTCTTCCAATGGCAATGTCCACATCTGTATAATCAATGATAGCTTCAAATTCTTTGTTAATTAAGTTTCTGTTTTTTTCAAGAGAAATTACTGATTGTCTTGACATTATTGTGTCGTATCTTCTTTTTTTAATATCCTCTGGAATTTGTCCCTTCAAGTTATAAGCTTTCGTTCCCTCCTCTTTTGAGTACTTGAAAACTCCAAGCCTTTCAAACTGAACTTCCTCTATGAAATCAACTAATCCCTGAAAATCCTCTTCAGTTTCTGTAGGAAAACCAACAATAAATGTGCTTCTTAGAGTTACACCAGGGATAATATCTCTTATCTGCCTTATTTTTTTTAAGTATTCCTTTTTTGTTCCTCGCCTTCCCATTAATCTTAGGATTCTGTCTTCAGAGTGTTGCATCGGAATGTCAAGATAATTAACTATCTTCTCTTCCGTAGCTACTAATTCGAGGAGTTTTTCATCTATATCAGTGGGATAAAGATATAAGAGTCTAATCCAGAAATCGCCATTTATCTTAGTTAAATCCCTCAACAAAGATTTAAGGTCATACCCTTTTAAATCTCTTCCATATTGCGTTATATCTTGGGCAACTAAAATTAATTCTCTAATTCCACTATTTACAAAATCCTCTGCCTCCCTTAATATTAAATCGGGAGTTATACTTCTGAACTTACCTCTTATGTCGGGAATCACGCAAAAGCTGCATCTTCTACTGCAACCTTCTGCTATCTTAATGTATCTGTAGCTTTTGGGTTCAACGCTGTAAAAGGAGTGTTTGCTGCTTTCAATAAGGTTATTTCTGAATTGCTTCATGTATTCGGTTATCTTTTCATTTTCATCAACACCAAAAATAGCATCAATCTCAGGGATTTCTTTTGTTAATTCTCTTCCGTATCTTTTTGCAAGACAACCAAAAACTATTAATTTTCTGTCAACTTTGAATTTGGCAGCTGTTAATATCTCCTCTATTGATTCTTCCTTTGCGTCCTCAATAAAACAGCAAGTATTTATTAAAATGAAATCTGCTTCTTTAAAATCCTCTACGTAGATAAAGCTTTCTTTTTTTATTAGCTCTATCAAGTGCCTGGAATCAACAATATTCTTAGGACATCCAAGAGTTATTACGGTAAATCTTCTCATCGATTAAAAATGTTGCCAACCTTCTGGCTTTGCTGGAATTTTTCCCTTTGATGGGTCAATAATAAAAAGCTCTCTTTGATTTATTATTTTACCTATAGGAATAAGTCCAAAGGCTGTTAGATTTTGATTAGATGATACAACTAAAAGTTCATAGTCTTCACCACCACTTAAAATTAATCTCTCTGGCTCCATATTTAAGTATTCAGCAGTTTTTACAACAGCAGGATGAAAGGGTAATTTTTCTAAATAAATCTCTGCACCTACCTTGCTTTCCTCGCAGAGCCTAAACAAATCAATCAATAATCCATCACTGATATCCATCATTGCTTTGGCAAATTTGCTGAACTCGTAGGGCTTCCTCGCTTTAGGCATTAAGTGTCTTTCTAAAAGGTCATTGATGGGTATTCCAATTTTTTCATTTAAAAGATTAAAATTCTGAAAGTCCCTAATATTTTTTACAACAGCTTTTTCCTTTTCGTCTAATTTATTAAGAAGATAAAAACCTGCAGAAGAAAGTCCTGTGCATGAAGTAATAAAAATGAAATCTCCTGGCTGAGCACCTTTTCTCATTACAGGGTTTTCGCACTCTCCCAATGCAAAACCTGAAAGTATGAGCTTTTCACTTCTCGAAAGGTCTCCTCCGAGTAAGTATCCTTCATAGTAATCGAGGGCGTCTTTTATACCGTCAAATAGTTCGTTTAAATCTCTTTCATTTACGGTCTCTGGAATTCCAAGAGATAAGAGAAAACCTTTAAAATCTCCTCCCATGGCGTAAATATCGCTTACATTGACAGATACTATTTTAAAACCAAGATGATAGAGAGAAGTGTAACTCAAGTCAAAATGTATCTTTTCAATCATTAAATCAGTAGTAAAAACAGCAGCATCTCGAAGTTTTACAATTGCCGCATCGTCTCCTATGCCAAGTCCTAATTTTTCAGGCAAAGGAAATCTGTTTTTTATGTATTCAACTATCTCAATTTCGCTTTTTTCCATTAAATTCCATTAAAATTATTTAGCTGCTTTCCTCTTGATTGACTTTTTTTCTTTTGTAAATATCTGCTTTAGTATCTCATCCATAGACTCGGCAAGTATAAATTTCATCCCGTCTTTTACATATTTTGGCAGTTCCTCAAGGTCTTTTTTATTTCGCTTCGGGATTATTACGGTCTTTATTCCCATTCTCTTAGCGGCCAGCACTTTTTCCTTAAGTCCTCCTATGGGAAGCACCCTTCCCCTGAGGGTAATCTCTCCTGTCATGGCTATATCTTTTCTCAAAGGCCTACCGGTAAATACAGAAGCAATTGCTGATGCCATTGTGATGCCTGCAGAAGGACCATCCTTTGGAATAGCTCCTGCAGGAACGTGTATGTGAAGGTCCATGTTACTTAGGAGTTTCTCATCTATATTTAGCTCCTTTGCCTTTGATTTTACATAACTTAGAGCAGCCTGAGCAGATTCTTTCATCACATCTCCCAGTTGCCCTGTAAGAATTAAATTGCCCTTGCCTTTCATAAGGGTTGCTTCAATATAAATTACATCTCCTCCTGATTCGGTCCATGCAAGTCCTGTAGCAACGCCGACTTCTTCTTTTTTCAGTTCTTCTTCAGGAAGATACTTTGGAGCACCTAAAAATTTTGAAACCTTATCAGGTGTGATGTAGAATTTTCTCTTTTTACCTTCTGCTATATATTTAGCAATTTTTCTGCATAAATTAGCAATTTCTCTTTCAAGATTTCTTACACCTGCTTCTCTTGTGTAGTGAGTTATTATGTATCTTATTGCTTTATCACTTATTTTCAGTATTGAAGAGTTAAGTCCATGTTCATCGAGCTGCTTGGGAATGAGATATTTTTTTGCAATCTGAAGTTTTTCTTCTTCTGTATAACCTGAAAGATATATTATCTCCATTCTATCTCTCAATGCAGAGGGAATTGTATCTGCCACATTACCGGTACAGACAAACATTACCCTGCTTAAATCAAAGGGAACAGCAAGATAGTGGTCGACAAAACTATTGTTTTGTTCAGGGTCAAGCACTTCAAGAAGAGCACTCGAAGGGTCTCCTCTGAAATCCATTCCAAGTTTATCTATCTCATCAAGCATAAAAACAGGATTGTTCGTTCCTGCCTGCCTAATTCCCTGAATAATTCTGCCGGGAAGAGCACCAACATAGGTTCGTCTGTGTCCTCTAATTTCTGCCTCATCTCGAACTCCGCCAAGAGAGATTCTTACAAACTCTCTACCAAGAGCTTTTGCTATAGAACGTCCTAATGAGGTTTTTCCAACGCCAGGCGGACCAATAAAGCAAAGAATAGGCCCTTTCATTTTTTCTTTAAGTTTTCTAACACTAAGATACTCAAGTATTCTCTCTTTGATTTTCTCAAGGTCATAGTGGTCCTTATCGAGAACTTCCTTAGCTACTTTTATGTCTAATCTATCTTCAGTAGAACGAGACCACGGAAGCTCTGTGAGCCATTCGAGATAGGTCCTTACAATGGCTGATTCTGCTGCCTCTGGATGCATTCTTTCAAGCCTTTTTAACTGCTTTTCAGCTTCCTCTTTTACCTTTTCGGGCATTTTTGCTTCTTCTATTTTCTTCCTGAATTCGTTTATCTCTTCTGCCTTTTCGTCTATATCGCCCAGTTCCTTTTGAATAGCCTTGAGTTGTTCTCTGAGGAAATACTCTCTCTGGGTTTTATCAATCTCGTTTTTCGCTTCTTTCTTGATTTTCTGCTGGATTGTTAGAAGTTGAATCTCTCTGTTAAGAATTTCTCCTATTTTTTGAAGTCTTTCAAAGGGGTCTGTGTATTCAAGTATCTGCTGGGCTTCAGAACTTTTAAGCCCAAGGTTAGAAGCAATCAGGTCTGCAAGTCTTCCTGGTTCATCAATATTTTCAATTATAACCATTGCATCGGGTGGAATATTTTTCCCCAAAGAGATTGCCTTTTCGAGTTGTTCTTTTACAGTTCTTACAAGAGCTTCTTGTTCGAGAGAAACCTCTTTAATCTGAATGTCCTCAATTTTTTCAATCTTTGCCACATAAAAACCTTCATATTGCGAAAATTCTAAGGCTCTTGCTTTGGAAAGTCCTTGAACAAGAATTTTAAGCCTGCCATCAGGGAGTCTCAACATTCTCATTATCATGCAAACTGTTCCTATATCGTATAAATCAGAAGGTTCTGGAGTTTCTACGTTAAAATCCTTTTGAGTAAGTAGTAAAATCAGTCTATTCGTATTTAAAGCATGTTCAACAGCTTTAACAGATATGTCTCTTCCTACAAAAAGAGGAATAATCATATAAGGAAAAATTACTATGTCTCTAACAGCTAAAACAGGCAGCTGTTCTGGAATTTCTATCTCTTTATTGTTCTGTTTTTCCTCATTTTGTTGATTGTTTTCTTTTTTTATCTCATCCATTGCTTGCCACCCCCTAAATTTTATAAATCTCTCCATTAATTTTAACAATTTTTTATTAGATTTTGTTAATTTTGGAGAAATTTTAAGAACAAATACTTTGAGCTTTTTCTTTGAGAAACTTTATGAGGTCTTTTGAAATCTCAGGGTCTCTTAGAGCAAATTCAAGAATTGTCTTTATATAACCAAGTTTTTCTCCTGCATCAAATCTTTTACATTTTATTACATATCCGTATATCTTCGTATCCTGCAAAAGAAGTCTCATAGCATCAGTTAGTTGTATTTCTCCACCTTTACCAGGCTCCACCTTTTCAAGGTATCTGAATATATCGGGAGTTAGGATATATCTTCCGATTATTGCCAGATTAGAGGGAGCTTGAGATTGTTCAGGTTTTTCTATCATGTCTTTAATCAAGTAGTTTTCTCCCTCTTTCTCAACTGAAACTATTCCATATCTTGAGACTTCACTCCATGGGACTTCTTCTAAGGCAACTACGGGAGTTTTTGTTTTTTCGTATATAGAAATCATATCCTGTAAAACAGGATATTCGGGGTCAATTACGTCATCACTTAATATGACCACGAAAGGCTCATTATTCACAAAAGGCTTTGCATACATAATAGCGTCTCCAAGCCCTCGTGGCTCTTTTTGTCTTATGAAAGCAAAATTCAGATTTTCAAAGCAGTTTATCTTGTGTAGAAGTTCAAGCTTGCCAGAGTTTCTCAGTCTTTCCTCTAATTCATAGGCCTTATCAAAATGGTCCTCAATCGCTCTTTTATGCTTACCAGTGATGAATAAAAAATCCTGAATTCCAACCTTTTTTGCCTCTTCTACGGCATACTGAATTATCGGTTTGTCCAAGATTGGCAACATCTCTTTTGGAGAAGCTTTGGTAGCAGGAAGAAATCTTGTGCCAAGACCTGCAACGGGCAGAACGGCTTTTCGTATCATAGAGAGCCTCCGAAATAAAAAATAATGCCGGAGACGAGACTCGAACTCGTACGGAGGGAACCCTCCGAGGGATTTTAAGTCCCTTGCGTC
>DDKK01000013.1:1297-3655 GCA_002339325.1 Nitrospiraceae bacterium UBA2600 | reverse complement strand
CCCGTGTGGGTTCAAATCCCACCACCGGCATTTTGCTAATATATTTTTTAAAAAATTTAGCCATCTCTTTGTAAAAATATCCAAAAATCAATTATCATTAACACATGAAGTCAAAGCTTAAGAGAATGTTCCAGTGTCAGAGCTGTGGATATCTGTCACCTAAATGGCTCGGCAAGTGTCCTGACTGCGGAGAGTGGAATAGCTTTGTCGAAGAAAAACTTGACATTAACTTGCAGAAAGGCAAAGTTACTGAAATATCAAAGCCTGTTTCAATAGCCTCTGTAGAGCTATCAGTCTCCGACAGGCTTTCTACAGGCATAGGCGAACTTGACAGAGTGCTTGGTGGAGGAGTTGTAAGGGGAGCTTTGATTTTAATTGGTGGAGACCCCGGAATTGGAAAATCAACCTTACTTCTTCAGGCAACAGATAACATGGCAAAAAATTATGGTAAAGTCCTTTATGTCTCTGGAGAAGAGTCGCTCTCACAGATAAAATTACGAGCAGAAAGACTCAATATCTCATCGGAAAATCTATTTCTCCTAAGCGAAACTCTCGTAGAGAGAATTATAGAATGTGCAGAAGAACAGAAGCCTACTTTAGTTGTAATTGACTCTATTCAGACAGTTTATACAGAAGAAGCAATATCTGCGCCGGGTTCAGTAAGTCAAATACGTGAGTCTGCAGGAAAACTTATGGCCTTCGCAAAATCTTACGGAGTGCCCGTTTTTCTTATTGGTCATGTAACAAAAGAAGGAGCTATTGCAGGACCACGCATACTTGAGCATCTCGTTGACACGGTGCTTTATTTTGAGGGAGACAGAGGCTATGCATACAGAATATTAAGAAGTGTTAAAAACAGATTTGGGCCTTCCAATGAAATTGGAGTATTCGAGATGACAGGAGCGGGACTTCAGGAGGTTGAAAATCCCTCTAAAATATTTCTATCAGAGCATGCTGCTATAAGCGGGGCTGCCATAACGTCAACAGTAGAAGGCACAAGGGCAATTTTAACGGAAATACAGGCATTAGTGACACCTTCAAATTTCGGCATGCCCCGGAGAAACTTCATAGGCGTGGACTATCAGAGAGTAAATCTACTCATCGCAGTATTAGAGAAGCGAGGCAGAATGAACCTTGCTGGCGCTGACATATTCGTAAATGTGGTTGGAGGCCTTAAGATAACAGAGCCTGCTTCAGATTTAGCGCTAATATCGGCAATTATCTCTTCCTTTAGAGAAACTCCTTTACCGCCACGAGTTGTCATATTTGGCGAAGTTGGTCTTAGCGGAGAAATCAGAGCTGTCTCTGGAACAGAGCTACGACTAAGGGAGGCCTCTCGTATAGGTATGAAAGGAGCAATAATACCAAAGGGCAATTTTGAAGGTTTAAAAGACAAATTTAACATTGAAATAACAGCAGTGGAGTCAATAAATGAACTTATTGAGATTATTTTTAATTAGCATTACGACTCTGTTTCTATTCGCCTGCGCTGAAAAGAAGCCTGTCTCAATAAAGGAGTTTCATGCTGAAAATATACAGGATTTTCTTATGAAGATGCGAGTTTATTCTTCTGTTGAGGGAGCGCTATCTATTCAGTATGAAGGTAAAAATACTCTCCAGGGAGATGCTTCACTCAGAATCTCGAACAATCAACTTTTACTAAGAGTATACTATCTGGGATTTCCTGCTGGAGAAATTTACGAGGAAAATGGCGAAGCCAGCTCAACTCTTCCCATTGAAAAGGAAAGAATAAAGCAACTCTCTACGAGCATTCGAAAAGGGTTTCTTTGGTGGCAAGGGGACTTTTCCATTGAGGAGAATTCAGAAAGCTATATTCTGAAAGATCATGACTCAAAGAGAACTATTATAATCGATAAGATAGAATTCAAACCTTTAAGACAATTTTTAAACATAGACGGAAATAACATATTAATTACCTATGATAACTACAGTAAAATTCAAACTGAGGACGGAACAGTTATTAACATGCCCCTCAAAATAGAAGTCCTCTACAAGAACAGAACACTTAAAATAAATGTAGAGCGACTTAAAATAAAAAATGCATAAAAAAAAGAAAAGATTAGGACAGCACTTTCTACGGCATAGAGAAATTCTGGAAAAAATAGTATCGGCCGCTGAAATAAACAGGGAAGACAAAGTAATAGAGATAGGGCCGGGATTAGGTGACCTGACAGAGTTACTCATAGAAAGAGCAAGACAAGTAGTTGCTCTTGAAATAGACGCCTCTCTGTGTAATATTCTCAGAGAAAGATTTGCCGACAGAAAAAATCTTTTAATAATACACGAAGATGCCTTAAAGTTTCCTTATGAAAAACAGAAAGAATTCAAGGTAGTTTC
>DDKK01000013.1:0-963 GCA_002339325.1 Nitrospiraceae bacterium UBA2600 | reverse complement strand
AATATTCCCTACTACATAACTAAACCACTCATATTCAGGCTCATCGAAGCCTCAAACCTAAAATCAATGACCCTTACAATTCAGAAAGAAGTGGCCGAAAGGTTAACAGCTAAACCTCACAGCAAGGCGTACTCATCGCTGACCCTGATATTTCAGTATCACATGGAGGCAGATATTAAATTTCATATACCCTCAACCTTTTTCAGCCCGCCTCCTAAGGTAGATTCTTCAGTTATAAAAATGGACAGAAGACAGAGACCTCCAGTAGAAGTTTTAAATGAGAGTCTTTTTTTTAAGCTGATAAAAACAGCCTTTTCACATAGAAGAAAAATGCTTTCAAATTCTCTCAAATCCTTTATCGATAATCCTAAATCTTTTCTATTATCTTTAGGAATAGACCCTAACAAAAGAGCTGAAGAACTTACCATAGAAGAGTATGCTAACATGACTAATGAACTTTGCAAAATTTGCAAAGTTTAATGCAAATTTTGCATTCAACAAAGCATTTCATTTAAAACTTAAACACAAAAAATCCTTAAAATTCAACATATTTTATTTTGGCACAAATCTTGAAAAGTAAAAAAAATAAAACGACACGAAAGGAGGTGAAAGCAAATGAAAAGAGTTATACTTACCTTTCTTATTGCAGTGGTATCATTCTCGCTATTAGGAGCCTCAGCCTATGCATGGAGAGGCGGAGCTGGAGGATACGGTGGAGGATGCCCGATGTATGGATACAGCTATGTTGACCCTGAGAAAGCACAGAGATTTTATAATGACACTTCGTCCCTGAGGCAGAAACAGCTTCAACTGAGAGGTGAACTAATGCAGCTTTATGCACAGCCAAATCCTGACTGGAAGGCCATTGAGAAGAAACATCAAGAAATGGCGCAGATAAGAACTGAAATGCAGAAAAGGGCACAGGAACACGGCCTTCCCTACATTGGCAATTTTGGTAGAAGA
>DDKK01000004.1 GCA_002339325.1 Nitrospiraceae bacterium UBA2600 | reverse complement strand
AACTTAAAAATAAACCACTTGCCTTTAGAATGTCTCCAAGAAATCTTGAGGAATATGTTGGACAGCGCCATCTCATAGGTGAAGGCAAGTTATTAAGAAGAGCTATTGATTCAGACAGAATAACCTCGCTAATTCTTTACGGACCGCCGGGGTCTGGTAAAACAGCTCTTGCCAGGGTAATTGCAAATAAGACAAAAGCAGTTTTTCAATGGCTTAATGCATCCACATTAAGTATTGAGGAGATAAGAAGAAATCTATCGTTTGCCAGACAGAGGTCGCTCCGTGGCGAAAAAACTATACTGTTTATTGATGAAATACATAGATTAAATAGAGTGTCTCAGGATGCTTTTCTTCCCGATGTAGAAGAGGGAAATGTCATACTAATCGGAGCTACTACAGAAAATCCTTTTTTTTATTTAACTTCTGCTCTTGTCTCAAGAAGTCACATATTTGAGTTAAAACCTTTAGAATATGAAGAAGTCCTCGATATTCTTAAAAGAGCCCTTTCAGATAAAGAGCGGGGATTGGGTAATTTAAATATCGAGATTGCCGATGAAGCCCTATGGCACATTGCTAAATTCTCTGAAGGAGATGCGAGAAAGGCTCTCTCTGCACTTGAAGTAGCTGTTTTTACGACCAAAGAAAAAGATGGAGTAATTAAAATAGACTTAAAAACAGCAGAAGAGAGTATCCAGAGAAAGCACATTGTTTATGATAAATCAGGAGACCAACACTATGATACAGCCTCTGCATTTATAAAAAGCATGAGAGGAAGTGACCCAGATGCAACTGTTTACTGGCTTGCTAAGATGATTTACGGAGGCGAAGACCCAAGATTTATAGCAAGGCGAATAATTATTGCGGCAAGTGAAGATGTGGGAAATGCCGACCCTATGGCTCTTGTTATTGCAAACTCAGCTGCTCAGGCTGTTGAAATGATTGGAATGCCTGAAGCAAGAATAATTCTTGCCCAGGCAGCTCTTTATGTTGCCAAAGCACCTAAAAGCAATGCCTGCTACAGAGCAATTGAGGCTGCCATGAAAGACATTGAGAGTGAGAGAACCCTTCCTGTCCCTGAACATCTAAAAGATGCTCATTATTCAGGCGCTAAAAAGCTTGGCCGGGGAGAAGGATACAAATACCCTCATAACTACGGAGGATATGTCAATCAACAGTATTTACCGAAGAAGAAAAAATACTACACTGAGTAGTTCACAGAATTATCAATCGTTTCTGAAGATTTTTATCTTTTCCGTCAAATCTCTTTTTGCATCATAGGCAGATTTATCGGCCTCTCTTACAATGCTTTCTAAATTTCTACCTCTTTCAATCTTTGTTATCCCTATACTAACAGTTGGTTTAAACTCGTGGAGGAATTCATTTTCCGTGTTGTTAAGATGTTTCTGTATGCTCTCTGCGACATATCTCGCCCTATTTTCATCTCCTTTGACTATTATTACAAATTCATCTCCGCCCCACCTTGCTGATAAGTCCATTTCTCCGATACTTTTTATTATTGATTTTGCTACAGCTTTTATGGAGGCATCGCCACTTATATGGCCAAATCGGTCGTTTATATCTTTTAAGTTGTCCAAATCTATGAAAACCAGATAATACTGTTCCTGTTGACCATTAGAGTTCAGGATTTTTCTTAGGGATGCTTCGAAATATGTCCTGTTGTAAAGAGAAGTTAGAGAGTCTTTGGAGGCTAACTCAAATAGCTTTTCTTTTTCCTTTTTTATGCTTGAAATATCATGCGCCATAAACAGGAACTTATCTTCTCCAACGGGAATTATCCATGCACTTATGTAAAAATCGGAAGATAATCTGAAGTCAGATAAAAAAGTTTTCTCCCCTTCATTGATAGTTACTATTTCTTTGAGATGACTCAAAAGATTTTTAGATAAATTTTCGTCTTTCATGATTTCTTTTGCTTTAGTGTTGGTAAAAATTAGTTCCTCTTTTATATTAAAAAGCATTATAATTGCCTCCGATTTTTCTGCTATTGTCTCGTAAATCTTTCTGCTTCCCTCTATCTCTCGTAAGTTTCTCTTTATTGTCTGTATATAGCCGTTTATTTCACTGGAAAGTTTGCCTATTTCATCATTACCATCTGAAGATATCTCATCTATAATCCCGGTTTTTACGTCATTTATTTCTCTTACAATTTTTCCTATTCGGAGGATTATATTTCTGTTTATCCAGCAGTAGAAAAGAAATCCCAGTATTATAAAGCATGACAGATATAGGAAGATAATTTTTTTTACATTACTCTGAACAAGAGACCACAATTTTTTGTTCTTTTTTGCTTCGATAACTATATTTTTTTGGTTGAAAAAATCTTCTTTTATTATTGTAATTTTAAAAACTCCATCCTCTTCAGATACCTTTATGTCCTCGAGGCCATCAATATTTCCTCTATCTTGCTCTCTAATTTTTAAATTGCTTAGACCGAGAAGCTTTTCTATGGAATCTATTTTTTCATTGCTTAGATGCCTTGCTGTTAAAAGATAACCAGCTAATTCTCCAGAATAATCGCTTTTTAAAACAGGATATGATGCCACTAAAAGGGGCTTACCTTTTCTAAAGGTAAATCCTGAAGGAGAGTTAATAGGCTTTGCATTTTTCCCAGCCGCAATAGCTTTTTCAAGATATGGCATCCAGAAATTTTTATCAATATTTGTGAGAGCTTTACTTTTATAATCATATTCGTAGCCGCATACTAAATTGCCTTTAATGTCAAAATAGGCCATCAAAGATAGATTGTTGTTGACAAATGCCTCAGCTGTTATGTTGTTTTTAGCAAATGTAGGGTTTTTACCTTGGATAAAAAGCCATGCATCTGTCCAGGCAGCCCAATCTTTTGTAATTGATAGCAAGTTTTCTTGCTCTAAGTCGATGTATTTATTTAGCAATAGAAGGTCTTCTTTTACGTAATTTTTCTCAATACCTAAAACTTCGTCTTTGATAAAAAAATGATAAGCCACTCCTGTTAAAAGCAATATTCCCCCAATAAAGACAATAAATCCAAGGGCAAACTTCTTTCTAATACTCAACATAAAAAAAATTATAGCATTTTTATTATTAATAAAAGGAAATGGCATAAAATCTAATTTCAAACTTTTGTCATGACTTGATATAAACTAACTCAATATGATAAGATAACAATATGGAACGTAAGGATTACTATAAAATACTCGGAGTAAGTAAAGATGCCTCCCAAGAGGAGATTAAGAAGGCTTATCGTAAGCTTGCAAGGAAGTATCATCCTGACCTAAATCCTGGAAACAAGGAGGCTGAGGAAAAGTTTAAAGAGATTAATGAGGCATATGCAGTTCTTAGTGACCCTCAGAAAAGAAAGGAGTATGATAGCGGCGGAAGCTTTGACTTCAAAGGATATGACTTCGGTGGCTTTGATTTTACAAAGGGCTTTGACCTTGGTGACATCTTCGGAGACCTATTTGGTGAAGGCTTCACTTCTTCATATACAACCAACGTAAGAGGCGAAGATGTTGTTATTCCTATTACCCTTACTTTTGAAGAGGCATACAACGGCACTGTAAAACCAGTTACATATCAGAGATATATAGAGTGTTCAAGCTGTCATGGAAGCGGTGCCGATAAAATGGATGTCTGCAAAAAATGTGGCGGTACTGGACGGGTTCAGGCATCGAGGGGTTTTTTAAGAGTATCCCAGACCTGTCCAAACTGTGGAGGTAGGGGTAAGACGGCCTCTTCAACATGCAAAACATGCTCGGGCTTAGGAAGAATCTTGACAGCAGAGACAGTGAAGGCAAAGATTCCAGCAGGTGTGGACAATGGCTCAAATGTGAGACTTAAAGGATATGGTAATGCAGGAAGGGGTGGAGCATCTTACGGCGACCTAATACTTGAGGTCTCAGTTAGTTCCCATCCATTTTTTACAAGAAAGGGAGATGATGTATACATTGAGTTACCAATTACCTTTACTGAGGCAGCCCTTGGTGCAAAGGTTGATGTTCCCACACCTGACGGTGGCACTGTAAAGATGAAAATTCCAGAAGGCACGCAGGGTGGGCAGAAATTTCGAATCTCTGGAAAGGGTTTTCCCTCTCCAAAGGGTAGTGCAAGAGGAGATATGTATGTAATTGCAAAGATTGTTGTTCCTAAGGGACTTACTTCTTCAGAAAAGGAGGAAATCAAGAGAATTGAAAGCCTATACAGGGAAAATCCAAGAGAAGACATGCTTAGGAGGTAGCCGTGAAGAGGGATGATAGATTCTATATGATTAGTATGGTTTGTAAACTTCTTAATGTTCATCCCCAAACCCTGAGACTTTATGAAAGAGAAGGCTTTATCAAGCCTAAAAGAATTAATAGACAGAGGGTTTACACCGATGAAGATTTAGATAGACTTAATTTTGTGATTAAGCTTACAAAGGACTTAGGCGTAAACAGAGCAGGCGTTGACATAATCCTTCGCATGAGGGAGAGAATGCAGCTCATGGAGGAGGCTTTGCAGGAGATATTTCGATACGTCGATGACGACATACGGGAACAGATTGAGAAAAAACTAAAAAAATTTTTTGAGGAAATTTAAGGAGGAAAGAAATGAGAGCAGATAAGCTTACCTATAAAACACAGGAAGCAATTAGAGAGGCACAAAGAATTGCCAATCAGCATGGCAACCAACAGATAGATGTAGAACATCTTATTTACGCACTCCTTGAGGATTCAGAGGGTCTTGTGGCAAGAATTCTCAGGGAATGCGGTGCAGACTTAAATTCTATCAAGGCTGAAATTAAAAGGGCTATTGAGAAGATCCCAAAAGTCTATGGTGCTCAACCCTTAGAACAGATTTACATTACGCCAAGGCTTAATCAACTCTTTGAAAAGGCTGAAAAAGAGGCAGAACACTTAAAAGATGAATACATTAGTGTAGAGCATCTCCTAATTGCTCTCTTTGATGTAGGTGGTCCAGCCCTTGATGCAGTAAAGAGGCAGGCTGTAACCCGCCAAAAAGTCCTTGATGCAATGAGGAAAATTAGAGGTGTACACCAGGTAACAGACCCAAATCCTGAGGAGAAATATCAGGCTTTGCAGAAATACGGTAAGAACCTCACTGAGCTTGCAAGAAAGGGAAAGCTTGACCCTGTTATCGGAAGAGATGATGAGATTAGAAGAGTCATACAGGTTCTAAGTAGAAGAACAAAGAACAATCCTGTTCTTATTGGAGACCCTGGTGTTGGAAAGACAGCAATTGTTGAAGGACTTGCCCAGAGAATTGTAGCTGGAGATGTGCCTGAGTCTTTGAGAGATAAGGAACTCGTTGCCCTTGATATTGGCTCTCTTCTTGCCGGAGCAAAGTATCGTGGAGAGTTTGAGGAAAGACTTAAAGCGGTGCTTAAGGAGATTACCTCCTCTGATGGAAGAATTATTACCTTCATCGATGAGCTTCACACCCTTGTTGGTGCTGGTGCAGCTGAAGGTGCAGTCGATGCAGCGAACATGCTAAAGCCAGCCCTTGCAAGGGGAGAGTTAAGATGCATTGGTGCTACAACTGTAAATGAATACAGAAAATACATTGAGAAAGACCCAGCCCTTGAGAGACGTTTTCAGCCCATACTTGTGAAAGAGCCCTCTGTTGAGGATACGATATCAATACTGAGGGGACTTAAAGAGAGATATGAAGTTCATCACGGTGTAAAGATAAAGGACTCAGCCCTTGTTGCTGCAGCAGTTCTTTCAGCCCGCTATATCTCAGACCGATACCTTCCTGACAAGGCAATTGACCTTGTTGATGAGGCAGCAGCAAAGCTTAGGATGGAGATTGACAGCATGCCCATAGAGCTTGATGAGATTGAAAGGAGACTAAGGCAGCTTGAGATAGAAAGGCAGGCATTGAGTAAAGAGCCCACAGAGGATGCAAAGGAGAAGATTGAAAAGATTTCAGAAGAGATTGAGCAGTTACTCACAAAGAAAGAGGAACTACAGAGACAGTGGCAGGCTGAAAAGGAAGTGATACTGCGAATCCGTGACCTTAAGGCTGAGATTGAGCAGACCCGTATCGCCTCTGAACAGGCAGAGCGTCAAGGTGACCTTACAAGAGCTGCTGAGCTAAGATACGGTAAATTGATTGAGTTACAGAAAGCCCTTGATGAGGCAAATCTGAAGCTCAAGGAGATTCAAAAGGGTAGACAGATGCTCAAAGAAGAGGTTGATGAAGAGGACATTGCAGAGGTTGTGGCAAAGTGGACTGGCATTCCTGTAAAGAAGCTTCTTGAAAGTGAAACGCAAAAGCTTATAAAGATGGAGGAGCGTCTCAGAGAGAGAGTTGTTGGGCAAGATGAGGCAATAGTAGCAGTATCAAATGCCATAAGAAGAGCAAGGGCAGGACTTCAAGACCCAAACCGTCCTATTGGCTCATTCATGTTCCTCGGACCTACTGGTGTCGGTAAAACAGAGCTTGCAAAGGCACTTGCTGAGTTTCTCTTTGATGATGAAAATGCTATGATTCGTATTGACATGTCCGAGTATCAGGAGCGTCACACTGTAAGCCGACTCATTGGTGCACCGCCTGGATATGTTGGATACGAGGAAGGTGGACAACTTACAGAGGCAGTAAGAAGGCGTCCTTATAGTGTGGTGCTATTCGATGAAGTTGAGAAAGCCCATCAAGAGGTTTTTAATGTTCTTCTGCAGGTTCTTGATGACGGTAGACTTACAGACGGACAGGGTAGAACAGTGGACTTTAGAAATACCATAATTATAATGACATCAAACATTGGCAGCAGCCATATTCAGGAATTCCTCATGAACAGCGGCACAGAGCACTGGCAGGACTTAAAGAAAGACCTCAAAAAGAGAATAAACGAAGACCTGAGAGCCTTCTTTAGACCTGAGTTTCTTAACAGAATTGACGAGATAATCATCTTTAATCCTCTTAGCAAAGAAGTTATGAAGGACATAATTGAAATTCAGATAAGAAAGATAAAGCAGTATCTTAAGCAGAAGAAGATTGATATTACCCTCACAGAGGAGGCAAAGGAATACATTGCTCGGATTGGTTATGACCCTGTCTTTGGTGCAAGACCACTTAGAAGGGTTCTTCAGAAGGAGATACTTGACCCTCTTGCAATAAAGTTGATTGAAGGAATATTTAAGGAAGGTGATTTAGTCGAAATTGATTTTAAAGATGGTAAAATTGTATTTGAAAAATTTGTTTTGGCTGAAACAGTTTAAGATAGAGGCTGTTCAATTATTAAAGGTCATTCCGAGCACCCTCAATGGGTGCGAGGAATCTCTGAAGATATTGAAAAATCTGGAGATTCCTCGCCTTCGGCTCGGAATGACATATGGAGGTAATTGAAAATTTTAGGGCTTGTAATTTATTGATTTTCAATAGGTTACAAGTTTTTGAACAGTCTCTCTAAGATAAATAAGGAGGTGCCGTATGTCTATTGTAAAGTGGAGTCCTTTAAAAGAGATTGAAGAGATAAGAAAGGAGATGGACAGGCTTTTTGAAGAATTTCTCTCGCCCGTCAGACGAAGAAGAGTTGTAAGCTCAGAAGGGATTATTTCGCCAAATGTTGATATTTTTGAAAGAGGTGGAGAGATTGTTATTCAGGCTGAATTACCTGGTGTGAGAAAGGAAGATGTGGAGTTAACTATAACAGATGACAGATTGATTATAAAAGGCGAAATAAAACGAGCAGAAGGCCTTAAAGAGGAAGATTATATACTGAACGAGAGAAATTATGGCCCATTTACAAGGACAATTAACCTTCCTGCCGATATAGATAAATCTAATGTGAAAGCAGGCCTTAAGGACGGGATTTTAGAGATTATTCTCACAAGAAAAGCAGAGGCAAAGCCCAGAGAGATAAAAATAGCTTTAGATTAAAATTAAGCGTCCGCTATCTATTGTGGCGGACGCTCAATTCTCTCTTTTGCTATTCTGTCGAGTATTCCGTTTATAAATGCAGCACTTTCTTTTGTGGAGTATTTTTTTGCTATTTCGACGGCTTCATTTATAGTGACTTGAAAGGGAATATCGGGACGATAGAGTATTTCGTATAGGGCAAATCTCAGTATATTTCTGTCTATATTTATCATTCTTTCAATATCCCATTTGTTTGTATATTTTTTGATTAAACTATCAATCTCTTCTAAATTCTCCAGTGTTCCTTCGATAAGGGCGCAGGCGAAATTTCTTATATTTTTGTCCTCTTCTTCGTTTCTATCCCAGAATTTTTCAATTTCATCTCTTACAACGTTAAACTCTGTTTTTCGGTTAATTTTATCATTTATCTCCCATGCATAAAGAAACTGAAGGACGTATTCTCTTGCTTTTCTTCTTTTCATGAAGGATATTACTCACCTACTTTGCTAAATTTGCTCTAAAACCCTTGCCATTTCAATGGCTGTCACTGCTGCATCCCAACCTTTATTACCCGATTTTGAGCCAGCTCTTTCAATTGCCTGTTCAATTGTTTCTGTTGTTATTACTCCAAATGACACGGGAATGCCTGTTTCAAGGCTCACCAGAGCTATACCCTTTGAAACTTCAGCTGCTATATAGTCAAAATGAGGAGTGGCACCTCTTATTAGAGTTCCCAAGCAGATTATGGCATTAAATTTTCCTGACTGGGCAAGCTTTTTAGCAACAAGAGGAATTTCAAAAGAACCCGGTACTCTTACGATTTGAATATCTGCCTCTTTTGCTCCGTGTCTAAGAAGTGCATCAATAGCTCCTTCAAGAAGTTTTGATGTAATAAACTCGTTAAATCTGCTTACCACTATGCCAAATTTTAGTCCCTGCGCTTGTAACTTTCCCTCAATCGTCTTCATCTAATACCTCCTTCTACGGATAGAATAATTCAAATCTTCTCATTCTAACATTTATGACCAATGCTATGCCTATAAAATTTGCAAGCAGTGTTGTTCCGCCGTAACTCATGAAGGGAAGAGGTATGCCCACAACAGGCATAATACCTATCGTCATTCCAATGTTTATAAAGAAGTAGAGTAAAAAAATTGAAGTGAAACCTATTGATAGAAGCTTTCCAAAGTTGTTTTTTGCAATCATTGATGTTTCAAAGCATCTCAGAAATACTATTAGATAAAGGCTTAAGAGAATTAGGCATCCTAAGAAACCCCACTCTTCTGCAAAAATTGGAAAGATAAAATCTGTATGTCTTTCAGGTAGAAATTTTAAAGGTCCTTGTGTTCCCTCAAGAAACCCTTTTCCAAAGAAGCCTCCTGAGCCTACTGTTATGACCGATTGAGTGATGTTATAACCAATTCCTTTTGGGTCGATTTGAGGGTCGATAAATGCTAAGATTCTGTTTTTCTGATATTCTTTAAGTCCCTCCCACAATATTTCCCATAGAAATATGATTGAAATGGCAGATACGGAAAGGAGAAAAAGCAACATTTTAAAAGAAATTCCTCGATATATTATCATTATGCATGTAACAAGGACTATTAAAATTGCCGTTCCTAAGTCTGGTTGTTTTAGAATTAGCAGGAAGGGAATAAACCCAAAAATGACTAAAGTTTTTATTATATCCTTTGCTGAAAGGGGGACTTTTTTATTTTCAAGAAATGCGGAGATACTTATTATGAAAATGATTTTAAAAATTTCTGAAGGCTGAAAGGAGAAAAATCCCAGATTTATCCATCTTTTTGCTCCCATTGCTGTTTTGCCTGTGAATATCACTATTAAAAGGAGCAGAATTCCAATGACATAGAAAATTATCCAAAATTCTTTTAACCTTACATAGTCAAAACTTACGAAAATTATTAATGCAATTGTGGCGATAAACAGCCAAATGAGTTGTTTTACATAGAAAGGGGGTTGCTCTCCCTCATCAAGAGGAGGCCTTGTTGCACTGTATATAGTTAATATTCCTATGATGCATATAAATAATACCAGTCCAAAGGTAATCCAATCGAAATATTCAATCATTCTTCTGTCAATTTTTAACATTTAGTTGCCTCTTTTTAATTATGTATCCTTCGAGAATATTTTTTGCCACTGGCGCTGCTACTCCTCCACCACTTCCTCCGTGTTCAATTATTACAGAGAAAGCTATCTCTGGATTTTCAGTGGGAGCAAAACCTATAAACCAAGCATGATGTTCAATGTTTGGTCTGCCAGAGATTTTCTCTTTTGTTTTTTTGCTTACAACTTGGACTGTCCCTGTTTTGCCTCCAAATTTTATGATGGATGAACGAGCCTTCACAGCTGTTCCTTCTGGTTCATTTACAACGGCCGATAGGGCATCATTGATTATCATTAGATTTTTATTATCAATACCGAACGATGTTTGATGAGGTTTAGTCCCCCTTAAGATAATGGGAGAATTCTTAAATCCACCGTTTACAAAAGTTGCCATTACATTTGCCATCTGTAGCGGTGTTACTTTCAAAAATCCCTGACCTATGGCTGTATTAAAGGTGTCTCCGAGAAACCACGAAGTTTTAGTGTAATTTTTCTTCCATTCTTCATCTGGCACGAGACCTCCCTTTTCGTCAGCACTGAAACCTGTTGGACTGCCCAATCCCAGCATGGTTGCATATTTGTGTATTTTTTTTATTCCCAGCAGACGTCCAAGTTCATAAAAATAAACATCACAGGATTCAATTAATGCTTTTCTGAGATTTACAGGACCATGTCCATCCTTTCTCCAGCATCCGAATGTCCATTTTCCATAGGTTATTCCTCCTACGCAGTTTGCAATAATCTTCTCTGGAGTAACTACTTTTTCTTCAAGACCTGCAAGAGCAGTAATTATTTTAAAAGTAGAGCCCGGAGCGTATAATCCTTGTGTAGCTCTGTTTAAAAGAGGATTTTGAGCATTGCCTGTTAGCTCTTTCCAGTATGACTCTGAAACACCTTCTACAAACATATTTGGGTCAAAAGAAGGAGAGCTTAAAAGCGCAAGCACCTCACCCGTATCGGGTTTTATTGCAACAAAAGCGCCAGAATAGCCTTCAAATGATTTATATGCCGACTCTTGTAATATAGCATCGATGGTAAGATATATGTCTTCTCCTTTTGAGGGAGGTGTCTCTTTTATTAATCTCAATTCTCTTCCAAGGGCATCAACTTCGATAATTTTTTCTCCTGGCGTTCCAATAAGTTTTTGGTCGAATACTTTTTCAAGGCCTGTCTGTCCTACCATGAAATAGGATGGTAAGTTTTTATAAGCTGGATTATTTCTAATCTGCTCCTCTGTAATCTTTCCTAAGTATCCAACTAAGTGGGCTGTAGCAGGACCTAAAGGATAATGC
>DDKK01000012.1:1000-3669 GCA_002339325.1 Nitrospiraceae bacterium UBA2600 | reverse complement strand
AGGCTAAACAGACTACTGGAGGCAGAGGCAGGTATGGCAGCTAATGAACCTGTTGAGATGGCCGTGCAAGAAGCTATTGAAAAAGCTGTATATGATATTATCATTGAAGGCACTAAAGCAGGCCTCTGGAAACCCAAGGATATGAAAGAATTTGAAAGGGTTATTAAAAAGTATGAAAATGAAATCTCAAAAGTATCCAGAGAAATTTACAATGAACAAGGGGGTTCAGAACTCAGAAAAGAAAGCAGAGATGTTGGCAAAGAACTTTTTAAATATTAGACTAATGGTGGGATTGATAAATTTTTTTGAGAATATCTTTCCCGCCTTTTTTTAACAGTTCTTCTGCAAGTTGTAATCCCATCTCCTCAACCTGCTGAAATATCCAATTTTCAACAGGATAATCAAAAAACTCCTCTCTTTCTGACTTTATCAGCAAATCTACACTTTCTGGGTCTCCTATTAGTGCAGCTATTTTAAAAACAAAATTTGAGGAAGAGTATCTCTCCATGCTTGCATGACAGGCAAGAGGCACCTGACATCCTCCTCCCATTTTGGATAGAAAAGCTCTCTCTGCTGATACACAGAGGGCTGTTTCAAAGTGATGTAAAGGCTTTATAAGTTTATTCAAATAATCATCATCCACCCTTGTCTCAATGCCTATTGCACCCTGACCTATGGCAGGAATCATAACTTCTTCTGAAAAAACTTCGGTAACACTATCATTAAGCCCCATTCTCTTAAGTCCTGCTAAAGCAAGGACAATAGCATCGAACTCTCCCTCTCTAAGCTTTCTAATCCTTGTATCAACATTACCTCTTAAGGGCTTTATCAATAAATCCTTTCGTAAAGCCTTTATCTGAATTGTTCTTCTAAGACTGCTTGTTCCAACAACTGCTCCTAAGGGTAATTCTCTAAAACTTTTACCTTCTTTGCTTATAAGAGCATCCTTAGGGTCTTCTCTCTCGCATATTGCTGAAATATGAAGTCCTTCAGGAATTTCTGTAGGCACATCCTTCATACTGTGAACAGCAAGGTCAACTTTTCCTGACAGCAAAGCTTCCTCTATCTCCTTTACAAACAAACCTTTACCACCAATTTTTGCCAGAGGTGCATCAAGAATTTTATCACCGGTTGTTTTAATTTTTTCTATTTCAATAATGAGCTCGGGATAAATGGTTTTAAGCCTTTCCTTCACCCAGTTTGCCTGCCAGAGTGCCAGTTTACTGCCTCGGCTACCAATAACTATCTTATTCCTCTTCATCGTCAATTCCAAATAGCCTCCTTGCTGAATAAATAAGCATCTCTTTGTCTTCACAGTTGTTCTTAAGAGCAACTGTAGGATGGTGCATTATTTTATTAGTAATGCTCTGTGTAAGGTATTCGATAGACGAGAGAACCTCTGGAGATAAGTCTTTAAATCTTGACTTAAATTTCTCCATTTCCTCTTGCCTTATCTGTTCTGCTTTGCTCCTAATAGAAACTATCAGAGGCACGCTTTCCAGGGAATTAATCCATTGAAAGAATTTCTCCGTTTCCTCCTGAATAATTCTTAGAGCTTTACTGGCCTCCTTTTTTCTCTCAAGTATGTTAGAGTCAACGACATCCTGAAGGTCATCTATGTTGTATAAATAGACATTGTCAAGGTCATTACAGGCAGGGTCAATATTTCTTGGAACAGCTATATCAATGAGAAATAGAGGTTTATACTTTCTTAAGGCCATTATCTCTCTTAGCATCTTTGCTGTTATTACATAATGAGGAGCACCTGTTGAACAGATTACAATGTCTGCTTTGACAAGATGTTCATTTAGTTTTTCAAAGGGAACTGCCACTCCTTCAAATTCCTTAGCAAGTTCCTCAGCTCTTTCAAAGGTTCTATTCGTTATGTAAACATTTCCTACGCCGCCTCCAATTAGATGTCTCAAAGCCAGTTCTGCCATCTCACCTGCCCCTATTAACAGAATTGATTTTTTTGAGAGCTCATCAAAAACTTTTTTAATCAATCCAACTGCTGCATAGCTTACAGAGACAGGATTTTCACCTATTCGAGTTTCATTTCTAACTCTTTTTGCTGTAAAAAGAGCTTTGTTCATAAGATGATTTAATATTAAAGAGGTTGTTCTCTCAGCAAGAGCTAAATCATAGGCCTCTTTAACTTGACCTGTTATCTGCGGCTCACCTACAATCATTGAATCAAGACTTGAGGCAACTTTAAATAGATGTTCTACCGCTTCTCTGTCTTGGTAAATATAGAGAAATTTCTCAAAATCCCCTTTTTCAACTTTGTGAAAATTGGCAAGAAAGTCTATTATTATTTCTTCAGATGATTTTCTTTGCCCTCCTTCATTGTTACAAAAGGCAGAAACATATGCATATATTTCAACTCTATTACAGGTTGAAATAATTACAGCCTCTTTTATCCTTTCCTCTGTAATTAACTCTTTCAAAGCTTTTCTAACTGCATCCTTTGAGTTAAAAGCCAACTTTTCTCGTATCTCAACAGGAGCTGTCGTATGATTAAGGCCAATAACAATCAAGCTCATATTAATCTATGAAAACTCTCTGTAAGAAGATTTATTCCGAAGAAGCCAATTATTACAAGAAGAAAACCGAAAATAGTAAGATAAGCAGCCCGTTTCTTTCTCCAATCCTCTTTAACTCTTAGATAA
>DDKK01000012.1:0-664 GCA_002339325.1 Nitrospiraceae bacterium UBA2600 | reverse complement strand
AAATTACGAGATATACAACCCAAGTCATTAGAGTCATCACTTCCTTTGGGTCAAAAAGAAAACCGTGCATAGAATAATACTTAATCAATCCTACAATTAGAGCAAGACTATAAATCGGAAATCCCCAAAATATTAGCTGATAGTTTATCTTATCTAAAACTTCTAAGCTTGGTATCATATTTAAAAAAGCTCGTAGTTTTTTGTTTTTGATAGCTTTTTCCTGAAGAAGATAGAGAATACTTAAAACAAAGGCAAGGCTGAAAAGAGATATTCCAAAAACCGCTGTGAGAGCATGAATATCAATCCAAAAACTCTTCTGTTCTGGCTTTAAGGATGGAATGATTCTTGAGAAAAAAGCACTTATAAACATGAGAGCAAAGACAAGAATCAGGGAAAAGTTTAAAATTTTTGTCTTGTGATAAAATCTTATTACGAGCGAGGTAAACATAACACTCCATGCAAAAAAAGAACTTGCCTCATGCATTGAAAAAACCGGTGCCTGACCAGAGTTAATGTATCTCACAAAGAGGTATACCGTATGCAGACCGAAACCACCTAAGCCAAGTAAGAAGACCGCTTCGTCGAGCTCATTTTTTTTCCTAATTATGCCTACAATGCCAAGAATAAATCCTGCAAAGTAGAGAGTAAGGGCGAGTTCAAAAAA
>DDKK01000047.1 GCA_002339325.1 Nitrospiraceae bacterium UBA2600 | reverse complement strand
CTATGTAGGTATAATTGCTGGCCCCCAAAACTGCCACAAAGATGTATGCAGGCATCTTTTCACCGGTGTCTGTATCAACCACGGTCATGGTGAGGCCGGCATAGTCAACAAACATTTTCTCCCCGGCCTTGTACGTCTGGCGTAAAACGGGGTCAACGGTCTTTTTCCAGTTTTGGTACAGCTCGCAAAAGCGGCTATACTGGTAGCCCTGGGGATTTTGTTCTTTGTATTCCATCCACAGCAATTGCAAGGTCACACCCTTTTTTCTCAATTCCTGGTGGACGGCAGGAAAGTCGGGTTCTTGTACAATACGCCTTGTTGGTACATTTTTGGGGAACAACAGATTTTCCAGGGTTTCATCATCCATACCATCTGGTATCGGCCATGATATTCCGGCTATTTTGGCTCTGGCCAGATGGTCGCTGACCGTACTGCTGTTCAGGTTACAGCAGATGCCGATTTTCCTTACACTTAAGCCGTTTTCGTGCTTTAGCCTTAGTATTTCTTTGATCTTACGCATAGGCAACCTCCTCGGCATTTGTTTTCCTCCCTTCTCAATGCTACCCAGTCATTCGCATCAGGGAGGTTAATACCTTGTTTTTATAGTTGCCCAACGTCGCGTTCCGGTAATTTTTGAAATATGCCAGTTTTATGTATTTCTGCAGCCAATTCCTACCATTCACTAAAAGTGTCCGAATAAAATCGGAACTGGTGTCCGGATAAATTCGGAATGACTGTCCGGATTATTTCGGAATAGGTGTCCGGAATCAATTGGAATGGGTGTCCGGTTTGAATCGGAATGGGTGTCCGGATTCCGCCGGAATATGCACCCAAGGTGGCCACCGGGCTGTAGAGGGCGTGTTTCTTCTTTATGTCGGGCTGGAAAAGGCGGGCGTAATTCCTGACCATCTCGACGCTGGAGTGGCCCAGCATTTCCTGAAGCGACAGTATGTCGCCCTCGGCCATGACCCACATCTTGGCGAAGGTGTGGCGAAAGGTGTGGGGGCTGACCCGCACGTTTTCGATGCCGGCCCGCTGGCCGTACTGGTGTATGCTCTCCTGGACGGTGCGCACGCCTAACTTTTTGCAGTCCACGTTGGGAAAAAGGTAAGGAATATTCAGCCTGACCAGGGCTTTTTGCCTTATCTCCAGGTATTGCTTCAATACTCTCTGGGTCGGCGGGGACAGCGGCAGAAGGCGTTCCTTTCTGTTCTTGGGGTTTTTGATTTTTATTTCCTGCGGCATGCCGAGCTCCATGACCAGATCCTGCAGGTTGACCGCCAGCAGCTCGCCTATTCTCACCCCGGTGTCCAGCATCAGGCACATGATGGTGTAGTTCCTGAAGCCAGTGAAGGTGGAAAGGTCCGGCTGGCGCAGGAGATCCCGGATCTGGTCTTCCGTGAAGGTGGGCACGATGTGGCGGACGTGGCGCAACTGGCGCAGTCCTGTGAGGGGATCCTTCTCAATGACACCCTTTTTCTTCAGAAAGCCGAAAAAGGCCTTCAGGGTCCGGATCTTGCCGTTTATGGATTCCGGCCGGTTGCCGCGGTCGTCCCGCTGGTAGAGTATAAAATCCTCCACCATTTCGAGGGTGATTTCCGCCGGCGCGGTGGGCAGGCGGCGTTCCAGCAGATAGTCCCTGAAGTACTTGAGATGCTTGGTGTACCACCTGATAGTGGACTGGCGTGCATCCATTATTTTTCGGTCCCGGATGAAAAGTTCGATGGCCTGGTCGAAGTCCCGGCTGCCGGGGTGGGCTGGCCGGGGCGGGGCCGGGATGCGGGTAACGGTCAGCCGGTTGCGAATTCTGGGCACGGCGGATACCTCCCAAAAAACAATTATTAAGCATTACGCTGGATTTTTGGGTTTTTTTGGCGATACCACGATCCCTTGAAGCGAGTGGCTTAGGCGGTGGACTATTTTTTGAGTCTCCCGCGGAAAAAGAATAATGGTTCCAAGGTCGAAAACCCTGAAACCATTGATAAATCTGGGCTGGTGCCGAAGGTGGGAGTCGAACCCACACGAGGGGCTAACCTCAACGGATTTTGAGTCCGCCGCGTCTGCCGTTCCACCACACCGGCAACAAACAAAAATAGCATAAAAAATTAAAAAAAATCAAACGCTTGGAAAGGCAATAAAATATATCTTGACAAATTTTTCCAAAAATGCTATAAAGGGTTAAACCACACTAAAAATCCATTCAAAGGAGGGCTTAAGATGGCAAAAGTAGGGGTTTATCTGTGCCACTGTGGAGAGAACATCAAAGGCGCCATTGACATTGAAGAGCTGAAAAAGTATGTAGAAACTCTTCCCGATGTAGCCGTTGTAAGAAATTATGTTTTTATGTGTTCTGACCCTGGTCAGGACATAATTAAACAGGATATTAAAAGTGGAGCAGTAGACCGTGTTGTAGTTGCTGCCTGTACGCCAAGGACACACGGTCCGATATTTAAAAAGGCTATTGAAGACGCAGGATTAAATGGATATCTCTTTGAAATGGCAAACATCAGAGACCAAGACAGCTGGCCTCACTGGCATAACAAAGAAGGAGCGTTAGAGAAAGCCAAAAGACTTATCAGAAGTGCTGTAGCTAAGGTAAGGCTTAATGAGCCTCTTGAGGACCGCTATGAGGAAATGGAAAAGTCTGTCCTCGTAGTTGGTGGTGGAATTGCAGGAATGTTTGCCGCTCTTGACTTGGCCAATATGGGGTTAAAAGTCTATCTTGTTGAGAGACAGCCCTCTATTGGCGGTAATATGTCAAAGATTGATAAAACATTCCCAACGATGGACTGCTCTGCTTGAATACTCACACCAAAGACGGGCGAGGTCGCCCAGCACCCAAATATAGAGCTTATTACCTATGCTGAAGTAGATGATGTCAAAGGTTATGTAGGTAATTTTGACATTCGCATCAAAAAGAAAGCTAAATACATTGATTGGGACAAATGCATAGGCTGTGGTGTTTGCACAGAAATATGCCCATCAAGAGTTCCCAATGAGTATAATTTCGGTCTAAATCAGAGAAGAGCAGCTTATATTGAGTATCCTCAGGCAGTTCCTAAGAAAGCCGTAATAGATAGACCTAATTGTCTGTATTTCAAGTCAATGGACAAAACAGGTAAACCAGCTTGCCAGATATGTGAAAAAGGAATTCCTCCAAAGGGAATTCAGGGATGTCCTGCAGATGCTATTAAATTTGATGATAAAGACGAATATATCAACCTGAAAGTGGGCGCTGTCATAATTGCTACAGGCTTCAAGCCCATGTCTAAACATTACTTCAAAGAATACTCACCTCACAGCCCAGATGTTATAACCTCAATGGAGTTTGAGAGAATTCTCTCTGCCACAGGACCAACTGGTGGTGAACTGAAGAGACCATCTGATGGCACAAAGCCTAAGACAATTGCGATGGTATCCTGTGTTGGAAGCCGTGATGAAAGATATCATCCTTATTGCTCAAAAGTTTGCTGCATGTACATGCTTAAACATGCCAGAATTCTTAAAGAAAAATATCCAGACATTAAGCTTTATCTGTTCTTTATAGATGTAAGAACAGCAGGGAAGGATTTTGAAGAGTTCTATGTTTATACAAGAGAGTTAGGAGTTAAAGTAATTAAAGGCGGTAGGGTATCATCAGTCGATGTTAAGCCCAACGGAAAATTAAGAGTAAGAGCTTTTGATTCAGACCTTTGTGCTCCTGTAGAACTTGATGCAGATATGGTTGTTCTGGCAACAGCGATTGAGCCACCCGATGGAGTAGAAGAGTTAGGGAGCATGTTTACTGCAACCTGCGGAAGAGAGGGCTTTTTAAGGGAAGTTCACACAAAGCTATATCCTGTTGAGACACAGGCAAGAGGAGTATTTATTGCTGGCTGTGTTCAGGGACCAAAGGATATTCCTGAATCAATTGCTCAAGCCCGTGCAGCAGCCTCAGCAACAGCAGCTTTGGTAATTCCTGGAAAGATTAAGTTCGAAGCAATTATATCAGAAGTTGACAGAGATAAATGCAGCAGCTGTGGAGTCTGCGTTCCACTTTGTCCATATACGGCTATTCGAATTGTTGAATACAAAGGCAAAGAAAAGGCATATATTGAACCAGCACTCTGTGCAGGTTGCGGAGTTTGTGCCAGTGCCTGTCCATCCAAAGCCATAAAATTCAACGGATTTACTACTGAACAAATAATGGCACAGATTGATGCCCTCACAGAGGCATAAAAAATAAAAGGAGGGAGAAATGGAAGAGGGTGGCGTAAATGTAATTGATCTCACCCAAGCAGATGAAAGTTTTGTAAAAGAACTGGAAGCATTAGGAGCTGACGAACTCAGAGAGTGTATACAATGTGGTAAATGTGGTGCAACATGTCCAATGGCTTTAGCAGGTTTAGAGTTTTTCATTAAAAGAATAGTGCATGCTGCTAATCTTGGCTTGAGAGATATCCTTCTTGAAGACTCTTCAGTATGGGGCTGCCAGTCCTGCAACCGTTGTGTTGAAATATGCCCAATGGATGTGAAGCCCTATGAACTTATTCAGGCAATTAGAAGAGCTGCTATGAAAGTAGAATCGTGTCCAGCAAACACATATGAAGGTTTGAGAAATTTATACAGATTTGGACACGCCGTATATCCGAAAGGCTATGAAGAGAGAAGAAAAAAAGCAGGGCTACCTGAGAAACCACCAACGGCGATAAGTTATGATGAGTTAAGAAAGAAATACCAGGAAATCCTGAGAAATACTATCCTGGAAGAAATTGCACCATTTCCGCTTGATTAAGGAGGAAGAAATGAAAAAAATAGGATTTTTCCTTGGATGTAACATTCCATTCAATAGACCAGACGTGGAGTATTCGGCAAGATATCTTCTAAATGAGCTTGGTTATGAAATAGTCGAACTTGAGGGTGCTACATGTTGTCCTGCTTTTGGAACAATGCCTTCTCTTGATTTAGTTGGTTGGGCAGCGGCGTCTGCCTGGAATCTAACAATTGCAGAAGAAAAAGGAGTTGACATAGTTACAGGATGCGGTTCCTGTTATGGCTCCCTTAATGAGGCCAGACATCATATGGAAAAACATCCCGAAGTTAAAGAACAAGTAAATAAAATTCTCAGCAAAGTAGGCAAGGAATACAAGGGAACAGTAAAGGTATGGAATTTCATAAACTTTCTATATGAAGATGTAGGGCTTGAGAAATTAAAATCAAAGATAAAACATAATCTCAATGGGTTAAAATGTGCTGTTCAGACAGGTTGTCATAATCTTTGGCCAAGTAAAGCATATCCAACAAACGAAGACAACACATTCTTCCCAACAAGACTTAGGGAAATCTGTGAAGCAATGGGCGGAGTTGCACCTCACTACAGCACCATTACAGACTGCTGTGGTATGGGTGCTTTAAGGTCAACTGCTTCAGAGAAATCCCTTAATCTCTTCAAGAAAAAACTTGATGTAATTAAGGAAGAGATAGACCCAGATATTACAGTTATGGGCTGTAGTTCCTGTTTGCTACAGTTTGACGCTGGCCAAGCCCTTTTGGTTGAACAGAAAAAACTGAATTATAAAATACCTGCCCTTCATATTGTTCAGCTTGCCGCAATAGCTATGGGAGCTGACCCGGAGAAAGCCACTGTTTTAGCATCAATACCTTTGAATGGAGTAATTACTAAGATAAAAGGAGGGAATTAAAATGGCATGGGAGCCAAGATTAGTTGTCATCGCCTGCCACTGGTGTACATATGCAGGGGCAGACCTGGCAGGAAGCTTACGTTATTCCTATCCGCCTACAGTGCATATAGTAAGAGTGCCCTGTAGTGGAAGAGTAGAGCCCGAATTTATAGCAGAAGCCCTCAGAAGAGGTGCAGACGGAGTATTTATTGGTGGATGTCACTTTGGTGACTGTCATTATAAAGAAGGCAATTACAAAGCAATAAGAAGATTCAAGCTTTTAAAAAGAGCTCTTACAGACCTTGGAGTTGACCCTGACAGAGTCCAGCTCGAATGGATTTCTGGAAGCGAAGGTAAAAAATTTGCTGAAGCCATGACAGCCTTTGACGCTAAAATAAGAGAACTTGGACCAAATCCTATGAAAGGAGGGGCAAATGTCTAAACCTAAACTTGCATATTATTTAGCTGGTGGCTGCGGTGGTTGTGATATTGCCGTAGTAGATATATCAGAAATGCTTGTCGATGTTGCCCTGGCAGTAGATATAGTGTTCTGGGCTCCGACAGTGGCTGATGCAAAATACAAAGATTTAGAGGCAATGCCTGATGGCTCCATTGATGTTGGATTAATTTCTGGTAACATAAGAAACTCAGAACATGAACATATTGCCCATGTTATGAGAAGCAAATGTAAGGTTTTAATTGCTTTTGGTATATGTGCAACAAACGGTGGCATAAAAGGCTTAGTTAATCTCCATACAACAGAGCAACTTTTAGATAAAGCCTATGTCAATACCTTTAGCACCGACAATCCTAATAAAGAACTACCACAGACAAGCTGTGTTGTAGATGGCAAATACGAGTTAACTCTCCCATCGCTTATGTATGCAAGACCGCTTGATCAAGTTGTAAAGGTGGACTACTATATCGGTGGATGTCCACCCCATTATGAGCATGTCAAGAAAGCTTTCACAGCATTGCTCTCAGGTCAGCTTCCACCGCCAGGTTCATGGATAACAATGGGCAAAGCTGTCTGCGAAGTTTGTGACAGAAATCCTGTGCTAAAGGGTAAGCCGAAGAAGTTTGCCACAACGGTAAAAAGAACAATTGATGGTGCTCCAAGTGAAGATGGCTGTCTTCTCGAGGAGGGCTATCTTTGCTTAGGTCCAGTAACTCAAGGAGACTGTGGTTCTAAGTGTCCTGCCGCAAATATTCCCTGTAGAGGTTGTGGAGGCCCGATTCCAGGGGTTAAGGATTTCAGTTTAAGAGCAATTAGTGCAATTGCCAGTATGCTCGACAACGAAGAGCTTGTTGACCAGATTCCAGGCCCTGTGCATCTTTTCTACAGATATACATTACCGAGTTCTTTCCCATATAAGAGATTAAAGAGTTAAAAGATGAATTTACCTAAGAATAAAATAAAAAAATTACCCAGAAGGGGGGAAAGGGAATGAAAAAAATCGAAATTAATCCGATGACAAGGCTCGAAGGTCATGGAAAAATAACCATATTCCTTGATGAACAAGGAAATGTGGAAAATGCCTTCATGCAGGTTGTTGAATTCATGGGTTATGAGAAGTTTCTTATAGGAATGCCGATTGAAGAGGTTCCCCGAACTGTAAGCACCATATGTGGTGTCTGAAGGGGCGTGCACTATACAGCCTCAGTGAAGGCTGCTGACGGAGTTTACGGAGTAGAGCCTACTCCAACAGCTAAAAAAATAAGAGAACTTTTCTATAATGCCCATTATGTAGAAGACCATACGGGAATTCTTTATGCTCTTGGTTTTCCAGATTTTGTATGTGGTCCTACTGCTTCGCCTGCAGAGAGAAACCTCGTTGGCTTGGTTCTTAAAGTAGGTGCAGATGTTGGAAAGCTTGTTTTAAAGAAAAGATATTCGGCAGTAAAGATTTTTGAGCTTACCTCTGGAAGACCAAGTCATCCTGTTGCAGCCCTTCCAGGTGGATGGTCAAAGAGAATTACAGAAGAAGAGAGAAAAGAAATTCTTGCCTGTGCCGATGACTGTGTAGAGCTCGCTAAATTAACTTTAGATGTCTTTGATAAGGTTGTTTTACAGAATAAGGAATACATGGCATTGGTAACGGGAGATGTTTATAAGGTTGTGTCGAACTACATCGGAACAGTGGATGAAAACGACAAGGTCACTTATTACGATGGAACACAAAAAATTGTTGATACAAAGGGTAATGAACTGGGAAGGTTTAAGGGTATCCAGTATCTTGACTATATTGCCGAAAGAACCCTTCCCTGGAGCTATCAGAAAGCACCCTATCTGAAAAAGCTTGGATGGACTGGTTTAGTAGACGGTGATGGAACAAGTATTTACAGTGTAGGACCACTTGCAAGATTCAATGTAGCAAGCGGATTTGATACACCTTTGGCACAGGAAGCTTATGAGAAAATGCTTGCAGCTTTTGGAGGAAAGCCCGTTCACAACACATTAGCCTATCACTGGACAAGGGCAATAGAGTTAATGCATGCTGCAGAAACAGTTAAAAAGATTGCTTCCGATGAAAGTATTACAGACCCTAATATCCGTCAGGAACTTGGAACTCCTGTTGGTGAGGGAGTTGGAATCGTGGAAGCTGCAAGAGGTGTTTTGATTCATCATTATAAAACCGATGACAAGGGCATAGTTACCGATGCTAATCTCATTGTCGCTACAACTCACAATAAAGGTCCTATGAATATAGCAGTAAAGAGAGCAGCTCAAAGCTTCATTAAGAACGGAAAGGTTGACGAGGGAATTCTTAATCTCGTTGAAATCGCCTATCGTCCCTATGACTTGTGCTTTGCCTGTTCAACCCACACATTACCAGGAAGAATTCCAGTTAGAATTGACATAATAGACCACAACGGAGACTTAGTAAAAAGCCTCAGAAACTACGAATTATCCTAATTTTCCTTAAAGCGGGGGTATATCCCCCGCTTTCCATTAATCATTCTTCCGAGAGGTGAGATGAAAAGCGTAATTATTGGTATTGGTAATCCTAATTTTAAAGACGATGGAGTTGGATTGAAAATCGTTGAGCATTTTGAGGGAGTTGTTGATACGGTTACTCTCTTAAATATTGGTTTCAATTTAATAGACTCTCTTCTTGGTTACGAAAAAGCATTAATTGTAGACGGAGTTAAAACAGGTGCTGAGCCAGGCAGTATAATTGAGTTTGATGTAAATTTTTGGGGTAACGTGTATGCCAGTGGAACTCATAATTTTTCAATTTTTGAAATAATAAGAATAGGCTACTCAGTTTTTCCAGAGGAAATGCCAAAGGAAATAAAAATAATCGGAGTAGAAGTAGAGGATGTAGAGACATTGAGCAGAGAATGTAGCCCCTCTGTTGAGTCTGCTATACCATTGGCAATTTCAAAGATTAAAAATTATCTTGGCTTACAATGAAAATAGCAATTGGACAAATAGACGTCTTCTGGAAATCTCCACAAGAGAATTTAAAAAAGATAAGAACTTTAGTTCAGAAAGCTGCAGAAACTAAAGCTGATGTTGTTGTATTTCCAGAATGTTGTAATACGGGTTTCTGTATTGAGAGAGAATTAATTGAAGAGGAAGGAGGTATTACAGAGAAGACTCTATCAGATATGGCAAGTTTTTTTAAAATAAACATAATCGCCGGATATTTTTTAAAAATTGAAGGCAAGAATAGAAATGCAGCGAGAGTTTTTTCGGCAGATGGTAAGATAGTTACTAATTACTATAAAATGAAGCTTTTCTCTCTTCTAAATGAAGACCGTTTATTTTTAGCAGGTGAGAGCCCAGTTTTATTCAGGCTCAATGAATTCAATTGCAGTATTTTTATTTGTTTTGATTTACGCTTTCCCGAATTATTCAGAAGGGTTATTCCTGATGTAGAAGCAATATTTGTGATAGCTAACTGGCCTTCATCAAGAGCAGAACACTGGCGTTGTCTTTTAAGGGCAAGAGCCATAGAAAATCAGTGTTATGTAATAGGAGTTAACAGGGTTGGCTTGGATGGAAATGGGATAGAATATAGGGGAGAGTCTTATGTTTATGACCCCTTTGGAGAGATGCTCATAAAAGGGGGAGATAGAGAGTCTATCTTAATATGTGATTTACAGAAAGAAAAGCTTCTTGAGATAAGAGAAAAATATCCTTTTTTAAATGCTATTGAGCGATAGTTGCGAATTTCTACTTAAAATATAAGAAAATCGAGTTTTAAAGCTTTTTTTGCTTCTTCTTCAGAAATTAAGCCTTGTTCTTCGGCTTCGTCAAGTTTCTCAGCCCAGTAACTTATGTCGATAACCTTTACTTTTTTGAAGTAATTTCCAAAATATGCTGGAGCTCTTTCTTTTATTTTTCTTTCGAAATTGTCTACTATTAAACTGTCTACATCTATTGCCTCTTGCATAAATTTATTCTAACAGTAAGTGTTTGATTAGTCAAGAAAATCAGTTTTTTATGAGTTTTGTCTTTCAAGCAATTATGTTCTAAAATAGAAGTAGTGAAGTCAATCGGGTTAAAGTTTCCCCATTATGCAATACTTAAAGCCTCTGCAGGCTCAGGTAAAACTACAGCACTTACGAAGAGATACGTATATTTTTTACTTTCTCCAGAGATTCCCCACAGAGGTTTAAGAAAAATTCTTGCCATAACTTTTTCTAATAACGCCGCCTATGAGATGAAAAACAGGATTCTTAGATGGCTAAAAGATTTGTATTTTAAAGAAACAAAAACTTTAGAAGATTTTTCTGAGTTGATTCCTTTCGATGAAAAACAGATTTCCAACTTAGCAGAGACTATAATTGAAGAGATTATCAACAATTATTCAGATTTTCAAGTAAAGACAATAGACAGCTTCATGACTTCAATTTTTAAAGCATCGGCAGTTGATTTTGATTATAATCCTGATTTTGAAATATTGATGAAAAACGATTTTCTCATGACCTTTGCCTACGACCTTTTTTTGAAAGATATAGATGAAAATACTCGTAAGAAAGAGATTTTGATAGATACATTAGAGACAATTTCTCCTTTAAGGAAAAGTTTTATCTGGAATCCTGCACAGGATATTCTCAATAAAATTAAAGAGCTTTATTCTGTTTTATCGAAAACTAACAAAGAGTTTGACAATGGTCCATCTGCAGGAGAAATAGAAAGAACAAAAGAAGAGTTGATTGAAATTATGAGAAAAATTGTTGCAGAGGTATCTAAGTCTGGGTTTGAGAGAAATTCGAGAAATCAAATTTTTGATTTGTTCGAAGAAATAATAAGAACAGAAAATTTCAAAGAGATTATCTCAAGAGGTATCAGCACATTACCAGTTAAAAAACCAAGAAATAAAAATCTCATTAATCACTTTGAAAGAATTGAGTTTTTATGGAATGAATTTCAGAATATTGTATCAAGATATGCTTATCTTTATGGAGCTACCTTTTATGCGTCCTATCTCGATTTGTTTAAAGATTTCAATGAATATCTGAAGAAAATCAAGAGAAAAGAAGGAAAGATATTCATTGAAGACTTAAATAAAATGCTTTCTGAATATCTGAAAGAATCTATTGTAACAGATATCTATTTTCGTCTTGGAGAGAGAATCCATCATTATCTAATCGATGAGTTTCAGGATACATCACCTCTTCAGTGGGCAAATTTAAAACCTCTTATTGAAAACGCTCTTTCTGAGGGGGGAAGTCTCTTTGTAGTGGGAGATACAAAACAGGCCATCTATAGCTTCCGGGCAGCAGACTATCGAATAATGAGAGAACTCGAGAGAAAACATACATTTCCCTCTTCTGTGAAAGAAGTTGAAGAACTAAAGATTAATTACAGAAGCAAAGGGAAGATTGTTTGTTTTGTAGATGAATTTTTTAAGGAGAAAATAAGAATAAAGGATATTTATATATCCGCTGCTTCACTTACTGGCATTAGCAGTTACGAACAGAAAGTTCCACCAGAAGCAGAAAATGATGGATATGTGGAGATAAAGGCTATTTATGAAGATATGGAAGACATTAATGGGGCAATTAAAGACAGCCTCTATCAGATAATATCTGATGCGCGAACGAGAGGTTTTAACTTCAGAGATATGGCAATCCTTGCTTTTAAAAACGAACAAATTGTAAACTTAAGCGTTCTCTTGAATGAGTTAAATTATCCTTTTGTTTCCTACAGCAGCTTAGATGTCAGAAAAAGAAAAATAACCGCCGAGATTTTTAGTTTGCTTAAGTTTTTAGACAGTCCTTTAGATGACTTTTCTTTCTCTGTTTTTCTCCTTGGAGATTTGTATAAAACCTTTCTCATCAAGCAGGAAAGTTTAGAAGAAGAGAGATTCTACAAGGAAATGGAGAGTTTTATGATAAACAGCAGAGAATCAGAACCTCTTTATAAAAGCTTTCAGAGAGAGTTTAGCAATAGATGGGAAAGGGATTTTAAGGAGTTATTCAAATTAACAGGTTATCTTCCACTGTATGATTTAATTACCGTTGTTTTGAGTAATTTCAGGGTTTTTGAGATAATGCCTGAGGAAGAGGCAACTTTTCTTAAGATTCTTGAAATCGCTAAAGTCTTTGAAAAAAACGGTTCAAGCAGTATAAAGGATTTTATAGAATTTATAAATACTTCAAGTAACGATGAAAGAATATGGGATATTTCTCTTGGCTCAGAAGTAGATGCAATTAATGCAATGACCATTCATAAGGCGAAAGGTTTAGGTTTTCCCTTAGTAATCGTTTTTCTTGAAGACATTAAAGCCTTAGCAGAGGATTACATACTTTACGAAAATGAAAATAACATTCAGATTTTCAAAATAACAAATGATTTAGCCGATAAGTCTGAGTTTTTAAAAACGATAAAAGAGAGCGATAAAATCTCTAAGATGGCAGACTTCTTAAACACCTTATATGTGGCTTTTACAAGGGCCCGCGAAGAGTTATACATAATTTGTAAGGTTAAAAAGGAGACTAACTTCCCCTTCGACATACTCAGAGAATTTTTCGGCCAGAACTTTGGCTTTAAGAAAAATAAAGAGCGTTCTGAAATTTTTCAGATAGGTTCTATTAATACGGAGCATTACAATCTTAAGATTAACTTTCCTGTTAAGCCTCAATTTGTTCATTTTAGTGAAAAACAACGAGGAGAGATTATTCATAAGCTTCTTTCCAAGATAGAATATATAGATATTGAATCTCCCCATGAGACCATCAGTCAAGCAGAGAAGTATCTCAAAAGAATTAATAAAGCTCTTCCATTGCAGGAAATTGAAGAGATAATTTATCGAATTATCAACGACGGAGATATTGTTAAATTTTTTATTCCCCGAGAGCACAGGAGGATTTTTAATGAATTTGACATAGCCGATGAAAGAGGTTTTTTACATCGAATAGACAGGCTTGTTGTAGATAAAGATAAAGTTACCCTTATAGAATATAAAACAGGTAACCCTGCCGAAGAACACATTGAACAGGCAAGACTTTACTTAGAATTGATATCCAGAGTGTTCGAAAATGTTAATTCAGAGGGATTTCTTTACTATCTTGATTCAGGAGATATAAAGTGGATTTCATTCTAAATATTTTAAAACCAGCGAGATTTTCTGGTTTATTAAAAGACAGAGCATCTTTTAGAGAAAGGCAAAAATGATAGAAGAAGCAAAAGAGTTTTTCGAGAAAAATCATTTTATTCCTGAAGAAAAGAGGGTAATAGTAGACTCTCAGAAGGATTTGATTGATGAAGTAATATGGAAGCTTAAAAAAGAAGGGCGCGACTACTCAAAAAATGCCGTAATATTTCCGGGAAAAAGGCCGGCATACTATCTTATAAAACGACTGGTTCGGGAGTCTGACTCCCCTCTAATTCCGCCTGCAATTTTTTCTATAGATGAATTTATTGATTTTGTTTTTGAAAAAATTGATACTTCAGCTTCAATTGAAGCCTTTGATGCAGTGGGAATTATTTACGAAATTTGTAAGGGCAGGAATTATCTCTCACCTTTTTTTCAAAAATTTGACAACTTTATTTCCTATGGATTTAGGTTGTTCAGGGTTTTTGAAGAACTTTATATTGAAGGAGTCTCTTATGATAAGTTGAGGGAGGTAGAGACATTAATAGAAGTGCCCTATCTTTCAAGGCAGAACATCAGAGCTCTATCTGATATTTATGATATGTTTTACAAAGAGTTAAAGCAACGGAAATTCGCTACAAGGTCTCTGAAGTATAAAACTATTTCAGAAAAGGAGATTCTCAGCTTTTTAAATTTTGAATCAATAATTTTTGCTGGTTTTTATGCCTTGACCTATAGTGAAAAGGAAATACTCAAAAAAATTACAAAACATCATAACTTCACTTTTATCTTTCAGCAACGGTTTGGTTTTTCAGAGGAAAAGATAAAAATTTACTGCTGTTCCGATTTGCATGGAGAGGTTAAAATTGCAGGCAAAATATTAAAGGAAATGCTTCAAAGAGAAGAAAGTTTATTAGATGAGGGAACGGCTATAGTGCTTCCTTCTTCTGACTCGCTCTTTCCAATTCTCAGGCAGGGCATTCCCTACATAAATGAAGAAAATTACAATATTTCAATGGGATATCCTCTGCGAAGAACTCCTATTTTTGGTTTCTTTACAAGTCTTTTTGAACTAATAAGCTCTGCAGAAAAAGACAGATTTTATGTGCCCTTGTATCTTAAATTTTTGCTTCACCCATACACTAAAAACATTCTTTATAGAAATAATGCCGAATTAAGCAGAATAATCCTGCATGAAATTGAGAATTATCTAACTAACAAAGATGCTTTAGTGTTTGTTGAGCTCGAAATTCTTGAAAAAGAAATTCCTCAAAGGATAGTTTCAGAATTAATTAACTACGGTATCTCAGAAGAGAACATATACGAACACCTAAAGCTTATTCATGACAACACTGTAAGGAAATTTCTAAGTTTAGAAGACATAGAAGACTTCATGAATAAATCGAGGGAAGTTCTTCTGTTTATATACGAAAGAAGCACCGCAAGGCTGCATCCACTTTTTTATCCCTATGTGGAGAGTTTTTTAAAGGAATTTGACAAATTTGCTCGTTCGTTTATTGGAAGTTTTAGCTTTGAAGAGCTTGAATCTTATTTTAGTTTCTTTAAAAATATCTTTACCTCCATTAATGTTCCCCTAACTGGAACTCCTCTTAAGGGCTTACAAATTATCGGATTTCTTGAGACAAGGAATATAAAGTTTAAGAGAGTAATTTTTTTAGACCTAAATGAAGATATTTTTCCTGCTATTTCTGAGGATTATTTATTGCCCTATGCAGTAAGAAAAATTCTCGGGCTTCCCACTTATCAAGACACGGAGAGATTAATCTATCATTATTTTTCAATTCTAATTGAGGGAGCTGAAGAAGCCCATTTAATATACATAAAGAATGACAGACAGGAACGTTCGAGATTTATAGAAAAATTGATATGGGAACTTGAAAAGCAAAAAGGAGAGAGATATGATGAGAGTAAAAGCCTTATAACACTTTCAAACTACAGGCTTAATCTTGCCAATAAGTTTCCTAAAGAAATAAGCAAAACAGAAGAGGTAATGAAAGTAATTGAAAAACTTACTCTTTCGGCCACTTCTTTAGATGAATACTTAGAGTGCGGAATAAGGTTTTATTATTCAAATATTCTTAGGCTAAAAAAGAGACAAGATGTTAGCGCTGATATGGAAAGGTCAGAGATTGGAACTATAGTTCACGATTCTCTGAGAGATTATTTTAAAGATAAGATAGGAAAGAAGCTTAGGGCTTCTGATTTTAGCAGTAACATTGAAGATATAGTAAACAGGTTTTTCTTGCAGAAGTATGGTGATAAAACAGAAGGTAAATCATATCTGATAAAACTCCAGATATTGAAGCGATTAGGAGAAGTCATCAACTATTACAGAGAAATATGTGGAAAGGTAGACTATCGCATATTATCTGTAGAGGATTCTTTTGAAGAGAAGATAGAAGGGAGAAGATTTAAATGTCGAATAGACAGGGTTGACAGAGTTGATGATAAAACATTAATTCTTGATTACAAGATAACAGGAATAGAGGAAAATTTTAAGATTAATTTTGACAGACTTGATATAAAGGACAGAACAAGTTGGAGAAAAGCCATATCAAGCTTACAAATTCCTCTTTATATGATTCTATATAGTAATAAATATGGTTTGCCTGCAAGTAAAATACAAGGCAGTTATGTTTTGTTAGGCAAGTATGTATTTGATTCTTCCTGTTATTTCAGCCCAATAAGCAACATCAATAAATATGAAGAAATAGAGATTTTAGAGGCTGTTATTGCGGGGCTAATTAAAGAAATAGAAGACCCCGCTTTTCCTTTCATGCCACCGGAGGACTTCAAAAATGCCTGTAGAATTTGTGACTACAAATCCCTTTGCGGAACTTTGACCGTTCCTTCAAATACCTCCTCTGCAGGACCGGTCATATAAACATGACCGTTTTCAGCCCATTCTATTAAGAGGTCTCCTCCGAGTAAATGCACTGTTACTTTTCTGTTTGTAAGTCCCTTAACCATTGATGCCACTGCTGTAGCACAGGCACCTGTTCCACAGGCAAGAGTCTCTCCAGCTCCCCTTTCCCATACTCGCATGACAATTTCGGAAGAATTTTTTACGAAGGCAAATTCAACATTTGTTCTCTTTGGAAATATTGGATGTGTTTCAATAATAGGTCCATACTTTGCGACAGCAAAGTTTTTAGGGTCTTCTTCAAGAAATATCACTGCATGAGGATTACCCATGCTTACGCAGTTTACCTTTGCAAGCCAGCCTGATACTTCAAGAAGAATATCGAAGGCTCTATCACCGTCTGCATCTACAGGTATTTTAGAGGGGGTGAATTCGGGCTTGCCCATATCAACCTGCACAAGTTCTCCAATCTTTTTAGGCTTAATAATACCTGCGAGAGTCTCAACTTCAAGGATATCCTTGTTTGATAGTCCTCTGTCCCATATATACTTGGCAAAACATCTTATACCATTTCCACACATCTCTACTTCAGAGCCATCGGCATTGAAAATTCTCATTTTAAAGTCTGCTCTTTCAGAAGAATACAGCAATAGTAGCTGGTCTGCGCCTATACCAAAACGTCTGTCACAGTATTGAATAGCAAACTTTTCTGGTTTAGATAAGCTTTGATTGATGCAATCAATAAGGATAAAATCATTTCCAAGACCGTGCATTTTCGTAAAATAAATTTTTTCCATTAAAGCAACTCCTCCGGAATGATTTCATTTTTTATTAAATCTTTGTAAGTTTCACGTTTTCTTATGAGGGCATACCTTTCTCCTTTCACAAGCACTTCTGCAGCTCTTGGTCGGCTGTTATAATTTGAAGACATGCTAAAGCCGTAAGCTCCAGCGCTCATGACTGCGAGATACTCGCCGGCAGAGACCTTTTCAACCTCTCTGTCCTTTGCCAGAAAATCACCAGACTCACAGATGGGACCTACAATATCAGCCAATATTTTTTCTCTGTTTTGAGGAGAAATAGGCTTTATTTCATGATATGAACCATAAAGAGTAGGTCTCATTAGGTCATTCATGCCAGCATCTACAATTATAAAATTCTTATGTCCCGTATCCTTTGTGTATATGACCTTTGTAACCAGAATGCCTGCATTACCTACTATTGAACGTCCGGGTTCAACAATCAGTTTTCCTTTCTTATTTTTAACCATAGGAATAAGAGCATTGGCGAGTTCTTTTGGATGAGGAGGTTCTTCGTCTCTATAAGTTATTCCAAGTCCGCCACCTATATCAATGTATTCAATCTCCATGTCGTATTTTGCGAGCTGGTCATAGAGGGACAGAATTTTGCTTAAGGCTTCTACATAGGCTGAAGTTTCTGTTATTTGAGAACCAATGTGTTTATGGATTCCTATGACTTTTATATTTTTCATTGATTTAGCAAGTTTATAGTAATCAAGAGCTTTTTCAATGGGTATTCCAAATTTACTACTTTTTAAGCCTGTTGCTATATATTTGTGCGTTTTAGGGTCTATGTCAGGATTAACTCTTAAAGCAACAGAGGCTATTTTTCTTAGAGCTTTAGCCTTCTCAGCAATCTTGCGAAGCTCTGCTTCTGATTCTACGTTGAACATAAGTATATTGTTTTTAAGAGCATATTCAATCTCTTCATCAGTTTTCCCTACACCAGCAAATACTATTTTGTAGGGTTTAATTCCAGCTTTAAGGGCTCTGAAAAGTTCTCCCCCTGATACGATATCAGCGCCAATGCCAAGTTCTGCGAATATTCTTAGTATGGCGAGATTTGAATTGGCTTTCACTGCGTAGCATATTATATGAGGCACTTCACAGAAAGCCTCTTCATATGCTCTAATGTGTCTTATTAGAGTTCCATAGCTGTAAATGTATAAAGGAGTTCCAAATTCCTTTATTAATTCTCTTACAGGCACATCCTCTGCATAGAGCTCTCCATTTTTGTAAGTAAAGAAGTGCACAACTTCCTCCTTTTGAATTTTTATGAAATATAATATTATACTAATTTTTTGAATGTTTTAAACAAGGAGGAGGCTAAATGGGGAGGAACATTGTTGAGAAAATTCTTGAGACGCATGTTGTTTCAGGGTTTATAAAAGAAGGCCAGCTAATAGGAGTACGTGTTGACCAAGTTTACACACAAGATGCAACTGGCACAATGGCATGGCTTGAATTCGAGGCTATTGGTTTGGATAAGGTAAGAGTGCCTCTTGCTGTCTCATATGTTGACCATAACATGCTTCAGAGCAATTTTATGAACGCCGATGACCATCTCTTTCTGAGAACCGCTGCAGCCCGCTTTGGAGCTTATTTTTCAAGGCCAGGCAATGGAATATGTCATCAAGTTCATCTTGAGAGATTTGCTGCACCTGGACTAATTGCCCTCGGAACAGACAGCCATACTCCTACGGGCGGAGGCATGGGAATGATTGCAATCGGAGTTGGTGGACTTGAAGCAGCCTCTGTTATGGCAGGAATGCCCTTTGAGTTTACCATGCCGAAAGTGGTAAGGATAAATCTCTCTGGAAAACTCAGAAGACCTTATGTTACAGCGATGGATGTTATACTTACTCTCCTTAAAATGCTCACTGTTAAGGGAGGTGTTGGAAAGATATTCGAATATGGTGGTGAGGGGGTGAAAGACCTCTCTGTCACTGACAGGGCAACAATTACAAACATGGGAGCAGAGCTTGGTGCAACAACATCAATTTTCCCAAGCGACGAAAACACACTAAAATTTCTCAAAGCTCAGGGAAGAGGACATCAATGGATTCCCCTTGAGGCCGATGGGGATGCTGAATATGCTGAGATAATCGAGCTTGACCTTTCAGAGATTGAACCAATGATAGCCCAACCTCATAGCCCTGACAATGTGGTTGCTGTAAGAGAACTTAAAGGTATGAAGGTTAATCAGGTCTGCATTGGTTCATGCACAAACTCTTCCTACAATATGATGAAAACAGTTGCATCTATTCTTAAAGGAAAGACTGTAAATGAGGAGGTTACTCTTTTTATAAATCCCGGCTCAAAGCAGGTATATCAGATGCTTGCTCGGGAAGGCGATATTGAGGCAATGATTGCAGCCGGCGCAAGAATACTCGAATCTGCCTGTGGTCCCTGTATTGGAATGGGCGGTGCTCCTGGAAGCGGTCAAGTTTCAATTCGCTCCTACAATCGTAATTTTAAGGGTCGTTCAGGAACAAAGGATGCCTTTGTATGTCTTGCATCACCGGTAGTATGTGCTCTTGCAGCCATAAATGGAGAGATAGTAAATCCCTTAGAGACAGACTTAGAAATAAATGAAGTTAACGACCCGGAGACATTTTTAATAAATGATAATATGCTTATTCCGCCCCGCAAAGAAAAGGAGGCAAAAATAATTAAGGGACCGAACATAAAAGAAGTCCCCGTAAAAGCCCCCCTTGAGGAGAGCATTGAAGCAGAAGTTTTGCTAAAACTTGGTGACAATATAACAACCGATGATATTTTGCCAGCAGGAACGCAGGTGCTGCCTTACAGGTCTAATATCCCTGAGATTTCCAAGTTTACATTCAAAAATCTCGACGAAACTTTTTATGAGAGAGCGATGAATGCGAAAAATAAAGGCGGTGGTATCATTGTAGGTGGTGAAAACTACGGACAGGGCTCATCCCGTGAACATGCAGCAATCGCACCAATGTATCTTGGAATAAAAGCTGTCATAGCAAAGTCTTTTGCGAGAATTCATCGAGCCAATCTAATCAACTTTGGAATCATGCCTCTAATTTTTACAAATCCAGAGGATTATGAAAAAGTAGAGCAGGGAGATATTTTAAAACTCAATGGCTTGATTGAATCAATTAAAGGTGAACAGCAATATGAAGTTATAAACTTATCGAAAAAGAACTCTTTTAAGGTTTATTCGAACTTAAATGAAAGAGAAAGAGACCTTCTCCTAAGTGGCGGACTTCTTCCTTATGTAAGAAAAAAAGTAACTCAATAAGCTGTCGCTACTGTCCCATTTGGGACAGTAGCTCTTCTTGCCTGTCCCTAATGGGACATCTCAAATCGGGCGTTTCCTAATATTTTCAATAACTTATCTTCTGGCAAGTCTTTTGCATTTTCTCTTTTTTGAGAAATTCTCAGGAGGTTTACCATGCAAAAAATTTTAGTATGTTTTGATGGCTCAGAATGGTCAAAAAAAGCTTTGAACGAAGCTATCAAGCTGGCACAAAAATTTGGCTCTCAGATAACAGTTATCTCAGTTATTCCGAAAGTTTGTTTTTTAGAGATTGGCGTAGACTGTGCAACAGTTGAGGGAATTTTTAAGGCCGAATTTGAGGGCAACCTCAAAAGAGCACAGGAAATTTTAAATGAAAAGGGGGTGAAAGGAGAGACAATAATTCTTGAAGGTTCGCCGGCTGATGTAATCATTGATTATGCCAGAAATGGCTATGACTTAATTGTTATTGGTTCAAAAGGTAAGGATGCAACAGAAAGAACACTCTTTGGAAGTGTCACACAAAAAGTGGCATCAAATGCTACTCAATCCGTTTTGATAATCAGATAATAGGAGGAGGAATTTATGAAGCGATTTTTAAATTTCTTTGTTGTATTTTTTGTTTTAACGGTTTTTGTCTCTACCGGAATGGCTCAGAAGCCTGCTGAACAGAAAGCCCAAGAACAGAAGCCTGTAGAAGCTCCGAAGGAAGCACAATCAGCAGAGACTGTTACAGTAAGCGTAGATAAAACAAATCTCTCAGGTGGAGGTAAACTTACAATCACCGGTAAAGCACCAGCTGGTAAGGATGTATATATTGAAGTTTGGGCTGAAAAGACAATCAGAGCGGCAAGACTTGATGCAGACCCAGACCCAAAGACTGGTAAAAGACCCTATATATTTTATATGACCGATGATATGCCAGCCTTTTACAGACTCATTGTTCCTGAAAAATATAAGCCTGTTTTAGAGGATGCCAAGGCAAAAGGTGGAAAGTGGAGTGTTTCTGAGGTTATAAAAAATGCTGGTGCTGATGCTGTCTATGGTTATCCTGCAAAGTTGAAAATTGATAGATATCAGACATCTTTGTGGGCAAGCATAATTGGTTCAAGAGGAACAAAGCTTGAACCAATGGATGAAAAAGAGAATAAGCGCAGGTCTATGCAGCTACTTAAAGCAAGATTTCGTAGCGTTGGCAACGTATTCTCTTCAAACTTAAAAATAGCCGAAGATGGTACATTTAAAGCCACAGTGGAAATTCCAGCAAACACTGCGCCTGGAAAATATTTTGTCGTTGCAAAGGTGGACAAGGATATAAAGAGTGAACCAGTCATTGTCGAAAACTCTGTTACATTTCCCAGTGTGTATCTACCAAATGCTGGTAGAACTGTTAATGTAATATGGCCATTCCTTCTTACTGCAGCAATTACAACTTTTGGAGTATTGATGGGTGCAGGGGGTGGATTTATTCTTAACCCAATATTAGTTATGCTTGGTTTGCCTCATACTGTTGTGGCAGGAACAGTCATGCCCACTGTTCTTTTCTCTCAAGGCACAGGTATTTATAACTACTCAAAGATAAACTTTATTAACTGGAAGCTTGGAGTTACGCTTGGACTTGCCATGCTTGCCGGAGGTTTCATTGGACCAAAACTTACTGAGCTTATAACTCTTGACCAGTACAAATTCCTTTTTGGATGGGTTCTCATAATTCTTGCTGCTCTAATGTTTTGGCAGACAACTCCAAAATATCTTGAGAAAAACAAGAAAGAACAGGCAATTCTTAAAGAGTTTCAGAAAAGAGCTCAGGAAGCAGCAAAGAAAAAAGCAGAAGGAGGTAAATAACTATGAAAATAGAATTCTGGGGTCAAGAATTTAAAGTAAATCTTGCCATAGGTATTCCAGGTGCATTTCTTATAGCAATTGCATCATCCATGTTTGGCTTTGGTGGAGGACCATTTATGGTTCCTCTTATGGCAGTTGGTTTAAGGCTTCCAATGTATGTTATAGTCGGTAGTTCTTTGCTTGCTATATTCTTCAATACTCTTATGGGAACGTTCAGACATTATGGCTTTGGAAATTTTGACCTAATATTCTTCTTAATAATGTTCCCAGCGGCAATTCTTGGTGGCTATATAGGACCTAAGATTGCAAAGAAACTCAATCCTGTAATGGTAAAAAGAGTTGCATGCATTGGTCTTTTAATATTAGCCTTACAATTGCTTGGTATATTTTAAAAGGGGTTTAAGATGAAGAGTTCAGTGTTTAGCAACTGTGGAATGTGCTCAGTAAGATGCCCCATTCGGATTGAAGTAGAAGACGGTAGGGTTAGATGGATAGAGGGGAATCCTTACGTTCCTGGCATGGAGGGCAGCCTCTGTGCCAGGGGCTCTGCTGGAATTGCCCTTCTTTATGACTCTGAAAGACTTCAGTATCCGATGATTAGAACTGGTGAGAGGGGCTCTGGACAGTTTAAGAGAGTAAGTTGGGAAGAAGCTTTCAAATACGTGGCAGACAAAGTCAAGGATATCCAAGCAAAGTATGGCAAAAGAACCGTAGCACTCTTAGACAGAGGAGCTGGTCTCTTTGGAGAAATGCAAAGACTTATTGTAAGAGGAATGGGTTCTCCCAATTACTTTAGCCATGACGACTTCTGCAGAAAAAATGTTGATCTTGCCTATCAGACTCTGCTTGGCTACGGTAGACCCGAAGTAGGATATGACTTTGCCAATACTAAACATATTGTATTCTATGGCAGAAATGCCTTGGAAGCCTTAGGTGTAAGAGAGGCAAATAATATTGTGAAAGGACTTGAAAACGGTGCAGAGCTTACATACATTGATGTGAGAGCATCAAAAACTGCGACAAAGGCATCAAGATTTTACCAGATAAGACCAGGTACTGACTATGCTCTCAATCTTGCCTTAATTCATGTGATTTTAAAAGAAAATCTTTACGACAAAGACTTTGTTGATAAATTCTGTGATGGAACTGTAGAACTTGAAAACTTCGTAAAAAACTGTACTCCTGAGTGGGCTGAAAAGGAAACAGGTATTCATGCCTATGAAATAGTAAGTCTTGCAAGAGCATTAAGTGCAGCGAAGCCAAAGGTGATTATCTATCCTGGCTGGTTTGCTGCAAGGTATGTGGATGCTTTCTACTTTGCCCGTTCTGTAATTATTCTTAATGCACTCCTCGGAAGTATCGAGCAAAAGGGTGGATTGATTCTCGCAAAAACACCAAAAGAGGTTGGAGCAAAAGGATTAAACAGTCTCCTTGAGAAAATTCCTGCACCTGAGGAAAAAAGAGTTGAAGCTGAGGCAGGTAAAGGATTCCTCTACGACGGAGCAGGACACATTCTCCATCTTTACAGAGCAATTAAAAAGGGTGAGCCCTATCCTGTAAAGGCTCTCTTTGTAGTTCGTTACGATCCCTTTGCAGGAATTACTTTAAAAGATATTAAAGAAGTCCTTGATGGACTTGACCTATTAGTGGCGATAGACACCAACTATTCATCAACGGCTTGGTATGCCGATGTGATACTGCCTGAGTCAACCTATCTTGAAAGAGATGATATGATAGGACTTCAGAGAGGAGCAAAGCCTGCATTCATAATGAGAAGACAGGCAATTAAGCCAATTTATGATACAAAGGGCAAATGGGAGATTACAAAGGGACTTCTTAATGCCTATGGTGCTGGACAGTACATGCTCTTTGAGACCATTGAGGATCTCTGGAACTATCAGCTTGATGGAACAGGTGTGAAGATTGAGGATTTTGATAAATCCGGACAGGTGGCTCTCTGCAAAGACCCGAAGATGTATTCAAGAGATGAGCTCAAGTTCAAAACCCCCTCAGGTAAAATAGAGATTCTTTCAAGCAAAATGGCAGAAAGAGAAGTTCCATATTTCTATGAGCATAAGACTCCTGCAAAGCCAAACATAGACGATGGTGAGTTCAGACTTGTCTTTGGAAGAATGGCAGTTCATACCCATGTCCAGACCCACAACAACAAGTATCTCAATGAAATAGTTCCCGAAAATGAACTCTGGATTAATTCTGAAGTAGCAGCAAAGCTTGGAATAAAGAATGGTGATTGGGTAGAGGTGTCTTCCGGTGATTTCTCTGGCAAGATTAGGGCAAAAGTTACGCCTTTTATTCATCCAGAAGCTGTGTTCATGTATAGAGGATTTGAAAACGAAGTGCCCTGGAAGAGCCGTTCCTACGGTAAAGGACTGAATGAAGGTAGACTACTTAGCGGAGCTTTTGACAAAATGGCACATGGAAGCCACACAGGTGCGCTTTTTGAAAACTTTGTAAGAGTGAAGAAGGTTTAAGGAGGAAGGATATGAGCATCTACTACATATATCAAGACCATGACCGTTGCATAGGTTGTTATGCCTGTGAGGTGCACTGTAAAACAAAAAATGAACTTCCCGTAGGACCAAGGCTTTGTAGAATTATTGAAACAGACATAAAGATGATAGGCGGTTTACCAAGACAGAGATTTGTCTTTATGCCCTGTTTTCACTGTGAAGAACCCTGGTGTGTAAAAGCCTGTCCTACTGGTGCTATGCAGAGACGTGCAAAGGACGGAATTGTCTTTGTTGAACAGAGCCTTTGTGTAGGCTGTAAATCTTGCATTACAGCCTGTCCTTGGGGTGTCCCTCAGTGGAATCCTGAGACAGGAAAAGTTGTCAAATGTGATTACTGTAAAGATAGAGTTGACCAGGGACTCAAGCCTGCCTGTGTAACAAAATGTACAACTAAGGCTTTGAGATTCGTATCTGCTGATGAGGCTTCGAGACTGAAGAGAGAGAGGTTCGTAAAGGATACCTATGCATCCCTCTACTAATCAACCAGAATTGATTGAAGTAGAAGAAGGAACTAAGATAATCAAGGGTAGTAATGTCATAATTACTACCCTTGATAAAGTGGTCAACTGGGGAAGGTCAAACTCCCTTTGGCCTCTCACCTTTGGTCTTGCCTGCTGCGCCATTGAGATGATGGCAGCAGGCGCCTCCCACTTAGACCTTGACCGTTTTGGAATACTCTTTAGAGCCTCACCTCGTCAGGCAGATGTAATTATAATAGCAGGTACAGTTACATACAAAATGGCTCCTATCGTAAAGATGGTTTATGATCAGATGCCTGAGCCAAAGTATGTTGTTGCCATGGGAAGCTGTGCCTGTACAGGTGGAATATTTAACACTTACAGCACAGTTCAGGGTGCAGATCAGTTTTTACCTGTTGATGTCTATGTACCTGGTTGTCCGCCAAGACCAGAGGCATTAATGTATGGACTTATTAAATTACAAGAAAAAATCATGAAGGAGCAGGGAAGATGGGGCAGCTGGAAATAGAAAAAATAAGTGACACAACCTTTGTTCTTCAGATGGGACCCCATCATCCGGCAACTCATGGAGTGCTTAAACTCTGGTGTGAGTTTGAGGGTGAAAGGGTAATTAATATTAAGCCAGATGTAGGTTATTTGCATAGAGGGGTAGAGAAACTTTCCGAAAGCAAAACCTATCCAGGAGCTATGACTCTTACAGATAGACTTGATTACATTTCAAGTATGACCAACAACATTGGTTACTGCCTTACAGTTGAGAGACTCATGGGAATTGAGCCACCAAGGAGGGCAAAATTTATAAGGACAATTGTATCTGAAATGACCAGATTAAGTAGCCATCTTCTCTGGCTTGCTACCCATGCCCTTGATATTGGTGCAATGACCGTATTTCTCTACGCATTCAGAGAAAGGGAGCAGATACTTCAGTTTTTTGAAAAGATATGTGGAGCCCGTCTAACTGTGAGCTATCCAAGGATAGGTGGAGTAAGAGTAGATATAGAAAAAAATGTCCTTGATGAAATTGATAAATTCATGGATGAGATGCTTAGAAGAGTTGATGAATACGAGACTCTTCTTACTGAAAATCGTATATGGCTTTCGAGAACTAAGGGAGTAGGTCAGATTACTGCAGAGGAGGCTGTTTCCTTAGGACTTACAGGACCTGCCTTAAGAGGTTCTGGAGTTTACTATGACATAAGAAAGCTTATGCCCTATGATGCATACCCTGAAGTTGAATTCGAAGTCCCCCTTGGTGAAAATGGAGATACCTATGATAGATATCTCTGTCGAATCAGGGAAATGAGACAGTCAGCACTTATTGTAAAACAGTGTATTGAAAAGATGCCTGAGGGAGAAGTCCTATCTGAAAAGTCTCCTGACATTGATATACCCCATCAGGGAAAGAGAAAAATTGAAGCCGGTGACTCCCTATGGAGTGGCTTTATTGCCTTTTCACAGGAAAAACATGATTTAATGCCAAAAGGAGAAATCTATTCAGCCATAGAAGCTCCAAAAGGAGAGCTTGGCTTTTATATAGTAAGTGATGGTTCAGGAAGACCTTACAGAATGAGAGTCAGAGCCCCTTCTTTCATCCATATCTCGGCAATTCCAAAGCTTTGTGAGGGACATCTTCTTGCAGACGTTATAGCAATAATTGGAACTCTTGATATTGTTATGGGAGAGGCTGACCGATGAACAATTTACTGAAAAAAATACTATTCATTGACCTTATTAAGGGATTATTAATTACATTCAAAACGATTTTCACAACACCAGTAACCATAAGATATCCAAAGCAGAAAAGACCTCTTGAGGATGGTTTTAGAGGAAGACATGCCTTTGTCCGTGACCCTGAGACAGGAAAGGAGCGCTGTGTTGCCTGTACAAAGTGTGCTCAGGTATGCCCAAGTCAGTGCATCTACATTGACTACTCAATAAACTCTGAAACAGGTGCAAGGGTATTAACGAAGTATGAAATTGATGCACTAAGATGTATTTTCTGCGGATACTGCGAAGAAGTCTGTCCTGTAAATGCCTTAGTTCTTACTGAATTTTTTGAATATGCTTCATATACAAGAGAGGATAACTACTTCAACAAAGAGAAACTACTGAGTAACTGGGATGAATTCATTAGGCAGTATGAAAAAACAGAGTATCTAAATAAATTCTGGCACTTACCCGGAATCGGAAGAGATAGACTTCCCATTGGCAAAAGAGAGCCCAAAGCAGTATCTAAAAAGGAGGAAAGTCAATGATGGAACCCGGTTCATATATACCATACAAATACTTACCTGTTCTGATTGCTATGATATTTGCCACGGTTTTTGGCTTGGGAGGACTGATTGTTAATAAGATTGTTGCTCCAAGGAAATTTAATCCTATTAAGTTTATTGCTTATGAATCTGGTAATCCACCAAGTGGAGAACCAAAGGAGAGATTCTATATTGGCTTTTTCCTTCTTGCCATTCTCTTTGTGGTCTTTGATGTGGAAGTCATATTTCTCTATCCCTGGGCAGTTGCCTTTGATGCCATATCCCTTGAGGGATTCTGGATGATGATTCTATTCATAGCTTTGATTTTTATTGGATATATTTATGAAATCTTTATGGGGGCGCTCACATGGCACAGGAAATAGAGAGAGTCTTAGAAGAAGAGCCCTTAGCCCCTCAACCAAGCACTTTCTCTTCATGTCATCAACCAAGCACATCTTTTTTGTGTCATTCCGAGGGAGCGAAAGCGACCGAGGAATCTCTTAAAATTGCCTTCACACTAAAAGAGCAATTTCCAGGGGAAGTAATCGAGATAAAAGAGTTCAGAGGACAGGTTTCTGTAATTGTAACGTCAGACAAAATCAGAGAAATTTTAGCTTATCTTAAAGAACAACAGGGATTCAATCACCTTCAAGACCTCTGCGGAGTTGATTATGCACCAGAAAAACCAAGGTTTGAAGTAGTCTACAATCTATACAGCATCTGGAGAAGGCTTCACATAAGAGTTAGAGCAAAAGTGGAAGAGGAAAATGCAGAAATAGATTCAGTTACAGATTTATGGCCTGGTGCAAACTGGCATGAAAGGGAATGCTTTGATATGTTCGGAATAAGATTTATTGGACATCCAGACTTAAGGCGAATTCTTATGCCTGAAGACTGGAATGGATATCCTCTAAGGAAAGATTATCCTCTAAAGGGCAAGGAATTATGGATAGGCTTCAGAGAGATTATTGAGAGTCCGTCAGGGGAGGAGAAGAAATGATTGAACTTCTCATAATGCTAATCAAAACAACAGTAGTTTTTGCAATAGTTCTCACTCATGTTGCCTACACAACCTATGCAGAGAGAAAATTAATTGGTAGAGCCCAAGCAAGAATGGGACCTATGGAAGTTGGTCCTCATGGATTGCTTCAGCCAATTGCAGACTTTATCAAAATATTCTTCAAAGAAGATATAGTTCCGATTAATGCTGAGAGATTCATATTCCAGATAGCACCACTGATAGTTTTAATTTTCACAATGATTAATCTTACAGTCATTCCCTTTAGTTCTAATTTCATTCTTGCTGACTTAAATGTAGGTTTACTATTCATCCTTGCCTCTGCTTCAGTATCAGTCTACGGAATAATCCTTGCAGGATGGTCATCAAATAGTAAGTACTCCTTCCTCGGAGGTCTCCGTTCGGCAAGTCAGGTTCTTTCTTATGAAATAGCTCTCGGACTAAGTCTTGCAGGCGTAGTTCTTGCCGCAGGTTCCCTTAATTTAAGAGATATAGTTATTGCTCAACATAATACAGCCTTGGGAATCTATGCAATTCCCCAGATAATTGGTTTCGTTGTCTTCGTAATTGCTGCTTTTGCTGAGACAAACCGTGCACCCTTTGACTTACCAGAGGCTGAGACAGAGCTTGTAGCAGGTTATCTAACCGAATACAGTGCTTTCAGATATGCTCTATTCTTCCTTGCCGAATATGTTGCCATGTATATCATGGCATTCCTCTGTGCTCTCTGTTTCCTCGGTGGATGGACAATCCCGAAATTTATTACCGATATTCTACCTTTCTTAGATAAAGTTCCAGGAATAATATGGTTTGCTATAAAGGTTTACGCTTTCATATTCCTTTACATCTGGGTCAGAGCAACTCTTCCAAGATACAGATTTGACCAGCTCCTTAACATAGGTTGGAAAGTGCTAATCCCTGCAGGATTAGTTAATTTGATAATAATAGCATTTTTAAAGAGGTTGAGCCTATGATTTACCTAATTTTTGCTTACTTCTGCCTATCAATGATTGGAATTACAGTTATGGCTTTAACAAGGAAAAATCCTGTTCATGCTGTAATGTGGCTTCTGCTACTATTCTTGCATGTTGCTGTTGTCTATCTTTTCTTGAATGCTGAATTTCTTGCAATGGTTCAAGTGATTGTCTATGCTGGTGCGATCTTAGTCATGTTTCTCTTTACCATATTTTTCCTTGGAGCAAAGGAGCTTACAAAGGAGAAAAGATATACCCAAGTTTGGGAAGGTAGACTTCTTATTGGTCTTGCTATGACTGCTACAGGAATTGTTACTTTCTCAGTGGCATCACCAAGCTACAGAGGGAAATATACAATTGAGTACATTGAAAAAGTTGGTAACGTTAAGTCTGTCGGTGAAATGCTTTTTAACGAATACTCCCTTGCCTTTTTAATGCTTGGTGTTATCCTTCTTGTTCCCATGGTAGCAGTAGGACTCATTGCAAGGAGGCCCAGATGATTCCTGTTGAATACTATTTAGCCTTAAGTGGACTAATTTTTGGAATGGGGCTCATAAGTTTACTGATTAATAGAAATCTTATCATCGTATTTATATCCCTTGAAGTTATGCTTGCTGGAGTAAATCTTGCCCTTGTTTCCTTAGCCCATTACATGAACGACATAAGAGGTCAGTTAATTGCAATTTTTAGCATAGCTGTAGCTGCAGGCTCAGTTGCAGTAGGTCTTTCCCTACTTGTTGCCAATTTCCAACTTAAGAAAACTCTCGATTCAGAAGAATTCAGCGAACTGAGGGAGGAGCTGAGAAATGACTAATTATCTTCCCATATTCTCCATATTAGTATCTGTTTTAGCAGCCATACTAATAGTATTAATAGGAGATAAAAGACCAAACTTAAGAGAGGCTGTTTCAGTTATTGCAGGTATTCTAAAGTTTTCCTTTGTCTCAATGTTGATACCTCCTTTCTTGCAGGGAGAGGAGATTGCAATCAAGATAGCAACGATTTTACCTGGAATTGAACTTGCCTTTAAGGTCGATGGATTAGGTTTACTCTTCGCCTTCGGTGCCTCTTTCCTCTGGATTATTACAACCTTTTACTCCATTGGTTACATGAGGGGACTCAATGAGCATGCCCAGACAAGATATTTTGCCTGTTTTGCTCTCTCTCTTAGTTCAGCCATGGGAATTGCCTTTGCAGCCAATCTTTTCACCATGTTCATATTCTATGAAGCTTTGACTGTTGTCACCTATCCTCTTGTTGCTCACCATGAAGACAAAGAGGGTATTGAAGGTGGAAGACAGTATATAGTCTATCTTTTAGGCACTGCAAAGATATTCCTCTTTGCAGCCATAGTTATAACTTACATAATCACAGGAACTCTTGATTTTAGAAAGGGTGGAATTTTTAACGAACAAATTATCGAAAGCCACAAATTAATTCTTCAGATACTTCTTGTTCTATACATCTACGGGTTTAATAAGTCAGCAGTTATGCCTTTACACAGCTGGCTTCCTGCAGCAATGGTTGCACCTACTCCTGTTAGTGCATTACTACATGCCGTTGCCGTTGTTAAAGCTGGCGTATTTACTGTCTCAAGGGTCTTACTCTATGTATTCGGTGGAGATACGGTAATTAAGATAGGAATGCAAGATATAGTCCTTTTCCTTACAGCTTTCACCATAATAACAGGCTCTCTTATTGCCATGAGAAGAGATGACTTTAAGGCAAGACTTGCCTTCTCCACTGTGGCTAATCTTTCATACATAATCATTGGAGTTGCCATGTTCTCTGCCGCTGGAATTATCGGTGGATTAATTCATATTAGTATGCATGCCTTTTCAAAGATTACCATGTTCTTTGTAGCAGGCTCTGTCTATGTTTCAACCCATGTAAAGAAAATTAGCGAACTTGATGGAATTGGCAAAGTCATGCCTATTACTATGTTCTCCTTTTTCCTTGCTACTCTTAGTATGATTGGTATCCCTATTTTTGCTGGATTTATAAGTAAGTATAACCTTGCCCTTGGTGCCCTTGAAATTGGAAGACCTGAACTTGTCCTTGTCTTTGTTGTAAGTTCCTTCTTAAATGCTGCCTATTTCTTACCGATTTCTTATAGGGCATTCTTTAGGTCACCGAGCTATCCAACGAGATGGGTTGGAACAAAGGAGAATTACTTCTGTGCAATTCCACTATTGATAACAGCTCTTTTCACCATTGTTTGGGGACTTTATCCAGACTTTCTATTAGAGATTGTAAGGAGAGTAGCTCAATGATAAGAATGATAAGCAAAAAGACCTTTTACTGGATTTGTCTTATTGTTGTAATACTTGAAATTGTCTTTCTAAAAATTATGCATCTTGGTCATCCCTACTTTGACTTTGAAGAATTACCAGCCTTTGGAGCCATTATAGGTTTTTTGGGAACTCTGTTCATCGTAGTCGTTGCCAAGTCTCTAAGTCTCTTTATCACTAAGAGGGAGGACTACTATGATTGATTTTATTCATCCAGGTTTAGTTCTTATTCTTGCAGCAACTCTCTTACCTGTCCTTCCAAAGAATTTAAGAGGACCCTATAGCGTATTAGTTGCCACAGTTGGATTTTTCTTGACTTTGATAGCAGGACAAGGTTTTTACGGTTCAATTAGTCTTTTTGGAATAGAGATATCTCCACTTGTAAGAGTTGATAAGCTTAGCCTTCTCTTTGCGTATATTTTTAGTTTTATTGGGCTCATTGGAATAATATACTGCTATCACATCGATGACTGGCTTCAGCAGTTTGCAGGACTTCTTTACACAGGAGCATCGGTTGGTGTTAGTTTTGCCGCTGATATATTAAGTTTCTATCTATTCTGGGAGATGCTTTCCTTCTGTGCAGTCCTGTTAATATGGTCTGAGAGAACAAAGGAGTCTACAGAGGCTGGCTACAGATACATACTTGTCCACATTGCTGGTGGACTCTCCCTTTTTGCTGGAATAATGATTTTCATTTATCAGACAGGGAGCTTTACCTTTGATTCCTTCATGGCCCACTCTGGTGAGCCCTTCTGGTGGTTTATACTTATTGGATTTATTCTCTGTGCTGCTGTCCCTCCCCTTCATGCATGGCTTCCCGATGCTTACCCAGCTGCTACGATTTACGGAAGTGTATTCTTAAACCCATTCACAACAAAGGCAGCAGTATATGCTCTCATAAGAGGCTTTCCCGGTGCAGAGGTTTTAATTTATCTTGGTTCAGTCATGGCAGTATACGGAGTTATCTACGCTTTGCTTGAGAACAATCTTAGACGACTTCTCTCCTATCACATTGTCAGTCAGGTTGGATACATGGTTGCTGGAGTAGGTCTTGGAGTCATAACCCTTGGACTAAATGGTTCTGCATCCCATGCTTTTAATCACATTCTTTATAAATGCCTCCTCTTCATGTCTGCTGGTGCAGTAATTTATGCTACTGGCAAACAGAAGATGACCGAACTTGGAGATTTCGGAAGATATGCACCGATTACAGCAATAAGCTTCTTTGTTGGTGCTTTCTCCATTGCAGGATTTCCTCTAACAAATGGATTTATTGGAAAATCTCCAATTATATCAGCTGCTGGAGAGATTCATAATGCCTTTGCCTACATAATGCTCAATGTGGCTACCTGCGGAACAATAATTAGTATCATATGCAAAATGGGTTACTACACCTTTTTCTCCGATAAAAAATCCGACTATCCTGTTAGAGAGACTCCTATTAATATGAAGATTGCCATGCTTATTACCTCAGCACTCTGTATTCTAATTGGAATCTTCCCTCATGCATTCTATGCCTATCTACCTTTTCCAATGGATTATGAACCTTACACAGCAGCTCACATACTCGATACCCTTGGAATATTCAGCTTTACCTCCTTAGTTTTCATTCTTTTCCTTAAAAAATTAAAACCAAAACCTTACATCAATCTTGATATGGACTGGTTTTACAGAAAAGGAGCGGTTGTTACAAATAAAACTCTTGATAAAACAGTTATTCCTGCAGAGTATGATTTCATAAACAATGTTTGGAGATGGATTTTAGATTCCGTAGTTATCCCTATCAGTAAAAGATTAACCCTTTTTGAAAATACAAAAATGAATGGAATTCCTATTTTCATGTCTAACGCAGCAAAGGCAACTGGAGATGGTATAGCTCAGTTTGGAAGTGGAAAAATTCAGGATTATGCTGTATACATGGTAATTTTCATGGCTTTAGCATTAATTCTTTACATTATACTTTAGAGGAGAGTGGTGATGGGTCAGGCATATTTAACAGTACTTATTCCTCTCATAGGTGCTTTAGTATTAGTGATTGTTAAAAATCAATCCTTTCAGCGGGCTTTTGCAGTTTTGACTTCTCTTTTAACCTTAATATTAAGTCTCTTCCAATACACGAGTCTTGACAGGGCTAATAAAGGTTTTCAGCTTCTGTGGGAACATCTCTGGATACCATCTTGGAATTTAAGTATCTCCTTTGGTTTTGATGAACTTAATGCTCCTTTTGTGTTGCTTACTTCATTTATCACTTTGATAAGTGTCCTTTTATCTCTTAGAACAATAGAGAACAACATTGGAAAATATCTTGCTCTCTTATTACTTCTTTCAGCTTCGGTGAATGCCTATTTCCTCTCAACAAACTTTCTTTTCTTCTTCTTTTTCTATGAGGCAATGTTGATTCCCTCAGTGCTTCTGATTAAGCTTTGGGGTGGTAGAAAGGCTTCAGAAGCTGCAATGAAATTCCTTATATACACCTTTGGATTTAGTATATTTCTCTTTGCCTCTATACTTGCTGTCTACATCTTCGGTGGAGGCTTTAGTTTTGACAGTCTCTATAATCTAAGATTAACAAGTGAAAGTAAAATGTTGATTTTCATGGGATTTGTATTAGCTTTCGCAGTGAAGATTCCAATCGTTCCCTTCCATGGCTGGCTCAGAGATGCCTATTACGAAGCACCAATGGCAATTACCATATTCCTTTCGGCAGTGCTTGGAAAGATGGGACTTTATGGTTTAATCAGAGTATCTCCAGCCTTTTATCAGCAAATTTTAGCATACGGTGATTGGTTAGTCGGCTTGTGTATTTTCTCTTTTGTATATGCAGCCTTCTTAGCACTCTTTGAAAGGGACTTAAAGGCAATGTTTGCCTACATGAGCTTAAGTCATGTTGGAATCATTGCAGCAGGAGTTTTTACTGGAAATATCCTTGGTTTTCAGGGAAGTTTGCTTCAGAGTATTAATCACGGCATACTCTCAGCTGCCTTTTTCTATGTGGCTGAATTACTCTACAGAAATACGAAATCCTTTGATGTAGAGAGATTTGGTGCTCTATCGAAAAAAGTTCCTGCCATGACTTTCTTTGCCTTTGCTTATCTAATGGCAATGGGAGGCTTTCCAGGAATGAATTACTTTAATGGTGAACTTCTTCTCTTAAGCGGAATATTTAATAAAAATACATTGCTCGGATTCATAGGAGTTTTTGGAGTTGCCGTTGGTGTTGTCTATCTCTCCTGGTATTTTTACAGAATATTTTTAAGAAAACCTGGCAAAGAACTAAGTACCTTAGTAAGAGATGTTAGATCCTGGGAGTTAGTAATTTTCTCCATATTGTTTGTCCTTTCAATTTATTTAGGACTTAATCCCGACTTTATTTTGTCAGGGGTCAGAGAACTCACTTTATTTGGAGGTAGAGGATGAGTCAATACATAGCTCTTGTTCCTGAAATGGCTTTGCTTGCCCTCGGAGTAGTGTTATTTCTTTATGGTTTAATCAGTAAAGATAATAAAAAAGTTTTCTTTTTGGGAATTTTAAGTATCGCCATTTCTACTGCATTAGCATTAATGTACAGCTTTGAATTTTCAAATTCACTGATACGGATTGATATATACACTATTATTCTACGGTTACTTATTTTATTTACAGGTATTTTGATTCTAATGCTTTCTTACGATGAACTAACAAGAAATAACTCAATGGCAAATGAATACGTTTTCCTGATTATTCTTGCTCTTTTTGGCATGAATATGATGATTGCTGCTAACGACCTCCTAATTCTCTATCTCTCCCTTGAAGCCTTCTCTTTACCCTTGTATTTGTTGGCAGGTTTTTATATAAGAAACAAACAGAGTGTTGAAGCAGGACTTAAATACTTCATTTTAGGCACTGTAGCATCAATACTTCTCATTGGGTCCATAGTATTCTTATATGCCAACACAGGTAGCACATCCTATGAAAGCTTTGCTGCTTTGAGATGGGATAAGTTATCAAGCATATTAATACTTGTTTTTTTACTTTTCACCTTTGCCTTCAAACTCTCCTTAGTTCCCTTTCATGCCTGGGCTCCCGATGTCTATCAAGGAGCACCAACTCCAGTAACTGCCTTTTTCTCAACAGCTCCAAAGGTAGCTGCCTTTGCTGTTCTTATTAAGGTATTCTTAGTATCCCAGCTTGAGATAAAACCACAGACTCTTATTATTATTCTCTCTGCCCTCTCAATGATTGTGGGTAATCTATTGGCACTAAGGCAGACAAATCTTAAGAGACTTTTTGCTTACTCCTCAATCGCCCATGCTGGATATATGTCTATGGCTCTGCTGCTTGTTGATAACACTTTAATACTATCTTTGATTCCCTATTTAATTGCCTATGTATTTATGAACATCGGTGCCTTTGCCGTAATTCTCAGTATATCAGGGGGTGAAAACATATTGAACTATCGAGGACTTAATAAGGTTAATTCTCTAATAGCTATATCTATGGCTATTATCCTCATCTCTCTTACAGGTATTCCGCCAACAGCTGGCTTCATAGTTAAATTTAATCTTTTTAAAAACGTTTTCATGGCTGGCTATCAAGGTTTGGTTTTCCTTGGACTGCTTATGAGTGTCCTTTCAGCCTACTATTACTTAAGAATTGTCTTCTATATTTACAAAGATGTTCCTTCTCGCGTTTCAATAAATAAAAACTCTTTAATAAGTGGCGTTGCTCTTGCTTCAGCAGTTTTTCTAATTTTGTCAGGAGTAATTCCGAGTTTATTAATGATAAATTAAGTTTTTAGGATGAATTGTTTTATTAGTTTACTAAATGGTATAATAAAAATAATTTATAAATCTGTATTTATAGAGGAAAGAAATTTGAAATATTCTGTTTGGTCTTCTAAAAAATTCCTTCGGTGCCTTTCAGGAGAAAAGCAATTTTGTAATCAGTCACTTTAAAGGAGAAATTAATCGGTGACATTCTAAACTATTTTAAGTTAAAAAGGGGGAGGGAAATGAGCGTTAAAAGGCTTTTACAGTTTATTAACGTAATGATTTTTCTTGTATTTATTGGTCTTTTTGTAATCTCTTACTTTAATGAGCAGGGCTTTGAGGAAAGAATAGAGAAGATGACGAAGAAAGACATTAATGTGCTAATTGCCCTAAATGATATGTATGCACAGGGACTTCAGACAGGCCAGGCAGTAAGAAATGTATTTATAAATCCAAAAGATGAGCAGGCAAAAAAGAACTATCAGAAGGCTCATCAGGATTTTATGAAGTCCAATGAAGAGGCAATTAAGCTTACTCAAGGAGATATGCAGGAGCAACTAAAGAAAATACAACAATTATGGCAGAAAGACCATTCTATGAAAATGGAGATTCAGCAGCTATCAGAACAGGGCAAAAAAGATGAAGCTGTGCAAAAGATAATTGAAGAGACAAAGGTTTGGAGAGAGATAAAAGACATGATATTCAAACTAACGGAGTCTCATAGGAAAGAGTTTGACAAACTCAATCAAGAAGTCTCTTCGGTAAGAAAAAGAAATGCCATCATCTATTCTTCGCTTCTTCTAATATCTTTGCTCGGCTTGAGTGCTCTAATATTTTACTCTCATAAGTCCTATGAAAAAAGCATGTCTTCTGCTCTTGTATGCTTTACAAGATTGGAACAGGGAGACTTAAGAGAGGATAAAATGCAGAGCTGCGACTTAATTGGCGATATATATACAAGAATAACAGGGAGCTTGAGGGCAACCAAGGGGAGTTGTAAAAGATACGAACTCTATAGTGTCTTCTCTTTCCCATGAAACAGACAGTTTAGAGAAAAACTCTCGGGAACAACTATCCCGTATAGACCAGATGGCATCGGCCTCTACAGAGATATCGCAGACAATAATTGATGTTGCCAAAAATGCTGCTCAGGCATCGGATTCGGCAAAACAGGCAAATGAAACCGCTGAGAAAGGTAAAAACGCCGTTGAAAAGGCTGTAAAGGCAATGATAGAGATTGCAAACTCCATAAAATCTGCGGCAGGAACAATTGAAGAACTTGGACAGAGCTCGCAGGAGATTGGTGAGATAGTTCTTACCATTAAGGACATAGCAGACCAGACAAATCTTCTTGCCTTAAATGCAGCCATTGAAGCAGCAAGAGCAGGTGAGCAGGGAAGGGGTTTTGCAGTAGTTGCCGATGAAGTTCGTAAACTTGCAGAGCGAACTGCAAAAGCAACAGAGGAGATTGCCGACAAGATTAGAAATATTCAGTCAAAATCTGACGCTTCAGTGAGCGCAATGAATGCAAGTAGTTCGCAAGCAGAAGGTGGAGTGACTTTAGCAAATGATGCAATGCGTGCTCTCGATGAGATTGTTGCTGCAACAGAAAAAGCAATGGATATGATACAGAGAATAGCTGTTGCCACTGAGCAGCTCTCTGCTACAAGTGAAGAGATAGCTCAAAACATGGAAAACATTAAGTCAAGCATAGACCAGACTGTTAAGTTAATAGAGACTGTAAGGTCTATCTCAACAAAACTTTACAGTCAGGCAAGTGCTCTTGATGCCAGTGTGGAGTATTTCAAGATTTAACCTATAACACACTTGGCATACCCCCCACCCTCCTGAAAGGGTGTATGGAAGAGAGAGTCTTCCATACACCCTTCATAAAAAGAGCGAAAGTTGATAGGTGAGATTTTTAATTATCATTAAGAGAATATTATAATTATTAAGACCATGAAAAAACTCGCAAAATATGTTATTTTTAATTTGCTAATTAGGGTTTTTTTAACTCTCGGAGGATTTACAAAAAAGTCTCAATTTAAGGGTATAGCTAATTTTATAGGACATATTGCTTATTTATTACCATGGAAAAGGAAAATAATAGCAAAAGAAAATCTCAAGATAGCCTTCCCTAATATGCCAGAGGAGAACATAAATGCAATACTGAAAAGTTTTATAAAAGAGGTATTTCTAATAGCACTTGAGGCTGCGTCCATAATAAAGAGAAAGGAAAAATTTTCTTCTTACGCATCTGTATGGGGCATTGAAAATTTGGATAATGCCATGAGTAAAGGTAAGGGAGCAATTGCTTTAAGTGGGCACATCGGTAATATAGTTGTTTTAATTGGTTGGTTTGCTGAGAAAGGTTACCCTGTAGCTGTTCTTTTTAAAGAGGGTAGATATTTACCTAAGGGCTTTCTTTATAATCTGATAAAGCGATATGGAGGTTATCCAATCCCCTTTCATTCTGATGAGGAGGTAGTAAGAGAGATAGTAAGGGCTTTGAATAAAAAAATGTTAGTATTTATGCTTGCTGACCAGGCAAGACCGGGTGTTTATGCTAAATTTTTTGATAAATATGTTCAATGCCAGAAAGGAGCTTTTGTTATTTCACAAAGAAAAGGCTCGCCTCTTGTGCCTCTTTTTATTGTAAGAGAGAGCGAAAGATACAGCATAAAGATTTTTCCCCAGATAGATTTGAACTATACTAATTTTTCTTCTTATCAGGATAGAGAAATTAAAATAATTGAAGCAGTCGAAAAATACAACTTTCTACTTGAAAGTTTAATCAGAGAACATCCTGAGCAGTATTATTGGTTTCACAGAAGATTTAAGAAGATGAAGAATTACTAAACTGTAAATTCCACAACTCCCTATAGAGCCCTTCCTTTGCAAGAAGCTCTTCATGAGTTCCTTGTTCAATTATCTGCCCTTTGTCCATTACAATAATCTTATCAGCTCTTTTTATTGTTGAGAGCCTGTGGGCAATTATTATCGTCGTTCTTCCCTTTCTCATCTCCTCAAGGGCTTGCTGTATTTTTTCTTCTGACTCGGTATCAAGTGAGGCTGTTGCTTCATCAAATATTAAAATTCTTGGCTCTCTCAATATAGCCCTGGCAATAGTAATTCTCTGTTTTTGTCCACCTGAGAGTAAAACTCCCTTTTCGCCAACTTTAGAGTCATAACCCTCTGGCAGATTAACTATGAAATTATGAGCATCTGCCATTTTGGCTGCTCTTTCAATATCTTTATTGGTGGAGGATAGATTGCCAAATTTTATGTTATTCATTACGGTGTCATTAAACAAGATAACATCTTGCGTAACCAGGGCAATTTGTGAGCGGAGACTGTGGAGGGATAAATCTCTGATGTTCACGCCATCAATGAGTATGTCACCCTCTGTTGGTGGCCAAAAACCAGCAATTAAATCAGCGATGGTGCTTTTCCCAGCTCCAGAAGGACCTACAATGGCAACAGTTTCACCGGCATTGATAGTAAAGTTAATATTTCTTAAAGCATAATGCTTTGACAGAGGATATTTGAAGGAAACATCTCTGAATACAATGTTCCCTTCAATGGTCTTTTCAATACCCTTTTCCCGTTCGTGTTCAACAAATACTACTTCTCTTAGTCTTTCTATTACATTTCTTCCTCTCTGAAAGGCTGTATTTACTTTGCTTAGTCTCTTCAAGGGTGTATACATTAACATAACCGCTGCTGCAAAGGAGAAAAAATCACCTGAAGATATTTTATCACTCACAACAAGATACCCGCCGTAAAAGAGGATTAAGGCCACGCCAATTCCAGCGATAGTCTCATTTAAAAGATTTGCAAACTCTTCTGTTCTAACCTCTCGCATTACATTTCTGTAGTGCTCCTGAAGAGCCTGTTTATATCTGTCTTTCATATCCTTTTCCATCGTGAAAGCCTTTATAATTTTAATTCCTGTGAGAGTTTCGTGTAGAAGGGTTGTAACTGTAGCAATTCTTAATCTCGTTTTCATTCCGAGTTCTTTCATCTTTTTGCCAACTTTGCCAATTAAATAAACCATCAAAGGCACAACAATAAAGGAAAGCAATGCGAGATCCCATCTTCTGTAGAAGGCTACCACCGCCAGGACAATCACTGTAAATCCCTCTACAAAGAAGTCTTTTATCGTATATGAAACAGTGCTTTTTAGGAGATCAACATCATTTAGCACTTTAGATATTATATTTCCCGAACTGTCTCTACAGAAAAAGGACATTGGTAGCTTTAAAAGTTTTTCATAAACTGCGTCTCTTACTGTTTTTACTATTTTGGCACCTATAGAATTCATGAGATAGTTATTTGCAAATGTAAAAACGCCTCTCAAAGTAAACAAAAGAACTACTCCGAAAGTAATTAGATACAAAAACTCAGAGGATTTTTTTACGAATATTTCATCCATTGCAGGCTTGACTGCCCAGGCAATAGCTCCATTAATTCCTGATATGGCCAAACTGCAGGTTAAAGCAAACAGAAGCCTTAAACGGTGTTCTTTTATTAGTCTCCAGAATACAGCAAAGTCATCTACCCAAGATTTTTTGAATTTAACTTTAAAAAATTTTTCTATTTCCATCGCATCTCCCAAGCTTTTGCATACTTTAAGAAAGAGTAAAAACTATAAAAAACGGCAAGTAGAAGCCCTCTGATTCCGTCGAGAAAGCCAAGCCTTAGGATAAACATCTTTAAAAAAGTAAAAGGTGGCGTAGATAACATTTTGAAAAGTATCCATAATTCAGAGAAATTCTTTTTAGAGATTTCCTCTGCTGAGAGGGTTGAGTAAATCTGCATCTTTTTTATAAAGTCTTCAATACTTTGATAGGTAAAATGAAGAAGAGGTTCTTTGAGGTAAGCTGTTTTACCTTCAACTGTGACTTTTTCATGCACTGCCCGGATTTGCATTTTACTTTTATCCTTTCTGAATAGTCTAACTGTGTAATCAGGCCACCATCCGCTGTGTTTAATCCATTTCCCTAAAAAGTAGTTTTTTCTGGGAATGAGATATGCATCGGCCTCATATTTTGTAATTCTCTCCGAAATCTCTTTTTTTAGTGCTTCCGTAACTCTCTCATCAGCATCAAGTATTAAGACCCACGAAAGAGTGGCTTTATCAATGGCAAACTGTTTTTGTCTGGCAAACCCTCTCCATTCTATTTGAAAAATTTTATCCGTATATTTCTTAGAGATTTCAACGGTTTTATCTTCACTGAAAGCATCGACAATAATAATCTCTTCGAATTCTTTTACAGATTCGAGGGCATCACCAATATTTCTCTCCTCGTTTTTTGTTATGATTGCTACGGAGACTGGAATTTTCAAAAAAGCTTAGCCTCCTATAGTAGACATCGGCCTTAGAGGCTTTGATTCTCTGAGCATACCCTGAGGTTTTAAGTTAATTGTATCTACGATGGCATCTCTTATTTGTCTGTCTGAAGCACCTCCCCTAATAATCCTCTTTAGGTCTATTTCCGCATCTGAGAACAGACATGGTCTTAGTTTACCATCGGCAGTAAGTCTCAATCTGTTGCATCTCACGCAAATGTATGAGGTCATAGGACTTATAAATCCTAAAATACCCTCGCTTTTTTCAAGCATAAAATACTCAGCTGGCCCTGATTTTTTCATATTTACAGGTATTAATTTTCCAATTTTCTTTTCTATTCTTTCTTTTATCTCATTTTTCGAGATGAAGAACTCTCTGCTCCACGAATTTTGACCAACAGGCATGAACTCTATAAACCTTATCTGGTAGTCAACCTCTCTGCTCCATAGAGCAAAAGTCTCTATTTCATCATCATTAATTCCTCTCATGACAACCATGTTTATTTTCACAGGGTTGAGGCCAACTTTTTTAGCTTCTTCAATTCCTTCTAAAACATCACTTAAACTGCCAAGTCTTGTTATGGTTTTGAATTTATCAGGATTAAGAGAATCAAGACTGACGTTCACCCTTTTTAAGCCTCCCTCCCTTAGCTGTCTTGCAAATTTTTTTAGCAGAACTCCGTTGGTTGTCATGCCAATGTCTTTCAAGCCTTCTAATTTTGAGAGCTTTTCGATAAAAGTAATGATATCTTTTCTTAGAAGTGGTTCTCCGCCTGTAATCCTTACTTTCTTTATTCCCAAATCTACAGCTATTTCTACTATTTTCAGTATTTCCTCATAAGTAAGAATTTCGTCATGAGGAAGAAGGTTTGATATTCCTTCTTCAGGCATGCAGTATATGCATCTGAGATTACATCGGTCTATCACAGATATTCTCAGATAGTCTATTTCTCTGTTGTAACCGTCTTTCATTGTCTATTTTTAGTCTTTGATTTGGGCTTTGAAGTTCTGCTTCCTGAACTCTGACTTTTTAGTATTTCTGCAATCTTCTGCTGAGCTATCTCGGCTTCTTTTGATTTCGGATATCTCTCAATAACTCGTTCAAATACGACTTTTGCTGTTTTCTTGTCTTTTAACTCTAAAAATGCCATTCCTTCTTTCAACATTGCTCCTGGTGCTTTTTCGTGTTTTGGATACTTTTTGAGAAACTCTTCATAGGCTAATATGGCGTCTTCATATTTTTTTTCACTGTAATAGGTCTCTCCAATCCAGAAGTAAGAATTTGGAAGAAGCTCGAAGTCAGGATAGTTCTTTACAATCTCTTCGAATTTAACCCTTGCAGAGGCATACTTTTTTTCTTTTATATCGATGTGAGCAGAGTCATATATTTCCTTTGCTTTTTTAGGAGTTTCAGCTGTTTTTTTCTGTTCTGTTTCTTTATTGGAGACATTCTGTATGCTTTGAGGTGCTGTCTGTGCTAATTTATTCTGCAGCTCTGTAATCTTGTCATTAATCTCTTTAAACTTCTTGTCATTGTTGTATGAGTTTTCTTCAAACCGGCCTTTTAATACTTGTAACTCTCTCACATAATCTTGTGTCTGAGCAATAAGGGTAAGCTGTCCTTCTTTAAGAGCTGTTGCAGTGCTTAAGTCAGAGGACATTTTGTCTACTCTTGTCCTAAGCTCTGAAATATCTTGTCTTAATTGGCTGTTTTCTACGTAGAGTTTTGCAATATCAGCTCGCATCTGCTCGTATTCGCCTGTTGTTACGCATCCTGTTAAGAGACTGAAAGAGGATAAAGCAGCCAAAAATAGTTTAATCTTTTTCTTTGTCATTTCCCCTCCTCAATAAATACGAAATGGGCTCTTCTGTTTTTCTGCCAGCATGCTTCGCTTTGCTCTGTGCATACAGGCTTTTCCTCGCCATAACTGACTATATCTATCCTTGAAGATGGCACGCCAAGAGTCATCAAATACTGCTTTGCTGCATTTGCTCTTTTCTGTCCTAAGGCAAAGTTATATTCATTTGTCCCTCTTTCATCGCAATGTCCTTCTATAATAACTCTCAGGCGAGGATATTTTTGAAGAAAAGAAGCAACTTTTTTTAACATGGGAATATCATTCTGTCTTATGTCGTATTTGTCATAATCGAAATAAATATCTCCGACTTCTTCCTGAATTTTTCTTATTTGCTCTCTTATGTCCTGAGAAGATAACTCGCTAATCTTATTTTCTGCAATCTTATCTTCTTTCTGCAGCATATCATTCGTTTTTGTCTGCTCAGAGGTTACCGTATCTTTCGGAAAATAAATTTTTCGCTCCGCACATCCTAACAATAAGGCCACCATTAATGCTGATATGATCGCAGATTTAAAATGCATTTCATGCCTCCAAAGAACATTTTAACGGCGGGTTTTTATATTGGTTCATACATATATAATACAACAAAAAACTCTTATTTGCTAAGTAAATTCAAAAGTTATAGAAAATTACTTTCTTGACATTATCTCTTCTATTTATTAGGCTTTACCTCTGTCTGTTTCATTCCGAGCTGACTGAAGCGAACTCTGAACCGTATGGAATGGTTCGTGATGAAACTCTTCCGTTCTTAATCATAAAGAATTGCTTAATAAAGTTTTAATATACTATAAAGTTTTTAAATTAAAAATATTATAAGCAAATATTGACAAATAAATATAATATCTAATAAAATTAGAATACTATAAATTTTTAAGAAAATTATAATAAAGGAGGTTGTGATGAGTGTATTACTGCTTGGAGGAATGGACAGGCTTGAAAGGCACTATTTAAATGAAGCAAGCCGAAGGGGTATTAATCTTAAAGTTTTCACTAAGCCCACCAAAGAGATAAGTAGAAAGATTGGTAAGGTTGATGCAATAGTGATATTTACCGATAAGGTTTCTCACTCTATTAAGTATGAAATTGCAAGTTTTGCCAAGGCAAAGGGTATACCTTGCTTTATGTATCACAGTTGTGGTTTATGCACTCTCAGGAAATGTCTTGATTGTCTAAAAAATATTAAACAAAAAGGAGGAGTTGCATGATAAGAATTAATGTTTCAGCCTTAGCTTTATTACTAATTCTTTTCCCTCTATCAGTTCATGCCTTAGACATTACTGACAATCTCTCTGTATCGGGAACAGCAACCACAGTTTATCAGTGGCTTAACCTCACAAAAGGCTATACCGATGAAGAAAATGGCACGAAGAAAAAAGACAGAGGCTCAGCAGTTATTGATTTTAATGTATCTTTCAAACCTTATGAACAAGGTGAACTTTTCCTTCGGGCAAGTTTTGCAAAAGGAGATGGTCTTAAGGCAGTATCTCCTTTTGTGCTATCTCCCAATGCCGATGACCTATTGCATGACTTAAAGAACATAAACGGTCACAGTAGGGACCATCTTCTTGAACTTTGGTATGCCCACAAGTTTGAGCTACAAAAAGAAATGTCTCTTAGAATTCAGGCAGGAATAATAGACTCTACGGCCTTTATAGATGACAATGCCTATGCAAACAGTGAGATTCAACAGTTCATGAATGCTGCTCTGGTAAACAATCCCATAGCAAATCGTCCTACCTATGATGCAGGTGCAGTCATCGAATTTGAATGGGATAAATTCCACCTAAGAGTATTAGGCATGCGTTCAAAGAATGATATTGAAAGAAAATTCAATATAGCAGTAGTGCAAACAGGATATAAGCTTGATACAGAATTAGGTGAGGGTAACTACAGGATTTATGCATACACAACGGACAGGAAATTTCAAAACTGGGATGGTGATTTAAACAAAGCATTAAAAGGAGTTGGAGTCTCCTTCGACCAACAATTAATAAAAGATACTCTCGGAACTTTTTTCAGAGCAGGATGGCAAGATGACTCTGTAAAGACTGACTATCACAGAATGTTTTCCTTTGGAATGAATCTCAACGGAATTATATGGGGAAGAAAGGGGGATGAGATTGGGTTGGGTTATGCTTATTTAAAAAGTCCTTCAAAGAATGAAGAGCTCAAGCACAGTCAGGTATTTGAAAGTTACATAAAGTTTCGACTTTTCTGCTACAAAACTCTTAGCTCAGACATAACCTTTGACTATCAGTATATCCGTGATAGAGCAAGAGAGTCTCAAGACACAAAAGCAGGCAATGTATACGGTATTAGATTAAACTTCAGCTTTTAGAGGAGGCAGATGATGGTTTCAGGGAAAAAGATGCTGTCCCTGAAAGATTTATACATAGGAGAAGCTGCAGAAGTAGTTTTTCTTGACAGCAGGGAAAATCAGGATAAAAGGTTGAGAGATATGGGATTGAGAGAGGGAGTTATTATAGAGTTGATTTCCTATGATTCCCTTATTAATAAGAAAGCTGTTCTGAAGATTAATGAAACCATGCTTGCCTTAGGGATAGAACTTATCGAAAATATCAGAGTAAGACCTATAAAACCTTGGTATAACTTTTATAGAGAAAAAGCTTTTCATGACACACTGACTGGTTGTCTGAATAGAAATGCTGCATTTCTTATCCTCGCTGCTGAATATGAAAAGGCAATGAGTAACAAAATACCTCTTTCCGTAATTCTGATTGATATTGATGATTTTAAGAAAATAAATGATACACATGGTCATACCTTTGGTGACTATGTTTTGCAACAATTAGGTGGCTTGCTTAGGAAGAATTTAAGAAGAACCGATATGGTGTTCCGTTGGGGTGGTGAGGAATTTCTTATAGTGATGAGAGGACTGACAGTTGGAGAGTCTTATATAGTAGCAGAGAGATTAAAGGACTCTGTTTATTTTATTGAATTACCAGATTGTGGTAAGGGATTCCTTAAAATAAGCGCTGGCGTAGATGGTGTTCCACCCTATGTTAATCTCGATGAACTTTTAGAGAGAGTAGACAAAGCTTTGTATGCAGCAAAATCAAGAGGAAAAAATCAGGTTTGCACTTTTTTCTGGAGAAAATACAGTGAGGCTATGTGATTGTATCTATGCTTGAAAGATTCTCCCTTTGAGTATCTCTCAGAGGGTGAATTCTTAAGAAAATGGGAGGAAGGAATGATTCCACTTGCTTTAATTGGAAAAGGAGAAAGAGTAGAAATTATTGATTTGATAAAGAGAGGCAAGGCAATTTTTTGTCATCTAAGGGATATGGGACTGTTTGAGGGAAAAATTATTGAGGTCTTAGACAATCAAAACAAAGGACTTATTATTGTAAAGATTGATAACTCTCGGTTAGCAATTGGAAGAGGTATGGCTATGAAAATAATCGTAAGGAGGCTTACATGAAGCTTAGTGAACTAAAAGTCGGTCAAACTGCAAAAATTCTATCTTTAAGCTCTAAAGGAGCAATAAAAAGGAGGCTTATGGATATGGGTGTGTTAAGCGGTGAAATTCTCAGGATAGAGAAGGTTGCACCTTTAGGCGATCCCATTGATATAGTGATAAAAAATTATCACCTATCATTAAGAAAAAACGAAGCTGACGAGATTGAGGTGGAGGTAATAGAATGAAAAGGCTTACTGTGGCAGTAGCGGGAAATCCGAATTCTGGAAAATCAACTTTGATAAATGCAATTGCAGGAACCTCTTTACAGGTGGGAAACTGGCCAGGCGTTACTGTTGAAAAAAAGATGGCCACACTAAAAATTGAAGACCTTACTATAAAACTTGTTGACCTTCCCGGCACATACAGTCTTAGCCCTTACACGCAAGAAGAGGTTATAGCAAGAGATTTTCTTGTAAAGGAAAAGCCAGACATAATAATTGATGTAGCAGACTCAACCAACCTTGAGAGAAATCTCTACCTTACCGTTCAACTTCTTGAACTTGGAATTCCCGTAATACTTGCTTTAAATATCTTTGATGAGGCAAAGAAAAAAGGCTATGAATTTGACATTGTTAAATTAGAAGAACTTCTTGGCGTAAAAGTTATTCCTACAGTAGCCACAAAGAAAGATGGAGTAGAGGATATTTTGCATTATATCAAGGAATTTGCCGAGGGAAAATCTGTTCATAGCCCTAAAAAAATCAAATATGGCGATGACATAGAGAATTCCTTAAAAATCATAGAAGAGGCTCTTAAGACAAGCAATCCTTCCATCTTAAGCCTGTATCCCTCCAGATGGCTTGCCCTTAAAATTCTTGAGGAAGACCAGCTTGTGCTCAAAGAGACTGGAATAAATGAGGATGCCTACTTTTTGAAGAAAGCAAAAGAGCATTTTATTAATGCCCATGAGGAAGATATCGAATCTATCCTTGCGGACATAAGATATGGTATAGCAAGTGGTGTAACCAGAGAGATTTTAAGCAAAAGAGAAGTTAGAAGGTCAGACCTAACAGAAAGAATTGACAGGGTAGTATTAAACAGATATCTCGGCATCCCCATATTTTTAACTGCCATGTGGCTCGTATTCAAGATAGCCTTTGATTTTTCAAGCCCTCTCAGTGACTGGATTGACTCTACAATAAGCGGAGTTGTTACGAAATGGAGTAAATTTGTTCTCGAAACCATGGGAACTCCTCAATGGCTTGTCTCACTGGCAACAGAGGGAGTTATTGCAGGAGTTGGCGCTGTTTTAGTATTTTTACCGGTAATTGCTGTAATGATGTTCATTATCACTTTTCTTGAGGGAAGCGGATACATGGCAAGGGCTGCTTTTGTTATGGACAGACTTATGCACTACATTGGGCTTCATGGAAAATCCTTTATTCCGATGCTTCTTGGTTTCGGATGCAATGTGCCATCAATCTATGCCACTCGTGTTCTTGAGACAGAGCGCGACAGAAAGCTTACAGCTATGCTTGTTCCACTCATGTCTTGCGGTGCAAGGTTGCCTGTTTATGTAATATTCATCGGAGCATTTTTTGCTCAAAATGCTGCTAATGTTCTTTGGTCTCTGTATGTGCTTGGAATACTGATGGCTGTATTGCTTGGATTATTTCTAAAAAGAACACTTTTTAAGGGTTTTGCTCCCGTCTTCATAATGGAACTTCCTCCTTACAGAGTCCCTGTGCTAAGAGACCTTATGGTGCACACTTGGCAGAAGCTTAAACACTTTGTTGTTAAGGCAGGGACTTATATTTTTGCCGTGTCAATTATAATGTGGTTTTTATTAAATACTCCCTACGGTGTTGAAAAGGAACACTCTATTTTAGGGAGAATAGGAAAAACTATAAGCCCTGTTTTTGCCCCTCTTGGATTTGGCACATGGGAAGCATCATCAAGCCTTGTAGCCGGCCTAATCGCCAAAGAAGTAGTCGTAAGCACCATGGCACAGATATATGTTGATGACAAAGGAGAAAACAAAGGAGAGTCTGAAGCAGCAGAGGTTAATGAAGAGGGTAGAGATGAAAATCTTAAGAAAGAGACGGAAATGGGATTTTTTGAAGATCTTAAAGAGACTGTAATTTCATTTGCAGTCGCAGTCAGAGATTCCTTTGTAAGTTTATTTTCTGGCTTAGGTATACATAGCCTTAAAGCAGAGGAAGATGAGGAGCAAAAAACTCTTCAGTCTAAACTAAAGGGAATTTTTAGCCCCTTAAGTGCTTATGCTTTTTTAGTCTTTGTGCTACTCTACTGGCCATGTGTTGTTGTAGGAATTGCCATGAGGCAGGAGTTTGGAAGCTGGAAGCTTTATGGTCAGACCATGATTATCCATTCAGTTCTTGCTTGGCTTGTTGCTTTTTTAATTTTTCAGGGAGGTAAAATGCTTGGCTTTTAAGGAGGAAAGATATGACCTTCACCGATTTATTGCTTTCAACAGCAATCTTATGTATCGCAGTCTATATTCTTTATCGTTCCATATGGAAAAAGAAAGGTAGTTGCCCTGGCTGCAGCGGATGCTGTTGCTCGAAGATAGAAGATTAGGTTATGAAGAAATGGGGAGATTTTTCTTTTTTAATCTCCCCTCAATGATAGTTTACAAAAGTGATTAATTTGAATATTTTTGTTATAATTTAATGTGACCGATGAACTAAAATTAGAGCTAACGGAGAATCTTGAGGATTATCTACATGATATTTACGATATTCTGAAGAATGCTCCGATTGTCCGCATAAAAGACATTGCAAAAAGAAGAAATGTAAAACTCTCAAGTGTTGTCATTGCTGCGAAAAGCCTTGCAGACAAAGGGCTAATAAACTATCAAAAGTATGGCTACATAACTCTTACTGAAAAGGGATTGGAGATTGCAAAAGAGATAGAAAATAAAAAGAAAATACTCTACAAATTTCTTACAGAGATACTAAAGGTAAGTCACGATTCGGCAATAAGAGATGCCCATAAAATGGAGCATGATTTGTCTGAAGAGACAATTCAGAGGATAATTCAATTTACCAAAAATTGCTCTGAAAACTAAATAAACATTTTCTTAAGACAAAAGAACAAGTATCATAAAACCAGCAAGAATTGTCAATAACGTAATGGGAACTCCAACCTTTAGATACTCGCAGAAGGAAATTTTTACTTTTTGGGACGCAGATTCTATGACTATTATATTGGCGATTGAGCCAACAATTGTTAGATTGCCTGCAAAGGTAGAACTCATTGCAAGACATAACCATGCAAATTCAGAATTTCCAGAGCTGCTTATTAAAGGTTTAAAAATTAAGACAGCAGGGACATTGCTTACTATATTTGACAAAACTGTTGACGATAAAATAAGAGCTAAAGGTGTTTGAACTAAAAGAGCTGCATTGCCAAGAATTCTCTCAAAAAGAACAGAGTTTTCAAATCCTTTTATCACTATGAAAAGACCTATGAACAATATCAAAAGTCTAAAATCGATAAGACTATAAACCTTCTCTGGCTTAATTCTTCTGGTAATGAGAAGAAAGGATGCAACTCCCACAGATACAATCTCAAGAGGTATACCGTAAAAGAAAAGCATTAGAGTGATAATGGCCAAGATAGAAGACTTAATTACAAGAGCTTTGTTGTATCTGTATCTAATTGTCGTTGTTTTTTCAATTTCTTTACGGAGTTCTCTCCGATAGATATAAGCTATTAAAATAAAACAAATTATGAGACCAACCATTGCTACAGGAAACATTTTTAAAAAGAAAGCTCCGTAGCTTATTCCCGAAGCAGAGCCGATTATAATGTTTTGAGGATTGCCTGTTATTGTGGCAACACTTCCTATGTTTGCAGACATGCAGAGGCCTAAAAGATAGGGCTTTGGATTTATATCAAGTTTCTTAGTAAGTTCAACAATAAAGGGAGTAAATATTAAACAAACCGTATCGTTTATAAAAAAGGCTGAAAGAATACCAGATGTAAAAATTATCGCTCCTAAAAGGAGTAAAGGATTTGTTATTTTAGACAGGATAAAGTGTTGAACGAGATTGAAAAAACCTGAAAGTCTTATATTAGCTATTAGAACCATCATTCCGAAAAGAATTATGACTGTCTTATAATCAATTGCCTCGTAGGCATCATAAACTGAGAGTATTTTAAAAATAACCATTAATGAAGCACCTATTATAGCTGCACCAGTCCTGTCTATTCTGAATAAAGGAGGCTGTCCTAAGGCTATAACAGTATATGTAAGCAGAAAAATTACAGAGGCGATATCCATTGGAAGAGTTTATTTTTTGATTATTCTTTCAAGAATTCCCTCGAGTTGGTCGAGGGAGTTGTAATATATCTCAAGTTTACCCCTTTTGCCTTTGTGCAGGATTTTAACTCTTGTTCCCAGTTCGCTGGTTAATCTGTCCTCAAGGTCATTTATTTCGGGGATTTCTTCTTTAACTTTTTTAGATACGGGATTGGTGAATCTTTTAACTAAATCTTCAGTTTGCCTTACGGAGAGAGATTTTTTTATTATCAAAGCAGCCAATTTTTTTTGTTTATCTGTATCATCCAAAGAGAGTATTGCCTTTGCATGTCCAACCGTAATATGCCCTTGTCGTATGTGTTCTTTTATTGCCTCAGGAAGTTTTAAAATTCTTATGAAATTAGCTATGGTAGCTCTGTCTTTTCCAACTCTTTGAGATAGTTCCTCTTGAGTTAGATTAAATTCTTTTATCAATCTTTCAAAGGCCATGGCAGTTTCAATTGGGTCAAGGTCTTCTCTTTGAATGTTTTCAATAAGGGCAATCTCTACAGCTTCAGCAGGAGAGACATCTTTTACTATGGCAGGGATTTTTTCAAGTCCCGCTAATTTTGCTGCTCTCCATCTTCTCTCTCCCGCAATAATTCTAAAAGTTCCATCACCAACTCTTGAGAGAACGATTGGTTGAATGACACCTTTTTCCTTAATTGACTGGGCAAGTTCTTGAAGAGAGTTTTGGTCAAAGCCTGTTCTTGGCTGCGCCATGCCAGGAAGTATTCTCTCTATTTCCACCTCAATCAATAGAGAGTTATTTTGCTCTTTTTCAACTTTTGGTATTAAGGCTTCTAATCCTTTACCTAATGCTTTCTTCATTTAGCATAAACTCCATCGCAAAACTTAAGTAGCTTTGAGAACCTTTTGATTTAATATCATAAAATACTGCTGGTTTGCCGTGGCTTGGTGCTTCAGCCAAAGTAACATTTCTTGGTATGACTGTATTATATACCTTTTTCCCGAAAAATTTTTTCACTTCCTCTGCAACCTGTTTTGAAAGGGTATTCCTTGAGTCGAACATAGTAAGCAGAATTCCCTCAACTTCAAGTTTTGGATTAAAATTTTTAACCAGTTCCACCGTCCTCATTAAAAGTCCAAGTCCTTCAAGGGCATAATACTCACACTGCACGGGAATTAATATGGAGTCGGCACATACAAGACAATTTAGGGTAAGCAGTCCTAAAGAAGGTGGTGCATCAATGAGGACATAGTCAAATTGAGCAGCCACAGGAGTAATGATATTGCGAAGCAAAAACTCTCTATTTTTTCTCTGGATTAGTTCTACCTCAACTCCCACAAGGTCAATAGTTGAGGGAATGAGCCATAAGTTTTCATTTTTAGTTTCTACCCATACGCTTTCGGGTTTTGTTGAGTTTATATAGAGGTCATAAAGGCTTTTTTTGAGTTTTTCTCTGTCAATTCCCAAGCCAGTTGTGAGATTGCCCTGAGGGTCTGAATCAACAAGAAGCACTTTTTTCTTCTCTATTGTCAGACAAGCTCCGAGATTGAGGGTTGTTGTGGTTTTGCCAACTCCACCTTTTTGATTTACTATCGTTACTATTTTGCCCATTTTATATTTTACCATTACTCAGAAGGGCTTTGCCCCCTTCATGAATTCAATCCATATTGGAAGGGCTGCTCGTGCTCCTGCCTCTTTCGGACCTATTGGTTTATGATTGTCTCTGCCTACCCACACACCAACGAGAAGAGTATCGTCAAAACCAACGAACCATGCATCAGAAAAATCATTAGTTGTTCCAGTTTTGCCATAGACCTCTCTACCTAACTCCCTTGCTTTTTGCGCTGTTCCTGAAAGCACTACTTCATGTAGTAGTTCTCTCATCTGTTCAACAATTTCCTCCGGTAAAATCTCTTCAAATTCGGGATGATTTTCCTCAATTATAACACCTTTGTGAGTAGTAATTTTTTCGTAGAATATTGGTTTGATTTTTTTGCCTGTGGCAAAAACTGAATAGGCCGCTGTCAGCTCAATGGGTTTTACATCGGAAGCACCAAGGGCTGTGGAAAGATAGGGATGAATTTTAGTGCTTAATCCACACTGCATAGCAAAATCTACGACATTTTTTATTCCTACTTGCGAGGCAAGTCTTACAGTGGCGGCATTAAGGGAGAGGGCAATGGCTTTTTTTAGAGAGACTTCTCCGTGATATTCGTTGTTGTAGTTTCTCGGACTCCAGCTTTTGCCTTGCACAGCTCCCGGAAAGCTTACTGGTGAGTCTATTATGGTATCTTCGGGAGAGAAACCATCCATTAGGGCTACGGCGTAAACAAAGGGTTTAAAGGCACTTCCTGGCTGTCTCAGAGAGTATACCCTGTTGTATTGAGTTTCCCAGAAGTCGTTTCCACCTACAAGTGCCTTAACATGTCCCGATTTCAAGTCTATGGCAATCAATGCGGCCTGAACAGAAGGTTTAACTCTCTTATGTAATTCATCAAGCCCTTTTCTCACAGCCTCTTCTGCTTTTTTCTGGAGAGAATGGTCAATGGTTGAGTATATTCTCAGTCCATCTTTGTAAAGTCTCTCTCCGTATTTTGCTTCAAGCTCTTGCCTTAAGGTTTCCACAAAATAGGGAGCTTCAAATTTTCTCCAGTGAGGATGTTCTGGTAGGGGTGTGTTTAATGCCTCTTCATATTGTTCTTTAGAGATAAATTTTTCTTCAAACATCTTTTTTAAAACAATATTTCTCCTTTTTAGAGCCGCTTCAGGTTTTTTAAAGGGATTATAGGCAGAAGGAGCTTTTGGCATTGCGGCAAGCAAGGCTATTTCAGCAATTTTTAGTTCTTTGTAGGATTTTCCAAAATAAGCTTCTGCTGCTGCTGCTATTCCATAGGCTCTATTTCCGAAATAGGCCTGATTTAGATAAAGACCTAAAATTTCATCTTTCGTGTATTTTTTCTCTATTTGGATTGAAAGTATTGCTTCTTTTAGCTTTCGGGTTATACTTTTTTCAGGTTTTAGAAATAACATTTTTGCAAGCTGTTGTGTTATGGTACTACCACCCTCAACAATACCGCCCGCTTTTATGTCTCTGTAAAGAGCTCTTAGAATTCCGATAATATCAACACCAGGATGTTTATAAAATCTAACATCTTCTGAGGCTATAAAAGCTTTCTTTACTAAGTCAGGAATTTCATAGTGGGGAACGAATTTTCTTCTTTCGTAGAAAAACTCCGTAAGAATCTGACCGTCTGAAGAGTAAACAATAGATGCTTCAAGAGGTCTATATCCCTCAAGAGATTTTACATCGGGGAGGTCTGAAAATAGCCAGAAAACATAGCCAGAAAAAACTCCGGTTACAAAAAGAAATGTGAAGAATAGAATATATTTAATCTGCTTTATCATCTCTACACTATATCCAGTTCAACCTCTTTAACTACTCCCTCCTTTATTGTAAAACATCTTACAGAAAGCTGAGGTTTTATGGCTATGATTATATGGTAAACATCATAACAGGCAAGTTCGATGTCTTTAAAAGACGGATAGGCATCTCCAAAAGGATGACTGTGAAACACGGCCAGCATTTCAATTCCTTTCGCCTTAATATCCTTAAATGCTTTTAATTGTTCGAGAGGGTCAAAGAAAAAGCTTGTTGAAGAAGGTTCTATGTTTTTTATTTTGTATATTTCTGTAATCTCTTTCTTACCTGCAAGAAGTCCGCATGCTTCAAGAGGAAAACAATTGATACAATGCTTTAGCATATCCATATAGATTTCTTCTTTTATTCTTATCATCCTTTGCAGACATTACAGGAGGGATTTTTTAAAAACTTAACTTCACGAAAACTCTCTTTCAAGGCATCATAAACTATCATTCTTCCTTTTAGAAGATTACCAATGTTTAGAAGAATTTTAAGGGCTTCGGCAGCCTGTATTGCGCCGATTACTCCAGCTACAGGAGCAAATATACCTCTTGTAAGTTTTTCATCTCTTGCTTCTTCAAAAAGACAGTTGTAACAGGGACCTTTAGGTGAAATTACATCAAATACATGGCCTTCAAATTCGCTTACTGCTCCAACTACAAGAGGTTTTCCTGTCTTAACACAGGCATCATTCAAGATAAAACGGCTGGTAAAGTTGTCAGGGCAGGCTACTACAAGGTCATACTCTTTAATATATTGAAAAACGTTTTCCTTTTTTATCTCATCAAGATAGGGAAGTGTATTTATATGGCTGTTTATCTTTTTTAGGCTTATCATGGCTGATATGGCTTTTGGCATTCCTATGTTTTCTTCTGTGTGGATAATCTGCCTTTGAAGATTGCTCTCTTCAACAATGTCAGGGTCAACTATACCAAGGTAGCCAATTCCTGAACAGGCAAGATAGTAAGCCACGATACTCCCAAGTCCACCGGCGCCTACAAGCAAAACCTTTGATTTTCTAAGCCTAATCTGTCCCTCTATGCCAATCTCATTGAGGATTATCTGTCTTTGATATCTCAAAAGTTCAGGATTCCTGTCCTTCAACTCTGATGAACACACTTTTTCCAGCAACAACGGGAAGTTTGTCTATTTTCTCAAGAGCCTGAAGCACATCTCTCTCCTTTGCTTTGTGCGTTAGGATAACCAGAGGAACTGCGCCAGCCTTTGACCTTCCCTTTTGAATAACAGAGGCGATGCTTATGTTGTGTTCTCCAAATACTCCTGAAATTTTTGACAAAACTCCAGGTCGGTCTAAAGCAGTAAACCTAAAGTAATACATGCTTTCTATTTCTTCGATAGGCTTTATATTGAGAGCTTCTGAAAAATCAAGGGCAGCCTGATTTTCTCCTTTAGCGATGTCAACAATATCGGCAACTACAGCACTTCCTGTTGGGATGCTTCCAGCGCCTCTTCCATAATAAAGGGTTGCTCCTACATTATCTCCCTCGACATATATGGCATTGAATACGCCGTCAACTTTAGCAATTAGATAGTCCTCAGGAATCATGGTAGGATGGACTCTAAGTTCTATCTCTCCATTTAGTATTTTTGTTATGGCAAGCAGTTTTATCTTGTATCCGAACTCTTTTGCAAATGCAATATCTTGAGCAGTAATTTTTGTAATTCCTTCGCAATAGACTTTATTGAAGTTAAGAGGTATGCCGTATGCTAATGATGCTAAAATTGTAATCTTATGGGCAGAGTCAATACCTTCAATGTCAAGGGTTGGGTCAGCCTCAGCATAGCCAAGCTGCTGAGCCTCTCTAAGGGCATCTTGAAAATCTATACCTTCATTGGTCATTTTGGTAAGGATATAGTTAGTGGTGCCATTGATAATTCCGTAAATGGCAAGCATTTTATTTGCCACAAGCCCCTCGCGCATGACTTTTATTATTGGAATCCCTCCTCCTACACTTGCCTCAAAACCAATCTTTAAGCCTTTTTCTTTAGCAAGGGCAAAGATATCATTTCCGTCTTCAGCAAGTAAGGCTTTGTTTGCTGTGACAACGTGCTTGCCTTTACTTAAAGCCTTCATTATGAATTCCTTTGCAGGATGGAGTCCTCCGATAAGTTCCACGACAATATCTATTTCAGGGTCATTGATAACGTCTATGGCATCAGTGGTAAGCATGCCTTCTGGAAGTGTAACCTCTCTTGGTCTTGTTATGTCTTTATCGGCAACTTTCTTGAGTATAAGGTCTATGCCGGTTCTTTTTTTTATTATATCCCGGTGGGTTAGAAGAATTTTTGCTGTTCCTGTGCCTACAACTCCAAAGCCTATTATTCCAACTTTAACCTCTTTCATCCTTCCTCCCAAAATTTTTATGCTGCAAGGACTTTATCCTCAAGTCTTTGCACTCTTATTAGAACATCATCGATTATCTCTTTCCTTGATAGAGCTTCCCTTAGGTCTCCTCTGATATCTGATAATTCCAAGTAAAGTTGGTCTATTCTTTTGTTTGTCTCATCAATTCTCTTGTTAGTTTCGTCAATTCTCTTGTTAGTCTCATCAATCCTCTCAGTGTTCTTCATTATCTCATTTTTAAGTTCGATCCTAAGTTCGTCAATCTTTTTGTTCGTTTCATCTATCCTCATATTTGTATCGTCAATACGTTTGTTGGTGTATTCAATAGCTCGCCTTAACTCTCTAATTTCAGCCTCAACATTGGTAATCCTTCCATTCATAGCCTCAAGGGCAACTTTGTAGCCTTCAAGCTGTCCTGTAACAGTAGCCTTAAACTCCTTTAGTTCAGCCTTTACCTCGCCTACTATTGCCTCTTTGAATTTCTCTAATATTTTCTCTATTTCCATAGTATTCTCCTAAACTACTTTTCTTGCCCTCTTTACAAAGGGAACTAAGTTTAATGCCTTCTTAATTCCCCTTGTTGCCTGTCTAATTCTATGCTCGTTCTCAACAAGGGCAAAGCGAACAAAGCCTTCTCCACCCTCGCCAAAACCTATTCCAGGAGATACAGCAACCTTAGCTTCATTTATTAAAAATTTAGAAAACTCAAGAGAACCCATTTTCTTAAAAGGCTCAGGTATCTCAGCCCATACAAACATTGTTGCCTTAGGAGGAGCTACATTCCAACCTGCCTGCTGAAGTCCCTTAATCAATACATCCCTTCTTCTTTCATAGGTCTTTCTTATCTCCTCAACACAGTCCTGAGGTCCCCGCAGAGCAACAATAGAGGCAATCTGAATAGGCTGAAACATTCCGTAGTCAAGATAGCTCTTTATCTTGGTGAGTGCTCCTACAATCTCTTTATTCCCTACACAGAAACCTACTCTCCAGCCTGCCATTGAGTAACTCTTTGTCATAGAGAAAAACTCTACTCCCACATCCTTTGCTCCAGGAACTTGCAGGAAGCTTGGCGCTTTATAGTCATCGAACACCAAGTCAGCATAGGCAAAGTCATGAATTACCATTATGTTGTTCTCTTTAGCAAAATCTACAACTTTTTTAAAGAAGTCAAGATTCTCAACAACAGCAGTTGTAGGATTATGGGGAAAGTTTATAATTAACATTTTTGGTCTGGGCCATGAATTCTTATATGCCCTCTCGAGCTCTTCAAAAAAGTCCATGCAGGGACATACATTGAAGTATCTTACGTCTCCTCCTGCTATAATAGCACCGTAAGGATGAATAGGGTAGGCTGGTGAAGGCGTAAGAATTACATCGCCAGGCTGAATTGCTGCAAGCAGGAGATGACTTAGGCCTTCCTTTGAACCAATTGTTACAACTGCTTCAGTTTCTGGGTCTATGTCAACATCAAATCTTCTTTTATACCATTCTGATATGGCACACCTAAGTTGAGTTATACCCCTTGAGGCAGAATATCGGTGATTTTTCCCTAATTTTGCCGCTTCACAGAGTTTTTCAACGATGTGTTTCGGAGTTGGTAGGTCTGGATTACCCATGCCCAGGTCTATTACATCCTCACCTTTTCTTCTTAGCTCCATCTTTAATTGATTTACTACGGCAAATACATAAGGAGGCAGTCTCTTAATTCTTGGGAAATCAAACATCATTATTCCTCCGTTTTTATTTAATCATTTGCATTTTTGAGTATTTCTGTCAATACATCTAAGGAATATTTTTTGGCCATATCCCATACGGTAGCTATACTGTAAGCATTTTCTGCAATTTTTGAAATATCCTCCTCTTTAATCCCTACATCCTTCAAAGTCACAGGCGCACCTTTATCTCTGAACCATGCTTTTAGTGCTTCAATTCCCTCGTCTGCACTTTTGAGTTCAAATATTTCTCGGGCAAATCTTTCAAACTGGGCTATGTTTTTATCTTTATACCACTTCATCCATGCTGGAATTACAATGCTTAGGCAAGCACCATGTGGTAGGTCATAAAGTGCTCCCAGTGCATGTGCTATCATGTGATTGGGAAATTCTCCTCCTTTTATACCAAGCCTTGTGAGACCATTAAGAGCAATTGTGGCAGTCCACATGAATTCAGCACGGGCATTATAGTTTTGAGGCTCTCGGAAAATTACTTCTGTAGTCTCCATTACTGTTTTGATTATGCTTTCGATTAATCTATTCTGTAGGTTGGGACAGTACTCGCTGCTAAAATAGTGCTCAATAACATGTGCTATGGTATCTACTGCTGCATAGGCTTGATACTGTTGAGATACTGTAAAGGTTAGTTCTGGATTGAGGATAGACACTTTAGGAAAAATGTGTTCCGAAGATATGGAAAGCTTTTCTTTCGTTTCTTCATTGGTAATCACGGCAAATCCGTTCATCTCACTTCCTGTAGCAGCAAGTGTTAGTATTACATAGACAGGTAGAGCTTTTTTAATCTCTTTGCCTCTTTTGAAAAAGTCCCATATTTCTTTGTCTGTTTTAGCTCCGACGGCGATTGTTTTTCCTTCATCAATGACAGAGCCGCCACCGACTGATAGAATTGCGTCAACCTTATACTTTTTTGCTTTCTCAATTCCTTCCTTTGTGTGTGAAAGCACAGGATTTGGTTTTACTCCTCCGTGCTCGATAAACTCAATTCCTTCTTTTTGAAGAGATTTAACTACTCTGTCATACAGCCCTGTTTCCTTTATTGAGGACTTTCCATAGACAAAAAGAACTCTTTCAATGTCGTTTTTCTCAAGAATTTTACCAATCTTTTTTTCTGTCTCTTTTCCAAAAATTATTTTTGTAGGATTATAAAAGTCAAAGTTTTCCATACTTACCCTCCTTTACTAATTGATATGCCTCGTAAGCCCTTGTTGAGCTTCTTACAAGCGGAGCACTTAGCACTACTTTAAAACCAATCTCCAGCGCAAGTTCTGCAACTATGTCAAAAACTTCGGGCTTTATATATTCTACTACAGGTAAAGCTTTTTTTGAAGGCTGAAGATATTGCCCTACTGTTAATATGTCGCAGTAAGAGTTTTTTAAATCTTCTAAAGTTTCTCTTATTTCATCTATACTTTCTCCTAAGCCTAACATAAATCCCGACTTAGTAATTATTGAAGGCCTTATTTCTTTTGCTTTTCTTAAAACCTTTAGTGACTTTTCGTAGTCTCCGTCTCTTACATGGCCATACAGTCTTTTTACTACTTCAATATTATGGGCAAAAACAGCTGTGTCTGAATTTACGGTTTTTTCTATGGCATTAAAATGTCCTTTAAAATCGGGGACTAAAATCTCAGTAAATGTATTCGGATTAAGTAGTCTTATTTTTTCTACGGTCATTGCAAAATGTTCTGCTCCGCCGTCTATGAGGTCGTCTCTGGTAGGAGATGTTATTACAACGTATTTAAGGGAAAGTTCTTTAACGGCCATAGCAATTCTTGCAGGCTCTTCTTTATCTACTGGAGTTGGCATGCCCTTTATGGCATTACAGAATTTACAACCTCTCGTGCATATTTCGCCAAGAATCATAAAGGTTGCAGCCTTTTGGCTGTAGCAAAAACTTCTGTTAGGACATCTCAAAGTCTCACAAACTGTGTTTAGTCTTCGATTTTTTAGATAATTTTGAGTTGTTTTTATGTTTCTTATTTGTGTTTTTACCCATTCAGGAAGAGGCATAGGAAGGGTTTATGAAAGGGGGACATTGTGTCCCCCTTAGAGTTTTCAGACTTTTTCTACATTAACTGCTTTGGGGCCTCTGTCTCCTTCAACAACTTCAAATTTAACTCTGTCACCCTGTTTTAGGGTTTTAAAACCATCTCCTTTGATTGATGAGTAATGGACAAAGACATCCTGACCACCGTCCTGCTGAATAAAACCAAAACCCTTAGACTCATTAAACCACTTAACACGTCCTTCAAAAGCCATACTTCTTAAAACCTCCTTCTGTGTCTTCCTACCTACGGCAGGTACTGAAAGCTCGCAAAATGCTAAGCTTCTCTTTTATAACATGCCAATGGATAAAAAGTAAAGGAAAATTTTTATTTGGCTTTCAGAGGTGTTTGCTAAAGGAAAACATATTTTGCTATATTATAATATTCGGCGGCGTAGCTCAGTTGGTCAGAGCAGACGGCTCATATCCGTCGTGTCAGGGGTTCGAATCCCTTCGCCGCCATATAAAATAAGTCACAATTTTTTTCTTGCCTTATAACTTTTGTTAATGCTTATTTCTAACGAGCATAAACAGCTTCAACGCGGGAACGAGTTCCTTGAGGACCTGTAGTTTCGGAAATTATAGTAAACAAAAGCCAATATTCAAAAACTCCTGCTGTTCCGCTACCAATAACTCTCTCTTTGGCAAAGCCTGTTTTGAATTCTCCTCTACCTGTATAACAGATTTGAATATTATTATCAAAAACTCCTGTAGCATTTTGTAATCTAAACTGAATGTTAAAATTTTCGCAGTGACCGTCTGATATCTCACCGTTGAGCGCTCTGTTATAGATATCGAAGCCTCTTGTGGCAATTGCATAATGAACCCCTCCCGCAGCAGCATCACGCACGGAAGAATATGTTTTTATAGTTTGAGAAGAACCAAAAAGCTTAGTAAGTGCAAAATATATTCCTGTCAATACTAATAGAGCAAAAACTCCGATAAGAAGTGCAGAGGGTAGGGCAATTCCTCTGCTGTCTATCTTGCCTGATAGTTTCTTAAAACGATGTCCTGTTCTATTACCTTCCATCTATACCACCTTCCTGTGTTATTCCACCAATTGTTATCTATATTTGGTCCACCACCACATTCATTGCTAAACTGAGGTAAATTTGTTGATGATGTTTGCCTACCACCAACTTGAATTATCATACACAATCTTATCATATTTCTAAAATTGCTTAAATCTCCGATACTGTTGTCCAATTGAGGATTGTTTTCATTCCCCACATAAGCCCTTACAAGAAAAGACTGGACACATGAAATCATAGGTTGAGCATTATCTTGTCCTACTGATTTCATAAGATTAAAAGTGCCTGGAGCACACTCTCTTGGTAAATTAGCATTGTTGAGAAAATACGTTACTCGGAAGTCATTAGGAAATACCAAATTATTCCGTTCAGTAGCAAAAAATGCGAGAGTATTTATATATTCTTCATCACATCTTGTATCATCTACTCCACATTGACACAAAAAGTCTGATGAAGACGGACACCTATTTCTTTTACTTACAGGGTCAAGTATTACATACCAGAAATTTTTTGGATTTAAGTCACAATTTAATCCTCTGTAAGTTGTGCTTCTTATATCCATTGTTCTGTCAGGTCTTACCATTGCCCAACATCCAGACCTCGACTCTTCCCTTGAGGCTAAACTGATGAAAGTGAGAGTATTTCCAACAGAAATATTCTGTAAATTGTCTCTGTCTACTCCGAAACCGGCAGTTTCAATGTCTTTAGTTAGTTGGGAAGTCAAAACAGCTGCATCTTGTTCTTGTTTGGCAACAAAGTGTCTTTGTGCATTTTCTCTTGCCATAAATTGAAAGGCCGAAAATATTCCACCTGCAAGAATACTTAAGATGGCAATTACAACAAGTATTTCTATTATTGAAAATCCTCTGTTATTCATTTGTTGTCCTTAACAACTATTGTATTCATAATCTGAAGTCTGTTTGTAAATGGTTCGAAATACCATACTATTACAGCAGCTACCTTACCCGTTTCTCTGCCTGATTCGTCGATAATTCTTGCCACATTTATGCCTGCGTATATTCTTCTATCAGAAAATCCCTCGTAGGTGCAAACGGGAAGATTTGCTGGGCAGTTGTTACCATTGCATTGACATAAAGAGTTTACTCCATCTGACGAAGGTATTAATCGCATGTTGTTTAAATTTGCTAAAGGCAAGGAAAAATTGCCCAGACCATTGTAAGGGTCGTAAAAATCTATGAAATCATCTCCATCGGCATTTTGATTTTCAAAGGAACATACATTTGTACATGTAGAATTATTCCAGTTGTTATTGTTAGAGTAAAAAATTGATGGAGTTCCGCTTTCGTCCTTTGCATAAGGCATTCTTTCAAGGTCTGCTGATAGAGTTCTTGCTATTTCAACTGCCCTATCTTTCATCTTTACCCTTATTGTATATCTCGAATATTCTATTATTCCTCTGAGAAGACCTAACAGTATTACCATTAAAATTAAAATCGCAATAAGCAATTCAATTAGAGTGAAGCCTTTCTTATTGAATCCTAATCCTACCATATCTGTCAATTATAACCTCTTTTTCATTTCCAAAATCTTCTCTTAATCTAATAGTTTGCATTCCCAATCCACATATAGCATTGAGAGGATATCCTCTTCGATCTACTGTGATAACTATACCGGCTGTGGCATTAACTGTATTTGGAAGATTTACTGTCCTAATGTCTTCACTTCCGTCAATGTTTCTATTGCAGTCTAAATTGTTATCTCTGAATATTATGTATCTCCTTCTGTTATTGTCATCAATAAAAATTCCGTGAGGAACGCTTCCAATAGATTGAGCTTTTATCCAGCCCAATTCATTTGCTATATTATTTGCTGCTTGCTGCAATAATCTTTGAGATTGATATCTCAGATACCAATTTATCGAGAAAAACATGAGAATGCTAATAATAGCAATAACTATTAACACTTCAAATAGGCTAAAACCTGCTATTTTTCTATCCATGTTATAAATTTACCTTGTGCTAAAACTGTTGGAGTTGGCAGTTTAATAATTGTTCCTGCCGATGTCTGAACAATTAGTTTTCCACTTGGTAGAGCCTGGAAGGGCTGTCCCAGTGGCGGAGTTCCAGCACCGATTATCTGGTCAATGACCACAGTTTTGTTCTGTTCAAGGAGAAGCTTGTAGTGTAAAGCTATATATCTTGTTTTGCCAGAATAGTCGCATATGTTTACTGGTGGAATAAAAACGAGACTATTCACCAATTCACCGTAAAGAAAAGGTTGAGAGATTATCGCTTCCCCATTGAGGTAGTAATACCATCCTGTATTAACATTTACATTGCCGCTTAGTTGAGTTTTGTAATAATTTATATCCCTCAATGAACATCCTGAGTTGTCACATATGCATTCTCTTTCTGTAAGATATAGAGAGGTATTAGTCGTAAGGATTGATTTAACATTCACAAGGTCAGCTTTTGTAACAGTAGTTCCTGTAGTATTCCAGAAGGGGTCTTTGTATCCGATTAAATAATTCATATAGGGAATATTTTTATCATTGTTATTTAGAAATTTTCCTGTTCCTAAGAATATCCAGAGATTACTTGATTCATCAAGTGTAAATGCGGGAGCGGCAAATACAGGAGGTTGATGATTACCAGTTTTAAATGTAGAGAGATTAACAGCTAAACTTATGTGTGAATCATTGAGGCTTGATATGGTTTTGTAAGAACTGCCACTTCTAAGCGATATTTTATAGAAATTACCCCAGCTGTTATCTGTTGTTGTTTTACCATATAAACCGAAATAGATTACATCATCTTGATAATCATCATCTACATCAACATTATAAATATCTCCTACAGCGGCTAAAGCCCCAACAACGTTTACCGTTAGACTTTTTACAAGACTGCCATTTCTGAGATTGTAAAAATATATTTTGGCAGAATTTTCGTATGAAAGCGCTTCAGGTCCTTTCGGTCCTGTTCCTATTACCACATACCATTCTCCGTTATTATTCTTATCACCAAGCCTGACAATTGTTGGGAATGATGTGGTAAGTGTATTATCTGGTAAAGTGGCCTCCCATAAAAGAGTAGGGGAAGATGAAGTGCCGTTTAGCCAATCAGTAAGGTCAAGAACAAATATTGAAGAACTGTATATGTTTCCAGAGCCTAAGTCTAACTTTTTACCTCCAAATCCCATAACTCCGACAAGAATTGTTCTCCAACTTGATACTGTTTTCGATGCAGTTGCATCTCCATTTATGGAAGCATCAAAAATTAACGTTCTGTAATCAATTGTTGGAATGTGGCAGTAGTCGTAATGTCCATACCATAGTAAATAGGGCAAAGCATTTTTGGGTATAAATGCCCATTCCTCCTTGCTAATATTTCCAGTTCCGGAATCGTTTGGAGAGTTTTGAAGTTTTGCTGGCTGATTTACATTAGCCTGAGTTTTTATAGTACCTATTCTGAAAGCATGAAGCATCCCGTCATTAGCACCAACATATGCTATAGATGCACGTCTTCTGTAATCATCAGAGGTGATATATGACCGATAGGAGATATCGCCATATCTTAGATGGTAGAAATTTTGTGGTTTATCTGAAGTAACGGATGGTGTAGAATGTATGATGTCTCCCAATTTCCATGTTTTTGTGACATTTGAACCGCAGAAATGATTTATATTCAACTCTCTCATTCTTTTGACATATGATAAGTTTTTACAGGTTGCATCAGAGGAAAGATTTTCACCTCTTAGATATCTTACAATACAGGCGGCATTTGTAGAATTAATAGTGCTATCTATATCATCCCATACTCCTGCGAGATGTGATGCTTCAGCAGTTGAAAAATCGGCAAGAGAGCCACTTTTATTGAATTTAATAACTCTATCAGTAGGAGAGGTATTTGCCAGCCAACAGCCACTGTTGAATACGGAACTGACCTCATCTATTGATACTGTGTCTGTGGCAGTGCAAGTGCTGGCATTTTGAAGTCTTGTAATTTTTGTATTTCCAGTTATGTCAACGAAAAACTGTATTATTCTGTCAAGACTACCAGAGGCAAGGTCAAGAATTTTATTGGCTAAAGAATCCTCTCTAATATTTCCTGTTAAATCCACCCAAAAGGCTCTTAAAAATCCAATCCATTGAACTTCAGTATCGGGAACCTTGGGATAATAGTAGGGTTGAAGAATTAGTGAGGAAATTCCGCTTCTTGAAGATAAAGTAGCAACAGTGGCACCAGACGAAGATTTGCTCATGATTGAGCTTATGGCATAACTTAAAGCTGCTTTAACTTCTCTGGCATTGGAGGCCGCAGCAAAAGTATCCGGTATTCCATCTCCATTTTTGTCCCAATCTGTTGATGAAGGTGGAAGGGATGTGCATGGACTTCCTTTTCCACAGTTTGAAGTAGAACAACAGTCATCAACGGTACAAGTATTAGTTCTTGGATAGTCCGTTAGGTTCCCAGGCCATGTTTTGCTTCTATCAAAGGAACCATACATGGCCACATGTTTTAGAGATTTTTCACCTGTTCCTCCAAGCCAAAGTCCTATTCCATATATTGAGTCAACAAAATATGTTCCTGTCCTGCCATCAACGGGGTTGTTAAACCCTCTTTTATGTAACCAGTATGCAGGAACAACAGGGTCTGCAGAGGAAGATTCATAACCTATGTCTATGCTACATGCAGCATTTACAGGATTTCCACCTCTATTCCACTGTCCATCGGTAAGGAGGATAATAAAATTTTTTGCACACGGAACAGGTTTTAGTTCATTGCTTTGACAGCTACCGTCATTGTTTTCGTCAAAGCATTGGTAAAGTGGGTTTCTCCAATACTCTGTTCCTGTGTTCGGAGTAAAACCTCCATACTGAGGAGAATTTTGCCTGAAGTAGTTGTATGCATCCCATAGAGCAGGAGCAATAGGAGTTGAGCCACTGGGTGCTTCATAGTTTATTAGAGTAATGGTATTTTTATAAGGATTTGATGCATCGTAGGTGGCAGAACTTGTAAAGTCTCCTATATATGTCTTGTTTGTTCGTATTCCGTTGGCTGAGAAAAACATTGCACCAAATCTGGGACGTATTTCAAAGTTTTTAACTTGAAACAATAGCCCTCCCTCAGAGCCGGTAATCCTACTCCATGGTACTTTAACTTTTTGTCCGCTGTCAGAACTTAAAATGCATCCATAACTGTCACAGCTTATATATGAGTTAGGATAGGTCTCTGGATTACATTTTCTATTATCATTTGAATCACAGCTGTTTGGCTTGCCGCCTGTCAATGCCCATCTTAAAAGGTCAATTCTTCTCATGTATAAGAAATTTAGACAAGAACCCTTATATCTATTTGAAGTGTTTATACCTGAAGCTATTTTAGGACATGAAGCGGCGGTTCCTGTTGTCTCTTCCCAGTAGCTTCCTGTAGAGTTGTATCGGTATATTTTATCTGGAATAAAGTAGCCTTCTTCATTGTCACGATAAGTCCAGCCGCATCCTGCAGAATTACTACAGCAATCACTATTACTGCTGGTTGGATTGTATGCACACCATGACATTGAGCCACTTTCATCGATTAATAGTAAAACATTGGGCGGAGCTATTTCACCAACGCCTGGAGGAATGTGGCAGTATGTTCCCATGTCAACGGACTCCACAGATGGATGGTCTTTAATTAGGAGGCAAAGTAAGAGAATAGAAATAAATAAAATTAACTTTTTCATAACATCCTCACTTTAAAAGAGGTGTAGTTATCGTGTGTGTTTTAAATCTATCGCAGTGGTCTGAGTCAATTCCGAAATCGATAACTCTATTTAATATCAATTCCTTGGAGAGTTTTTTTTCTGTATAAAATTCTCTTAATCCCTTGCAAGAGTCGCTGAAGACATCAATCTTTATTTTTCCTGTGTCTGGTTCATAATAAACAACTTTTCCTGTTAGATATAGTTCATCCACAGCAATTGATAAAGCTGGTATTAAAACTGGTATTAAAATTAGAATAGAAACTATCAATAATAATCTCACCTTCATACCTCCAGTTTCTTAGCTGTTAAAAGTTTAACAAAAAAATATCAAAAAAACGTGAAAGTTTTGTGAGAGATTTATTGGGCCAATTTTAGTTGATTGTGTCCATAAAACTATAGAAACGGGAATGTCTATTAAATCATTTTTTAAGTTTCAAAACTACTAAAAAATGCTCTCCTTTTGCTCTGTATTTTAAGGCTAATTTATAGGTTTTGCAAAGATACTCAACTATCTGCAATCCTATTCCTGAACCTTTAAAAATTTCTGAAAAATCATTTCTTATTGCAATAGCTTCTTTGCAAATTTTTATGTGAACTTTAGTATACCCATACCTGAAGGCATTGTCTAAAAGCAAAAAGAGTATCATCTCTATTACTTCTTTGTTTGTCTCAAAAAGGGTCTCGCGAGTTGAGATTATTATTTTTGTTTCTCCTGGGTCATACTGAGAGATTATTTTATCTATTAATTCCCTAATAGATATGACCTGTTTACCTTTTGATACTCTGGGCAGTTTTTTAATGGTTTCCATTGATTTTTTTAGTTCATTGTAGATTACATTACAGCTTTTTTCAATTCTATCGAGAACTTTACTGTCTGGTTTTAGTCTGAGTATTTCTATATTAGTTTTTGTTGCAGAGAGGAAATTGCCAATTTTGTGAGAGAGAACAAAAAAGATAAATCTAAGAAACTCTTCATGTTCCCTCTCTTTTATGCTAATTATGTCTAAAACGCGATAAAATAGATAACTTAGCGAAAGAAGAAGTAGGCCTTCCCAGAGTAGAAGGGTTGCCGAGTATTCTTTGAATTTCTCATCTATCGGAGTATTATCTAATTCCACATCGTTTCCAATTTTTCTCATATTAGGAGGAAGGGGATAGTTTGGATTAGTTTTTAGGATTTCTCTGTAAATTGAAATGAGTTCTTTTTCATGTTTCTTCTGTTCTTCAAGAAAAAAATAAATTGTAACTAAGTTTATGAATGAGAAGATTATTACCATCACAATTACAAAAACAATGAATATTTTTATTTGGAAGTTCAACTCAGCTTATATCCTCTGCCCTTGTATGTAATAATGCTGTTTGCAGGAAGTATTTTTCGCAACTCTTTTATATAGGTTCTCACTACTTCATCACCTACTGCTTTGCCTCCCCATACGTAGTTAAGAATTGTATCAGTATCCAGAATTTCTCCTCGTCTTTTTACAAGAAGGATAAGTAATTCCCAGGCTGTTTTTGATATTTTTATCTCTTCGTTGTTCTTCAGAATAGTCTTAGAATCAATATTTATAACAATGTCACCCATTTTAATTTTGCTTTCTATTTGTTTTCTCTTGCTAAGGGCTAATATTCTCAAATAGAGTTCTTTAGGGTCAAAGGGTTTTACAAGGTAATCGTCTGCTCCTTTTGTGAAACACTCTTCTTTGCTTGAAAGCTCATTTTTGGCTGTAAGTATAAGTATTGGTGTTTTTATATTCTTGTCCCTTATGTAGGTTATTAAATCCTCACCTCTTGAAAAATTCAAAATTAAGTCTAAGATTATTACATCGAAGGCAGATATTTTGATTATATTTGGCAGTTTTCTTTCATCATGAATCCAAAATACATCTATCTCTTTTAATTTCAGAAATTCCTCAAGGCTTTCGCCGAGAGATTTGTCATCTTCTACTAAAAGGACTTTCATCAATTGAATATTACAAAAAAGAAGAGATTATTTCAACAAAGATTTAAGATGATTTTCAAATAAATTCAGGCTTTTTTTGTGTAAGTCTGTGAGTTCGTAATCCATGTTTTCTTGCCAGTAGTAGAGAATTTCTTCTTCGGTCATAAAACTTTTTAGATAATAATCTTTGACCATTTCAGAAAAGTATTCTCTCCATTTGTCTCGAGCATACAGAAGTTTTTGTTTAAAATTAGTATATTCTGCGTAAAGAATGTTTTCAGGTTTTGTAATCTCTTTTCTGGTAATCCATAGGGCAAAAACAAAGGGTAGACCCGTGTATTCATACCAGAGATTTGCAAGGTCATATACTTTTTTGTTTCTATTTTGCTTTCTATATCTTAATGCATCATCACCAATAAGCAAGAAAGAATCTCCTGAAGATGGTGCTGCGGAAATATCATAAGTAGGAGACAGACCAATAAAACTTTCAAGGATTACTCTTAATAACATATGAGAAGTGGCTGACTGGTCAGTAAGAAGAATTTTTTTGCCGTTCATTCTGTTTAGCTCTTGGTCGGTGAACAAAAGCACGCTTCCTACGCTTTTTTTTGAGCTTATGCTTATTCCATCTATAAATTCATATAGTTCTTTATTCAATAGATACTCAACTGAGGAAGAGGGAGAGATATCAATAAGTTCATTTCTCAGAGCCCAGTTTAGCTGGGAAGGAACACCTTTTACGAGATGAATGTCTTCTGTTAGAAGACTCTCTCGTTGAAGAACATAAAATATTGGATACACATTGGCATACTGAATCCATCCAACCTTAAGTTTCATCCTTTTATAACTCCCATTGGTTTTAATTTTAATACTTTCATGGCAATGCCAGCATTGTGGACAACATCAACCACATTTGATACGTCTTTATAGGCATCGGGCATTTCTTCAGCAAGGGTTTCTTTGCCAGCAGAACGGACTACTATACCCCTTTCAGCAAGCTCTTGCTTTATTGAGCGACCCTTTGCCTGCTTTATTGCTTGATTTCTACTTAGAAGCCTTCCTGCTCCATGACAGGTTGAACCGAAAGTCTCCTCCATTGCTCTTGGAAGTCCTACAAGCACAAAAGAAGCTCTTCCCATGTCCCCTGGAATTAGAACGGGCTGTCCAATCTCTTTATAGCAATCGGGCAACTCAGGATGTCCCTTTGGAAAAGCACGGGTAGCACCTTTTCTGTGGACAATCAGTCTTTTTCTCTTTCCATCAACCGTATGAAATTCTTCTTTTGCTATATTATGAGCAACATCAAAAACAACAGTCATTCCAAGGTCTCTTGGTGAAAGTTTAAATACTCTAAGAAAAACCTCTCTTGTCCAGTGCATAAGGCATTGTCTGTTAGCCCAGGCATAGTTTGCGGCTCCTTTCATGGCAGCAAAGTATTGCTGTCCTTCTCTGCTACGAAAAGGCACACAGGCAAGTTCTTTGTCTGGCAGTTCAATTCCATATTTTTTAGCAGCCTGAAGCATCACTCTTATATAATCATCACATATCTGATGACCAAATCCCCTTGAACCCGTATGAATCATTACCGTTAATTGGCCTTTCCATAAGCCCATAGCCTCGGCAATAGAAGGTTCATAAACTTCTGCTACATACTGGATTTCGAGAAAATGATTTCCCGAACCGAGTGTGCCTTGCTGAGAACGTCCCCTTTCGTATGCTTTTGGGCTTATTGCATCAGGGTCTGCTCCTTCAAGACAGCCATGTGACTCGATTCTCTCTAAGTCTTCTGCTCCTCCAAAACCCTGCTCAACTGCCCAGATAGCTCCCTTTCGGACAACCTCTTTTTCGTCTTTTGTTGAAAGCTTTATCTTTCCAGTAGAACCAACACCTGAGGGAATATGATTATAGAGAATATCTATAAGCTCACGCAGTTTAGGTTCTACTTCTTCGCGGGTCAAGTTACTTTTTAGGAGTCTCACTCCGCAGTTAATATCGTATCCCACACCTCCTGGCGAGATAACTCCCTCTTCTGTATCAAAAGCTGCAACACCACCAATTGGAAAACCATATCCTGTGTGAATATCGGGCATTGCCAGGGATTTACCCACAATTCCCGGTAGGGTTGCTACATTTGCGACTTGACGGACCGAGTCGAGTTCGAGTTCTTCCTCTAATACCTGGTCTAAGAAAATCAATCCTTCTGTTTTCATCCCTTCCACAAATCCTTTTGGCACTTTTATTCTATAAGGGTCAATTCTTACAGTTCCATCAATCTTAGGCATAAAGACCTCCTATTTTGAGGGTTATTTACTTTATTTTAACTAAAATGATAGAAATAATCTTTACGTTCATGGAATGAGAATGCCCTTTTATTTGTCATTTAAAGAGTTCTTTTGTTAGAATAGTTGCCATGATAACTGGTAAAACCAAAGTAATAGGTATCTTTGGCTCTCCTATTGAACACACCCTTTCTCCTGTCATTCACAATGAAGCTTTTAGAGTTCTAAAAATTGATTATTGCTACGTGCCATTTTATGTAAAAAAGGAAAATTTAAGGGAAGCAGTACAGGCCATAAGGGCACTTAGCTTGAAGGGAGTTAACGTGACAGTTCCTCATAAAGAGAGAGTAGTTGAGTATCTCGATGAATTATCTGAGGAAGTTTTAAAAATTGGTGCTGCTAATACCATATTAAACTCAGAGGGCATTCTTAAAGGTTTCAACACGGATGTAAAAGGCTTTATTACCTCTATTAAAGAAGAGGGCGTTGAAATTGCAGGGAGAAAGGTGCTCTTAATTGGTGCAGGTGGTGCAGCCAGAGCTGTTGCTTATGGAGTGCTAAAGGAAGCAGGCAAAGTTTATATCTTTAATAGAACTATAGAGAAAGCTAAAGAAATAGAAAAGCAATTTAATGACATCGGAGAGATTAGAGCATTACCCGAACTTAGTGAAAGAGTAACGAGAGATATGGAGATTGTTATAAACGCTACATCTCTTGGCATGAAGAGAGATGACCCCTATCCAATTGGCCCTTATTTATTGAACAGCTCCCATATTTACTACGATGTTGTATATCCCCAGACACCTCTTATGAAAGAGGTAAAAAAGAAGGGCTGCAAAGTTATTGGAGGTTTGGGAATGCTTGTCTGGCAAGCGGTTTATGCTTTTGAGATATGGACTGGAGTTAGACCTTCTGCTGAAATATTTATGAAAATTTTAAATAAGGTATTGACAAATTCTAAAAAATTTGCTACAAAACATACATAATGATTTTAGGAATTGAAATAGAGCCTTCTTCTCTGAGAATAGCTCAGATAGAGAAGAAATATGAGCTTGTAAACTGGGAATTCACCGAATTGCCCGAAGGAGTTATGAGTAATGAGGGCATTTTAGATGCCGATATTTTTGTGAACACTCTATTAAGAGCTTTAGCTAATTTTAAAGTAAAAAATCCAAAAGTTGCTTTTGCCGTGTCAGGTCCAACAAATACGGCTGTAAGAATATTAAAAGTTCCATATGTTGATAGAGACGAAATTGCTCTAAATCTACCACATGAACTTGATAAACATATCCCCTTTAGTGTAAAAGAAGTTTACTTTGATTTTCATATTCTCTCACAAGCAAAGGATAAGTCTTTTACTGAAGTAATAGTGGCAGTGGCTAACAGACAATTAGTTGATGAATACATTAAGGCTTTTGAGAAGGCTGGAATGTCGGTGGCATTAATAGATATTTCAGCTATAGCACTTTTTAATATCTATGAAGTAAGTTATACGGACAATCTTCCTGTAGCGGTAATTAACATAGGCGAGAATGTTATTAATTTTTCTATATCAAGAAAAAGTAAGCCTCTTTTCATAAGGGATAGCACGCACAACTTCAATGTTAATATTGAAAGTGCCAGTGAGGACGAGTTAAGAAATTTTGCCGACGAGGTTGCAGCAGAAATTTACAGACAAGTTGAATATTTTAAAAATTTTATGGAAGAAGACGCTGTAAGGAAGATTTATATTACCGGTTATCTGTCAAATTATCCTACATTCGTCTCTTCCCTTCAGGAAAGGCTTGAGCAGGAAGTACAAGAGTTCAATCCATACAAGAAAATAAAAATAAATAAAAAAATTGAAGCTAAGATGAAGAAATATTCTCATCTTGCCTCAGTATCAATGGGGCTATCACTGAGAGGAACGGAGAAGTTGAAGTGATTAAAATAAATCTACTGCCAAAGAAAGAGATAAAAAAAGCTCCAAGAAAATTAGAATTATCATTACCCACAGAATCGCTGAAAAAAATAATAATTCCATTAGCATTAACATTAATTTTGATTATAGGTATTGTTGTATACTTTGAGATAACATTGGCTGATTTACAAAAAGAAATAAATCAACAAAGAACTACTCTTGCTGGACTAAAGCAAAAGATAGATGAGGTTAAAAAGTTTGAAAGCATAAATAAGGAAATAGAGAATAAAACAAAATTAATTGAAGATTTTAAGAGAATGCAGGCTATACCTCTAACTATACTTTCAACTGTAGTAAAAAAATTGCCCGACGGAGTATGGATTTCAAAAATAAACTACGATGACACTGTAACTATAGAGGGTTATGCATTTTCAAATCTGAATGTAGTCTCTTTTGTTGATAACCTAAAGTCAACGCCCCAACTCAATGAAGTGAACCTTATTGAGACTTCACAAACAGAATTCGAAAAACAATTAATTTACAAATTTGTTATTAAATTCAAGCTCAAGGTGTAAAAGATGAATGGCGAGAAAAAAGCAGGTAAAAGTGGTATTTTGATGATTCTTCTCCCTTTATTATTGATAATTGTCTTCGGTTCTATTTATCTAATTCCCAAGATGGAAACGTTAAACAAGCTTAAAAATGAACATAAGGTTTTATCACAAGAGATAAATAAAGCTAAAGAAGATTCCCGGAGATATGAAGAGTTGAGAGTTTTAAATGAGAGACTTCAGAAGAGAATGGAGTTTCTAAAGACTCTCCTGCCAAAAGAAACAGAGGTTTCGGATGTCTTAAAAAAACTATCGGAAATAGGACTTCAAAAGGGGCTTGTTGTTACTATGTGGAAACCTCAAAGTAAGACAGTCCATCAATCTACAGAAGTATATGAAATTCCTGTAGAAGTTGCCATGAAGGGTAGATATCATATTTTTGGGGGCTTCTTTGCCGAAACAACTAAAATAGAGCGTATTCTCAATATAAAAAAGATGGAGATTAAAAGCGGAGAAAAAGACCCTGTAATGTTGACAGCTACAATGACTGCAGTTACTTACTCTTTAATACCTGAAGAAGAGAAGAAAAAGATACAAGAACAGAAAAAATCTCAGGAAAAGAAGAAATGATGGATAGAAAAAGGATTATAATTTTAATTTTCTTAGGAGTTGTTTTGGTTGGTGGAGGTATTTTCTGGACTTTTTGGGGAATGGAGAAACAGGCTAACATAACTCAAGTGCCTAAAGCTACAAAAAAAACAAAAGAGAGCGAAGAAGTAAAATCTATGGAATTTCCTACTTATTCCTATGATGTGGAAAACTTAAGAGATCCTTTCACTCCGCTGATTGTAAAGAGAGACATGCTTAAAAAGGGGCAGTCTCCTCTGGAGAGTTATGACATAGAAGAATTTAAATTAACAGGTATTGCATGGGATAAAAAAGGAATGTATGCCTTAATACAGGCTCCAGACGGGAAGTTTTATATTGTCAGAGAAAAAGACAAAATAGGTATAAGCGGAGGGAGAGTTGTGAAAATATTAAAAGATTCAATAGAAATTAAAGAAGACAATAGAAAAACAAAATATCTGAAACTCAGAACGGAGGAAGGAGCATGATAAATAAAATAGTTTTTTTTATCCTATCTTTTCTTATTATAATATCCGTTGATGCTCTTGCAGGACAGATTGACTCCGTTGTTTATGAGGATGATGCTTTAAAGATTAAACTTTCTGATAAGGCAGAGCACAGAATAATTCCTCAGGACGATCCATTTAAGATTCAATTAGAACTAATTTCTACCTCTTTAGGCTCATTGAACAGAAAGATGCTATTCCATAATGGATATGTAAGTGAGGTTTCTGGTGAAGAGATAGAAAAAAACACTCACTTAACCATTCTTCTTGCAGAACCCATAAAGCCTGAAATTAAATCAGAAAACAATGTTATCATTATCTCGTTTAAATCTAAGAATGAGCCAACTCCAGTTAAGGCAACGAGAATAATTGATTTGTTGTTGGAAAAATATGGTGAAGATTTTGAAGTCACCTTTTATGCTGATGGAGAACTGCCCGAGCCTACAGTGATAAAAACAGACAATTCCGTAAGTATTGAATTTGCTGACATAAAATTTGATGCTGAAATCCCTAAAGACTTTCCCCTTTCCATGAAAAGGGAAGGTAAAAATTTGAATTTCAGTTTCTTAAAGGGTGAAGGCTTAGATGCAGAAGTCCTTCACTTAGGAGATGAGGTAGTCTTTAGCGTAAAGAGAATAAAGGATAAAAAGCCTGAAAAAGCTCCTGAAAAAGCTAATGAATATAAAATTTCCACAATTGATAATAGTACAGTAAGTAATGTAAAAAGTGATACAACCGTAAATTTCGATTTTCAAGATGCAGACCTTGTTGGAGTGTTCAGGCTACTTGGAGAAATCTCGGGATATAATATGGTTATTCATCCTGAGGTTAAGGGTAAAATCACTCTTAAACTTATAAACGTACCATGGGCGCAGGCGCTTGATATGATTTGTAAAACTTTTCAGCTCCAAAAGGTTGTTGAGGGAAACATTATAAGAATAGCTCCTTTGAAAGTTTTTCAGGAAGAAAAGAAACTGCAGGCAGAGACAAAAGACCTGTTCAAAAAGGCTGAAGATACAAATACGAAAATATTTACTCTCAAATATGCACTGCCAGACAAAGTAAAGACAACTATAGAAGGTGCTAAAATTTTATCTCCTCAGGGCAATATAGTTGTTGACGATAGAACCAGGTCTGTAATAGTAAAGGATATACCTTCAGTTCTAAAGGAAGTAGAGACTTTTATTGTTAATCTTGACAAACCAATAAGACAGATTCTTCTTGAGACACGAATAGTAGAGATTAGCAGTAGTTTTGCTAAGAGTCTTGGTTTTGAGTGGGGAATAAGGTGGTCACCTCCTGGATCAAGGACGAATATAGTGGGCTCGCAGTCTTCTCCTGCCACTGTTCCAGGTGGTACTACTCCGATAGGTATTAATCTTCCTGCATCATCTGGAGCTGTTGGAGCTGGAACGTCGGCTTTCACAATCGGATATATTAATGCATCTGGAACTTTTGCACTTGATGTCAGAATTTCAGCCTTACAGGAGACAGGAAAAGGAAAGATAATTTCAAACCCCAGAATAATTACAATGGACAATCAGAAAGCAAAGATTGTTCAAGGTGAGTCAATCCCTTACGGTGAAAAAGATGTTCAAAGCGGGCAGATTTCGACCAAGTTTAAAGACGTGGCAGTTATAGTTGAAACAACTCCCCATTTAATAGATGACAAGTCTCTCCAACTTGATATAAACGTCACCAAGGAAGACCTCGTGGAGTTTGTAAATATAGGTGGAACATATGCACCAAGAACAACTAAATTAGAGGGAAATACCAAAGTTTCCCTTAAAGATGGAGAAACACTGGTAATCGGAGGCATCTATAAAAAGAAAGATACAACGAGAGACTCCAAAGTTCCCCTTCTTGGCGACATCCCCTTAGCCGGTGAGCTTTTTAAAAGCACGGGAAGAGATGAATCTCTCTATGAAGTAATGATATTCATAACTCCAAGAATATTAAGTTATGAATAATGCGAATTCTTCTTATAGAAGATGATAAGGTTCTTGGGGAAACTTTAAAGGATTATCTTAGTATTGAAAATATAGAGCTCATCTGGTTGTGGGATGAAAGGGAGCTTCCTAAGGTAATTGGTAAATATGAATTTGATGTGATAGTGGTCGATCTCATCCTTAGATATACCTCTGGTGAAAAGATAATAACTGCTCTGAGAAAAGTTGGAATTAAAACTCCTATTCTTGTTATAACTGCAAAAAGTAGCATTAAGGATAAGGAAAACTGCTTTATCCGTGGTGCCGACGATTATCTAACAAAACCCTTTGATTTCAAGGAGTTTGTATTGCGGCTTAAGGCGTTAAGCAAGAGAAAACATATAGAAAGTATAATAACCATAGGAGACATTACGATAAATCTTGACGGAAAAACAATCCACAAGGGTAATGAAGAAATCAGAATATCAAAAAATGCGTGGGAACTATTAAGTCTTTTAATTAAGAAAAAGGGAGAGATAGTTGATACAGAAACTATAATGAATTATATATGGCCAGATAAGGAAGTAGGAGAAGAGATTGTAAGGGCATACATAAAAGAACTCAGAAAAATTTTACCTTCCGATTGTATAAAGACATACCCTGGTAGAGGATATAGACTGCTTTGAGATTTCAAGTAAAAGTAATTTTAGCAACAACTTTAATTATGATTGCCATTTTGTTCTATCTGAACACGATGGTTTTTACCTTTGCCGAAAGTTTAAAAGAAGAATGGCTTTCTGAATTTTTTAATAAAGATAAGATTTCAAAGAGGAATCTTGTAGAGATAAAGTTTAAGGATTACGTTAAAAACGTTCTTCTTTGGGAGTTTTTATTGGTTCTAAGCTTAATGCTCGTTCTTTACAAGATTATCGAGCGCATGACAAGGCAGGAGAGGGAATACAGAGATTTTCTTGAACTAATACTTCTGACCATATCTCACAAGTTTGGTAACTTTCTTGCAACTCAGAGGGGAAATATAGAAATTTTAAAACTTAGAAATGATGCGAGGGCACTTGAGAGGCTGGAAAAGAGTTACTTATATATTCAAGAAGATTTTCATCGCATTCTTGATACTATTAATAAATTTAGAGACTTAAAACACTCTAAAGAAAAAATAAATCTAAGGGAGACTGTAGAGAGAATTCTCACTCTAACTCAAGTTAAAGTAGAAATAAAAACTCTTTTGAATGATGTATATGTAAATTCTAACAGGGAGATGCTTGAAAATATAGTTTTTCCGATAATTGAAAATGCTCTAAAATACTCAAAGGATATTGTTCAGATAAGGCTTTCAAGAAAACAACTTGTTGTGAGGAATAAAATTTTTTCAGAACAAGATAAGGGCTCGGGAATAGGCCTTAAAATTGTAGAAACGCTTGCAAAAAAAATGGGATACAGGCTCATTTACAGAACAAAAGGCGAATATTTTTTAGTTTGCCTTAAACTAAAGTAAAAGAATACATTAACAGGTTTATACTTCCTATGGAACTTGCGATTTTTCTTTAAAGCTTGCTACTATAATAAGATTTAAAATTTTCGGAGGTGAGATATGTATTTATTGAATTTTATAACAGATGTCTATGCTATGGGGCCTGCACCGCAAGGTGGTGCACAGGGAGACCCTGTAATGGGACTTATAGCTAGTCTTCTGCCTTTGTTTCTGATAATTGTTGTCTTTTACTTTTTGCTTATAAGACCTCAACAGAAAAGAGCGAAGGAACACAGACAGATGCTTGAGAATCTTAAAAGAGGAGACAAAGTAATAACTGTTGGAGGACTCTACGGAGTTGTGGACAGTGTAAATCCCAATACCGTTGTGCTTAAAGTTGCTGAAAACGTAAAATTAAAGTTTTCAAAGCAGTCCATTGCGGCCTTAAGACCTCAAACAGACGAGGATTAATAGTTTTTCATGAAAAAAAGTATTTACATCAGAATAGCGCTCATACTCTCTACACTGATTTTAGCGGTTGTGTTCTTTTTGCCGAACACGCCTCTTTTTAACTCGATGCCTGAATGGTGGAAGAAGAATCTTCCAAATAAGGGTATTGTGCTTGGTCTCGACCTTCGGGGAGGTTCCCATCTTATTTTTGAGGTAGATATTAAAAGGGCAAGAGAGATAACCGTTGAAAGAATAGGAATGCATCTTCAAAGTCTTCTTGAGAAAAAAGGGCATAAACCTGTTGTTAAAGTTGAAGGTGAAAAAATATTTGTCCAGCCTGTGAATGATGATGTGAAAAAAATAATAAGAGACAACTATCCAGACCTATCCATTTCTGAGCATGGCAATGCTCTTAATTGTCAGCTTCCAGAGAGTGCTTTTAAGAAAGTCGAGACAACTTCAGTTGAACAGGCAATCGAGGTGATTCGTAACAGGGTTGACCAGCTTGGAGTGGCAGAACCAGTTATTCACAAACAGGGAGACAATGAGATAGTAGTTCAATTGCCTGGAGTAAAGGATCCTAAAAAGGCTCTTGAAATTATTGGTAAAACAGCTCAGCTTGAGTTCAAACTTTTAGACGAAGAAACACCTCTCTGGAAAGAGCTTCCTTCTTTAATAAAAGCTGGAGAGGAAGAGGCTTTCTTAAATCAGTGGAAAGCTAAACTGCCAGAGGGAGATGAGATAGTTTTTCAAAAAATTTCTAATAAAGAAACTGGAGAGGTATACAAAAGACCTTATATAGTAAAAAAAGATGCACTTCTTACAGGAGACCTTCTTGCTGAGGCACATGTGAGTATTGACCAGAGATTTAACGAGCCCTATGTATCTTTGAGATTTAACGAAGCAGGTGCAAAGATGTTCGAGGATATTACGGCAAAGAATGTCAAGAGAAGGCTTGCCATAATACTTGATAGTAATCTTTACTCTGCTCCTGTAATTCAGGAAAAGATTGAAGGTGGTAATGCTCAGATTTCCGGTAATTTTACTCTTGAAGAGGCAAAGGATTTAGCATTAGTTCTTAGAGCTGGAGCTCTTCCTGCACCTGTTAAGCTTATTCAAAATGTAACAGTAGGTCCTACCCTTGGAAAAGACTCAATTGAAGCAGGGAAAACAGCTGTTCTTATAGCATCTATGCTTGTTGTGATTTTTATGATTATTTACTACCGTCTTAGCGGTTTGATTGCAGACCTTGCTTTAGTTCTGAACATTGTTTTACTCATCGGTGCACTTGCTGCCTTGAATGCTACTCTCACTCTTCCAGGTATTGCAGGTATAGCTCTTGCTGTAGGAATGGCAGTGGACTCGAATGTTTTAATGTTCGAAAGGATAAGAGAGGAGTTAAGGCTTGGTAAAACTCCAAGGGCTGCTATAGAAACAGGCTATAAAAAAGCATTCTGGACTATTTTCGATTCTCATGTTACAACTTTAATCACGGCGGCGGTTCTTTTTCATTTTGGCTCTGGTCCTATAAAAGGTTTTGCCGTAACTTTATCTCTTGGAGTTGCTATAAATCTATTTACAGCATTAATTGGTACAAAAACTGTATTTGACCTTATATATACAGGAAAGGAGAGAAAAAGTCTCAGCATATGATACAGTTTCTTGGTAAGACAAACATAGATTTTCTTGGTAAAAAATACATAGCCGTTGGCGCATCGGCTATAATGATTCTTCTTGGTATCTTTGCAATATATCAGATATACGTAGGAAATGCAAATTTAGGAGTAGACTTTGCAGGCGGATTGAGTCTTCAGGTGAGATTTTCTCAGCCTGTTACTCTTGCAGAGGTTAGAGGCGCTCTGGAGAAAGCAGGTATGAAGGATGCAGATATACAGGAGTTGCCTGCAGAAAAAAAGGTTCTCATTAAATTAAAAAAACAGCAGGAAGGAGCGCAAGAAAATATTGAGAAAGCTTTAAAGGAAAACCTGTCTGCTAAAGGACCGATAATTGAGTCAGTAACAGAAATAGGACCTAAAATAGGTGCGAGAACAAAAAGAGATGCCCTCTTTGCAGTTTTGGCCGCTACCGCAGGAATTCTTATATATATTGCTATTCGGTTTAGGTTTCATTTTTCCATAGGTGCTACGGTGGCAACTTTTCATGATGTAATGGCGGTGCTTGCTATTTTTTATTTACTTGACAGAGAGATAAACTTAATTTTTGTAAGTGCCCTTCTTACGATTGCAGGATACTCTCTCACAGACACGGTTGTTGTCTTTGATAGAATTAGAGAAAATCTTGGAAAGGTTGCAAAAGGAGCTATGACCCTTGAAGCATTAATGAATAGAAGTATAAACGAAGTGCTCTCAAGGACGATTGTTACATCTCTCACAACTCTCATGGCAGCGGTGGCTTTATTTTTCTTCGGCGGTGAAGTGTTGCATGATTTTGCCCTTGCTATGATTATAGGTATTCTTGTGGGGACATATTCTTCCATTTTTGTAGCAAGCCCTGTAGTTCTACTTCTCGGCAAGAATTCACTGACAAAGAGATAAAATGCTTTACTCCGAATGGGTTGTCGTAAGGACAAATCAGGAGTATCTTCAGTATGTTTCTAAGACGCTTGATATAACCTTACCTACAGCTCAGGTCATACTCTCAAGAGGACTTAAAAGTATTGAACAAATCTATTCATTTTTAAATCCCCATATTGACAGCATAGACCCTTTTGATATCTCAGGGGTTTATGAGGCTGTTTCCATAATAAAAGAAGCTATAAAATCGGAAACCAAAATTCTCATACATGGTGACTACGATGCCGATGGCTTGACTGCAACAGCTATACTTTACGACATACTCTATAGAAAAGGTGCGCGGGTTTTCTATCACATCCCTCACAGAATTGAGCATGGCTACGGATTAACCCTTAACAGTATAGAAGTGGCAAAAGAATTAGGGGTTAAACTAATAATTACCGTCGATTGTGGAATAAGAGATTTTGAAGCTGTAGAGTATGCGAGTAAAGAAGGTATAGAGGTAATAATTACTGACCATCATGAGCCATTAAGAATTAAAGAGGAGTTAGTCATTCCGAGAGCTCTTGCAGTGATAAATCCTAAAATTGATGACAATGCTAACTACAAATATCTTGCAGGTGTTGGTGTTGCTTTACTCCTTGCAATGGCATTAGACAGGGAGATGGCTTTAGAATATATAGACCTTGTTACGCTTGGAACTTATGCTGACATGGTTCCACTTACACATGCCAACAGAACTTTGACTAAATACGGATGGAGACTAATTGAATCCCCGTTGAGAAACTCTATAAAGATGCTAAAAAATATTGCAGGTATTAATTCAAACTCTCTCAAAGGTTTCCACTTAAGTTACTGCCTTATCCCTCGGATAAACGCACCTGGAAGAATAGATTACGCAAGGGATGTTGTTAAGTTTTTAATCTCCGAAGATGAGGCTGAAGTTGAAAATCTCAGTAAATGGATAAATCAATTAAACACTTTAAGACAGAAAACAGAAGAAAGAATAATGAGCGATATTGAAGAAAAGCTTCTCAGAGAATTTAATGATGACCCTGTTATTGTACTATGGGGAGAGTGGCATCCAGGAGTTGTAGGAACTGTTGCAAGCAAATTAACCGACCGATTTAACCGACCTGCTTTTGTGTTTTCTCTACATGAGGGAAAAGCAAAGGGTTCTGCAAGAAGTCCCTCAGGTATTGATTTGCAGGAGATGCTAAATGGCTGTAAGGACTTGCTCATAAGATTTGGAGGACACAAGCAGGCAGCAGGAGTTACTCTTTCTCATGATAATTTGCAGGCTTTTAGAGATAGACTCTGTCAGCTTGCAAAAGATATATCCGTAGAGGACAAAAGTATTCTCTTTCTTGATGCAGCCGTTAATTTAAGTGAAATCACAGAAAAAGTAGCAGAAGAGATGAACCTTCTTGAGCCTTTTGGAGAGGGTAACAGAGAGCCAATTTTTGGAGCAAAAGAACTTACAGTGGTGAACTTAAGAAAGGTAGGCAGTAATCATCTTAAGATGTTTTTGAGACAAAACGGTAGCACCATTTCTGCCATTGGATTTGACATGGGAGATGCTCAAATTCTCGAAGGAGCTTTAATTGATGCAGCCTTTACTCCATCAATCAATGAGTGGGAAGGAAATAAAAATCTTCAGCTTCAGCTTAAAGCATTAAGAAGGACTCAAAGATGAGATTTACAGTGACAGATTTGCTTGCAAAAAAAAGAGAAAAACAAAAGATAACAATGCTAACTGCCTATGACTATCCTTTTGCTCAGATTGTTGATGAAGCAGGCATAGACATGATTCTTGTGGGAGACTCGCTTTCAATGGTCATTCAAGGAAACGATACAACCTTGCCTGTAACTGTGGATGAAATTATTTATCATACTAAAATTGTAGCAAGAGCCACAAAAAGAGCCATGGTTGTAGCTGATATGCCATTCATGTCCTATCAAATAAGCGTAGAGGACGCCGTTAGAAATGCTGGCCGGCTTGTAAAAGAAGCAGGTGCTCAGGCCGTTAAACTTGAGGGAGGAAGAGAAATTATAAGACAGATAAAGGCAATTACTGAGGCAGAAATTCCCGTAATTGGTCACTTAGGTCTTACCCCTCAAGCTGTTTTAAGAATGGGAGGATATAAACTTCAGGGTAAAATTCCTGAACAAGCACAGAGAATTAAAGAAGATGCGATTCTGTTGCAAGAGGCTGGAGTAGTTGCTATAGTTTTAGAGGTAATTCCCGCGGAGCTTGCAAAAGATATTACCGAAAGCCTTGAAATTCCAACAATAGGCATTGGTGCTGGTGTGCACTGCGATGGGCAGGTATTGGTAGTTCATGACTTACTTGGACTTTTTGAAAAATTTACTCCTAAGTTCGTAAAGAAGTATGCAAATCTGAGAGAGGAGATTTTAAAGGCGATAAAGCAGTATAAAGAAGAAGTAGAAAAAGGAGAATTTCCAGATAAAGAGCATTCCTTTTAAAGGAGGACAGAGTGTTACCACCAGAAAAACAGTTTGAAATAATCAAAAGAGGAACTGTTGAAATAATTCCCGAAGAGGCTCTTAAAGAAAAGCTTAAAAAGTCATACAAGGAGAACAGTCCACTTAAAATAAAAGTTGGTTTTGATCCGACTGCTCCGGACATTCATCTGGGACACACGGTTTTACTTGAAAAGATGAGACAGTTTCAGGAGCTCGGTCATGAGGTAATATTCCTTATAGGTGATTTTACGGGAATGATTGGAGACCCCTCAGGAAAGACAGAGACAAGAAAGCCATTAACAAGAGAGGAAGTTTTAAAAAATGCTGAGACTTATAAAGAACAGGTTTTCAAGATACTTGACCCTGAAAAAACTGTCATAAGATTTAACAGTGAATGGTTTGGAAACATGTCTGCCCTTGACATGTGTAGACTTGCTGGCATGGAGACAGTTGCACGGATGCTTGAAAGGGAAGACTTTAAGAAAAGATTTACAGAGGGCAGACCAATTAGTATCCTCGAATTCTTATATCCACTGCTACAGGCTTATGACTCGGTTTATCTTAAGGCAGATGTGGAGCTCGGTGGCACAGACCAGAAATTTAATCTTCTCATGGGTAGGCAACTCATGAAACTCTATGATATGGAAGAACAAGTGGTAATAATGATGCCTCTACTTGAGGGGCTCGATGGTGTTCAGAAGATGTCAAAGAGTCTTGGAAACTACATTGGTATAAACGAGCCACCTGATGAAATTTTTGGAAAGGTTATGTCAATAAATGATGAGTTAATGCTCAAATATTATGAACTTTTAAGCCATATATCAATAGATGAGCTTAAGGAACTTAAAAAGGGAATTGAAAATGGAAAGATAAATCCACGAGATGCAAAAGAGTCGCTGGCTTTTGAGATTGTAGAAAGGTATCATGGAAGAAAACTTGCCGAGAGAGCAAGGGAAAACTTTGTTAAACTTTTCAGAAAAAGGGAGATTCCCGAAGAAATTGAAACAGTAGAGGTAAAGGATGAAGGAGAAGGAGTGTGGCTACCCAAAGTTCTTAAAGAAAAAGGAATTGTAAAAAGCACCTCAGAGGCTGTAAGGCTAATTAAACAGGGCGGCATAAGAGTAAACGAAGACCAAATAGATAACCCCGACATAAAGCTTAAGTCTGGCGAGTATGTAGTAAGGATTGGCAAAAGAAGATTTGTCAAGATAGTAGTAAAATGATGAGATTTTTCAGCCAATTCGTTTCGTATAATTATAAGAGCAGAATAAACATTTTAGTTTCTCATGATAGTCTGAGTATTCTCAGGCATTACGCAGAATAAATAAAAGCAGCTCATAAAAATGGAGGAAGGAATGAGAATTATTGTCTGTGTTAAGCAAGTTCCCGATGTAACTGAGGTAAGAATTGACCCTAAAACAAACACCCTTATCAGAGAGGGAGTTCCAAGTATTATGAATCCCTACGACCTTCATGCCGTAGAGGCAGGGCTTCAGATTAGGGACAAAGTAGGAGGAAAAGTTACGGTAGTAACAATGGGACCGCCTCAGGCAGAGGAGGTATTGAGAGAGGCAATCTCTATGGGTGTAGATGATGCAGTTTTACTTACAGACAGAAGATTTGCCGGTGCTGACACTTGGGCAACAGCCTACACACTTTCTAAGGCAGTAGTAAAACTTGGCTTTGACCTGATAATCTGCGGAAAACAGGCAATTGATGGTGACACAGCCCAAGTTGGCCCTGAGATGGCTGAGTTCTTAGACATTCCCCATGTGTCCTATGTAAGACACATTGAGAGTATCACGCCGAACGAGCTTATAGTTGAAAGACTTATGGATGACTGCTATGAAAAAATAGCCCTAAGCCTTCCTGCCCTAATTACGGTTGTAAAGGAGCTTAACACTCCCCGTCCACCATCAATAAGAGGCAAGATGGCTGCAAAGAAAGCACAAATTCCAAGATTTAATGCCGATGATATCGGAGCTGAGGAGGAAAATGTGGGACTTAAAGGTTCACCTACAATGGTCAAAAACATCTTTGCACCACCTCCACGGGGTGAAAGAAGAATTCTTGAAGGAACACCTGAGGAGCAGGTTGAAACATTAGTTAGAGAACTAAGGAGGCTCGGATGCTTATAAGAATTGACATAGAAAAATGCACAGGCTGTGGAACCTGTATAAATGCCTGTCCTTTTGGAGCAATTGAATTAAGGGATTTTAAAGCGTTCATCACAGAGGCATGCACTCTTTGTGGGGCATGCATTGAGAGTTGTCCTGAAAGTGCAATAATTGATGAGAGGGCTAAAGAGGAAAAGAAAGCAGAAGAACACAAAGGAGTATGGATATTTGCTGAACAGTCTCGGGGTAAAATTGCTTCTGTGGCTTATGAACTTCTTGGCATTGGAAGAAAACTTGCCAATCAGAGAGGGTCTAAACTCAGTGCGGTGCTTTTTGGTCCTTCCGATGAGGTTGAGGAACTTATTAGATGGGGCGCAGACATAGTCTATCACGTAAATTCTGAGGATTACGCCTTTCTTGATGATGAACTTTATGCAAAGACACTTATAAAGCTAATTGAGGAGCACAAGCCTGAGATTCTCCTTGCTGGTGCTACTGCTATTGGACGTTCCTTTATACCAAGGGTAGCAGCAAGGCTTAGGGTTGGGCTTACAGCAGACTGCACAGGACTTGAAATAGACAAAGAGACAGGAAATCTTCTTCAGATTCGTCCAGCTTTTGGTGGAAACATTATGGCAACAATTGTCTCTCCTACAAGTCGGCCTCAGATTGCAACGGTAAGACCGAGGGTTATGAAAAGGGGAGAATATGATAAAAACAGAACAGGTGAGATTATTATTGTCCCACCGCTTAAGCCTCAAGGAAGGGTTAAAATACTTGAGAGGGTTGAGGATACCTCTTTCTGTAAGGTCAATCTTCAGGATGCAAAGGTGATTGTATCAGGTGGAAGAGGGCTTGGTTCTCCCGAGGGATTTAAGATGCTTTGGGAGCTTGCCAATCTTCTTGGTGGCACAGTTGGAGCATCCCGTGCAGCCGTTGATGAAGGCTGGATTCCCTATGCCCATCAAGTAGGACAGACTGGTAAAACAGTATGCCCAAAGCTTTACATTGCCTGCGGAATTTCAGGAGCAGTGCAACACCTTGTAGGCATGCAGTCAAGTGATATAATTGTAGCAGTTAACAAAGACCCGAACGCACCGATATTCAATGTTGCAACCTATGGAATAGTAGGTGACGTAAAAGTTATAATTCCCCTTTTGATTAAGAAACTTCAAGAAGGAGTATCCTAATGATAGCTTTTGTTTTTCCAGGTCAGGGTTCTCAGTATGTGGGAATGGGTAAGAGTGTCTATGAAAGGCAGAAAGGGATATTTGAAGAGGCAAGTAGTGCTTTAAACTTTGACATTGCAAAACTCTGCTTTGAAGGACCAGAGATAGAGTTAAACCGAACAGAAAACACTCAGCCAGCCCTTTTGACAGTTTCCTATGCTTTGCTAAAAGAAGTCTCGGCATTAAAAATAAAACCAGCCTATGTGGCTGGACATTCCCTTGGCGAATACACTGCCTGTGTGGCTTCGGAGGTTTTTTCATTTAGTGATGCAGTGAGAATAGTAAGAAAACGGGGAGAGCTCATGCAGCAGGCACAGCCAGAAGGAAAAGGTGCAATGGCAGCAGTGCTTGGGCTTGATGAAGGGACATTAAGAGAGATATGTGACAGTATCTCTCACTTTTATGTTGACCTTGCAAACCTGAACTGCCCTGGACAAGTTGTTATCTCCGGAGAGGCAGAGGCTGTAGCACGGGCAATGGAGATTGCAAAGGAAAGGGGTGCAAAAAAGGTTGTGCCCCTTCAGGTAAGCATTCCCTCTCACTGTAAACTCATGAGAGAGGCAGCAGATAAGTTTGCTCAATTTCTAAAAGACTTTAAATTAAATGCGCCCAAAATTCCTGTTGTAACAAATGTAGATGCTGAGGAGAAAAGGGAATCTCAAGCCCTTTTTGATGCCCTTGTAAAACAACTTTATAGTCCTGTTCGCTGGCAGGACTGTGTAAAATATATGATTTCAAAGGGAGTGCATACCTTCATTGAGATAGGTCCTGGCAAAGTTCTGTCAGGTCTAATAAAGAGAATAGATGGTAATGTGAGAGTTTTAAATGTTGAAGGGCTTAGTGACTTAGATAAACTAAAGGAGGAATTAAAATGAGGAAAAAGGTTGGAATTGTTGGTGCTGGAAATGTGGGTGCTACTCTTGCTCTCTTTGTGGCAAATAGTGGACTTGCCGATGTAGTTCTCTTTGACATTGTTGAGGGTATGCCTCAGGGCAAGTCACTTGATATTCTTCAAAACACTGCTGTCATGGGAGTAAAGGCAAGCGTTACAGGGACAAACAGTCTTGATGACCTTGCTGGCTCAGACATTGTCGTAATTACAGCAGGACTTGCAAGAAAGCCAGGCATGAAAAGGGAAGACCTTTTGATGGCTAATGCTGACATTGTAGGAGGTATTGTTAGAAGGCTTGCACCACAGTGTCCCGAGGCTTACTACATTGTGGTGACAAATCCGATGGATGCCATGTCCCATGTAACCCTTGCAATGTCTGGTTCTCCAAGACAGAGAGTTCTTGGCATGGGTGGAGTGCTTGACTCTGGAAGATTTAAAACTTTCATATCAATGGAACTTGGAGTCTCACCAAGAGACGTGGAAACCTTGGTATTGGGTGGACATGGAGATTATATGGTACCCCTTGTAAGATTTACCATAGTTAAGGGGATCCCCCTTACAAAATGGCTCTCTAAGGATAAAATTGATGCTCTTGTAAAGAGAACAAGGGATGGTGGTGCTGAGATTGTCTCCCTTCTTAAAACAGGCTCTGCCTATTATGCACCTGCTCAGTCAACCTTTGAGATGGTAAGGTCAATTATTCTTGATGAAAAGAGACTTCTTCCTTGCTCAGTCTACCTTGATGGAGAATATGGTGTAAAGGGAGTCTTTAATGGTGTTCCTGTTGTCGTAGGAAGCAAGGGAGTTGAAAAGATAATCGAGCTTGAACTTACTGAGGAAGAAAGACGTGCCTTTGAAATCTCTACTGAAGAGGTCTTTAAAATGATAAAAATACTTAAGGAGGCTGGTAAAGTATGATTGAGCGTACCCTTGTAATTATCAAACCAGATGCAGTAAGCAAGAACCTCATTGGTGAGATTATCTCCCGCTTTGAAAAGCAGGGACTAAGAGTGGCAGCACTGAAGAAACTTAAGCTTACCAAAGAAGGTGCCAAGGGATTTTACATTGTCCACAAGGACAGACCTTTCTATGAATCCCTTACAGATTTTATGTCTGAAGGACCTATTGTAGTTATGGTTTTAGAAGGAGAGGACGCAATAGCAAGGGTCAGAAAAATTATGGGCGCTACTAATCCTGCTCAGGCAGAGGAAGGCACTATAAGAAAGGACTTTGCCGAAAACATTGAGAGAAATGCAGTCCATGGCTCAGACTCTCCCCAGTCTGCTGCCTATGAAATCCCTTACTTTTTCTCAGCCTTAGAAATTCTTTAATAATTAAATAGCCCTGCGTATCTTTGCATTATCTTACAGATATGGCAGGGCTTTTTATTCAAGAATATTTTTTCATAATTTTTCTTGACATGTCATTATTTATTCTGATAAACTGAACATTAGTTCACATGAACAGACGTTCAGTTGTATGAGTACAAAATGAAGAACTAAAATTTTTGAAATAAATGAGGATGTTCAATTACTAATGATCATTCCGAGCACCCTCAATGGGTGCGAGGAATTTGACCCTTAGGGTCACCCTGAGCGAAGCGAAGGGTCTCCTCCTTAAATCGGAAAGAGGAGATTCCTCGTCGCTAACGCTCCTCGGAATGACAGATGGAGGTAAATGAAAAATATTAAATTCTAATTCCTTGATTTATAAGAAACTGGGAAATTTTGAACAGTCTCATATAAGAAAGGAGGGCTGCAATATGGAAAGCAAAATAGCAAAGGCTTTAAAAATGGAATTAAATCCTGTGGCAATCATATGGTCAGATAAAAGACCAGAAAATGCCTTACAATTTAGAGAAGGTAAATGGGGATGCGTTATGTGGTTGTTTGCAAATGCTGTAAAAGGTAAAATAGTTGTTTTTGATAGAAACACGTACGGTTGCTGGGGTGGAGGCGTTGGTCTTGGTTTTGGTAATACATATTTAGATATGGTTGGAGGAATAGAATGTTTTTATTATTTCCTTTCATCAGGTAACAAAGAATGGGAGATTGGGAAAAATGTAGCTGAACAAATTAAACCCCATGTAACTAAAGAATTCTATGAGGAGTTTCTTGAAGGAGAGAGATATTTAAAAACTCCTGAAAATGTTAAAAAATTTGTTGAACAGCTTCCAATAATGGAAGTTCCTGCAAGATATGTGATTTTCAAACCCTTAAAGGATGTAAATCTACAGGAAAAAGAACCTGTGGTTGTTGTATTTCCTGTTAATCCACTTCAGCTTTCAGCCCTTGTTATTCTTTCCGGTTATGGAAGAGAAAGCTTTGAGAATGTAGTAGTTCCATGGGGTGCAGGCTGTCAAACAATAGGAATATACGCCTACAGAGAAGCAAAATCAGATTTCCAGAGAGCAGTTATTGGTCTTACAGACCTTTCAGCAAGAAAACATGTAAAAAAACAGCTTGGAGATAATCTTCTTACTTTTACTGTTCCTTTTAAAATGTTTCTTGAGATGGAAGAAAATGTTGAGGGAAGTTTTTTTGAAAGAAATGTATGGCAATATCTTATAAAAGAAATCTAAAAAATAATTTTTAAAATTGGAGGTAGTTAACATAAGCAGGCGTTCAGGATATGAATCAAAGAAGAGAATAATTGATGCAGCCATAAAGGTATTCTCCCAATATGGCTACAGTGGAGCTACTATGAGAATGATTGCAAAGGAAGCAGGAATAAGTGTAGGGGGAGTTTATCTTTATTTTAAGAATAAAGAAGAGCTTTTCCTTTTTCTGATGCAGGAAAAAACAAAAGATTTGGAAACAAGGATTGCTTCCATTTTTGAAGAGAAAAGAAATGTAAAGGATACTTTGGAGAAATATGTAAAAATTGCAGTTGAATATGCATCCGAAAATAAGGAGCTCATCCTTTTGCATGGGAGAGAATTGGGTTTTACCTTTGGAATGGAAATAAAAAAAGGTTTTTTTGAGAAACAGAAGAAATTGCTGAAAAATCTGATTGAAGCAGGCATAAGCTCAGGTGATTTTGCCAAATGCAATTCTGAAGAAGTTGCAAAGTTAATTATGCATATTATAAGAGGATATGTGCTTTCTGTTGTCGTTGACCCTGAAAATCTCATTGACCCCGATGAATGCGTAAAGATTATTTTCAATGGGTTGCTGAAAGTAAAAGGGGATTCTTCGCCCTCGCTTTGCTCGAGCTCAGAATGACAGATGGAGGTAATTGAAAAATTTTAGAGCTTGTAATTTATTGAATTTCAATGGGTTACTTAAAAATAAAGAGGTGTGAGCATGCGTATAAAGTTAATGTTAGTTTTGTTTCCACTTTTATTTGTCTTATTTATAATGGGGTGTGAAAAGAAAAATCCTATGCCTCAGATACCCGAAGTATCGGTCATCAAAATAGACACAGAGGAGATTCTTCTTACCACAGAGCTTCCCGGAAGGACAACTCCTTTTAAAATTGCTGAGATTAGGCCTCAGGTAAGCGGAATAATTCTTAAAAGATACTTCACTGAAGGAAGCAATGTTAAGGCTGGAGAAGTTCTCTATCAGATTGATCCTGCTCAATACAAAGCAGCCTATGACAATGCCAAAGCAGCCCTCTCTCGGGCAGAGGCAAATCTTCAATCAGTCAAGGCAAGACATGAGCGTTATCAGGAACTCATAAAGGTAAATGCCATAAGCAAGCAGGAGTTTGATGATGTTAAAGCTCAGTATGAGCAGACCCTTTCTGAGATTGAGGCATTGAAAGCACAGGTAAGAAACGCCCAGATTAATCTCGGATATACAAAGATAACTGCTCCTATATCAGGAAGGATTGGTAAATCAAATGTTACAGAAGGTGCTCTTGTCACTGCCTATCAGGCACAGGAACTCACGAGGATTCAGCAACTTGACCCAATTTACGTTGATATTCCCCAGTCAACAAAGGAACTAAGAGAGCTTGAGAAAAGGCTTGAGCAAGGAAGGCTTAAATATGCTGGCAAAGAGCAGAATAAAGTTAAGCTCATTCTTGAAGATGGAACAGGCTACCCTCTTGAAGGAACATTGCAGTTTAAGGATGTAACTGTTGACCCGACAACAGGCTCTGTTACTTTGAGGGCAATATTTCCAAATCCAAAGGGTATTTTGCTTCCTGGAATGTTTGTAAGGGCAGTTATAAGGGAAGGTATTAACAAAAAAGCAATTCTTGTGCCCCAGCAGGTTGTTTTTCGTGATACAAAGGGTAATCCCTTTGTGTATGTAGTTGACAAGGAAAACAAGGTTCAGATAAGACCAATTCAGGTTGACCGTGCTATAGGTAATAGATGGCTTGTTTCAGAGGGAGTTCAAGTGGGTGAACAGGTAATTATTGAGGGTGTTCAAAGAATAATGCCTGGTGCTCAAGTTAAACCCGTGCCTTATACCGAACAAAAGAAGGAGCAGAGCAGATAATGCTATCTAAATTCTTCCTTGACAGACCGGTCTTTGCATGGGTTATTGCAATTGCCATAATGGGTGCTGGCTGCCTTGCCATTTATAATCTTCCCATTGCCCAGTATCCATCCTTAGCTCCTCCGTCAATTTATATTCAGGCAACCTATCCTGGTGCTTCTGCTGAAACTGTTGAAAACAGTGTCACTCAGATTATTGAAGAGAAAATGACAGGACTTGACAGACTCCTCTATATGTTTGCTGTGAGTGACTCTTCAGGTTCTTGCCGAATAGAGCTTACCTTTGAACCAGGCACAGACCCAGACCTTGCATGGGCAAAAGTTCAGAACAAGCTTCAGCTTGCTATGCCAAGCCTACCAGAGGCTGTTCAGAAGACAGGAATAAGTGTAGGGAAGGCAACAAGAAACTATCTTTTGATTGTCTCACTCATTTCAGAGGATGGAAGGCTTGATGCCTATGACCTGAGAGACTATCTCAAATCCAATGTAGAAAAAGTGCTTGCAAGGATAGAAGGGGTTGGAGAGGTTGAAACTTTTGGATTTCCCTATGCAATGCGAATATGGATAGAGCCTCACAAACTTGTAAGCTATGGGCTTACAATTAGTGATGTAGTCTCAGCAATAAAAGCTTACAATGTGGAGGTTTCAGGTGGACAGCTCGGAGGTGCACCAGCAAAGGAAGGGCAGAGACTTAATGCTCCTATAATAGTTCAGAGCATGCTTAAAGAGCCCGATGAGTTTGCAGCAATCCCTGTAAGGATTAATCCAGATGGTTCATCAGTAAAGATAAAGGACGTTGCAAGAGTTGAGCTCGGCACAGACTATTACGATATAGAGGCCTTTTATAATGGTAAACCCGCTGCTGCCTTAGCTGTAAGACCTCTTCCAGGAGCAAATGCCCTTGATGTGGCTGATAAAGTAAAGAAAAAGATAGACGAATTAAGCAGAAACTTTCCAGCAGGTGTAAAAGTTGTATATCCCTATGATACAACGCCTTTCACGAAGGTTGCTATAAACGAAGTTGTAAAAACACTCATAGAGGCAATAGTTCTTGTTTTTCTCATAATGTGGCTTTTCTTGGGAAGTCTTAGAGCCACCCTTGTTCCTACAATTACTGTTCCTGTAGTGCTTCTTGGCACTTTTGCTGTCCTTGGATTAGCGGGCTATTCAATAAATATGCTTACCATGTTTGCCATGGTTCTGGCAATTGGGCTTCTTGTTGATGACGCTATAGTTGTAGTGGAAAATGTGGAAAGAATAATGCGTGAGGAAAAGCTTCCTGTAAGGCAGGCTGTCATAAAATCAATGGAACAGATTACCAGTGCCTTGATTGGAATAGGTGTAGTTCTCTCTGCTGTTTTTGCACCAATGGCATTTTTTACAGGTTCAACAGGCATAATTTACAGACAGTTTGCCATTACAATTATTTCAGCCATGTTGCTTTCTGTATTTGTTGCTCTTACTTTTGCACCAGTGCTCTGTGTTACCTTTCTTAGACCTCACAGTGAAAAGCAGAGGGAAAGAAAAAATATTTTCTACTACTTTAACCTGATTTACGAAAAATTCTATAGCTTCTTCTTCAAATCGCGATTTGTCTATACAAAGACAGTTGAAAACTCTTTCAGAAAAGTGCCTGTCTATATCTTTGTTTACATTATCATTGTTGTGGCTTTAGGGATTATTTTAATGAAGCTTCCTACTGCCTATCTGCCTGAGGAAGACCAAGGAATGATGCTTGCACAGGTTATTCTGCCTTCTGGTTCAACCCTTGAACAGACAGAGCAGGTTTTGTCTGAGGTAAAGGACTATTTTCTACAAAAAGAAAAAGATGCGGTAGATTCAATAATTACACTGGCAGGTATGAGTTTTTCAGGCAGGGCACAGTCTGCAGGTATGGCATTTATAAAGCTTAAAGATTGGCATTTAAGAGACAGTTCAGCTCTGAGAGTAAAGGCAATTCAGGCAAGGGCAATGATGCATTTTTCACAGAATAAGAAAGCTATGATATTTGTTTTCCCTCCTCCTTCAATTATAGAGCTTGGTAATGCAACAGGTTTTGACCTTCAACTTATGGATATGGGTGGACTTGGGCATCAGAAACTGATGGAAGCACGAAATCAGTTCTTGTATTTTGCCAATCAGGACAGAAGACTTAAAAACGTAAGACCTAATGGTATGGATGATATCCCCGAGTATAAGGTTGATATAGACTGGCAGAAGGCTGGAGCACTTGGTGTGCCTATTAATTCAATCAATAACACCATATCTGCAGCCTTTGGAAGCAGTTATGTTAACGACTTTATAAAAGGTGGGAGAGTTAAAAGAGTTTATGTGCAGGCAGATACTCCTTACAGGATGCTACCAGAAGATATGAACCGTCTTTATGTGCGTAATACGGAGGGGAAAATGGTTCCCTTTTCCTCCTTTGCCTCAGGCAGATGGATCTATGGTTCACCAAGACTTGAGCGATACAACGGGTTTCCATCTATGAATATATGGGGTGAGCCTGCTACAGGAACAAGTTCAGGAGAGGCAATGAAAGCAGTGGAAGAGATCGTTTCAAAACTTCCAAAGGGTGTAGGTTATGCATGGACAGGTTCATCCTATCAAGAAAAACTTGCCACAGGACAGGCACCCGTTCTTTATGCTTTCTCAGTTTTTGTCATATTCCTATGCCTTGCAGCTCTTTATGAATCATGGACAATTCCTATTACAAACTTAATACTGCTTCCTCTTGGTATATTTGGTTCTGCATTAGCAACATGGCTTATGGGACTTCATAACGACGTTTATTTTCAGATAGGATTCCTTGTAACAATGGGGCTTTCGTCAAAAAATGCAATTCTTATTATTCAGTTTGCAAGAGATAGAATTAAGCAAGGAGAGGAATTTCAGAGAGCAACAGTTGAGGCAGCAACAATAAGATACAGACCTGTAATCATGACCTCCTTGGCACTTTTCTTCGGAATTCTTCCACTCGCCATAGCAAGAGGTGCAGGTTCAGGAGCGATGAATGCAATCGGAATTGCCATTGAAGGTGGAGTTCTTGCAGGAACCTTCGTAAGCATAGTTTTTGTTCCCCTTTTCTTTGTGCTTATTTTGAAGCTCTTCAAGGTAAGGATAGTGAAATGAGGTTAAAAAAGATTAAGGAATACTTTTGCCAATCTAATGTGTTAACCGAAAGAGTTACTCCAATCTGTCATTCTGAGCACCCTCAATGGGTGCGAAGAATCTCTCTTTTTTTTAATGAAAGAAAGGAAGAGATTCTTCACCTGCTTTGCAGGTTCAGAATGACAAAACAAACCTTAATTTTCATACTGTCCCTGTTGCTTCTTTCCTGTACAATGATTCCCGAATACAAAAGACCTGATGCACCTGTGCCTAAGGAATGGCCTCAAGGTGATGCCTATAGTTCAATTAATTATGATAAATCACCAAAAGCAACAGAACTTAAATGGAATGAGTTTCTTAAAGATGCAAAACTTCAGAAAATGATTGAAAAAGCTTTATCCAACAACAGAGACCTCAGACTCTCAGCCCTTAATGTTGAGAGAGCCGCTGCCTATTATGGCATTCAAAGAGCAGAGCTTCTGCCAGCAGTGGATGCAATAGGCACGAGTTACAGGGAGAGAACTCCTGCAGACCTTTCACGGACAGGCAGGGCAGAGACAACTTCTAAATACATTGTAAGTCTTGGGATTACCTCTTGGGAGATTGATTTATTTGGAAGGCTTCGGAGTCTGAAAGAAATGGCACTTGAGCAGTATCTTGCCCAAGAACAAACTCACAGGGCGGCAAGACTTTCTCTTATTTCTGCTGTTGCTACTGCCTATTATACTTATGCGACTGATAAAGAAAATCTCAAACTGGCAAAGGAAACCCTTAAAAATCAGCAGGAATACTATGAATTAATGAAAAAACGATATGAAGTTGGAGTAATCTCAGAAATAGACCTTCACAGAGTGAGGACACAGGTAGATACAGCCCGTGAAGCTGTAGCAAGATATACACAGGCATTGGCTCAAGATAAAAACACCCTTGACCTTCTTGCTGGTGAGATACTAACTGAAGAGCTTTTGCCAGAAGGACTTGAGGGCTTAACACCTCCAAAGGATATTTCACCAGGGCTTTCTTCTGATATACTCCTTAATCGTCCTGATATTATGGCAGCAGAGCACACACTTAAGGCATACAATGCCCAGATAGGTGCAGCAAGAGCAGCTTTTTTCCCGAGAATTTCACTTACGACGCTTTTTGGGACAGCGTCAGCTGAGCTTTCAGGATTGTTTGAATCAGGCTCTAAGGCATGGAGTATTCAGCCCCAGGCAATAATGCCAATCTTTGATGCGAGAGTATGGGCAGCCCATGAAGCTGCAAAGGTCGAAAGACAACTTGCTCTTGTTAATTATGAAAAGACCATTCAGACAGCTTTCAAAGAAGTATCCGATGCCTTAGCAGTGAAAGGCACAGTAGATGAACAGTTACAGGCAATTGAATCTCTTGTGCACTCTCTAAGGGAGACCTACAGGCTTGCAAAAATAAGATATGAAAACGGAATTGACAGTTACATGAGTGTTCTTGATGCGCAGAGGTCATTATTTCAGGCACAACAGCAGCTTAACAGCCTTAAGCTTTCAAAAAATCTCAATTTGCTCAATCTCTATAAAGTATTAGGAGGCAGTGTAGATAATAAGCCCTGATTCAATAATATTCACAAACTATAATTTTTCACTCAACGTAATTCTTCCCTGCTTGAATTATTCTGAGTTGTTCCGCAAGATTTAGTTTTTTTTCTTCCGCCAAATCTCTTAGATAGCCAAGCAATGAACCAATAGCCTGCATCTCTTCAATTCCAAGCTCTTTTATTTCATCTGTACTAATGCTTGAAATAACGGCAAGCGCCTCCTCAAAGCGATTTTCCTTGAGGGCAATCTCTGCCTGGATGAGAAGGCTTCTTACCTTAGACCGCTCCTGCAAAGGCTCTTTTTGATTCATCCTGAGATTCCTTGACGTTCTTTTTTATGTCTTCCCATGCTGCTTTTATATTTTTGAGAATTTCAATGCATTTGCCTATTGTTTCAATGTCATTAAATAGATTTGCTTTCACAAGGTCACTTATAAGTATTGAGTAAATTGTCCCTAATTTTTCTGCAATTTCTCCGCCTCTCTGCCTGTCAAGTATTTCATTAAGATAATACAGAATATCTGTAGCTCTACTGAGCTCAACAGCCTTTTTCTTTACGAGCTCAGGGTCATCGAGACCTCTATTTATGCAATCCCTTGAAATTTCAAGGGATACGATTGCTCTGTCATAAAGCATAGTAATGAGCTCCAATCCATCTGCTCCCATTACCTTACTCTGTAAATAGGAATCTACGTATGTCATCTTATTTACCTCCTTTTGATGTTCCTGAGATTGATGTCATAAAGTCCTGTAATCTTGTACTTATCTGATTGGACTGATTAATGAATGCCTCAAGCTGAGAATACTCTTTCCTAAGTCTCTCTTCATATTTTACCAAGTAATTCTGAAGTTCAGTGAGCCTTCTATTAATGCTTGTAATCTGTCCTTCACCAATGTTTTTATAGGTGCTGATTGTGCCTGTCCATGCAGTGAGCTGTCCTGAGAAGTTGTTTTTCAGAGCTGTAATAATTTCTTTCAGTTTGTCAGGATTGGATGAGCTGAGATTATTAAGGGCTGTAGTATTTATTGAAATAGTTCCATCCTTATCTGAGTAGTTAATAAGTCCTGCTTTTATGAGAGGGTCTATCATTCTTACCATGCCTGTTTTAATTGTTGTAACCGTGCTGTCACCTTGAAACTGAGCACCTTTTCCTGTCATTTGATTTACAACTGAAACAATGGCATTATAATTTGAAACAAAGTTGTTAAGAGCACTGTTAGCCTGAGAGTAGTCTTCGTTGATTGTTACTGTTGCTGAGCCTCTGTCTTTTACAGTTATCTCAAGTCCTGTAAGAAGATTGCTAAATGTATTCGAGGGGGAAGTTACTTCTGTTGTAGAGTTTCCAATTGTAATTGATGCATTTTGAGCATTCTGAATTGTCTCAAGTCCTCCAAGCCCTGTAGGCATGTTTTCTGCCTCAATTGCAAAGGTTGTCTCTGTCGTCTCTCTTGTTGAAGCTGATGCATCGGCCTCTGTAAGAAGAAGTCTGTAGTCTGAGCCTGTGTAGTAAACAGATGCTTTAACTTTATTCTGTGCTGAATTTATGCTATTAACTAAGTCCTGCAAAGTTTGACCTGCTGAGTAATTTATGTTAAAGGTTTGATAATTAGCGTTGTCAGTCCAGTATTTAAGTGTCATTGTTCCTGATGATGAGAATGTATCTGAAAGGCTGCTTACTCCTCCTGTGCTTGCTCTAATTTCAGTCTGGGCAAGACGGTTTACGGTGATGCCCATTGTGATGTTTGGCGTATCCTTAGTTGCTGTTGCTGTAAGGACTGAAGAGTTTGAGGATGAAGCTTTCTTTGAGCTAAAAAGACTGGTTACATCAAGGGTGTTAAAAAAGTTCTGCATGCCGCTTAAAGCACCATATAAGTTATTTAGGCTTGCCACTTTTCCCTGAACAGCTGCTCTCTGCTGGGCAAGCTTAGTAAGAGGCTGCTGTTTAATTTGCAAGAGTTTGCTTACCATTCCATCTGTATCAAAAGCTCCTGTGAGCCCTGAAATATAAAGGTCTGCCATTTTTAAACCTCCTCGGCATAAAAGATGCCTTTGAGTTCATTCATTCTCCTTAGAATATCTACAACCCACTCTGGTGGAATCTGCCTTATGACTTCCTCTGTGCGCATATCGATAATTTTTGATATGGGCATTTTTAGCTCCGAGTCAATGTCAATTTTCAAATACCTCTCAAGCATGTTAAACTTATGTCTTAATTCTTCCATTATTTTGTTAAGTTCTTCTTGAGATACAACAGGTTTCTGTAACTGCTTTGTAGTCTCATCAGGCTGGGTCAGGTTCTTCAGCTGTATCTCTTCGTTAAGTTTTGGAAGTTCAATATGCTGCACATTGTTACTCCCTCTGTAGGGATTAATAGGTATTATCTCTCTATCAATTCCGTCCAGCCTCATTTTTACTACCTCTTTTTATTTTTTGCCCCCTCCGAAGAGGGGGCTCAAAGGCTAAACTTTTTATCTCAGAAGCTGAAGCACGAGCTGAGGTAAGGCATTTGCCTGAGCAAGCATAGCCACACCGGACTGCATTCTTATCTGCATGGTTACGAATGTGCTCATCTCAGCTGCAAAGTCTGTGTTACGGATTACGTTTTCAGCTTCCTTTGTGTTGTCATAGGATGCTTTCTGTCCGTCCCATATTGCCTGGAGGTTGTTAATTACGGAACCGATTTGGGTACGAATCTTATCAGCCTTCTGAATTGCAGTCTTTACGATATCAAGGGCAAGCTCAGCGTTTTCGTTAGTTGTAACGTCAATGGAGTAGAGGTTTTTGAAGCTTGAGTTTCCTGATGCTGCTACGCCTAAACCAGCACCTGCCGTTGAAATTCCTGAAAAGTTATAGTTGAAGGAGTCAATACCCATAATCGTAAGATTACCAACCTGTATTGCTGAACCTGTTGCTGAAGCGGCACTTCCAGTTCCGACACTTGCAATGACATTAACGGCTGCAGCGGATAATCCTAAGAATTGAGACATATTTACCGTCAAAGAACCAGCACTGTCAGCTACTGAGGCTGAAACCTGAAGTCCTATTGTCTCTCCTTCTGTCGTAAGCACGAGCCTACCTTGGTCTATTTTGGCAGTGATATTTAAGTCATTTTGAGAAGCTTGTGTATTAATCTGTGTTACAAGGTCTGATAGAGTCAGAACACTGTTTGCACCTACAGTTACTGTAACATCAGCTGTGTTATCTGTGCCTACGAAGAATTTAATTTCTACGCTCTGTCCAGCCCCTGTCTGAATATCAGTCCATGCGGCTGCTGCGGTGCTTGTATTTGATGCTCTTGCTGTGATTCCAAGATTTTGAAGGGCTGATGCACTATTTATATTGTCTGCTATTGTTTTAGCATCAACTGCAAAGGAAAGTCCATCTGAAACACCAATTCCTGCAACTAATGCCTGGTCTCCTGTATCCCATCTCCATGCAGTTCCTGTTTGAACTGCACCAGTTGAGGCTGTATATCCATTGGTTATAGCAGAGCCTGCTACAGCACTGGCTGAAACTGCATTGGTAAGAGGACCGCCTCCTATTACCATATTGGCGCCGAGGTCATTTGCCTTAACCGAGTCAATTCCTACGGTAATTGTCTGATTTGCCCTTGCACCGTAGTGAATTACTTTGTCTGAAAATGTTCCATCAAGAAGTTTAATTCCATTGTACTCAGTGTCTGTTCCAAGCTTCTGAATGGCGTCAACAAGGTTTTGAATGTCTCTTTGTAGGGCTGAACGGGCATTTGGGTCATTGATGTCGTTTGCTGCTGATTGTGCCTTTGTGTAGATTGTCTGTAGTTTCTCAAAAATCTGTCCAACATTGGTCTCGGCAATCTGGAGAGCACTGATACCGGTCTGGATGTTACGGTTACCTTGGTCAAGGGCTGCAGCAACAACGCTAAGCTGGTCAGCAATAAAGAGACCTGCTGCGTCATCGGCTGCTGAGAGAATTCTGTTACCTGTTGAAATTCTTAAAAGAGACTTGTTCATTGCCCTTTCGTTTCTTAAAAGGGCTGTGTGTGTTACTGTTGCTTCTGCGTTAAAGTTAATTCTTAATGCCATGGTTTAACCTCCATGTTTTTTTAAGGATGCCTCCTGCATCCAGACAGCTTGTTGGGTTTGGTTTTACCTATACACCTCCCTTCCTCCCTGCTGTCTTGATTATTTATATCGGTTGGTTTTTGAAAAAGTTTAGCGAAAGATTTGTCTATATTTATCGACTAAGTTGAATAGCATATCAGTAGATTCTTCAATATATCTTCTAATTGCCTCAACAGTCTCAGGCACGAAATTAATTCCTCTAATTTCTTTCTGATAACAGAGGAATAAAGCAAGATGCTCATAGTGAAGAAATCCTCCTCTGACAAGGAAATTTAGTATTCCGTTATTTGTTTGATTTAGATAAATCCACACGAAGATATTGTGAAGAGCATCCATGAGTTGAGATTTATTTTTGATTTTTGAATTGAGTTGGGAGAGTGAATAATTTCTGTAGTTTTTGGTCTCAATTTTGAGTTGTTCCAATCGTTTGGTTATAAAATCTCTGTTTTTTAGATAGTCTTGTGAAAAATTTTGCTTTATAGTCCTAACTGTTTCATCCTTTTCAAATTTTTTAAGGCTTATGTTCTCTAATCTCGTCGGAATAGCTCCTTTAATTTTAGCACCATCAGAAGTATTGTAAATCTTCACATCGGTCAGTGTTTTAATAAGGTCCTCAATCCATGTTCTGGCCCAATTAAGAAACATGTTTGTATAGACATCACCTCCGAAATTTCCCTCTAACTTCAAGTCCTTTCCAAGTTCTTCAGCATAAAAATAGGTGTTTTTGTCAAGAGCAACATTATGATTGGCATGATGTTTTTTGGGGTCTTTATATCCCATGTCAGTTCCAAAAAGATAAATCTCCTTAAAGCCAGAATTTACGGCAAAAGATAGTCCACCGTTTACTACTGTAGGATTTGAAAAAATAAGTCGGGGAATATGAGACTCAAAAAAGACTGTGCCAGCATCATTTGCTTTAAGGTACATGTAGCTTTCATCAAAAAGGGTTGAAACTAATGGATACATGGGATTGTTGAAAATCACAGGTATGGTTCTTACATATTCAGGGTCTCCAATCCAGACAAGGGCGTCGTAGGTTACGACAGTTCTTTCAATGTCAATATGAAAATCAGGCTTGATTCCTGCTCTATGAAGTGAAGAGAGGCTACTTCCGCAGGAAAAAATAACAGCCTTGTCACTGTTTTTCTTTATGAAGTCAAGGGAGTAGTCAAGGGAGGGTCCAGCACCAATTATAAATGCATTTGCCTTTGATGAAACAGGACTATTTCCGTAAAAGAGGGGAATTTGATTTTTTATGTTTTCAAGTGTATGCTCCACAGACCAATATTCGTCCTGAAAAAATCCCCAACCTGTAAAAATTTGATTAAATCTTTTCATGAACTCTGTCATGAACTTTTCAAAAAAGGAGTTTTTAAAATAGCTGAATACGGGCATATCAAAACCTATAGGTGGGTTAAGAATAAACTGGCAGTAAGCTACTACTTCTTTTGCAGCCTCAAAAGGGTCATCCCTAATAAAAACATTGAAGGTTCTATTGTCTCTCATGTACTTTTCAAGGAAACTCCAATCAATTGTGAAAAGAGAAGCTTTAAATATTTCTGAGTCTTGTTCAACGATGATAAACTGTTTAATTTCATATCGTTTTGTGAGCTCAACGAGATGATGGCCGAGACCGATTCCAAGGCATAGGAAAGTTCCAAAAATGTCTCCTTTTCGTATGATTTTTTTTACAAAGTCAATATTTGGCTTTTCCTTAGCTAAAACTAAGTATTCATACCAATGTCTCATGTCCATCATGCTGTCCTTGAATTGTTCTGGGGTGGTTACATCTGGGCCAATATAAAATTTGAATCCAGACCTCTCAAATTCATCTATATGAGCTAAAGTAGCCTTGTGTGGATCAGCTTGATAGAGCTTTTGATCTTCTATAATTAGGTCAATCAAACCCGATTGAGGGTCAATGTATATACCACATTTACTAAGTTTTGATGGTTTTTTAAGTAAATCAAGCAGCTGAGGAGCTTTTTTTTCAAGATACTTGATATTTCTGTTTTTTCTTTCTTCAAGGGTTTTGATGATTTTTTGTACATCAACAGGCATTTGATATTTTATCACAATTTTGAAAAAGTTAAGTAAATCAAAAAATGAGAAAATTTTATCTAAGCATCCCTCTAATGATATAATTTTGCTCAATGGGAATGCTCAGAAACTCAGTGTATGTTTACTCTGCTTTTATTTATCTAAATTTGCTTGTATATGTTTTTCATTCAATTTTAGGTAAAAGTCTGGGCAAAGAAGGTTACGGTGAATTCAGCGTTGTCTATTCTCTAATTTTTTCCATAGGATATCTTGCATCAATACTCTCTACCCTTTCAGTAAAGACAATTATTGAAAATTTTGACAGAAGATTTGAATTATTACAATCAATGAGATTTTTTGGATTGATTTTTGGTTTAGGCTTTGGTGCCTTAGCCGTAATTTTTTCTGACTATCTCAAAGATTTTCTCAATGTTACTGAAGGCTATTATTTTTATTTTGTTGGAGTATCATGGTTTGTGCTCTTTCCTCTTGTTGTAGAAAAAAGTTTCTTACAAGCTTCCGGAAGATTTGGGCTTTTTGCTTTCTCAAATGGATTTGAAATGACCGTAAGGGTGATAGTTGCATATACATCCTTACATATTGGATTAAAAGTTGAAGCAGGTATTATTGCCTATTTAAGCGGCATAATTGTAGTTGAATCAGTCCTTCTTTTAAATAATAGGGGATGGAGATTCAGAAAAGCAAAACTTGATATTAAGAGACTTTTTAAGATTGCTCTATATGCATTTCCTGTAGGCTTCTTCATTTATGCTGACGATATTTTCATTAGAAGAATTTTTTCTCCTGAAACAGCAGGAATTTATGCTTCGGTAAGTGCCTTTGGAAAGTTTCTTCTTTGGTCTGTTGTGGCTTTAATGGATGTTTATTTCCCAAAGTTTGTTGAATCCAAAATGGATAGGTCATTAAGAAAATATTTATTTCAAATTTTTGCCGTTGCCTTTTTCCTTGAAATACTTTTTCAGACTTTAGTTGCTATTACTGGAAAATCTCTTTTTAATCTTGTTTTCGGAAGTGCATTTATTTCAGCTTATGAATACGTCCCAAAGTATCTGATTTCTATCCTTTCGTTAATTTTCGTATTAATATTTGTAAGTCTTGCAACTTCATTAGAGAGGGGTATCATTATTGTTTATCTCAATCTGATTTGTTTCTATGGAGGATTCTTCATCATTGATTTTTCATCAATTGAGGATTATCTCTTTTATTTGTTTGCAGTTAATTTTATCTTTGTGCTATTTTATCTATACAGTTTTAGACAATTGATTTTTAAAAGGTGAAAGATGAGGAAAAGGATTCTTGTTACAGGTGGTGGAGGTTTTATAGGTTCCCATCTCTGTGAAAGATTGCTTAAGGAGAAAAATGAGGTTCTTTGTGTAGATAATTTTTACACAGGGACAAAGCAAAATATTGTTCATCTACTAAGCAATCCTTATTTTGAGGTCATTAGACATGATATCACTTTTCCACTTTATTTGGAGACTGATGAGATATATAATCTTGCTTGTCCTGCCTCTCCAATTCATTACCAGTTTGACCCTGTCCAGACAGTGAAGACCTCAGTTCATGGTTCAATAAATATGTTAGGTCTTGCAAAAAGACTTAAGATAAAGATTCTTCAAGCCTCAACTTCTGAGGTCTACGGAGATCCTCAGGTTAATCCTCAGCCTGAGACTTACTGGGGAAATGTAAATCCAATAGGGCTTAGAGCTTGCTATGATGAAGGCAAAAGATGTGCTGAAACCCTTTTCTTCGCCTATCACAGACAGCATAAACTGAGAATTAAAGTGGCAAGAATATTTAACACCTATGGTCCGAGAATGCATCCAAACGATGGAAGAGTAGTAAGTAATTTCATAGTTCAAGCACTTCAGGGGAGAGATATTACAATTTACGGAGATGGGAAACAAACAAGAAGCTTTTGCTATATTGATGACATGATTGAGGGTTTGATAAAACTTATGAACAGTTCTGATGAATTTACTGGGCCTGTAAATCTTGGAAATCCTGAGGAGATATCAATAATTGAACTGGCAGAGACAGTTCTTAGACTAACAAAGTCAAAATCAAAACTTATCTTTAAACCTCTACCTGAGGATGACCCAAAGCAGAGAAGACCTGATATAACTTTGGCAAAAAATATTTTGGGTTGGAAACCTGTAGTTAGTTTAGAAGAAGGTTTGGAAAAGACAATATTTTATTTTAAGGAGATTTTTAAAAGATAGTCTTACTCTCTAAAAGCAAAATGTCCTAATTTATCCTGTGCTGTTAATTTATAAGCTTCAAGTCCGATGGTTTCTTCTCCAGGTCTTGGAAGTACATAACATGTAACTTTCTCTAAAAAACCAATTCTTACTCCAGCTTTGTAGAATCTGTCCTGCAGGTCAGTATCGTTAACGCGGTTCCATTTTTTTCTCCAGCAGTTTATGTTGTATTTCATAAACTTAAGATAGGACCTGTAAAGCCAGGTCTGAGTACCACCTATTCTTGGCACTTGGTCTTTGACATCAACAAGTATTTCTTTTCCATGTCTAACAGCAATGTATGAACTTGAGACAAACTCATAGTTGCCCTCTTGAGCAAATCTTAGTAGCACCTCAAGATGGTCTTCAGTCCAAATGTCATCATCGTCAATTCTTGCAATCCATTTTCCTCTTACCAGCTTTAATGCAAAGTTTGCTGGAACAACAGGTCCAGCAAACCAGTGGTTTTCAACTGTGGGTGGATAGCGATATCCTCTTTTGGGAAGATTGTAAAATCTGATTCTCGGGTCTCCTATTTTTGTAACTACTTCTTCGGTTTCATCGGTACAGCAGTCTCCGACTATTATGTATTCAAAATTTTTATAAGTTTGATTAAGAACTGATGGGACTGCTCTCTCAATTAAAAGTTTAGCTCGATTGTAAGTTGGTGTGTATACTGATATTAATGGTTCTTCCTTTTTGTCTCTGTAATCTTTTTCATAAAGAAGTCTCATTATTCTGAGAATTAAAGGCTCTGTAAGGGAGTATCTAATTGAATTTAAACTGCTGATTAATTTATCCTCAAATGTTCTTTTTCTCTCTGTCATACTTATTATTCCTTTAGCATACTTCAATTAGGTCAGGAGTGTACTGTTTGTAAGGTCTATGACTCCAAGGAGTCCAGTTTTCTTTATACTTTTCAATCTCTTCTCTTGTAAGTTTTCTGTCAAAAATTCTGATTCTTCCCTTTAAGAACTTTGGTGACATAACCTTTTCAAGCTTCTCTGCTATGCTCTTTGAAACCATATCATATTCAAGATGGGCGCTTACCTTTTGAAAAGGTATTGAGGCTCCACAGTTAGGGCAATATCTCTTAATTTGGTCTCTAAATTCAAGAGGAGTCTTATTCCACCATCCCTTTTCTACGGGATATCCACCAGGACCGTCAAAGAGAATGTCTTGGGCAGCAGCAACTTCGCAAAAGAATGCACCTTTCGGTGTTATAGAGGCTGACCAGCGACGTTGTATCCAGCAATCATCAATAAGCTCCCACATTAAATCCTCATCATCAACAACATCCTTAATCGCAATTAAGAGGGGTTGATGCCATCCAACAAGTGGATTGCTGTGGTCATTGTAAACGATGTTTGTTGGTTCAAAGGTTTCCAGAATTATTTTTTCATACTTTTTCCATCCACACCCATTTGTCCAAAACTGTCGCTTTGATTTATCAGGTATCATCTCCTGAAAAATTCTGCATATCTCTTCAAATTGTGGATGAAGGGTTGGTTCACCACCCATTAATCCAATGCCATATTTGTAACCTTCAAGTGATTCTATTCCCTTTCTTACCAATTCCAAGTCCATAAAAAAGGGTTTTTTATGGTGACCAACAAATCTCGTGCAGTTTGCACAGCTGAGATTACATGCATTGGTGACTTCAATGTGTATTGTTTTCATTTCATAGATTGGTATCATTTTATACCTCCATGGTTAATTTTTTTAATCTTTCAAACTCATTTTCATCCCAATTGGCAAGGTCAATTCCGCTTTTTATTATTTCTCTTCTTGCAAGGGGAAGGCCATTACCGATAAAGTTTAGAAGATTTGCAGTGGCAACGGCATCAACAGTTTTAATTCTTAATCCTTCTATAAAATGCTCAGGTTTGCCAGCTCCTCCTGAAACTATGAGGGGAATTCTAATATCAAAGTCCAAGAGTTTCAGGGATTCCAAGTCATATCCGTAGCCTGTTCCATCTCTGTCTATAGAATTTAATAAAATCTCTCCAATTCCTAATTCCATTACTTTTTTTACTGCCTCCTTTAATTCCATATCTATAAGCCTTTGCCCTCTGTTGATTAGTACCTCATATCTATTATTTTTTCTTCTGTAATCTATTGAAGCAACGATACATTGACTTCCAAAATTTTTTACAAGTTCTTTTATTATTAAATCGTCGGTATAAAGAGTAGTGTTTACCACAATTTTGTCAGCTCCTGAGTGAAGCAGTTTCTTAGCTTTTTCGATTGAGTCAACCCCGCCACCAGCAGCAACAGGCACGAATACAAATTCAACTACCTTCTTTAATGTTTCAGTAAAATACTCTATGTTTCTCTCTCCTCTTGTAACATCAAGGACAATTAGCTCATCTATTGAGTAAGAGATTGATTGAAAATTGTAGTTTTTAATCAGCCAATTTATGTCACCAACTTTTTGCAGTCTAAAATTTCTGCTTAATACAAATTTGCCAGAATCATATAGAAGTATGAAAATGAGTCTTTTATATGGCATTTTTTAATTCAAGGAAGTTTTTTATAACTCTCAATCCATTTGATTGGCTTAGTTCGGGATGAAATTGAGTGCCAAAAATATTTCCATTTTCAACAGCTGCGGTAAACTTTTCTCCATTGTGAGCTAAAGCTATAACAAATTTTTCTTGTGTTAGTGCTCTAAAACTGTGGTTATAATAAAAATCAACTTGACTTCCAAGTTTTTTGAATATTTTTGAATCTTTGATTATCTCTGTTCTTGAAAAACCAATATGAGGAATCTTGACATTTTTATCAGATTGATTGAACTTTTCAACTATTCCTTCTATGAAACCCAGTCCCTCCGTTTCTTCATCTTCGGTTCCTAATTGGAAAAGTAGTTGCATACCAAGACATATTCCCAAAAGAGGAATCCCTTTTTCTAAGACCGCCTTTTTTATAATGGTATCAAGTTTTTTCTGTCTGATGTTTTGCATGGCTTTGTAAAATGAACCTACTCCTGGAAGTATTATTCTTTCAGCTTTAAGAATTTGTTCTTCTTTGTCAGAAAGTATCGGTTCGTATCCAAGAAATCTCACTGCCGAGGTGATTGAATTTATATTCCCCATTCCGTAATTAACTATCACTATCGATTTCAAAATCAACTCCCACTTCAAATTTGGGATACCATCTTCCATCCCTTTTTTCAAACAAATCCTTATTAGCCCATTTATCAAGAACACTATCAAATTCCTCTTTTGTCATTCCGTAGTATTCCAAGTATAGTTCAATGAAGGGTTCTGGATATTGATTGTCATATAGTTTTACTAAATTTATGGCTTGTTCTCTTGTCATTGCTCCGCGCCTGATTTCAATGCCTGCATCTTGAGTAGCTCGTCCGAAACCGAATTTCAGATACATCAAATAGGTATGAAGTGCATAAAAGGCTTGATCGTTTTGAGCAAAGTTTGTGAAAGTGCCGACATTTGTATCTTCGTTTTCCAAAAGTCCGCAGTACTGCTTAGCAACGAGATAGTTTCTGTAGGGGTCCCAGTTTTCAAAGTAGGACCAATGGGTAAGATATAGTTCTTTTCCCTTTAGCTCTTCTTCCTCAGGAAAAAGCCAGAAATATAGTCTATTTTCTGGAAACTTTTCTTTCATTGCCTCAATAGCACTGTGGTAACCACCTTCAAAATAAACTCTTTTTATGTATTCAATATTGAAAAGGCTTATGTTCTTAGTTTCCGTTGAACCTCCATACTCAACTTCACCGTCTTCGGCATAGAATATTAGGGGAATATTGAAATTAATTGCAACTCTTATAACTGCTGTAAGAATTGCTATTAGCCAGCCATAATAGGGAAACCCCTTGTTTATAAAACCAAACTTGTTTAGTTCTCTCATAACTTCAGAGTCAGGACTGATGTGAACATGTTGGTATCCCGAGTTTATAAAATTAAGAAGATTCTTTTTGCCTAATTCCAATTCAAGAGGTGGTCTAACTGTTACAGTTAAAGGGTTCATTCCATATTCGTGCTTTAGTTTGTAAGAAATGTATGAGCCGTCTTTACCACCACTTACCGGCACTATACAGTCAAAGGCTTTGTTGTAACCCCTGTATTTGTTAAGTATTTCTCTTAGTTCTCTCTGTCTTGGAATCCAATCCATTTTTCTTTTCTCTTCAGCCCACTGGCAGGCATTACAAAAACCTCTCTCATCAAATGTTATTCTTGGTCTTGTTGACATGTTTAAACAGTTTTTACACCAAAATATTCTTTTCTTTCCCATTTTTACCTCCATGTAAACCTAAAGAGTAAATCCATCATCAACAATTATGTTTTGACCATTTATAAATTCGCTCATGTCAGAGAGTAAAAAAACAAGAGTTCCATTTATGTCTGATTTTGAGAGCATTCCTTTGTTGAGACAATAGTCTCTGTATCTCTTTAAAAACTTTTCTGGTTGCTTGTCAAGAATTCCTCCAGGACTAATGCAGTTTACTCTAATGTTCTTGCCTTTTAGATACTTAGCAAGATATTTGGTCATATGAATTATTCCAGATTTGATTACTGCATACTCAATAGGCATAGTCATAGTTGTTCCTGTGTACAAATCAAATCTTGGAGCTACTACTCCATAAATTGAAGCTATGTTAACAATGTTACCATAGCCCTGATTTATAAAGAACTTAATGAAACACTGGCAACTCAAAAAGTAACCGCCGAGATGAAGGCATGCATTCTCACAAAAATCCTCAAAGGTTACCTCAAGGAAATCTCTACCATAATTTTGATTTCGAGGGTAGGCAGAATTGACGAGACAATCAATTCGACCGTATTCCTTTGATACTATATTGATAAGATTCTCAATCTGCTCTAACCTTGTAAAGTCAGTCTTTACAAATTTAACCTGTTTATGATTTATGTCAAATTCTTGAAAAGAGACCTCTTTTAAATCAGCAATAATTGCAACTCCTCCATTATTTACAACAGCAGATACAAATTCTCTTCCAAGGAGTCCTGCCCCTCCGATAATAACTATAACCTTATCTTTTAGTAACACTTTGCCTTTTCCTCATTATACACTCAACAATTAATAGGTCAAGTTCGGAATCAATGTCGTAGGCACTTTCTTCTCCCATGACATAAATTCCGGTTTTGTCAAGAAAAAGATTGTTGTGATTAATCAGAATATTTCTTTTCCAAATATAAATTGATGCGTTCATATCGTAAACTCTCGGAGCATCCTGTCTTCTCTTTATTGGTTGATTTAAGGTTTTGCAAAGTCTGACTGTTCCATTTTGGTCAATCTCAATCATGTTAAAATAAGGATTTTTTCTTGATGGAGCAACAGAGAAGAGAATATCATAATCATTATCAATAAAGGTTTTAAAGGCCTTAATGATGTCCTCTGAAGTTCTTACAGGAGAAGTTACATCTAAATCAACAATTACATTGAAGGTAGTTTGAAAAAAGTTTTCACTCTTTAGTAAAGCATCCCTTATGACTTCAATTTTACCCACTTCATCACCAGACAGTTTTGGCTCTCTCTTGAAGAAAACTTCTGCTCCATTTTCTTTTGCTATTTTTAGAATATCTTCAGAATCAGAACTAACTACGATTTTATCGAAGAGATTAGAATTGATTGCTTGCTCTATAGTCCATACAATCAATGGTTTTCCTAAAAGTTGCCTAATATTTTTATTAGGAACTCCTTTACTACCACCCCTTGCACATATAGTACATAGAACTTTCATTTCGATAACTCCTTTATACTATCTATTAATTCAACAACTTTTAGAGCTTCATTGAAGCTACAGGCAATTTTTCTTGACGACAAAATATCTTCATGCATCTCCTTTGTTAATTTATCTGAGTCAAGTCTTCCAACTGACTCTGTAAATTCGTTTTTTTTGTCTTTATATTTCAATTCTCCATTGTATAAATCTATGTAAGCAGAAAATTCTTCAGCATGAACTATAATTAGTCTTAGATTTATCAGACTGATGTAGTCAAGAGTTATCGTAACGTAGACTCCACTGTTTGTAATACCTATCATTGTCATGTAGTCCTCAGAATCAATATCTAAGTTTGAAATTCTTGAAAAGTAAGCATGAAATTTTGAAATATCTCCAAAAAGATGAATTATGTAATCTATTTCATGGCTCAGGTCGAGCATCACTCCACCCCCTTTAGATTGGAAGGCACTGTATGTATCAGCGAGGTTTCTATCATTTCGCCAAAATGGTAAGTAGTAACCACAGTATGCAAAACAAGAAAAAACCTTTTGATTTTTAGTTAACTCTCTGAGTTTTTTTATGAAATGATGATATCTCAACTGGTATCCTACGAAAATTTGATTTCCATTTAAAGATAAACTCTCTCTTTTTGAGAAGAGTGGTTTTTCACAAAGGATAATTTTGTTAGATACATTAGAAACTATGAATTTCAATTGTTCATAATGCTTTGATGTTTCTGAAGCAACTATGATGTAATTATACTGGTCAAGAGGTACTTCTTCAAGGTTTCTATAGAAAATTCCTTTTTTTAATTCCTGCTTTGTTACAAAATGAATTTCCGAAATATCTGAAATCTCCGTGAGAGTTCGAGCATGCCTTTTCCCAGCAGAACCAAAACCTATTATAAGTGCTTTCATTTGTTCATTAAAAATTTTTGATGAGTTCTAATCCTCTTCTGTATTCTTCCCATTGTCCAATGTCAACGTATTCACTCTCTCTAATAGGATAGGCAAATACATTTTTTCTCTCGTTCATTAAAGATTGAATCAACTCGGGCATATCAAAATATTTATCCTCTTGAATATATTTGAAGACATCACGATTTAAAAGATAAACCCCGGTATTGATTTGAAATATCAATTCAGGTTTTTCAATTATCTTGTTTATTTTTCCACCCTTGTTTATTTCAACGACTCCGTAAGGAATTTTGTGATGGTGTATTGAGGTAATGGATGTTAAAATAGCATTGTTTTCAATATGATACTCGTAAACTTCCTTTAGATTTGTCTTTATAAATATATCGCAGTTTGAAACAAAGAAATTTTCATCAGGAAATAACTTTTCAGTGAGCTTTATTCCACCTACAGTTCCAAGATAATCTTTCTCCCAGACAAACTCGATTTGATAGTCCTTTTTTACTGTATTAAAATAGGATTCAATAATCTGACCTTTATAATTCAAGACCGCAAAAAAGCGTCGAATGCCAAATTTCTGAAAAAACTCAATGATTCGCTCCATTGCAGTTTTGTCTCCTACTGGAATTAGCGGCTTGGGTAAAACATCAGTGAATGGTTTAAGTCGAGTTCCCTTCCCCCCTGCCATAATTATGACAGGTATGTCGTGGTCTAACTTATCATAAAGGTCAAATTCATGTTTCGAGATAAAGTCAGCCCAATCAATATAACCTACGAGGCGTTTGTTTTTATCAAGTATGGGAATTATCTCTACTCTTTTTTCAACGAAGAGTGATTTAATGTCGATTTTTTTGACATCCTCTGCAAATAAAAAGACAGGTTCTCGATTATATATGTCCTTTACATATCCCTCTACTTTTGCATTCTTTAAAATATGTCTTCTGATGTCGCCATCTGTAATAGTTCCGAGAAGTGTTCCATTTCTTACGACAAATAAAACTTTTTTGGCGGTATCGTTTAATTTCCTTAGAGCCGTAAGAATGTCCTCATCTTCTCCTACGGTTATTCTCTCAAAGTCTTTCTTAATTGACATGTTTAAAACTCCAATTTCTCAGAATTCCAATAATCTTTAAGGCTGCATCACCATCTCCATATGGATTTTTAATAGTTTTGAGCCTATTTCTAAAATCCTTTCTGTATATCAAATTTAATGCCATTTTTATCTCGTGGTAATCAGGTTTACAGTCTATAACCGATTCGGCTCTTACTCTCCCCCTTTGTCTGTCCCCTATGTTGATTGTAGGCACTTTTAGGGACGGTGCTTCGATAATTCCACTTGATGAGTTACCAATAACTCCGTCTACATGTTTCATGGTTGATAAGTAGATAAGTTGTCCTAAGTTAGCAAATGCTACTGCATTTGACTTGTTTTTAGAGACAAACTCATCAATCATTTTATTAATGAGCCTTCCCTCTGCATCGGCATTGGATTTTGTGAAAATTAGAAGAGTGTTCTTTAGTTTGCTTAATGCTTTGAGAACTTCACTGAAGAAAAACTGATTTCTTTCGGGATTTTTTGTTTCAGGGTGAAAAGTAATTAGAAGATTTTTTTCAAAGAATTTAATGCCAAGAATATTCTCAAGCTTTTTTTTACTAAGTAATTTCATAGTTTTTATGTTGTCGATTCCGAGTGCCCCAACATTAAACACTCTTTCCGGAAGCTTTCCATGCTTAATTAAAACCTCTCTGTATTTTTCTGTCGAAGTAAAGTCAATATCTGAAAGTTGACTTATGGCTCTTCTATATCCATCGTCAAGACTTCCTTCAGTTGTCTCACCTCCGTATAGGTGGGCAATAGGAATTCTTAGAGTATACGCAGTTATGGCAAAGGCGAGAGCTTCAAAACGGTCTCCAAGAATCACTACAATGTCAGGTTTTAATCTCTGAATAGCGTCTGTATAAGATATAATTCCAAGCCCTATTGATTTTGCCATACCCGAATATGTATCGGAGGAAAGAAGAATTTCAATTTTTTCATCAATCAGAAATCCATCTTTTTCAATCTCTTTATAGGTCATGCCAAATTCTGGTGACAGATGCATTCCAGATGCAACTATTTGGACTATGAAATTTTCCTTTTCCTTTGCCGTAGTAATTAGAGGCCTTAGAAGTCCATAATCAGCCCTTGTTCCAGTAAAGAAGCAAATTTTTTTCTTTTCTTTTTCTTGAATTTTTCGAGTTTTTTCCATAATTCTAAATTTCAATCGCTTCACTCTTTTTAAAGTCTCTCTTAGCTACTTTACCTATAATTTCCTTCCATCTCATTGGGCAAATTCCGTCAGCTGGTCGCAGGGTTGTCAAGTTATCTTCTGAAAATACCTCTCCTTTTTTGATATCTCTTTTAGCTACAATGCTTTTTCTTACAATTTTGATATTTCTCATCTCAGAAGGGGAAGGTCTCTTAATTCCATCCCCAAAAGATTTTTCAACATTTCTTATCGCTTTAACAAGCATTTGAAATTCCTCTGGGTCTAAGCTTGCAGTGTGGTCTGGTCCAGGTAGATTTTTATCAAGAGTAAAATGTTTTTCAATTACTGTTGCACCTAAGGCAACTGCTGCGATTGGAACTTCTATACCTAATGTATGGTCAGAGTATCCCACATTAACCTTAAAGGCTTCCTTAATTGTAATCATCGCTTTAAGATTGACATCATCATAGGGTGAAGGATATTCAGAATTACAATGTAATACAGTGATTTCATCTCTTTTTGTGCCTGCTTCAATTAGTACATTTAATGCTTGTTCAACTTCGCAAAGAGAACACATTCCGGTGGACAAAATAACCTTTACTCCGTAGCTGCCGATTTCTCTCAAAAGAGGATAGTTTGTAACTTCTCCAGAGGGAATTTTAAAAGTTTTTAGATTTAGTCTTTTTAGAAATCTCGCACTTTCAATGTCGAATGGCGACGATAAAAAGTCTATATTTTTTGTTTCGGCATATCTTTTAAGTTCAATGAAATCATCAAATGAGAGTTCAAGTTTCTTTAGCATTTCATATTGTGATTCATCGGCTAATGTTCTCTTGATTTGATAATCAGCCTTCTTAGCATCAGTTCTTACAAGATTTTCTGCCCTAAAAGTTTGAAACTTTACTGCATCTGCTCCAACTTCTTTTGCCTTATCTATGAGTAGTTTGGCGAGCTCCATTGAACCATTGTGATTTACTCCTACTTCGGAAATGATATATGTTTTCATTTTATCACACTTCCAGCCTTGATAAAACCTTCAATCTCTGTATACTGTTTCACTGTTGCATTACTTCCTAAGAATGTACCTGAGCGGACTACAACTCCTCCGTTTACGATTGCAGATGTTGATATGTGACAGTGATCCTCAACAATAGCATCATGCTCAATGAGTGCTTTAGAATTAATTATGCAGTTATTTCCTATCTTGGCTCCTGCATTGATAAGAGCATGATGCATTACAACAGTTCCCTCACCTATTGAGGCATATTTTGATACGTAGGCTAAGGGCGATACTACAGTTGCTAATTGTAAGCCTAAATTTTTTAAGTTTCTAAAAATTTCAATTCTCTTGGTTGCATCTCCAATATGTCCAATTGTAATCAAAAATTTTACTCTTTCATTTATGAAGTTTGATATCTCATTATCAGTTCCTATAACTTTGTAACCCAACACATCTTTACCAAGATTTTCCTTTCTGTCGATTATTCCCAGTATCTCAAATTTGTTCGTAAGCTCGATTACATCTATTACAGACCTACAGTGACCTCCTCCTCCAATCAGAATAATTCTTTCTTTACTCATTTTTTTATAATTCTCGATGGAATTCCACTTGGTATATTAGCTATAGTATTTTCAAGCTTTATGCTGTTCTGTAGCTCTGTTTTGAAGCATTTTTCATACATCGGTAGATTTGAAATAAGTCTCCATGCTGCTCTACATTGGACAGAGTTATTTACTGCAAATTCGAGAAAAGACTCTCTTTCGTTTGCATTATCAAACAATATGGCATTGAGCCAGTAATTTGATTTGGCGTATCTTGGTTCAGTAATAAAACTCAAAGATAGACTGTTAAAAAACTCTCGATAAATTAAAGCCAATTCTCTCTTTAGTTCCAAAATTTTTGAGATGTATTCTATCTGAGCAAGACCTATAGCGGCATTGATGTTTGGCATTCTGTAATTATATCCAATTTCGTCGTGGTAGTAATGATATGGATGGGATACTTTTGCAGTTGTTGATAGGTGACGAATTTTTTCTGCTAATTCAGGATTATCGGTAAGAATAGCTCCGCCTCCACCTGTTGTTATTATCTTGTTGCCATTAAAGCTAAGAATTCCCATGATACCAAATGTACCACAATGTTTGCCCTTATAGAAACTTCCAAGAGCCTCAGCAGCATCTTCAACAACAGGAAGTCCGTATTCCTCTGATATGGAGATAATCTTATCTATTTTACATGGATGTCCAAATACGTGAACAGGAACCACAGCAGATATCCTCTTTCCTGATATTTTGTTTATAAGAACTCGATTTTTAATTTTTGTATATTTTTTTAAAAAATCCTTTAGACTTTCAGGACTCATTCCAAGATTCTCTAAATCAACATCTATGAAAATAGGGTTAGCACCGCAATGGGCTATAGCATTGGCAGTAGCGACGAATGTGAGAGGCTGAGTAATTACTTCGTCTCCATATTTGACTCCTAAAGTCAACAAGGCAAGATGTAATGCTGCAGTTCCGTTGACAGTTGCTATTGCATAACCAGTGCCTGTAAACTTTTCTATTTCTCTTTCAAATTGACCTACGAATTCTCCAACATATGATACAAAAGTCGAATCAATACACTCTTCTAAATATTTTTTTTCATTTCCCAAGAATATGGGCTCATGAAGAAAAACCGTGTCTTTATGATAGAGTTCCTTGATGAATTGAACTATAGCTATATATTTATCGCTACATTTTGTCATCGAGATATCTGTATGTTTCAAAATGATCAAATTCTGGTAATATTTCCTTAAAAAGATTGACAAGTTCGCTCTTTGTCCACTCTTTTCTTTTTCTCATTCTTTCTAATTCTGACAGAAATTTTTCAAGTAATTCCTGATTACCTTTGAAAGAGAGTTCAGTGACTCCAATATCTTTATATCTGGTCCAATCTATGAGGTCGCTATCAGTGTAAAATTCCTCTTGCTCCTTCTCTCCTGTTGTATCGGTTTGAGAAATATAGCAAGCCCATTTCCCTTTAGCTGGTAAAGTTGGCGCTAAATTGCGAGCCTCTTCTTCCGAGTTACAAATATAAAGTTCAAACCCGAGGTGATTTAAAAATTTTTCTGCAATTTCAGCAAAGGAGGTAAGAGGCAATCTTTGTTCAATTTTGGGGATGAAAAGTTCTGCATTTTGCCCTGTAGTACAGGAAATCAGACAGAGCAAACTTGCCTCATAGGGAGATATGAAGTATCTCATAACATCTTTTGGGAAAACGAGAGGTTGTCCTTTTAAAATTCTATTGATGAAGCTACATAGTAGACTTCCATCGCTGAATGCTACGTTTGGAAATCTTGAAGTGTTAATCTTAATTTTATCTTTAAACATGAGTAGAGAGATTTCCATGATTCTTTTTGATGCTCCCATCATATTGACAGGATTGGTTGATTTATCAGTGGATACGGTGAAATACCTTTTGACACCCTTTGACGATGCCTTCTTAAGAGTTTTTATAACATTTAAAATATTAACCTCAATCATTCTCATCAGTGTATATATGTCTTTTTCACTCCTTACATGCTTAAGAGCTGAGAAGTTTAGGATGTAGTCATAGCTACATTGTTCTTCGATAAACTTTTCGAAAATATCACTGCCAGTGTCTATAACGTATGTTTTAAAATCACCTTCAATATATCCAATCGAACTTCTAATATCTCTGACCAATTCTGCCAAGTTGTTTTCGTTAATGTCGATTACATGCAAAACCTTGGGATGATGCTTAAAAATTTCTTTGACGGTAGCTGCTCCTATGCTTCCAGCTCCTCCTATAACGAGAAAGGATGCATTTCTGATTAATGTAGGGACATCGTATTCAATAAAATCATTGATGAAAAGATAATTTTCTCTTCCGATTATTTTTAAAATTTTAGAGTTATCAAGAGTGAACATTACTTATTTCCTTTCGAAATATCCGAATCCACTTAAAATAAAAATCTATCAGGAACTTTTGATTTTTAAGTTGCCTAAATTTTAAGGGAGAGATAAAGCTTTTCTGAAACTCTCTGTAACATTTGAATACTTTTCTTAAATTCCATTCCTTAAAAAACGCATTGATTTTATAAAAAAAGTGAATAATTTTATCTGTCTTTCGAATAAACATTAATTTAAAAGATTTAATATTCATTAAAATTTTTATTCTTTTTCTAATCATTTGCTTTGTATCTCAGAAATCCTGATTTTTTACTACTTTAAATTAAGGAGACAAAATTTTTCAATGGTTTATTTTTCTAAATACTAATAGATTGTAAAAGCTATAAAAATGCTCTTTATAATGCATTTTAGCGTTGCATTGCTATAAGAACAGAAGACATGTAAGAAGTTTCAGAATTGAAAGATTTCGATTCAATTTAGACTTATCGCTTAAATGAGTTTAAAAGCTCGCTTTGAAATGAATTAATAGAAGCATTGAAAGTCTCTGGAACTTAATTTATTGACTTTCAACAAATAATAAACTTTTGAAAATGTTTAAAAGAGAAGGAGGCTAAAAGGTTCCTCCTCTTTACACTTTAAATTTTTCAATCTCTCTTGCCAGACTTTCGGTGTTTTCTCTTAGTCTATCAAAGCTTTTGGATATCTCTTCTGCTTTTCGGTCTATTTCTCTTGAATGTTGTGTAGATTTTTCGATGTTTCTTGCCACTTCCTCTGCCACTGCCGATTGTTCCTCAACAGCTGTTGATATATGGGAGATTTCTTCTCTTACAATCTGGACAGTTTCGTAAATCTTTTTGAGTACTTCATCAACTTTGTTGATTAGTTCAGTTGAATTCTTTACTTCCTCGGAGGCACTGTTCATATTTTTTGCCGTATTATTTGCATCCTGCTGAATTGCTATTATTTTGCCTGAAATCTCATCGGTTGCTTTTATTGTTCGCTCTGCAAGTTTACGCACTTCATCGGCAACTACGGCAAATCCTCGTCCTTGTTCACCTGCTCTGGCTGCCTCAATGGCTGCATTGAGGGCAAGAAGATTTGTCTGGTCTGCTATGTCTTTTATTACTGTTATTATCTCTCCTATCTCCCCTGAACGCATGTTGAGGTTTTGTATGAGTTCAGAGAGTCTGTCTGTAACTTCTTTTACTCTTTCCACTGCTTTTACAGCTTCTATGGTTATTTCTCTGCCTTCCTTTACAGCTTCTGTAGCTTCCATAGAGCGTTCCGATGCTGTTGCAGTGTTTCTTGCAATGTCTCCTATGGTCTGGCTCATCTCTTCTGCTGCTGTTGCAATCTGCTCGGCTTGTTTGACCTGTTCGGATGTTGATATCTTTGTCTGATTTATTTTTTCCATAGACTGCTTGGATGAGGAAATAATTTCATTAATCAGAGCTTTGATTTTATCTCTTATCAAAACATGGAAAGTCTCTAAAAGGGAGTTGTTGAAAGCCTGTCCCATTTTACCTATTTCATCATTTCTATTGTATTTAAATCTTTTTGTAAGGTCTGTTCCAAGATTCTGGATAAATTGGGAGAATTCATTTATAGGTCTTATTGCAAGCCTGTTTATGATTAAAAGTGCGAACACTATTATGGATATGTATACTATTCCGTTGAATGCTCCTGCAATATACATTGTTCTGTATACATCTTTAAACTCTGCGTCAAAATGCTCTCTTTTCATTGCGAAAAGATGAATTCCGAATTTTTTGCCTTCGTAGTCTACGGCATCGTAATAGGTGGCGTAATATTTGCTGTTCAATATATAACCTTTCGCAAGTAATGCTTTATAGTCAATTTCTTTTGCTAAATTCACCACATCTTCATCAAACCATTTTGCATTGGCAGTGAAAAACATATCGCCTAACATTACATCGCTGGCAGATTTTTTATATTCCTCCTCTTTTACCGATTTTCTGTCAACGAGCAGGATGTTGTATACCTTTTCCCTTTTAAAAGCTCTGCTAATACTTCCAGTGCCGGCTTGAAATTCTACAAGGCCTACAAAGTTGCCCGAATTATCAAAAACTGGTGCGATACCTCTTAAGAAAACTCCGGTATTTCCTATTTCAAAGCCGGCTATTCCCCTTTTCTCTGCTACTGCCTTTTTTATCAATGGTCTGAAGGAGACGTCATCGTCCCTTTTGTCTGAATAGTTTCTGTAAAGAGTGGTCATATTTGCTCTGATTAGATGCAACCTGACACCACGAAAATCAAAAGAATTGTAAAGTTTTATAAGTTCGCCAATTTCTTTTTCAGCAATTCGGTAGTCATTTTTTACAAAGGCCTCTATTATTTTCGGGTTTCTGCCAATAGCTGCTGCATTGGTTATTTGAAGGTCAAGCTTGTCTTTTAGTTTTTCCTCCATTACAGTTTTAAGGTTTTCGTTTTTTAGTTTTGCCTTGTTATGTTCCATGCTGTTTTTTATAAAAACTGAGAGAATTACCTGAGAAATGATTGCAACAGATATTATAACCATGAAAGAAAGGAAAATTTTACCTTTGATAGAGTTTGTGAGCTTTCCCATTGTTCCCCCTGCAAAGAATGATTGTTATTAAGTGAAAATTATAGCAAAGACGTTTTTTACTGTCAACAGCGGTTTGATTTCTAAGGTTTTTTGCTCAAAACGTTTAAAATCCCTTCTTTTCCGTGAACATTTAATTTGTCAGAGATTCTTTTCACGTATGTTTTTACCGATGATTCGGATATTTGAAGTTCTTGAGCAATCTCTTTGTAAGTTTTCCTCTGAAGTAGAAGTTTGAGAACTTCCATTTCCTTCGGTGAAAACTTTTTTTGATAAGTAGAAAGAATTTCTTCAATTTTATGCGAAAGTAAGACGTCGGCAGAGCGGGGTTTTTCAATTACTCTTTCTTCAAGAGTAAAACTTTCTTCAGGCTGCATTTCTTTTGGCTTTATGCTTTCTGTTGTTCTAATTTTTTTACCTGAGAAGTAGAATAAAAGAGTTGATATTGTCAGTATAATGTTGCCTACAGTGATTAGAAATGTTACAGCATTAGATAGAAATGTAGTTATGAGATTGCCACTCAGTAATGCCATACACATCACACCTACGCCATAACATATGGCTTTGACTGTGCATCCAGAGGTAAGGATTGCGAATATTAAAAAAAAGTCTACCAATGCAAGAGCACCTTGCATTGAAAACATACCAAGGTTAATAAGGGGAGGATTTTCAATTTTTATGAGAGAGAATGATAGCATTCCCAACAAAATTCCAATGGCAAGTGTTGAATCTTTATCCTTCCGAGTTATGTATATGCCTATTAGAGAGAATAGAACGTAAAAAAATAGTTCTATTCCCTGTACATGGGCTACTTTTGTATATTCACTTAGCAAGAAACCGTAAAATATTCCACCAATCAGATAGAACACGTAAATAAATGGAAGGTATCTCTTAAGGTCTCTTAGATTTGTCTCTGAAGAGAAATGAGAAGGGAAAAAAACTACTGAAGCCAGAGCCAGAGCTATTATTAGGAATTTGAAAAAGACGGATAAAGGAAGATAATAAAGAATAAGCACCAAAAAATTGCCCATTGCAAGTCCTGTTCCGATAGAAAGAGGAATTTTATGAGATGAGTTCAAGGTGGACATAATTTTTATTACCGTTCCTGCACTTAGAAATCCTATGAAAATCAATAGATAAGTCTGATAACTCTCTGATAAAGGATAAATAATAGTAAAGAGGGCTAATAAAAATGTTACTGCCTTAATAAGTTTTTCGGGAATATCAGTTTTGTAAGCTATTGGAATAATTGTTAGAGCAATTATATGGGCAATAAGGAAGTAGTTAATATTAAAGGTCTCGCTATTCCATACGAGATTACCCCCCATGGGAAAGGAAAGAAGCCAAAAATCGTAAAGAGAAAGTGCTAAAGCTCCCTTTATCCAATTGTGCATTGCACAAAATACTCCGAAAGAATTTATCTATTTTAACATGGTTGACATAAAAGTTGACAGAAAATCCGGCAGGTTGACATAAAAAGCGACTTTACAGAAAACAGAGTTTCACAGATAATAAATTTAATTAATGGTGTTATTCATAAAATTGGTCTGGGTTTCAACGCTTTAGTTAAATTTTATAGACCAATTTATGTAATATTTCGACCAGGCTCAAAAACTATAGGAGGTGATTATGTTGAAGCCTAGACTTAAAAAAACGTCAAGCATTTTAATCTTGCTCCTTCTTCTGTTCTTCTTTAAAAATGCCCAGGCCGAACATGAATTTCATCTAACAAACGAAATCTCCTTCACTTCTAACAACGTATCTGGGCCTGGCTATCAGAGTTCTTCTCTTACAGAGGGTTTTCATTATCTAAACGTTCTGGGAATAACTGGCATGGGAAAAATCAAAGGCTTTGATTATAATCTTAATCTGGGGGTAAAATCTACTGATGACAGAGCCAATGACCCTAAGACTCACTCACTTACCAATGCTCAGCTGAGGTTTACAAACAAAATCCATACTTTAAACATTGGCGATACCTTTGAGTCCTTTTCTCAGTATACCCTCAGCAGTGCCATAAAGGGAGGTTCTTACAAGTACACAGACCCTTCAATGAAGCTTCCAGAAGTAACATTAATATACGGTGCAGCCTATCCAAGATGGGATAGTCTTTGGCGAGACAAAAAGACAGCGGTTTTAGAAAGGCAGGCCTATGGAGGCAGAATTAAATATAATGTAAGCGAAGAATTCTGGGTAGGGTTCAACTATATTAGGTCTGAGGATGACAAAAGAAGGACAGCCTCAGATACCCTTTATGACAACTCACTTTATTCCTTTGATTTTGAATACAGACCTCTTCCTGGAGCGACAATCTCAAGTGAGCTCGCATTTAATTCAACGAGAAAATCTGAGCAAGAAGGTGAACCATATAAAGAGTATCATGGCATGGCATTTAAGATAACTGCCATTGGAGACAAAGACCCAAGCCGAGTGACCCTTGAGTATGAAAGAGTAGAGCCAGATTTTGAGACTCTTCTTGGCTCTGCTACTGCTGACAGAGAGAAGTTTAAATTCAAATGGAGATATAAACATACAAGAGACCTTATTTTTAATACGGGCTTCCTTTGGTATAGAAACAACCTCGAAGGACAGAAGGCAGATGGAACAACTCATTACTACAAACCAGAATTTGGTGTAACAATAAAAAAGCTCTTTGGAAGACAGTATGCATCCACAGATATTTCCTATAAATTAAGTAGAAGCCATAACAAAACATCTAAAACAGACCACGTTGTAAACCTTAACTACAGAGACCGATTCGGTCAATTTGATTTTGACGGAAACTTTGGATACACTTCCTATGATACAAAGGGTGCTTCAAGAAGCAAAAGCTATGAGTTTACCTATAATGGCTCTCTAAGTAGCAGACACACTCTCGGCGATTATATTCTAAAGCCTTCTCTTTACCTCGGTGGATGGAGTTCACGAAACGAACTTGAAGACAAATCTGACATTATATATGAGTATTCACTGGGACTGGGCTTTGAGATACCTAAATATAATATAAATTCCGATTTAAGATTTGGAATGAACAAGCTTGAAAAAGACGCCGGAGATGACTCTCAGAAGGCCTTTGGAAGTTTTAGTATTTACTACAAGCCAAAATTCCTTGAGAAACTTAAATACAGCATGCTCTATCTCAGAGCATATGTGAATGACTACAGATTTACTACTGGCTCAAACAACTTTAGAGAGACAAGCATAACTTTTGGGATTAATCTTGAGATATAAGAGAAAGGCAATAAAAGGAGGATTAAAGATGAGAAGGTTGAGATTATCAAAGCTTTTAATTGTGACCTTATTTATCATATGCCATATTTTAATAAGCCAATCTAAATCAGAGGCGAAGTGGTGGATTTTTGGAGCTTCAGAGGATGAGATAACGATTAAGTATATCTATTTAAACAACATCTCCTATGAAGAACTCGGACAGAAAGTAACACTTTTTAGAGATAATTTGCCTGATGGAAACGCGGTGATTAAAGGTAAAGCAACGGTCAAAACAGGAACAATAGCAAGCGTGAGGGTCACACTTAACAACAAAGAAACCTGGCAGGATGCAACACTCTCTGAGGACGGAGCTTTTGAATTCAGATTCCGTCCAGAGCTAAACAAAAACTATGTAGTATTCATAGAGATAATGGATACAAGAGGAAAGACAAATGACATTGAAGCAACAAGAAAAGAGATAACAGTATCAGAGAGAAACATTACAGCAATGGTTAAGGAAGCACTTGAGGGGATGGCAGAGGCATACAGAAGAGAGGATGCAGGGAAGTTTATGAGCTATGTAGCAGAGGATTTTGCAGGAGATGCAGTAAATCTTGACAGAGCCATAAGAAAGGACTTTAGCCTCTTTGACAACATAGACATGAGATTTACCATAAACAATGTAGCATCAGGAGGAAAGGGGATAGTAGTCTCTATCAATTTCAGTCGTTCCCTTGTTTCATCAAGGACAGGGAAGTTGCTTTCAGACAAGGGGATGACAGAGTTTGTGTTTAAGCTTGGAGAAGGAGGTCTAAAGGTATATAGTATGAAGTTTCCTTTGATATTTGGCTTAAGTGATGCATCCAATGTGGCGACAGGAGTAGTGCAATCACCAAGCAATGAGCCAACAATAGTGGTGGATGACAGCGGAAACGTGGTGAAAGAACCCTTTGACGAGGCAGTAAAGACAGCAATGGAAGAGTTTACTGTAGAGTCAGGAACTTTTACTTTAAGATTTAAACCTTACGGCCTTGGGGTTCTTCAGGAAGGATTTAATTTTGACATGGGTAAAGTTGTAACAAGCTTAGGGGAATATGACGTTTATCTATCAGGTCATCAGCTTGCAGGATTTAATGGAGCCAAACTTCAACAATTAAGTTTTACAAATATAAATGATGTTAAAGAGGTTCCAGAGACTGGCTATACTTTAAATTATATTCAACCTCTTAGTTCACTTTTAAACAAAGTATACGCAATAAAACTTGGAAATGGAAAATATGCAGTCATTCAAGTCATATCTTTTCAAGATAACTCAGGAGGGTTTTTAACAGATACCCAAGCCTCTTTCAAATACAAATACCAGCCTGATGGTTCAAGGAGGTTTTAGTCTTCAGGGAGGTAAGGTGGTAGAGATGATGACAACAAAAAAATTAATATATCCAATATTAATTTTGTACTTTCTGATTTTCTTCTCTACAGGCACAGTATCTGCTCAAACCAGTAAATCTGACGATTCAAGTTCCTCATCAGGAGGAGTGCCGAAAAGCGTTGCTCTTGGATTAGACTTGACAAAGGCAATTATTGAAGAAAAGGACGCAAAACAGGGGATTCTTGCCTTTACTAAAGATAAAGCAGGCGTTGATTTGACTTTTTACTTACTGGGAGAATATGAAAAACTCTTGACAGGGCAACTCACCGATGAAGACGCAATAATCGTACAAGCAAAGGACAAGGTAAAAAAGACTATCGCAGTATTATCAAAGGTAGGGGAGATTGCAGAAAAAGTGGGTGCAGGCACATATGATGAAGCTATAATAGCTGGTATTGACTTAGGCTTTGAATTTATAGAACATCCTGCCGTTGGAGTAGTTTGGGCAGCAACAAAGATGGCATATGAGTCCTATAAGGAAGTAAAAGAGACTAAAGCTCAACTTGAAATAGAACAACTTTATAATATTGTTGATAGAGACCGAAGGCTTAAAGGTGTAACTAATCCTGCCTCTGACTCGCCTCCGCTCATTCCTGAAAATGCCGAGACTGTTGATTATTTTTTCAATAAATACCTAATAACAAATGACGAAGTAAGAAGGCTTGTGAAGACCTATGTGAAAAAAGTAATCGGAGATGAATGGCCTGAGCAGACCTGGAGTGATTGGATAAAGAGTTCAATGGCAGTGGGGTCTTATGTTGATACAGAAAGAAGTGCAGAGATAGAGATGCTTGCAACAGAGTTTCGTAATAAAGCAAGGTCATGGATTGCAATGTTGATAAAGGACATAAATAAACAGGCTAAACTAAGGTGGGCTGAGGCAAGAGTGCGTCAGGAACTCATAGAGTTTAAGAAATTTGTTGAGAGAATGAAACCCTTTGAGAGAGACATTGACAAACTATTTCAGTCTTTCAAAGAGTTGCAAAAAATAAAGAGGGATATTCCTAAATATAAGGAGCTTTTGGAGAAAAGCAAGGTAGCTCTTGAGCAGGCAAAACAACTTCTTCCCCAGACCTCTAAAATACGAGAACTTTCCAAGATGGTTTGGGAGTTTAAACTCTCGTTGATGGGTGCTTATAGCGGAGCGAGATTGGTTGGAGAAATGGAGCTTTATGAACAGTTATTGGGACAATGGAAGTCCTGGGATTCATTAGAAAAGGAGATTAATAAAAAGTTTGAAACTGATGTGCCTCAGTATGCTCAACAGGAGATTCTTCATGAAAAAGATAGTTCAGGTTTTGATCCTGTAAGCTATTTTAATCTATCCTTTCAGATACCTCCAATGAGTGAATTTTTCGAAGTTGACTCTGAGAAAATCATTACAGAGGCTCAACAAGCACTGGATACTGGAGATTTTGTCAAAGCCAGAAGCTTAATGGAGAAATGGGATAATGGTTTCAGAAAAGCTGAAAATTACTTTAATAAATTAGAGCCAGAGATATTAGCTAAGATTAACGAAATCAGCAAGGAAATTAGCAAATATCCTGAACATTCACCTGAAAGATGCATATATATAAACAGAGGTTGTCTCGATAAAGGATATGCTTTAAGGAATGCAAGAGAAAACATACTGAATACATTGAAATTTGCTCGTGAATCTATCTCTAACTATTATAACGAAGTGAAGAACACCTTGAAATCTCTATATGATGCTTATGTTAATCTCGGAACAACGAGACAAGAGCAGTTCATAGAAATTTATAAACTTGTTACAGATATGTTACAGTCCCTACCTATTGATGAATCTAAGGCAAGTCAAATAGATTTTGATTACTTTGGCCTTCCCAGGTATGTTGATAATGGTGCCCATTGCGTTAATTATATAGACTACTTAGAACAGCGTAAAGCCCAATATGGTGTTCATGTAGGGGTTAACCTTAAAAAAGGAGATTCAAGTAGCAGTGAAGTCATAATAAAATCCATACCTGATAGGATTGAGAGTGAAATTAGGAGAATTTTAGGCACAGAATGGGAAGAATTTGGTGGACCTGAAGGCAAAGGATATCGGTGCTTTGAATGGTTAAATATTTGGAAAAATGCAGCCCAGAGATGGCTCTCTGTAAAAAAGCCAACAGAGGAAGAATTGAGACAGATGGAGATATTAAGTGCGAGTATCGGTCCTGCTTGGATGCCAATAGGTGAAGCTAAGGCAATTAGTGTGATAGTAGATGTAAAAAAATTGGTAAATGCAATGAAAGTAATTGATTCTACGGCAAAAGAGTCCTCAAATTTAATTGGAAGACTAAAAACCAGATATGAACAATACATTCGTGAATGGGAAACTGACACTTCAAATCGTCACAAATCAGTTGAATGGCTAAGAGAGAAAAAAAGAGAGGTCAATGATTTTCTCTACGAATTAGCGCAGAAGGGAATTATAATTTTTCAAAGTTACATGCACGGTAAGGATATTGAATTTTACAAGACAACACCAGATAACATGGTAATTATACCAACACCCTACCGCAGATATGCAATAGAGAAAGATTTTCAGGATACCCTATCTTACTTGAATAGATTTAAGGCTCTCCAATTTATAAAAGAGTACTTTCCTGCCGAATATGAAAAACTTATCTCTCTTGCCTCGGGAAAAGGCATAAATAGAGCAAGGGAGGAAAATTTCATACCACCCCTTGCTATTGTTGGTCTCGCAAAATCAACAGATATGGCTCTTACCCCAATTTATATGAGTGATCTATCCCGTGCAGAAACTCAAATTAAAAGCTTGATTGGTAAGAATGTAGATTATGGCACTTTGGACAAAGTTTTAAGCTCCATCGAAAAAGATGTTCTTTTTGGAGTTCTTGAGAGAACTGAATTAGGAGGCTGGAGAATAAGAAATGAGATTTTTCGGGGAGAGGAACATCTTAGACATCCTCTTGGCGAGAGATATCTTAAGCTTATACGAACTGTTGATGAAGTCAAGGATGCAATAGTTATGGCTGAATTACAGAGAAAGAGAGAGGAAGAGGACAAAAAAAGACTTGAAGAAGAAAAGAGTAAAGCGGAGGAGGAATTAAGAAAAAAAGTTGAACAGGATTCAAAACAAAGAGAGCAAGGCATAGAAATTATTAGACAATTATACAACCAATTCAAATCTGCCTATGAATCCCGCAATGACTCGCTTGTGATGAGCTTTCTTGGGGATAGCTGGTCTGCTGGAGATGGAACTACACTTGCTGATTTACAGAACAATCTCCGAAGAACTTTCAAGACCTTTGATGAAGTAAGATTTAATTTGCAGAATTTGAAAATTGATCCTATGAGCTCTGATGTTTTTCGAATTTCCTACGATGTGACAATCACAAGCCGGATTTATAAACGTAATATAAAGCATGAAGAGAAGTCTTCGGTGGTTGAGGAAGTGACAGTTGACAGCAATTCAAAAAAAGCAAAGATTAGCAGAACAATAAGTGGAAGATTTTGGTATATAAAATAGTGTTCTTTGAAAAGAAGAGGTAATGGTAATTTTACCTTGAAGGTGAAAGAGAGATTTTATATACTCTGAATATGAAAACAAAGCTAAAAGAAATGATAATGCCTATTCTCATGGTAATTATAGTCTCTCAGGGCGTTCATGCAGCTGATTTAAAGCTTGAACTCATTAAAAAACTCTGCCCTGTAGAGCCTGTAAGGGAGGGAAATAGGCATGTTTGCCCTGTCTGTCCAGATTTTACCGATTTTGCCGGAGATGATTACGATAAATTTTTGATAGTTCAGGTAATTGAAGGAAACTTCCTTTCTGGAAAGAAGGCAAAGTTCGTAGGATACTTTGGATGTGAGCCAAGAATAAGGCATTACGGTGGCTATTTGTTATTGACGGAGGATGATGGAGCTGAGAGATTGCTTGTTGACGAAGAAAGAAACTATTTAGGTATTTGTAGAAAAATCGCAGGCAAAAACCAAGACCTTTTAGAGTGTAGAGGAGGTGATACTCTTAAGGGCAGGCCTAATTGGTGGAGAGTTTTGTGTAAGGTTAAGGATGATGGAAGTTTGACATGTAAGAAAGGAAAAATTAAGGAGAAAGGGAAATGAAGAAATTAATTTTTCTAATCTCACTTGTGCTAACTTTTTTAACTTTATCGTTTTATTCCTATGCTTACGAAGTTCTTGAGCAAGAGCCTAATAACGAGATACTCAAAGCTCAATTGATACCTCTCAATAAAAAAGTTCTTGGAATTATGCATCATGAGGATGGCCTTGACCACTACAAAGTGTTACTTCCTTCAACAGGAAAGGTGAGAGTGAAGTTTTACGATGTTCCTTCTACATGTGTGATGTTAGTTCAGATAGTTGGCTTCGGAGCTTCTCAGAAAAATTTTGACAACAGGGTTGATAAAACAATTGATTACACATTTAACGCATCCTCTAAAGAAGGCTACATAATAATTAGTTTTCCCGTGAAAGTGGCAGAACTACACATTCCCAAGCAATGGTCTGCGAGGAAATGCTATGAAAAGGGAGACTACAGACTTACTCCTTTTGGTGATGGCTCAACAAAAAACGTGCCTTTTACATATCAGGGACATTCGATTGGACTTCCAGTAAGCTATGGTTTTAGTGTAACCTTAGAAGGTTCTTCTTCCTCTCAAACTCAGCAAGTTCAGCCAGTATTTCTTCCTAAAGAGTTAAATCCAAACAAACCAGGTAGATATATATTTGAAGATGAAGAACTTTTTAAAGTCAAGCCTGAATTGAACAGAAATTTTCCTCTCAATGAGACAATTGTTGGCTATATGCATTATGGGGATTATACTGATAATTTCCAGTTCAAGTTGCCTTCTAAGGGAACTGTAAAGGTCAGATTTTCAACCAATGCTTATGATTGCGATTTTTTCATTACTGCCATAGATTTTCAAAACAAACCCGGTTTAACGAAGAGGCAGATAAAAGTAAAGGGTAGTCAAATAAGCGAAATGACCTTTACTGCAGAAGGTACAATCGGAGTGATAAATGTTACAAGGGATTTAATGACTTCTAAACAGATGTGTAATGATAAAGTATGTGTTACCCAATGTTCACCTAACGGCCCTATCTA
>DDKK01000014.1:13309-24783 GCA_002339325.1 Nitrospiraceae bacterium UBA2600 | reverse complement strand
TAATTTCTTTTTAGCAGCGAGGACTTTCTTTTTTCTCTTTACGCTCGGCTTTTCATAATGTTCCCTTTTCTTGATTTCCGAAAGAATGCCTTCTCTCTCGCACTGCTTCTTAAACATTTTCAATGCTGCTTCAAAAGAATCCATATCCCTTACATTTATAGAGGGCATTAATTTCCTCCCCTCCTCTCTTTTTTGAATTTAATAGAATACTTTAACAGCAAAACAATTTTTTCGTCAACAACTTTCAACTTGGGGGAGAGCTAAAAATAAATTTTCTGATACGTAGAGCTATAGGCACATACTGTATGTCTTTTTAGTATCACCATTTCTACAAATGGTATAATTAGAAAATGCAGCCGAGAACTTATCTTAAGATTGGAGATAAAGTTAGACATCTCCATTATTCTTTATGGGGGGTTGGAGAGGTAATAGAGGAGAGGAATTCAACGCTTCCGGGAGGGATTTGTTTAGTGAGAATTATTTTTGAAGATGGAGTGGAGCGTTCTTTTATTAATAATTTTGACCACGAAATGTGTTGCTACTATACAGGCATAAGATTAATAGAGGAATTCAGTCTCTGGGAGACATAGTTGTTACTTTTAGAGACAAAAAATCTAAATAAGACATTTAAATTTAAAAATTTTTCTATTCAGGCTGTAGAAGATTTTGAAATTCAAATAACTCCAAATGAGTTCTTTGCTATTGTGGGAGAAAGCGGTTCGGGTAAGTCAACGGTGATGAAACTCTTAGCAAGACTTATTAAGCCAGACAAAGGTGAAATATTTTTTAAAAATAAAAACATATATACTTCAAGCACAGAGGAACTTAAAGCTTTCCGTAAATCAATTGGAGTAGTTTTTCAAGACCCCTATGCTTCGTTAAATCCAAGAATGAGAATAAAGTCTATAGTTGAAGAACCCCTAAAAATTCATAAAATAAAAGATAAAGACAAAAAAGAAGAAAAAACTATAAATCTGTTTAGGGAGCTTGGGCTTGACGAAGATTTACTGAATAGATACCCCCATCAGCTAAGTGGTGGACAGAGGCAAAGAGTAGCTATAGCACGAGCATTAATACTTGAGCCCGAAATACTGCTTGCTGACGAACCCCTCTCTTCTTTAGATATTTCTCTTCAAGCTTCAATTCTCAATCAACTAATAGAAATCAAAGAAAAGAGAAGTTTTGCTATTATTCTCATAACCCATGATTTAAATGTAGTAAGGGCTGTCAGTAACATCATAGGAGTGATGCATTTAGGTAGAATTGTAGAATTAGCAAAAACAAAGGAAATTTTCAAAGAACCTCTTCACCCATATACTACAATTCTTCTGAAGAGTATACCTGGTTTTCATAGAAGAGATAGAGAGAAAAAAACCACCATATTCAGCGAAGAGAAAAATTCGTGGCTTCTTAAAGGTTGTAGATTTTATTACAGATGTAAATACAGAATGGACATGTGTATAGAAAATATCCCTCCTTTAAAGGATATAGGAGGGAGAAAGGTCAGATGTTTTCTTTATTAGCAGAATAAAATTTTCTTATACTAATAACCCTTTCGTAATGATTTACTATGGGCTTGTAGTAAGGCAGAGAAAATTTTAGCGGATTATGTAATTCGAAAGCTTTCATGTTTCTAAGCTCGGGGATATATTTTTTTATGAATTTTGCATGAGGGTCAAATTTCTCTGCTTGAATAATTGGATTAAAAATTCTAAGAGGTCTTGGGTCTGGACCAACAGAGGCATTCCACTGCCAATTTCCCGTGTTTACAACTTCATCATAATCGAGAAGGTATTCCATAAAAAAACTCTCGCCCATCCTCCAGTCGACAAGTAAATCTTTTGTTAAAAAGCTGGCCACTATCATTCTTGCTCTGTTGTGCATCCAGCCTTCTTCCTTTAGTTGAAGTATTGCTGCATCAACAATAGGATAGCCTGTTTGAGCATTTATGAAAGCTTTTATTAAGTTTTCATCATCATGCCAATGCAAGCTTCTCCTCTTTTGCTGAAATTCAAGATGTTTAAACTCAGGAAAGTTAAACTTTATGTGATACCAAAATTCACGCCATGCAAGTTCCTTTATGAACTGACAGTCCTCACCAACAGTCTCAATTGCTCTTTTGTATATTTTTCTTAAGGATAAAACACCAAATCTTATGTAAGGTGAAAGCTTAGAAGTACCATCTAAATCCAGTTTATCTCTGGTTTTTTCATAGTTTGAGAAGTCAAAACTGTAAAGTCTTCTTTGACCAAAATCTGACTTCCATGTTTTATTTAATTCAAATTTTAACTTGTTCTGTAAATCTTTAATTTCCGTCTCCTTGATAGGTGGAGTATTAATCTTTTCAAGTGAAGGTGATATATCGGCATTAAGATTTAACTTCCATTTTTTGTAAAAAGCTGAGTAAATCTTGGTGTAAGGGATTTTATCTATGTTAGAGAGAAAGTTGTCTTTTATAGAATGGAAAGCAATATTTTTTTCTCTGCAGAGTGACTCTACCTTTTCTTCTATCTCCTCACCTGTCCATGAAAATGCCTTGTTTGTATAGACTGCCTGTGGTTTGTATTTTTCAATTATATATTCAAAAATTTTAACTGGTTCATCATAATAACAAAAAAGTCTGCCTCTTTTGTTCTTAATATCTTGAGAGAGAGAGCTAATACAATCAACAATAAACCCCAATCTGCTGTCATGGCTTTTAAATCTATCGAGAAGAGACGGGATGAATATGAAAATGGGGATAATCTCTTGAGAGTTTTTGCAGGCTTCACAAAAAGCTCTGTTATCATCAATTCTCAAATCTCTCTTAAACCAGTAGATAACTCTTTTATACATCTAAGTCTTCAGGATAGGGCTCAAGATACTTTTGAATAAGAATATAATCTTCTTCAAATCTATATGCAAAGCTTTTCAGCAACTCAATAACTACCTTATGTTGTATTTTACCTTCCATGAATTTATTAATGAGACTTATAAGATGTGAACGCTCTTTGGAGGATATTTTTTTGGATACATGTCCCATTATGTGCATGAGCGTATTTGCCTGCCTTTTCATTGAAGGTTTTCTTATAAAGGCCTCATAGAACTTATCTCTGTAAATTTTTATTTTTTCACTTAATGATATATTCCCATTAGCCACTAACTGGCCAAGTTCTTTCAGAATCTTCTGACTAAAGGTCATGAGTAAATACTTGTATCTTGAATGAAAATAGACTAAATCTTTAGGTGCAGTGCTCTTACATAAATCTCTCAGTTCAGCATAAGCGAAAATTCGAATTAGAAAATGCTTTCTTATACTCTCATCCCTTAATCTTCCCTCATCTTCAATGGGCAGATATGAAAAAGTCTTTTTTACCTCTTCAGCAAAAAAACCCGATGTTTTTCCAACTATTGAGCCATTTTTGTAAAGTTTAGTTGACCCTACTCCGCAGGAGGGAGATTTTGCCTTCAGAACAGCTCCGTCAAGTTCAGATAGAGAAAAAAGTTTGTCTTTTGAAAACCGAATTATAGTATCCGTAAAATCTTTACCAGTCTCGGGTTGAAACAATCTCTTTGAGCTTCCCTGTTCTAATATGATGAGCCTGTCTCTTGGAACTCCAAGACCTATTTCTACCTCTGGACATACATCAAGAAATTCTACATAGTTTTTTAATTTGTTTATGAATTCATCATTTACAATTCCACCATTGTATCTTACAGGCTGAGAAAAACATCTACTTATTAGAATTTTCGGCTTCATGTTAATTTATATTATAATTTAAAATGATTGAAAACTACATAAATACCCTCTCTCCCATTTCACTTGCTCTTTTTGCAGGAATTTTCACATGGGCATTAACTGCCTTTGGAGCGTCTCTTGTTTTCTTCTTTAAAAATGTAAGCAGAAAAATTCTTGATACTGCCCTTGGCTTTGCTGCAGGTGTAATGATTGCTGCCAGTTTCTGGTCTTTGCTTGACCCAGCAATTGAAATGGCACAAAATTTCCCAATTCCTTCATGGATTCCCCCTGCCAGCGGGTTTGTGTTAGGAGCCTTGTTTCTAAGGCTAATTGATATGCTTTTACCCCATTTACACTTTCAGTCACCAATTGAAAAAGCAGAAGGAATAAAAACATCTTTCAGACGGACAACCCTTCTTGTATTTGCAGTAACTCTACATAATATCCCCGAAGGCTTGGCAATAGGTGTTTCCTTCGGAGCACATGCCTTGGAGCCTTCCTCTGTTACACTACTTTCATCGATTGTTTTAGCCTTTGGTATTGGTATTCAAAATATTCCTGAAGGTTTTGCCATTTCAATGCCCCTAAGAGGAGAAGGATTTTCACGAGGTAAAAGCTTTTTCTATGGTCAGTTATCGGGGTTTGTGGAACCTCTATTTGCTGTCTTGGGCGTTCTTCTTGTGGAGATTATGCAGAACTTTTTGCCCTATGCATTGGGTTTTGCAGCAGGTGCGATGATTTTTATAACCGCCGAAGAGTTAATTCCTGAATCGCAAAGAAATGGAAATTCTGACCTCGCCACAGCAGGATTGATAATTGGCTTTACTCTAATGATGATTCTCGATGTAGCCTTTAAATGAAGCTATACAAGTTCAAATATAAAATCCATCTCTACAACAGCTCCGAGGGGTAAACTGCTGACACCTACCGCAACTCTACAGTGTTTACCTCTGTCTCCAAAAATTTTAAAAAGCATCTCCGAGGCAGGATTTAATACTTTCGGATGGTCGACAAAATCATCTGAAGCGGCAATATAGCCTGTTATTTTTATGCACTGTTTTATTTTATCAAGGCTTCCAGCATGTTCCCTGACAATTGCTAAAGCGTTTAAAACTGTCTGCTTCGCCTCTTCACTGGCTTCTTCAATTGAAAGTTCCAGCGGAACTTTGCCTTTCTTTGAAATTTTCCCTTCTCTAAAGGGAAGAATTCCACTTAAAAAAAGAAGATTATTTACCCTCAATGCAGGCACATAGAACCCCACAGGTTTGACTGGCTCTGGAAGGGAGATTTCTAATTCCTTCAGTTTTTCTTCAATCATTTTGTTAATATAACATATAATTAAGCTTTAACTTTAGCAGTTATCTCTGATGTATATATTTTTTGTTTGTGCCAATGTCCAAAAATTCTGCCTGAATTATAAAGTTTGCCTAAAAAAGTTGTAAGCTCCTTAGAAATACCTGAAGGTTCATAATTCCCGTAGGGCGTTCCTTTAAGTGGAATGAAGTAATGACTGTGTATCCTAACGGGAAGATTTTTACTCCTGCCAAGATTAACAAGAAGTTCCATGAATTTTATTGTCTTTTTCTGGTCATCACTCGTTTCCTCGGGAAGTCCGAAAATAAAATCCACATCTACAGAAAATCCCTCTTCTATGGCATTTTTTACAGCTCTGTATACGTCTTCAGTTGAGTGACCACGATGCATTCTATCAAGCATTCTGTCACTTCCAGATTGAGCTCCTATTGTAAAGTTTCTGTTAAAAATGTAAGGCTTTATAGTTTGAATGGCCTCTTTTGTAAGATGTTCCGGTCTTATCTCGGAAGGAAAAGTGCCGAAGAACAATCTCAGTCTGTCAGAAAGTTCTCTTAAACTTTTAAGCATCTGTTCTACTGCATCCAGCTTAAGCGTTTTTCCATCATAAGAGCCGTAACTCATAGCATTGGGAGTAATAAATCTAAAATCTCTCATACCGTGTCTCAGAAAAATCTCCGCATGACTTTGAATACTCTCAATGCTTCTGTGTCTTGGTTTTGTTCCGAAAAGATAACTCGTTTGACAAAATTTACAGGCAAAAGGACAACCTCTGGTTATTTCAAGGGGGGAGAATCTCTTGTTTATAGTGCTCCACGCCATAAAGTCATTCAAGTCAATTCTTTCTCCCTTGATTAGAGATTTTCTTTTTCTATCAAGATTTCTGAAACCGGTAGACAGAAGTTCGGGAAAGGTCTTTTCTGCCTCACCTACGAAAACATAATCAAAGCCTAAATCAACAACTTTCCTTGGTACTCCAGAAGGAGCTGGTCCTCCTGCAATAAAAATTGAAGCTGGATATTTTTCTCTCAAAAATGTATAGATACTCTTTATCTCTTTCCATTGGGGAGAACAAAAGGAAAAACAAAAAACGCCTTCATCACAATCTTTCATTAGAGCTTCTAAGGTTTCAATATCTTTTTGGCTAAAAAATACAATATCCACATTTAAATCATTTCTTTGCTCAAGGGATGCAACAATAGGAGTTATACTGTATCGATTAAACTTTGTTTCAAAGAAAAACAGTTTCATCTATTATCAAGAAGTTCCTCGGCATGAAATAATGAACTTTCCGTTATGCGACCACTCAGCATTCGAGCTATTTCTTCTTTTCTTTCGTTGTCATTGAGGACCTTTACTTTTACTAATGTTTTATCATCAGCTATGAATTTTTCAACTTTTATGTGGCTGTCTGCCATAGCAGCTATCTGAGGAAGATGGGTTACGCAAAGCACCTGATGATATCTGGCAAGTTCTTTCATTCTCCTACCTACATTCTCTGCTACAATACCACCTATCCCTGCATCTATTTCATCAAAAACAAGGGTTATAGCTTTAACAGATGTCTCAGCCATTTTTAATTCCACACATTTTAAAGCAAGCATAAGCCTCGAAAGCTCGCCTCCAGAGGCAACTTTTGAAAGAGGCTTTGGAGGCTGTCCTGGATTTGCAGTGAAAAAAAACTCTATATCATCTATTCCTTGAGGACTGATAGGTTTTTTATCAATGTTAATCTTGAAGTCCGGCTTTGAAAACCCTAAAAACTTCAGTTCTTCAATAATGTTTTTCTCTATCGTATCGACCTTTTCTTTTCTTTTATCTGATAAAATTTTTGCATTATCCTCAAGAAGCTGAGAAAGCTCTTTTAGTTTTTCCTCTTTCTCTTTCAATTCATCTTCAGATAGAGAGAAAAATTTTATCTCTTCTTCTGCTTTCTCTGCATACTCTATGATTTCTTTTATACTCCCGCCATACTTTGATTTAAGCTTGCTTATAAGAGAAAGTCTCTCTTCAATACTTTCAAGGCTTAAAGGGTCTGGTTCATAACTCTCCTTAAGCTTTCTCAGAATATGAACTGCTTCTTCAATTTGAACAAATGAAGATTCAATGAGACCTCTTAATTCTTCAGCTTTTGAGTCAAATTGAGATAGTTCTTTAATGTGATTAAGAAGGACAGACATGCCCGTATAAACAGAGTTTTTATCTTCTTTCAGAAGAGCAAAGCTGCTTTCTGCTATTTCCTTTATTTTCATTATATTTCTTAAAATTTGTCTTTTTTCGCTTAGCTCCTCCTCTTCTCCTTCTTTTAAATTAGCCTTCTTTATTTCGTCAATCTGAAAATTGAGTAAATCAAGTTTTTGTTTTTTTTCATTGATTTTTTCCCTTAATTCCTCTACTTGCCGATTAAGTTCTTGAACTTCATTATAGAGCAAGCTCAACTTTTCTGTTTCCTCTTGCAGACCTGCTATAATGTCGAAAAATCTTATGTGATTTTCTTTTTTAAGAAGATATGTATGCTCATGTTGTCCGTGAATGTTGATGAATCGCATTGCCATGTTCGAAAAGCCCTGTAAGGTATGGGCAGATTCATTAATATATGCCCTTGTCTTACCCTGCAAATTCAATATTTTTCGAAAAATAAGTATCTCTTCGTCGATTCCTAAATCTTCAGGGGAAAAACCCGAAATTAGCACTTCCACAGAAGCTTCCTTTTTACCATGCATTACAAAATCAGCAGGTAAGACCTTTTCTTTTAGTAAAACTCCCAGAGCGTCTATAATAATGGATTTTCCCGCTCCAGTCTCTCCTGTAAGCACATTAAATCCTTCAGAGAGAGATAAATTCAGACTTTCAATTATAGCGAAATCTCTGATTCTTATCTCTTCAATCATTTAATCAAGCCGGCGACTCTTAAAACCTCCGCAAGTTTCTCTTTATTTGCCGAAGACATTTCACAGAGAGGAAGCCTGAACTCTTCTTTAATCTTACCCATAAGAGCAAGTGCAGTTTTTACGGGAATTGGGTTTGTTTCAATAAACATGGCTTTGTTTATGGGCTCGAGCTTATAGTGAATCTCTCGTGCCTTTTCAATTTCACCTCTCTCCCAGGCATTAAAAAGTTCTGACACATCCTTTGGGCATATATTGGCAGTAACAGATATAAATCCTCTACCACCAAGAGTAAGAAGAGTTAAATTGGTAAAATCATCACCGGAAAGCACTGTAAAGTCTCTCCCGCAAAGCCTTATAATTTCACTTACCTGCTTCATATCGCCTGTAGCTTCTTTTATTCCTACTATTCTTTTATGCTCTCTCAACCTTGCTACAGTCTGAGGTAACATATTCAGAGAAGTTCTACCTGGCACATTATAGAGAATTATTGGCAAACCGGTCTTGTCAGCAATTTCTTTAAAATGTCTGTATAAACCCTCCTGTGTTGGCTTATTGTAGTAGGGAGTTACGGATAGAACCGCATCAGCACCGAGCTGCTCTGCTTTTTTAGTTATCATGATTGCCTCATCAGTAGAGTTTGAGCCTGTCCCAGCTATAACGGGAATTCTCTTATTTACTGTTTTCACTGTTATTTCAATTACCCTGTAATGCTCTTCGTAATCAAGGGTAGATGCCTCTCCTGTTGTTCCGCAAGGTACTATTGCATGGGTGCCCTCTTTTATGTGCCATTCTATTAGTTTTTCAAGGGTCTTCTCATCTACCTTACCTTTTTTAAATGGTGTGACTATCGCAACCATTGAACCTTTAAGCATTTTAAAACCTCCTAAAAAGTTTTTAAGAAATTATACCATAATGTTTGAGTTTATTTATCATTTGATAGCCTTTCAATAAATAACTCACAGATTATATTGGCAGTTTCCCTTACTTTATGGCTAATTGAATTCCCAAAAGTTGTATCCTCCGGTTGAATTCCGATAATAAATATCTGCGGATTTATGTGCAGTTTTATATAATGAATGATAAGGTGCAAATTAGTCTGATGAGTTATTGTTCCTTTATTTGCAATATCTTTATTGGAAATAATAATAAGTTCACCGGGTTGTCTGTTTAATCTCATGGCATCAATGAATATTATGAGGTCGGGCTTTAAATCAATAAACTTATCAATGTATTTTTCCGGGCTGTCTTCGCAATCTAATGTAACGGCCTTGATTCTGCCTTGCAGATTTTTTACTATATAACTTCCAACGGCATCATCTCCTCTAAGAGAATTGCCAATGCCTGCTATTATAATTTTTCCGGAAAGTCTGTCTAAGAAGTCCTCAAGATTCAATTTCTTCTGCAACAAGAGGTTTTATTTTTTCCTTTGAAATTCCTAAAGCCTTTGCAATGCCAAATAATATTGCCTCAGGACGAGGGGGGCAGCCGGGAATGTATAAATTTACAGGGACAATTTTATCCACACCTCCAACAACATTGTAACTGTCAAACCATATTCCACCAGCAGTAGCGCATGAACCAAGGGCAATGACAATTTTAGGCTCTGGTGTAGCTTCGTAGACTTTTTTCACGAAATCAACGGTAGGTCGCGTAACTGGCCCAGAAATTACAAGGGCATCGGCATGACGGGGGGAACTCACAGCCTTCATACCAAATCTTTCTATGTCATAGTAGGGAGTTAGAATATCGAGTAATTCTATGTCACAACCATTACAGGCTCCTGTATTTACATGAAATACCCAAATGGATTTCTTGAAAGCCCTCTGGGCTAATTTCTTAATCAAAGACATTTTTTCCTCCTAATGAATTGTAGATAAAATTGACTTTGCAGCACTATCAATAAGGCAATAAATAAATTCTGGATATACTCCTCCCACAATCAGTAGAATGGCCAAAAACAAAGAACAAAAAATCATTAAAGCTGGTAGAGGAGTGTCACTTTTGAGCTCTACTTCTTCATTTTTGGCCCAGAAAATAGCATTAGCGGTTCTCAATAAAGCAATGACACTTATAAAACCTGAAATAGCAAGAATGACTGAACTCCAGAAAAATCTTTCCTCGGCAAGATTAAAAATTACAGTAACAGCACTTAAAAAACTACTAAAAGGAGGCATCCCTCCTACTGCCATTGCACCTATTATGAAAGATATTATGATAACAGAATTTTTTTTCGGAAGAAGGGATATATCTTCAATTTTTCTGCTTCCACACAGATAGATTAATGCTCCTACCGATAAAAAAAGAGCACCTTTCATAAGAGTATGATTTAACATATGAAAAACACCGCCCCAAAAACCTGAATAACTACTTAAAACAAAAGCAGACGCTATTAATCCCATCTCGCTTATACTACAGTAAGCAATTAACTTTTTGATATCTCTCTGATTAAAGGATAGAACTGCTCCGAACAGCATGCTTAAAGAGGCCAAGATTATAACCATAAGCCTTATTTCTTCCAAATTATAAGCAAAGGCTGTAACGGTTCTGGCTAAACCGTAAAATCCAATTTTTGTAACGGCACCCGCTAAGAAAAATGTTACTGCTGTAGGTGACTCTGCATAAGCATCGGGTAGCCATATATGAAAAGGCATTAATCCAGCCTTTGTGAAAAATCCAATAATAAATAATCCAGCGCATAAAAGTGCCATGTCCCGAGAGAGGGAAGATACAATTTGTCCCATACTGCTAATGGAGACCTCTTGTCCCGTTGCATAATAGATAAAAACAATAGCAAGTAAACTAAAAAGTATCCCAACATTTACCACGATAAGATATCTGAAGCCTGCCTTGAGGGCTTCCTTTGTTAAATTAAAAGCTATTAGATATACAGCAACGATGCTGCTTAGTTCAAGGGCTATGTATATCAAGAAAAGATTATTCAGAGAAAAAGCAAGATTCATAAATCCTGTGGATATTAAAATCATAGAAAAATAAAAATGAAAATGCTTGGTTCGATGGAAGTAGTTCTGGGGAAGTTCTTTTAAAGAGTAAAGGATAACGAAAATAGTTACAAACTCAACCATGAACTGCATAAAAATACCAAAACCATCTAAGAAAAAAAATCCATAGAAATCTAAAGATAAGCTCTCACCATACTTTAGTATATAAAAGCTATAGAAGGTTGAAAACAAAGCAAAAGCTATAGAAACCAATGATAAAATAACATTAGTTAACAAACCTTTCCGCATAAAAAAAATAATCATTCCAGTTAAAAAAGGAGCTAAAAAGGAGAGGCAAACACATATAAAATCGTAATTCATCTACCTCACTCCTGTATTTTTAAAATACTCTTTGAATTTCTAAACTTTTTAATCTCTTCTAAAACCGCTATTTCGCTCAGTTTTCTTGCAATATAAATAAAAAGAAATATGGCTATTACAAAATTCACAGTGAGGGCTAATTCTATAAATTTAGGCATATGAGGTATCATGCTTATCATGAGGAAATGAATTCCGTTTTCTATTACGAAAAAGCTGATTATCATTTTTATTATG
>DDKK01000014.1:0-13002 GCA_002339325.1 Nitrospiraceae bacterium UBA2600 | reverse complement strand
TGATTATCATTTTTATTATGTCTTTTTTTGAAAGCAGTAAAAACATACCATAAACAAAAAGCATAACTCCAGTGGAAAAACATGAAAGAACGTCTGGGAAAATTAAGCTCTGAAAAGCATTTATTGATTTATAACCTACAGACAGAATAACAATAGAAAGAGCTATTGAGAGAGGATGAATTATAGAAGGTGTTGTTTCTTCTGTTAATCTATTTCTGAGAAGAACTATCAAAAGATAGGGCATTAAAAAGGCCCTCACAATTAGGTCTAAAACAGCGATTAGATAAAGAGAAGATATATTGTTCAGATAGGCAAGAACAAATATTGAAATAGAAATTAACAATGAATGAGGTATTAGGCTGTAGGAAGAAAATTTAAGGTTCTTCGATTCACCTGCAAGAAATGTAAAGAATAAAATTGATATATATATTATCTCCATATCATACTCCTAAAAGAGCTAAAAATACAGCTGTGATTGAAAATCCTGCAAGAGTTAAATTGTATTTAAGTGCTTGGTCAATTCTCAATCTTGGATTTAATGCTTCAATCAGTGTGCTTATGAAAATTATTACAGTAACTTTAGACAGGGCAATAAGAATATTTAAGAGAATATTCTCAGTTAGTGGCCAGGGGATAAAAATTTGGGAGAAAACAAGACAAAAAAGTACTTGTTTTGACATATTTGCCCATTTTACACAAGCATACTTAGGACCGCTTAATTCAATAAGCACTCCTTCGGCTATCTCTTGTTCTGCCTCTGAAACATCAAAAGGAATTTTTCCAATAAGTGCTTGTAGGGATAGAAATACGCAAACTGTTGCCAAAAGCATTGAAACATTAGGACCGTTTAAATGATACCATTTTACAATGTCTCCGATTTTAAAAGAGTCTGCATTTATAGCTCCAGTAATCAAGGCAATAGCAAGTATTGGCTCAACGGAAAGATGGAGCATCATTTTACGAGATGCACCGATATAGGCAAAAGGATTTTCTGAGGCCGAGGCTGTTATGATTATGGCAATTCCCACGACAGTTATTATATAGATAAAGAGAAATATGTCCCCCCAGAAATTAAAAGGAGGATTTACTCCCACAATAGGCACTAAAAGAGAGGCCATTGCAATACTGATTACTGAAAGATATGGTGAAAATCTGAAAAGTGGATTTATCGTTGATTTTAAGTCTTCCTTTCCCATTAGTTTTAAAATATCGTAGTATGATTGAAGTGGCGGAGGTCCTACCCTGCTTTGAATTATTGCTCTTATCTTTCTGGTAAATCCATCGAAAAGAGGGGACAGCAAAAGCACTACGGATATATTTATAATTGAGGAGAAAATAATCAAGCTCCAATTCATGGCTTTCCTCCCGATAAATGAAACACTAAAACACCAACTAATATACTTCCTAACACCAGCCATGCAATGTATTTTTTACTTAGTTTTTCATATATCTGTTCAATAGAGATAAATACCAGTCTGACTTTATTGGCAAAAGGATAATAAAACCAATCGTCTGGATTTAAAAATTTTTTAATCCACGAAGGCATAGATAATTTAAAAGAAGGCAAGCCTACGGGATATAAACCTTTAAACTGAATCTTGCCAATCCTAAAGCTTACCATTTCCTTAAATGGTTGATAAAAACTATGCCCTGTGTAAGTGACTTCCTCTGGAGAGTGTTCTTTGCCTCCATACCAAGTCTCCACTTCTCTTTTGGGTGCCTGAGCGTATCTCTCAAATGAAAAGATTAATAAGGAAAGAATAAAAACAGAGAAAATAACGAATATAGGAAACCAAACCCCTCCTTCAGAACAGTTCTTACAAAAATTAATACCAAATCCAAAAAAACTTGTTACAAATATTTCAGAAAAGTTTGGCAAAGATAGATTGACCGCAGAAGTTATGGCATTATAAGTTAATTTGAGAGATATAATGGGGAATAAACCTGTTATTAGACAAATCAATGCAAGAATAATCTGTGAAAGTGTCATACTCCAGTGAACATTTCCTCTTTCAACATATGTTAATTTCATTTTTCCCATAAAAGAGGAGTTGAAAAATTTAAGAAAGGAAGCAAGAGTAATGGCTGAAATAAAAACTGAAATTATACCGAAAACTATAAAAGCTCCCTTTATTAAAAGCAAAGTTTCACTTACCTTTGCTGCTCCAATGGATGATTCAAAAATAATCAACTTTGAGACAAAACCATTGAATGGAGGCACACCTGCTATTGAAAGAGAACCAACTAATGCCGTCATTGTAGTAAGAGGCATTACCCTAATTAAACCTGAAATTCTATCAAGGTCTGTTGTTCCTGTTTTGTAATAAATTGAACCTGCATTTAGAAAAAGCAGGCTTTTATACATGGAATTATTTAAAAGATGCAACAAGCCACCTGTAAGAGCTGTTATTCCAACAAATTGGTTCAAGCTCATGAAATAAAGTCCTGCACCTATTCCAAGCAACATATAGCCAACCTGTCCTATGGCATGAAAAGACATTAATCTCTTAGCTTCATCCTGAGTTAAGGCAGCGATTGTTCCAATAAAAATTGAGAAAACTCCAGCCGTTGCAATTATAAATCCCCACGATTGTGTATATGGAGAAAGTGGAATAACTGATAGGAAAAATCTAAGAAGGGCATAGACTGCCAATTTTGACATCACTCCTCCAAAGAAAGAAGATGCAGAAGATGGCGGTTGAGGATATGCATTAGGTAACCAGAAACCAAAAGGAAGAACGCCCGCTTTTGTCAAAAAAGCCAAAGACAAGGAGAATAATATAAAGTGACTGAGTAAAAAATTGCCTTTTAATATATCACTCAGGGACTTACTTATTGCTGTAAAATTAAAATCATTGCTATAAGAGTATAAAATTACAGCAGATAATATTAAAAAAGCTGTGGCAATATGAGTTGCTATAAAATACTGTAGTCCCCCTCTTAGTGCTTCTCTTTTCTCTCCTTCAAAAATTACAAGAAACCATGAACTTAGAGTCATCACTTCCCAGAAAAGGATGAAAAAGAACAAATCTTTCACTATTACAACTCCAACGCTGGAGAAAAAAAGGAGCATTAAAAAAGGATAAAATCTTCTTGGAGAATGAGCTTTATAGACTTCTAAATATTTCCATGAAAACATGGTGACACAAAGAGAGACAATCGCTATGACTATAAGAAAAACAGCTGAGAGAGAATCAACTAAAATGGATAGAGATGAATTTAAAAGAGGCTTAATGGAAAATAGATTTTTTTCCAATTGGTTATTATTCATCAAACAATTTATGGAAAAATTTAAAAGCCCTATTGAAAAAAGAAAGTTCATTATGAGACTTACGAAACCAGCTAATGATTTTCTATTAATAAATATAGACAAAATCGCCCCCAATAATAAAAATCCCAAAGAGGCGTATAGATAATAAAAATCATCCATTCATACACCTCCATAAAGAGCTTTGACAAAAGGGAAGCCTATAAGGGGAGACAATAAACAGAAAATCAAAAGCAATATTAAACTTACTCCCATTGTCATAGGAATTTCAGTGTTAGCTAATAAAACTTTATCAGAAGGAGTTCCAAAGAAAACTTTGTGGCCTATAAATATATACCAACAAAATGAAAGAACGCTTTCTAAGACAGATAAAACACCTAAAAATGCGGTATAGTTATTTTTTAGTTCAAAGGCACCTGTAAAAATCATGAACTTACTCCAGAAGCCTGAAAAAGGTGGAATGCCTACAATAGCAAACATTCCAACTATAAAACAAAGAGCAAGTAATGGAAAATTTTTACCTAATCCTCTGAGTTCTCTTATACTTTTGGTTCCTGTAGCATATGCAATGGCACCTACAGAGAGAAAAAGAAGTCCCTTTGCAAAGCCATGATTGATTATGTGGAAAATTCCACCAATTCCACCTACTTTTGACCCTAAAATACCTAAGGAAACTCCTAAGAGAATGTAACCCAGATGACCTATGGTAGAGTAAGCAAGAAGCTTCTTTAGGTCATCTTGAAAATAGTAAAGAACTACCGATAACATCATTGTAATTACAGCAACTGTTGCCGTAATAAAGGCAAAACTTTCTGTTAAGTTTGGAGAGGAAATATAAATTCTTGCTATAAGATACACGCCTGCCTTTACCATGGCAGCAGCATGCAGATAAGCACTTACAGGTGTCGGAGCAACCATTGCATCAGGAAGCCATGTAAAAAGTGGAAATTGAGCAGACTTCGCAGAAGCTGCAAAAAATAAAAGTAAAAGAACAACTAATTTTGAAGTCTCTGCAAGATTATCAAAAACTCGAAAATCAAACGATTTAGTTTCAACATACATTATAGTAAGAGCTATCAAAAAACACAAACCGCCAATATGTGTCATGATAAAGGCCTTCATTCCGGAGAAAAGGGCTTTCTTTTCTTTTGTATACGAAATCAATGCCCATGAACAAAGGGTAGTTATCTCCCAGAAGAAAAATATTTGCAAAAAATTAGTTGACATAACTATACCAGCCATTGCACCAATAAACAGAAGCATGAGAAAGTAATAACTTCCGTAGGGGCTGTAAAAAGGATGGTCAGCATTTTCTGGAGACATATAACCTAATGAATATAGAATTACAAGAAAGCCTATTAGAGTTATCAAGATAAGCATTATTGAAGTTAGATAATCGTTCATCAAACCAAAAATTAAACTTACTTTGAACCAGTTGAAAAATAAAATCTTATAATAAACTGTTTGAGGAGATAATATACTCATGATACAAAAGCAAAGTGTAATAAATGCAAAGGAGCTTGCGAATACACCTGATTTTCTCCCTCTAAAGAAGAGTGATAAAAAAGCACCCACAAGAGGCGTTAAAAGTATAAAAGATAGATTATCCATCACTCAATCGCCCCTTTGTTGCATTTTTCTTTTGCACTCACTGCAAGTCATAAGCTTCCTTATCTGTTCTTCACTTTTGTCCGATAACTTCTCAATTTGTCTTGTAAGCATATTTTCAACAATAAAGGGCTTTCCACACTGTAGACATTTAAACATCTTTAGCCTTACTTCTATCTCTAAATCTTCCTTATTCTCTGTGGCAAGCTCAAATTCATGGGTAATCTGAATGGCTCTCTCTGGACAGGAGGAAGCACATCTTCCACAGTATATACATCTGCCTGAAGAGAATTTAACAATTCTCTCATCACTTGTATTTTCAATTTTTATAAGCCTTGAAGGACAAGTTCTCACACAGTTGCCACATCCGATACATTTATTTTTAAGTATTTGCAATTTTCCCCTTAAATTTTCCGGTGGTTTTACAGGCACAAAAGGATAGGGTCTTGTTATTTTTCTATGCCTTGATGATAAAAGAAGAGCTTTTATTTTGCTTTTAAGCATTTTCTTAATTCCTCTGCCGTATAAGTCCTAAATATCTTGCTTTTTATGTCTACCGTTTCAAATCTCTCTGTGCAGGAAAAACAAGGGTCAATGCTGGCAATGATAAGAGGTGCATCGGCAATGGAACCTCCCTTTAGTAAAACCGAAAGAGCTTGGTAATTCTGATAGGAAGGTGCTCTTACGCTCCATCTGTAAGGTTTGCCATCTGGACCAGTCATTACATAGTGGAAAAGCTGACCTCTCGGAGCCTCTACATATGATATTCCCTCTTGCCATGGCTCTATCTTTGTAAACTTTATAAAAGTAGGACCTTCAGGTATTTTTTTGACTGTCTCCCTTAAAATACCTATAGATATGAGTATCTCCTCAAGCCTCACTATTGTTCTTGCCCAAACATCTCCCTCTTTTCTTATGGGCATTCTAAATCCTATTTCAGAGTAGGCAGCATAAGGAAAGTTTAATCGGATATCAATTTCTACTCCCGAGGCTCTTGCAACAGGTCCGCCGACATAAAAGTTTTTAGCTTCTTCCTCTGGCAAAGCTCCTACTTTCTGAAACCTAAGTTGAATAACTTCGTCATTTAGTATTATTTCTCTTAACTCTCTCACTTCCTTTTCAATCTGATTTATAACTCCTTCCATGTCTTTCATTTGCTGAGGAAGTATATCGATTGTTACACCGCCAACTATGTTAATTCCGTAGGTTTTTCTGTTTCCTGTTATCATCTCACATAGTTGCATGACAGGTTCACGAATTCTCCATGCCTGCATAAATAAAGTATCAAAGCCAACAATATGGGCTGCCAGTCCCGCCCACAAAAGATGACTATGTATCCTCTCAAGTTCTAAAAAGATGGTTCTTATAAATTTTGCTCTTTCGGGGACATCAATTTTTCCTGCCCTTTCAACAGCCTGACAATAGGCAGTTGAGTGGACAAATCCACATATACCACATATTCTCTCGGCAAGAAAAGGAATCTGTTGATAATTCAGAACACTCTCGGCTAATTTTTCAATTCCCCTGTGCACATAAAAACCTCTGTAATCAAAATCTACAATCTCTTCTCCATCAACAATAAGTCTGAAATAAGCAGGCTCTTCCAGAGATGGATAAAAAGGCCCCAAAGGAATTACTGTCCTCCCTTCCCCAGGTTTTTTTAGTTCTACAGAAGCTTCCGATTTAACGGGAGGCTTAAAATCATAGGAGAAATTTTTTCTGAGAGGATAAAGATCTTCTGGCCAATCATCAGGCAAAACAAGTCGTCGTGGGTCAGGATGCCCTAAAAAGTTCACTCCAAAAAGGTCCATACACTCTCTTTCAGCCCAAATTGCTCCGGGTATAATATCTGAAATAGAGGACACTGAGGGTGAGGCTGAATCTAATTCTGTTTTTAAAATAATGTTTATCCTCTCTTTGAGAAGTAAAAAAAAGTAATTTAGCTGAATTTTCTGGCGCTGTTCTGAAAAATCAATGGCTGTAAGATGGATAAATCTTGCTCCTTGTAAAATGATTAATCTTACAATCTCTCTAATCTGTGAAGCTTCTGAAAAAACTACAAGATTCTCAGCCTCTTTTTCGACTTTTGCAAGAGAGGAGATTTTATCGTTCAGCGAATTCATTTACATTTAATTATATCAATAATATCACCAGAGTTAGTCATTACTTTATTTTATGGCAATATTAGCTGTTTTTTTTGTTATAATTTGTTAGTTATAAGAAATAAAAACGAGGTGAAAAAGATGAAAATTTTGATTGTTTACTACAGCACTTTTGGTAATACCTATAAGATGGCAAAATATGTCGCAGAAGGAGTAATCGAAGCAGGAGGAGAACCTATCATCAGAAGATGTCCCGAGTTACTTCCAGAGCAACTAATTGCATCAAGACCAGATATTCAGGCAGGCATTGATATGCAAAAAGATATACCCCTTGTCACTCTTGAAGACTTTAAAAATGCTGATGGTTATGCTTTTGGAACACCAACAAGGTTCGGTAATGTCTCGGCACAGCTTAAAAATGTGGTCGACCAGTTCGGACCTCTGTGGATGCAAAGAGTTTTTGAAGGAAAACCAGCAGGAGTTTTTGTATCAACAGGCACTCTTCACGGAGGACAAGAATCTACAATTCTTACTTTCATGACCGTATTACTTCACTTAGGATGTATAATTGTTGGAATACCCTATTCTGTGCCAGATTTATATTTAACAAAAGGTGGAGGGTCTCCATATGGTCCGGGTCATGTTGCAGAAGCTGAAAATAAAAGAGAGATAGACGAAAATGAAATAAACCTATGCAAAGCCTTCGGAAAAAGACTTGCCGAGGTGGCATTGAAATTAAAAAGATAGTCTGAAGGTTTTTTATGTTTAATTACATAGACTATCGAAAAGTTGAAAAACCTCTAAATTTAAAAAATTTTACCGTAGAAATTGGCTTCGGCGGAGGAGATTACATAGTTAGTCTTGCCAAAGAACGCAAAGATGAAGTATTTTTTGGAATAGAAAAATCTTGGATACCTGTAAACAAACTTCTGAATAAATGTAAAAAAGATGGCATTAAAAATATATACTGCACTAAGATAGATGCTTACTGGGCTTTTCAGTTACTTTTTGAAGATTGTAGCGTAAAAGAGATAATAATGAATTATCCTGACCCATGGCCAAAGAAGTCACATGAAAATAAGAGACTTACCTCAACTGAAAACCTCCACATTTATGCTAAAAAGCTTATTCACGGAGGCACTATCAGATTAAGAACAGATGATTATATGCTTGTAGACTATACGTTGAAGGAATGTGAAAAAACAGGAGCTTTTGACTCAGAAGTAATTAAACCTGTTATTAAAGAACCAATCACAAAATACGAAAAAAAATGGCTTTCAATAGGCAAATCCATCTGGGATTTAATACTGACCAAAAACAAAGATCCCTTTCCTCTTAAGATAAGGCAAATAAAGGAGGTAAAAGAATTGTATCCATTAAGAATCTCTTCAGAAAATATTAATATTGAAAGTCTAATCAATAGGGAATTTAAGATAGAAAATAACTTATACATAAAAATTTTTTCAGCTTGGAGAAGAAACGAAGACTTCGCAATAGAGGTTTTACTATCGGAGAACGGTTTATTGCAGAGTTTTTTAGTAACTGTAAAGAAGAGGGATAGTTATTATATAATAAACATATCAAAGTTTAGTGAAGTTTTGAAAACCGAAGGTATCAAAAAAGCTTTGCTTTTTTTGAGTAAAGTCTTAGAGGAGAAAAAAACATGAAAAAAAAGATTATAATCTGTGTTCAAAAGGATATAGCAAATGCGATAAACTGGGCACTAAAAGACTTAACGATAACCTCAGAACAGTATGTCGACCATTTATATCAGTTAGAGAAAATTTTCGAGACAAATGCAGACTTTTCAGTTTTAATAATCGATTCTAAAATTGATGGAGAAAGCACAGTTCCATTTTTACAGAAAGTTAGAGAAAAAACAAAAATAAAAATTCTGTTAATTATCTCCGCTGATACGCCAAAACAAGAAGTGTTAAATCTAATTCAGAATAAACTTGTCGATAATGTAATCATAAGACCATTTAATGCAAATCAGATTGTTGATGCCGTATCAAAGCTTTGTGGTATAGAAAAACCCTCTGAAAAGCCCTGGTATATGTATACAAAACCTCAGTAACTTTGATATAATTCACTCTATGGAAAATCAAAATAACTTTGAAGACAGGCTTGAAGAGGCAAATATTCTGGTTAGATACAGAGAGTTTCCGGAAGCTTGTAAAATCTATGAAGAACTCATAAGTGAGGGATATGAATCTCCTGAACTTTATAATAATTACGGTCTTGCTTTATTCTATCTGGATGAAATCCAAGAAGCTTTAAACAAATTTAACAAAGCAATCGAATTAAATAGCTCTTTTGCCCTACCCTACGCCAACATCGGTCTTATACATCTAAACGATAGTCAGTATGAAAAGGCAATAGAGTATCTATTAAAAGCCCTTGAATTTGATACCTCTAACGCAGAAACTCATTACAATCTTGCCGTATCTTACTACAGAATGGGCAATAAAATTGAAGCGCTTAAACATTATGAGTTTTTCTTGAAGTATGCAGGAGAAGAATACAGTAAACTTAAAGAAGGTGTTCTTAAAATCATAAATCAAATAAAAGAAAACCAAGACAATCCTAAAGATTAATCAAACTAAGCTAATCAAATGATTGATAATCACATAAAGGATAAAATAAAAAAAGCCAAGGAAAATTTTTACATAATTAGAAACCTTGATGTCCTTGACGAAATACAATTTTTAGTAGAGGAACTTCTAAAAATTATCAGAAAGGCCGATGAAGAAAGATTTAAATCTGGAATGGTTGAAATCTGCCAGGACTGCGGTAAAAACGGAATTCCCTGTTGTGGTAGTGGAATAGAAGAGAAATACTCTTTAGAACTACTAATGCTAAATCTCATTCTGGGCGCTGAATTACCAACAGAACGAAAGATAAAAAGGGGTTGCTTTTTTCTCAACTCAAATGGCTGCTGTCTTATAGCAAGAGATGTTTTCTGTATAAATTATATTTGCAATAAGATTCAGATAAAATTATCACCACGGAGTTTAATACAATTAAGAGAACTTGAAGGTAATCAATTAAATCTTCAGTTCAAAATTGAAGAACATCTAAAGAAAATAATAAATCAGAGTTTAAAGTAAGTTATTTTTTCTTTTTCTGCTTTTCATTTTCTTTGTTAATCAATTTTTTAAGCTCATTTGTCCTCTGCAAAGCGTATTTACCAATCTCATTTTTACTGTTTATTTCAATCTGTCTTTTGTAAGCTTCATAAGCCAAATTTAAATCACCTGTTTTTTCATAGCACACACCGAGATAACCATTTACTGATTGATGATTTGTTCTTGCTTCAGAAAATTTTTTAAGATAGTCAATTGCTTCTGCACAATTATCAAGATTATAGTAACTCATTCCGAGATAATACATCGAATTTATGTCCTCTGGAAATAAAGAAAGAGCTTTTTTAAGCCTACCTATACTTTCAAAATAATTATTCTTTCTGTAACTAATCATTCCCAAGCCTCGCAAGGCAGGTTGATAATCTTGCTGAAGATTTAGAGTATATCGGAAATACCTTTCAGCCTCCTGATAATTTTTATTTCTGTAGTTAATAAAACCATAGAGCGCATAAAAGGACGGCTGATTTTTTTCCTTCTGAATTGCAATTTTCAAAAGCTGCTCTGCTTCTGCCAAATTTCCCTTTTTAAACTCATTCACTGCCTTATCGTAGTAGTTTCTATATATCTGATTAACTCTTTTTAAATCTGCTACCATAGATTGAAACTTTGTTCTGTTAGCCTTATCCACTTTAACTGGTTGAATTTCTGACTCAGCAATTAACTTTTCAATCTCTTCTATTCTCACTCTTGTTCGAGGATGAGTAGATAACAAATCACCTAAGAATGTATCGTCTTCCGCATCTTTACCAAGAGATACTCTATAATCCCTTACTGCCCTCTCGAGCGTTTTGTGAGCACTGATTGCATATTTTGGGTCATAACCGATTTTGCTCATATATAGCACACCTAATCTATCAGCCTCTAACTCATCATCTCTGCTATACTTAAGAAGCAAAAGACTACCTCCAATTACGCCAATGCCAAGAATTAGGTCACTATATTCTTTGCCCTGTAGGGATAAACCTAAAATAGCCAGTCCAACCTGCATTAAAACATAGCTACTCATGTGAGCGGCTGAATGCCTTGCTGAGACGTGTCCTATTTCATGTCCCATCACAAAGGCAAACTCTGCCTCATTGTCCAGTTCTGCAAGAAGCCCTCTTGTTATTGCCACATATCCAGGTAATGCCCAAGCATTTGGTATAGAACTATTCTGTATATAAAACTTACAGGGTAGATGGGGTCGATGGGAATTTTTATGAAGCTTCTGTACAATACCATCAAGGTATGCTCTTAATTTTTCATCCTTGTATTCTCCTCCTCCTCCCTCAGAACCCCATATGGCGCTTGGAAAGTAGTTTTTCCCAAGCTCTAACTCTCCCTCTTCAGAGAAGAACATTAATTGTTGTTTACCAGTAACAGGATTAACAGCGCAGGAAAAATTTGAAAGAGCAAAAATAAGAGTTAAAAACAAAGAGAATATTTTTATAACAATGCTTTTCTCTTTCATAGTTGTGAAAGTTTTTAATTAAAACTAATAATTTTTATGGAGGGAGAAAAAGTCTCCCTCCATAAAACTCAGGCCAAAAGCCTTAATCTGTTGGACCTTTCTTGAAATTATGGTCCTTACACTGGACTTTCTTAGGACAGCCAGAACCTCTACCTCCGCTTTGATGACCACTACATGCATGCCACTCACCCTCGCAGCGACCCCAGTGATTACGGCACCTTGTCAATCCCCTCGTTCCAGAGCGACATCTGTCAGGCATGTTCTCTGGGTCTTGAGCGTGAACCTCTTCAACAATACTCAGAAGATTTACATCCTTCTTAGAGCCTACTGCAAACATAGAGGCAAAAACTCCTAATGCCATAAAACCCATTTTCTTAAGAAAAGAACGACGGTCTTCTTTCATGTCTTTTCACCACCTTTCCTTTGTAAGATTTTGTCCTGTAAAACAGGACGTTTAGAGAAAAATTTATTTAGATACATACCGAATGATTTTAGCCTTACTTTTTTGTCTTTTTCTGGTAATCGATTCTTATCATTAAGTTTTTTGAGAATATAAGCGGCAACTTCTATTTTAAATCTGTTCATTATGCAGTAATTCTCAATTACACTTCTGATATTTCCTCCATAAGCGAAAGAGTCTCCATAGCAACCTCCTCCACAAATATACCTCGCCCAGCATTGAATACACTTTTTGTTGAATATATTGTTTTGAATGAAACTTTTGATTTTTTCTCTATCTACTCCAATTTCAAGATTTCCCATTATGTTCTCTCCCTTTTCTGTAATGAGCCTCATACATGGGTAAAAATCACCATCAGGAGTGAGATACAGAGAGCTTATTCCTGTTGAACAACAATAGAAGGAACGCTTTCTCTCTCTTAGAGCCTGCATGTTTACAGATAGACATTTTAGGCCATTGTGATAGGGGTCAGTCTCCGCTTCAATTAAGTATTCAGCCAGTTCTAAATATTGGCTTTTAAGGGTTGGAATTAACTCGGATGGCAAAACAGGCATCTCTCCTGAGTTTGGACAAATCTCTACCAAAGCCACATCTATAAACCCTAAGGACCTCATATTATTGAAAATATCGAGCAATGTTGGCTTGGTGGATGTTACAGTAACTCGTGCCATTATGTAATATCCTATATCTGGAATTTTAGATATGTTATTTATAATATCTTGCCAGGAGGGTCTACCATCTTTGTAAGGTCTGTTTTTATTGTGTAGTTCTTCTGTACCGTCAATACTTAACATAATTGAAACATTGTTGTCTTTGAGATAGTCGAATACATCTTTAGTCAAAAGTGTTCCATTAGTCGTTATGGAGTAATAAAACTTTTTGTCAGATTTCGAAAGCTCTGATGTATGCTCAATAATTTTCCTGATGAGGTCAAATCTAAGGAGGGGTTCACCGCCGAAGAAGATAAG
>DDKK01000050.1:7469-7721 GCA_002339325.1 Nitrospiraceae bacterium UBA2600 | reverse complement strand
TCTTCAATCTTTGAGGTAGATATAGGGTCTAAAGCACTTGTGGGCTCGTCAAAAAGGACAATGTCTGGTTCGATTGCAATGGCTCTTGCAATGCAAAGTCTCTGCTGTTGACCTCCCGAAAGGGAGTAAGCATTAGCATCAAGTCTGTCTTTCACTTCATCCCATAAAGCAGCTGAGTTAAGTGCCCATTCAACCCTTTCCTTGATTAATTTTTTATCTCTTACTCCATTTACCCTTAAGCCATAGGCTACA
>DDKK01000050.1:6406-7151 GCA_002339325.1 Nitrospiraceae bacterium UBA2600 | reverse complement strand
CTTAAGCCATAGGCTACATTTTCAAATATAGACTTAGGGAAAGGGTTTGGTCGCTGAAAAACCATTCCTATTCTTCTTCTTAAGTCAAGCAAATCTATGTTTGGGCTGGCTATGTTAATTCTATCGGGATTAAAAATTATACTTCCCTCATACCTTGAACCAGGATAGAGGTCATGCATTCTGTTAAAACACCTGAGCAATGTTGTTTTACCGCATCCACTTGGTCCTATGAGAGCTGTTATTTTCTTGGTTGGGATGTTTATATTTATGTTTTTTAATGCCTTAAAATCGCCATAATAAAAATTTAAATCTTTAACTTCAAGCTTTATCTCACCTTCAATTTTATGACTTCTCTTTTCTGCTTCTTTAGACTTCTCAATAGCTTTATCAGAAGCTCCAAGAAATAAGGATTTGATGCCATCTATAATTGCATTTGTTGTTACCATATGTATTTCCTCCTTACTTTCTGTCTAAAGTAATAGGCAAGAGCATTCATCAAAACAGTCAGTATGAGCAGCACAAATCCCGCTGCTGCCGCATTTATCTGAAAGGCTGCCTGAGGCCGAGATACCCAGTTAAAAATCTGTATTGGCAGAACAGTAAAGGGGGACATTAAAGCTTCCCATATTTTTTCTGGCGAAATATATGGAAACTCCGAAATAAAAGGAGATGGAGGTAGAAAAGCTATAAAAGTCAAAGCTCCTATTGTAACTAAAGGTGCTGTCTCACCTATAGCTCGGGAAGC
>DDKK01000050.1:5919-6071 GCA_002339325.1 Nitrospiraceae bacterium UBA2600 | reverse complement strand
GCGATTATTAAACCTGTGAGAATTCCTCCAAGAGAGTAAGGCAGTATGTGGTCTCTAACAGTATCCCACTTTGTAGCACCAACAGCGTACGCACCTTCTCTTATATCCCGGGGAATTCTTCTTATTGCCTCTCTCGTGTTTACAACTATTAC
>DDKK01000050.1:5269-5585 GCA_002339325.1 Nitrospiraceae bacterium UBA2600 | reverse complement strand
GGCAGCATTAAAATACTCAATGTAAGACCTGCGGTGAGTATACTTTCGCCGAGTTTAAACCTGTAGACAAATATTCCAAGCGCTAAAAGACCATAAATTATCGCTGGAACTGCAGCAAGATTATTTATGTTAAGCTCTATAATTGTCTCAATTTTTCCAATTAGTCCTCTTTTAGTAGCATACTCTTCAAGATATATACCAGCCGGAATTCCGATAAGCAAAGACCAAAATATAGCACCTGCCATTACCAGCAGTGTTCCTACCCATCCCGAAAGAATACCAGCCTTATCTGGGAATCTTGACGGATAAGAATTAT
>DDKK01000050.1:2646-4950 GCA_002339325.1 Nitrospiraceae bacterium UBA2600 | reverse complement strand
AAAGGAAGGGTCTTTTATTTTCTCAAAACCATCAATAAAAATATCTACGATAAGGGTTATCATGAAAGACACAACCATTAAAAAAGCAAGAAAACCAATCAGTGGAAATAAAATATCCCATTTTGAATTAATCTTTCTGTTTGACATTTAGTAGGCCTCTCTTATCTTTGTTCTTAACCACAGAGCAAGGGAGTTGAAAATAAATGCTATGATAAATAAAGCAAGCCCTACTGCAAAAATTGATAGGTATTCAATTGAACCATAGGGCAAGTCTCCAAGAGCCACCTGCACTATGTATCCTGTCATTGTCTGAATAGGCTCTCGGGGGTCTAAGGTTAAGTTAGGATACATTCCTGCTGCAATTGCTACAACCATTGTCTCACCAATGGCACGAGATGCACCGAGAATAAAACCCGCCACGATGCCAGATACAGCTGCTGGAATAACAATCGTTATAGCTGTTCTTAGTTTAGTTGCTCCAAGAGCATAAGAAGCCTCTCTAATTCGCTGAGGCACGCCTTTCATGGCATCTTCTGCCATAGAGGCTGTATATGGAAGTATCATGAATCCCAGAACAATGCCGGGTGCAAGGGAATTAAAAGCTTCAAGGTCAGGTATTATCTTCTGTAAAATCGGTGTAACAAATAACAGAGTAAAATAACCATAGACAACTGTTGGAATGGCCTCTAAAAACTCAATTATAGGCTTAGCCACTTCTTTTACTTTCACTGAGGCATACTCACTAAGGTATATGGCTATGAGCAAGCCAAGAGGGATTGATACTGCTACTGCAATGCCGGCTATAAGAAATGTTCCTGAAACAAGAGGCCAAATACCAAACTTTTTTGTAGCAAAAACAGGAGTCCATTCTTTTTCAGTAAGGAACTCTTTTATGGAGACTTCTTGGAAAAACTTAATGGAGTCACTCAAAAGCACGTAAACTATTCCTATTGTTATGAAGATAGTAATGAAGCCGGCGGTGAAAAACACCGCCAGCATCAGTTTGTCTAAAAATTTTTTATGGGCTAAACTTGAAAACAATTTCTATTTATCCTCTCAATTAGTGTTTTGTCTCTCTTTTAAGAAGCTCTTCTACAGTAAGACCTACTTCAATGTGTCCACCAAATACTGTTCCAGTTTCCATCTTCTTGAATCTATCAAGAGCCATCTGATATGCCTTTGCAGGAAGAGGAATTGCGCCGACCTGCTTTGTAATTTTGCCTGCATGCTTTAAGTAGAACTCTACAAATTCTTTCACTTCTGGTTTTTCCTTTGCGGATTTCTCATTCACATAGATGAAAAGTGGCCTTGAGAAAGGCTGATATGTGCCATCCATGACTGCTTTTTCACTTGGCATCACGCATTTGCCAGTCTTTGGATTTTTTATTGCTACGGCCTTCACTTTGCCCTTATTTTCCTCAACGTATGTAAAGCCCACATAACCAAGCCCGCCAACATCTTTAATTACGGCGTTCATTATTACATTGTCATCTTCGCTGGCAACATAATCGCCTCTGCTTGCCTTAGCTTTACCTACTGCTGCTTCTGTAAAGTATTCAAAGGTTCCAGAATCCGCACCCGGTCCTGCAAGTCTTAAAGGTCTGTCAGGCCAGCTTGGGTCTACTTGATTCCATTTTGTAATCTTACCCTGTGCTTCTGGTTCCCATATCTTTTTAAGTTGTTCAATTGTCATGCAGTTGTCCTTTATCCAGTTATTCTTTACATTCACAAATACCGAGAGAGCATCGTATGCAACAGGAAGCTCTATATACTTTATACCGGCTTCCTTACAGGCATCCATCTCTTTTTTCTGAATTGGTCTTGAAGCATTTGATATGTCGGTCTCACCTCTACAGAATTTTTTAAAGCCTCCTCCTGTTCCCGATATACCAACTGTAACCTTAACTGCTCCTTTTTTTGCTTTCTGAAAATCCTCTGCTATGCCCTCTGTAATGGGAAATACTGTTGATGAACCGTCAATTTTAATTATTGGTTGTCCGTGGGCAGAGGACAAAAGAAATAAAAGTACAAAAACTGAAAGAAATAAACTACTAAAAGACAAACCCTTTGAAATCTTCATACACTAACCTCCATTTTTTGTTTTTTTATACTTTTAGTATAGAAACTGAATGTTACATCAAATTTACGCAAATGTTAAATTTCTGTTACAAAGAACTGGCGATGTGCTAAAATAATTAACAAATTCAATTATTTAAGGAGGCACTCATGGCAAAAATATTGAGTTTTGCCGCATTAATCCTGATTTTTCTCTGGTCAAGCATTGTCTTTTCGGCTGAAATGATT
>DDKK01000050.1:0-2308 GCA_002339325.1 Nitrospiraceae bacterium UBA2600 | reverse complement strand
ATGGAGCAGGCGCCACATTTCCTTATCCCCTTTATTCAAGCTGGGCTAATGACTATCACAAGGCAACGGGAATAAAGGTTAACTATCAGTCAATAGGTTCAGGTGGAGGTATCAGGCAGATTACAGAAAGAACCGTTCATTTTGGTGCTTCTGACATGGCTTTAAAGCCTGAAGAGCTTGAAAAGTCAAAACTCATTCAGTTTCCAGCTGTAATTGGTGGAGTTGTGCCTGTTGTGAACCTTCCAACCATTCCCTCCGGCGGATTAGTTCTTGACGGAACAACAATCTGTGAAATTTTTCTTGGCGAGATAAAAAAGTGGGATGACCCAAAAATTAAGGCACTGAATACAAATATAAACCTACCCTCTAAACCCATAACCGTCATATATCGTTCGGACGGTTCGGGAACAACTGCCATATTTACTCACTATCTGAGTTCTACATGTCCGAAGTGGGCACAGAGTGTTGGGCAGGGAACTTCGGTTAAATGGAGAGCAGGACTTGGAGGAAAAGGCAACGAGGGAGTAGCTAATTACGTGAAAAGAACGCCATATTCCATTGGCTATGTAGAGTTTGCCTATGCCAAACAAAATAAACTTGCCGTGGCAAAGCTTAAAAATAAAGCAGGCCAGATTGTTGCACCAGACATAGACAGCTTTGCAGAAGCTGCCTCTTCAGCAGCACTTGACCCTAAAAATCATTTCTACGCCTGGATGACTAATGCTTCAGGTAAAAAAGCCTGGCCTATAACAGGCGCTACTTATATTCTGTTAGCAAAAGAAAAAGCTGAAATCAACAAGTCAGTAATCCAATTTTTCGACTGGGCTTTTAAAAATGGTGACAACACAGCATTAAAACTTGATTATGTTCCTTTACCACAGAATCTCAAAGACAAAATACGGGCATACTGGAAACAGTACGTAAAATAGAAGAATAAGGGTCTGAAAAGACTATTTTCAGACCCTTCACGAAGCATCCCTTAAACCCATTAATTTAAAAATCCTTACAAGGTCTCGCAAAGCAATCTGTCCTGGTGCTGAAGCTCTATTTAAACTTGCATATGTCACCAAAGAACCAAAAATAGGATTTATTACTCTTGAGGGGATTCCTTTATTACCCATGCCAATTACAATTATTCCATTATCTCTGTGTCTTATTGTAAGCTGAAGCAGTCTCTCCAAGTCTTCCATGGCATTTACCATTGTGGCAATTTTCACTATATCAAATCCCAAATTCCTACCTTTCTCAAAAATTCTCTCCAGCTCCTCTGTTGAGGGTGTTTCTTTAAAGTTGTGATAGGAACCAATTAACTTTAATTTACTTCCCTTTGTAAGCTGCCGAAGAGGTTTAGCCTCTTTAGAAAAAATCTCTATATCAAAGAAGCTACACAATGGCAATACAGACTCATATATGGCAAGTCTATTAATAATCTTTTTTTCACCGCCTTCTTGAGTTGCTCTTACCGTACACAGAATAGGCAACCCGTATTTTTTAATGGCAACTGTGAAAACTTCTCTTACTTTTTCAATCTCTCTAAACATATCAACTCGTAACTCTATCAGGTCTGCTCCCTTTAGTTTCGCTTTTGGCAAGGAAAAAACATCCTCGTCACTGAGCACAACAGCTATGGCAGGTTTGTTTTTGAAAGGCATTTAAAAGTTTAACTTTCAGCTGAGTTTTAATGCAAATGCTTTTTTCAAAAAAAGCTTTAATTTAAGCTCATTCCCTTAAAAATGATATAATTAATGAATGTTTCAACCCCTAAAAATCAGGGATTTCAGAGCATACTGGATTGGACAGGTCATATCTCTAAGTGGCACATGGATGCAGCATATAGCACAAAGCTGGCTTGTGTATGTTATAACTAACTCCGCATTCTATCTCGGTTTAATATCCTTTCTTTCCTCCTTTCCGATGCTTATCTTTACGCTTTTTGGTGGAGTTGTAGCAGACAGGTATTCAAGAAAAAAAATACTTGTCCTTACTCAAATATTCTCTCTTTTTCCCGCTCTTTTTTTAGGAATAATAATCCATCTAAACAAAGTTGAGATATGGCATGTGGCAGTTGCATCCCTTGTGCTCGGAATAGCGTCTGCTTTTGATATGCCTGCCAGGCAGGCCTTTATAACAGAGATTGTATCAAAGGAGATGATTACCTCGGCAGTGGCGATGCAGTCTATGTCTTTCAATATTGCACGAATAGTAGGTCCGTTTTTAGCGGGAGTAATTGTAACAAATCTTAATTTCCATATGTGTTTCTATCTCAATGCAATAAGTTTTCTGCCTTTAATCGTGATTCTCCGCTGGA
>DDKK01000028.1 GCA_002339325.1 Nitrospiraceae bacterium UBA2600 | reverse complement strand
GTGTAAAAAAACCAAAAATAGAAAATGTTAAACCTTTAGTGGATCAGAAAACAATGAAGATAAAATTCCTTGCGAAAAATACAGGTGATGCAGATTTCACCTCAAGCCCTATACAGGTTGAATATAATGTAATTAATAGCTTATCAGGACCTTCATTAGCTTCTGGCAAATTTACAACCACTAATTTAAACATCCGAGCAGGTGAACAGGTTCAGTTAGGTGAGACAACCTTACCAGACCGAGGGAAAGCTTTAAGTGGAGATGCTCTTCTGATAGGTGTTGGTATTAATCCAATATATAGAGTGCCTCTTGAGCGAGATTCCGATACCTATGAACATCAATGGGAAAGAAAAAGATTAACTATTAATAATGATCTTATATCAATTTTCGGAGGGTTACTCACAGGTTCTATAAGATTAAACAATTTTGATGGTTCTTCAAGTGCAACTTTGACCCATAATCCCTATAAAGCAAATGATTCATATGTGGAGATAATGGGAAGAAGGGAAACTTTTTCCATTCCAAGATTTGATTATACAAAGAACATATATGATTATAGAGGTTTTATAAACAATGTGAACGCTGCTTTTTCGGGAAGAGATTTATTCTCCGTAGAAGATGGAAAGATTAAATTGAGAATAAGTTTTGAGACAAGCGGTACAGAGATTAGGGGTTATGAATATACTTGGGGAGTGTGGCATGATGCAACAGCTCCAGATTATAATTTTACAAAATTTGATATTACCGTATATTTCTTACCAGGATTAAGGAACGGGAAAATTACATATACAGATGTTCAAGTTATTCCTGATGTAAGAGGTACTTTTGTTGGTGCTTGGGATACTCTTCTATCTGAAAAACTTGAAAGAGATATCGATGAAAAAATTAAAAATGAATTGATAAAAAGAATAAAATCAAAGCTTATGGAAGAAGCAATCAGGACAATAATCGAGAATAAAATTGAAGAATTAATAACCCATAATCATTTTTTTAATATTTACAGAGTAGTTAATGTTATAGGAGAAGGTGGAAACATTGTGATTGAATATATTGAAAATTAATGTATAATATGTTAGCTCAAAAAAGCTGCCAGATGTAAGAATGGGATATGAAGCCATTTGTAACCATCGACAGCTTTGAGAAGTTGAGATAAATTTAGGAGGTGGTGCAGATGGCTTTATCGATTTTAGTTGTAGGAATTTTAATGGTCTTTTTTTCCTTATGCTGGTCTGAGGAATCAAGAGGACAGGTTAAGATTATTTCACCTCAAGAAGGTTTAGAAATTATATCAAAAAAACCAGAGCTTAAAGTTGAACTTGAAGATTCATTAAAGCGCGAATCTATTGTTGTCCTTTTTGACGGCACAGATGTTACTCAATTAATTAAATTCACTGAAAAGGGTTTTGAATTCAAACCATTTAATATTGTACCACCAGGTAATCATACTTTAACCATTACTGCGAAAGATAGAGAAGGCAATCCAATTGAGAAAACAATTTCATTTAAAACCAAACACACTGAGGCTTTTGATGAGGCCTATTCAAATAACAATGCAACCATAATATATCAGGGTATTCTTAAAAGACCCGAAGATTTTACAAATACGCCTACATCAAAGCTTGAAGGAAATTTGAGTTCTCAAACAAAATTGAAAAGTCAGGTATGGGAATTCAACTTTAACACCAACTTAAGATATCTTGACCAAAACAAACCTCTCGGAGCACCTCAGAAAAAAGGATTAGAAGTAGTTAATTGGATATTAACAGGACAGTATAGCAAAGATTTATTCAAGGCAAAGGCAAATATAGGAGATATTCAGATTACAGAAACGCCTTATACAATTTCAGGACTTTCAAGAAAAGGTGGCTTATTTGGTTTTGAATACGACATTTTTCAATTGAGTGCCTTTACTGTTAAAAGTGAGGCTGTCTATGGTGGAAGAGGCGGTACAGGTATTGAAACTTCCTCGGAAGACCATATAAAAGGTGTATCAGCAGGAATAAAGCTTTTCGATAAAAAAATGGAGATTAAAAACGTTTACATTACGGGAGGTGAACCATCAACAGGTTTTGGAATTTCAGGAGCTGGAGGAAATAAAAAAGGAGAGGTCTTTGGTGTTTTAATGACTTCTAATTTTTTTGAAAGTAAACTAAACACTGATTTTGAGCTTGATTTTTCAAGATACGACCCTGATGTCTCCGATGAATTTGGCAAAGAAAGCGATAAAGCCTACAGAGCAAAGTTTTATGGCAATATAGATAGATACACCTATGAGGCAATGTATGAATACATTGGACGAGATTATCAAGTAGTTGGTAACACAATACAGAAAGACAGACAGGGATTAAGTCTGAGGGGTGGTGCTAACTGGGACTGGCACTCATTAAATCTTTTCCTCTCAAGATATAATGACAATGTCAGAAAAGATGCACTATTTCCAAGAATATACAATACCCAATTTACTGCCGATTATGCCTTCAACAAAATTCCTCAACTTCCTATGGGATTGAGTTATCAGAAAACCATACAGAAAAGCACTAAAGAGCCAGAAGCAACGAAAAAAATACATCTTGAGACAGACACCATAGCAGGCAGGATTAACTACAGCATAGATAAATTTAATATAGGGCTCACAACTTCTCTGTCTTCAATGAATGATAAAACTCCATCAAATAATGACAGTACTTCAACAAACTATACTCTAACACCTGTCTATACAGATGTTAATTACTCCATAAGCACAAGTTTTTCTCTCAATCAATCAAAGGTAAAGCTTACAGGCGTGAGAACAGACACATACACAAGTAATGTTGACTTTAGAACTAAATTTTTAGACCAGCGAGCATCTTTTGATTTAGCAGGTACATATACGATTACAAAAGCCAATGATGGCTCATCAAATAACAGAAATTTAAGCGGAACAGCTCAGATTGCCTATGACCTTGCTAAATTCATAAAAGATTATGCAAAGCCAGTTTTAGCTTTAAAGGCGACTTATTCAAAAATCAAGGATAAGATAAATCCATCTTCAAATAATGATGAATTTGTACTTTATCTTGTATTTACAACTAACATACCATTTTCATTTTAAGGAGGAAGAGAATGAAAAAAATTAGCTTTGTAATATTGCTCTTAATCATTTTTCTTTTTGTTTCTCTATCTTTCGCAGGTGTAACTGCCAGTGTAAGCAAAAGCAATATTCCAAGAGGACAGGCAAGTATTGTGACTGTGAATTATCATATAACAGCTCCTAATTATACTCCATGTTATCTAACTTCTAACAGCGGAATATTTTTTTCAGGGAGTACTCAAATTGCTACAAATTCAAAGAGTTTAACTATAAACATACCAAGTGGAGTTTCCTCAATTACTGCTTCCGAGTATCTCAGCATTCCAGTCTCTGTTATTGAAAGAGCCATCAAAGGGGGTTCAAATAAATTAATTTATCAGAGAATTTTTAATCCTCAAAACTGTTTTGGAGCAGCAAATCCTTCTTCTTCTGTCTCCTTCACTATTACCTCTGATGCAGCAGCTGATTTTGATATCAAGCGAATAGAGCTTTATTTTGAAAACCGTCGTGCAGAGATTACAATACCAAAAAACTATAAGGGACTTAAAGCTTTTGCAGACATTAAGTTTACAGGTTCAGGGCTACTTAAAGGCTACTGGGAAGTAGATGGAAGAATTCTCAGCTATGTAAATCAACATATAACTTACGGACGAGAAGTTACTCTTCAGACACCGACCATACCTCCTTTGCCTACTTTTGAAGCAGGTACTCATACAGTTAGATTTGTTATCACAAACCCTTCTGTTGACATTCCTATTCCCTCAGCCCTTTATTTTGTAACAACTCAGGAAGTAAAGGAAATATTTAAAATAAAGCTACTCAATCCCGAAGACCGCACAAAGCTTGACTTTAACCCTCAGAAATTCACATGGGAAAAACTTGATGGGACAATGCTTTATCTTATACAGTTTTTTGAGACCAAAGATTCGAAGCCAATATTCTCTGCATATACAAAGGAAGCATTTTATAATTTGCCAGAGTTTATTCTTAAAAAGATATTCCAGCCTGGTAAAACTTATTATTGGAAAGTCATAGGCTTTGATGAAAGCAACAACACAGTGGGAGAGAGTAATGCTTGGGAATTCTCATTTAATGCAAGTGCTTTTGTTCCTGGGCAGATAATTATTGCTCTTTCAAAATCTGATTTCTCAGAGGGCTTTATTGAAGAAATAAAGCGTAAATATGACTTGGAGGTTCTTGATTTTTTTCCTTTAGAATCGGCTGATTCTTTTGTTGTTCTCCTTAGAACTGAAAGGAACATATTTGAGAAAATTGACCAGCTTAAAGGTGAAAGCAAGATAATTATTGCCCAGCCGAACTTTATATTTCAGACCTTTTCAGAACCAATGAGAAAACTTCAATATGCCTTTGACCTGATGAAAATTGATAAACTACATAATTTTTATAAAGGCAAAGGCATAAAAGTGGCAATTATTGACACAGGTGTTGATTTTGAACACAAGGATTTAAAGGACAGAGTAGTTTTCACTAAAAACTTTGTAAAAAATGACTCTTATAAGAGAGAGATTCACGGAACAGCTGTGGCGGGTGTAATAGGAGCAAATATTAATAACTTCGGCATTTGTGGTGTTGCACCCGAAGCAGAGATATACGCTTTAAGGGCTTGTAGCCAACTGGGAGAAAAAGCAGAAGGTAGATGCACCAGTTTAAGTATTGCTCAGGCTATGGATGAAGCTGTAAAAAAAAATGTAAGAGTTATAAATATGAGCTTTGGCTCTTCTAATTATGACAGTCTGTTGAGCAAACTAATTGATTCTGCAGCAAAGGCAGCTATTTTTGTAGTAGCACCTGCCTCAAAAATGGGTAACTCAATAACCTTTCCTGCCTCTCATCCAGAGGTAATCTCTGTTGGAGGGATTGACGAAAAGGGAAATCCCTATCCTTCACGAGAAATAGCAGAAAAAGCAAAAGTTTTAGCCCCTGCTGAAAAGATATTTACCACATTTCCGAGTGATAAACACAATTTCATCTCAGGGGTCTCTCTTTCTTCAGCCTATGTTAGTGGACTTTTAGCTTTGTATTGTGAAAAAGGAAACAGTAAAAAACTCCCAACCTTCAAAGGTAATCTTTGCAGATGGGAAGAGGAATTATTTGGAATTCCTCTGTGCGATTAGGAAAAGAAAAGAAGAATTTTTTCTCTCAATAGATGCGAATAATCTATAAGAGAGATAATTATATTTTTTCACTAACATAGGCATTAATAGTAGATAAACCCGTTTGCAAGTTCTTGATTTTCAAGGATAGGCAGGCTTAGAAAATCTTCAAAATTTGGAGGTAAAATGAAACGCCTAACTCTTCCGATTTTATGCTTTTTGCTTTTTACATTGCTATCTCTCTTCCTTTCATCAAATCAAATCTCTGCTCAATCACCGGCAACAATGGTTCCGGGAGGAACTTCTGTCCCTGATATAATTTCAGTTTCTCCCTCAACCTTAGTTCAAGGTCAATCATATACTCTTAATCTCACTACAAGAAATTTTAGCCCTCGCATGCAGGTTTCCCTTGGAGAAGGTATAGAGATAACAAGACAAACTGTTACTGGAGATAATTCAGTTAATGTTAACATTAGCGTGTCTCCAAGGGCATTCTTAGGAAGACGTAATTTAACAATCCATTACGGAAACTCTGTATACAGAACCTCAGCTTTTATAACAGTTGTTGCTCCTCCTCCCACATCGAGACAGCCCTCTGGACAACCACCGACAGCTCCCCAGCCTAAAGTTACGCCTACTGTTACTATGCAGCCCTCTATATTTAATGCCTCCCCTAATAAACTTGAACAAGGCAGGATCTATCAACTAACAGTTATAGGTAATAATTTCATTGAGTCAATGGAGCTAAATTTTGGAGAAGGGATAAGCATAAAGGATAAATTCAATATTGTCAATCCTTCTACAGGCAAGATAACTGTTGAAGTTTCTTCAAAAGCCCAATTAGGCTCAAGACAGATTCAATTCCGCATTAATACAAGTCAACCATGGACAGATACGCAGGCTTCTTTATTAATTGCCTCTCCACCTAAAAAGATATTGACCGAAATTACACCTAAATTTGATGGAATAGGCAAAGTTTTTTCTAAAGGTGTGATAATTCTTGAAAAACCAAATCCTTTCTTAGATGGACCTGACCACGTAAAAATACCACAAATGCCTTTTCTTGATGACTCTACAGTATTCACCTGGAGAGAACAAAATCCAGGGCTTGCAGAGTGGTTTGAACTGAGAATAGTTGATAAAAGCGGTAATGTGATTATAAAAAAACGAATTGATCCTCTTGAGTTCCTATACAATGGTATGAAGGTTAAAATGCCCTCTAAATTCTACAGACCAGACCCTGCTTTTCTTGCTGAATTGCTCTCGAAAATAAAGGGCAAAGCAGTGGAGGCTCAATCCTTATCTCCTGCAGCACAGCAGCAATCTTTAATAAAATCAGGACCTCCATCAGGACAAACTTCTTCCTCTGGTGCTTCACAAAAAAAGGAATCAGAACTGGATAAACTTATTAAACAGGCAGACCTTTTATGGGAAGTGGCTGGATACAGAGCTTATAGCAAGACAGGCGAAGAAAAAAATAACTTAGAGCGGTTATCATCTCAAAGTAAAATGTCTGCATCTACGGAAATTGAAAATAAAGGTAAAAGGGATGATGTCTTAGAGATAGAAGTGGAGATTTCCGAAAGATGGCCTCTTAAAACCCCAATGTCTCCCAATGGCTTAGGTGCTTGTCCTTTAGATAAAAATGTTCCCTTTGCTCTCACCAATGTTAGTGCAGGCAAAGGTGGAACACAAGTAAAAATGGTTAATTATCCAGGAGATATTTTTGTTCTCACTGGAACAGTAAATCTTTCCAAGTCGCCCTATTCTGCTCAGGTCAATAATATACCAGGAGAGAAAAAGGGAGGATGTCAACTTAATGTTGGAGAGTATGAATTTAAGAATCTTTTTGTTGACTGGGGAGATGGAACAGTTGAGACTTTGAATATACCGGCAAATCCTAATATGTGTTCCCTTGGCTTTTTTCAGAGAGGTGGTAGCAGTCTTGGTGAGTCTACTCTGAAGTTACCCTCAACAACAGATATGGCAAACAGAGTTCAGCATAAATATGCAGATACGGGTGTATACAAAATTAGAATATATCAGCTCGCAAAGGAAGATTTACAACATATAAATCCCTCAGAGCTTGCAGCAGGCGTTGATGGTGGAGGTATGAATTCTTACTATCTGACCTTAGGATTTAAAAGAAGTAGTAAATCCGATTTAACTCAGGTTGCTGAACGTGCTTTTATGCTTTACTGCCATGAGGTAGTTATTGACCCTTACAAAGACATGGCAGCCTTCGGACCTCTAAACTTAAAATCCATAGAAATCAAATTTCCCGAAAAGGGAGCAGTCACACAGGGACAAACATCTACAATCCAAGATAGGGCAGCATCTCAAGCTACTAAGATAGTAAAACAACAGGATACTACAAAAGGAAAAGTATCAGTAGACAAAACTAAGGTTCAGGACTTAAAAGCAAAACCAACGGGAACGGACTCTGAAAAAGACTCCTCTACCACCTCTACCTGTGATAAGTCCTTTC
>DDKK01000015.1 GCA_002339325.1 Nitrospiraceae bacterium UBA2600 | reverse complement strand
TACCAGACTGCTCCACCCCGCGACAATTTTAAGTATAAATAAAAGAGGCAAAGTTTGTCAAATGAGAGTAGTTGTTGCCTCAAGAAACAAAAAGAAAATAGAGGAAATAAGAAGAATACTCGAAGGAATAGATATATCCCTTCTTTCCACAGATGATTTTCCCCATCTTGAAGAAGTAATAGAAGATGGAGATACCTTTGAAGACAATGCCCTCAAAAAAGCACGATATGTATGTAAAGAAACTGGACTGCCAGCAATAGCAGATGATTCAGGGCTTGAAGTTAAAGTCTTAGATGGTAGGCCGGGAGTTAAATCGGCAAGATATGCTGGTGAAAATGCCACAGATGAGGAAAATGTAAAGAAGCTTCTAAATGAGATGAAAGGCATTCCACCTGAAAAAAGACAAGCTTCTTTTAAATGTTGTATTGCCTTGGTTTTACCAAACGGAGAAGAAAAGATTTTTAATGGTCAGATAGACGGCTGGATTACTGAAAAACCAAAGGGAAATCTCGGATTCGGTTATGACCCTGTTTTTATTCCTGAAGGTTATGAACAAACATTTGCAGAAATGCAATCTTCAGAAAAGGATGCTTTAAGCCATAGAAGAAAAGCTCTTGACAAATTAAAACAATTTTTGTTAAAATTGCCCAATTTTTATAAACAAAATTTATCTTAAAATTATAAAAATTAAGTTGCTTTTTAATCAATAATAAGTTAAATTATAATCCAAAAGGTTTAATTATATTCAAAAAGGAGGCTTCAAATGAGATTAGTATTCTTGGGTGCTCCCGGAGCAGGTAAAGGAACTCAGGCTAAAAGACTTGTGGAAAAGTATGGAATCCCTCAAATTTCAACAGGTGACCTCCTCAGAGCTGCAGTAGCCGCTGGAACTCCTCTTGGTAAAGAAGCAAAGGCATATATGGATAGGGGTGAGCTTGTTCCTGACAGTGTTGTTCTTGGGATGGTAAAGGAGAGATTGTCCCAGGATGACTGTAAAAAAGGCTTTATTCTCGATGGTTTTCCAAGAAATGTTGCTCAGGCAGAAGCTCTTGATAAAATGCTTTCAGAAATGAATATGCCCTTAGATTTAGCTCTAAACTTAGATGTTCCCTTTGATGACCTCATGAAAAGGCTTACTGGTAGAAGAACCTGTAAGTCCTGTGGGCAGATGTATAATGTTTACTATTCGCCATCAAAAGTAGAAGGCAAATGTGATAAATGTGGCGGAGAGCTTTTTCAAAGAGACGATGACAAAGAAGAAACCATTAGAAAAAGGCTTGAAGTATATAAAGCTCAGACTGAACCATTAATCGATTATTACAATAAAAAGGGTATTTTGAAGAGTGTTGCAGGCACAGGCAATATAGATGAGATATTCAATAGCATCTGTGCAATCTTAGAAAAAAAGTAAACTAAAGGAGGGAAAGGTATGCCGGAAGTAAGAATTAAGACTCTACCTCCACCGCATGGTGGAAAGCTTGTCGAAAGGGTTGTTCGCGATCCCCAGATGGCAAGAAAGCTAATGGAAAAGTGTTCTGCCGTTTACGACATCAAGCCTACTCTTTTCAAGGGTAATCCTGTAAGAAATGTCTACAGAGAAATCATGTCTGTCTGCTATGGTTTCTTCAGCCCTGTTGAAGGTTCAATGACAAAGGCTGACCTTGAGAGCGTACTTGAAAAAAGAAGGCTTACAAGCGGATGGGTATTCCCCTATCCAATTCTTTTTGATGTTTCAGAAGAAGATTTTAAAAAGCTCGGAGTAGGAGCAGGTGATTGGCTTTTGCTAAGACTAAAGGGAGAGCCCTTTGCGATTCTTGAGATTGAAGAGGTTTACGAAATAGTTCCTGGTGATGTAGCAGTGAGAACATTTGGTACACCCGAGAAAAATCCAGAAGTTGTTAAGGTACCCTTTGACCAGAAACACACAGGATATAATATTTATTGTTCTTTAAATCCGATTATTCTTGCTGGTAAATACACCATAATTAATGAGCCCAAACTAAGACCACCCTTTGATAGATTTTGGTATCCACCAAAAAGGTCAAGGGAAGAGTTTGAGAAGAGAGGCTGGACGACAGTAATTGCCCATCAGACAAGAAACGTTCCTCATACAGGTCATGAGGCATTGATGAAAAATGCTGCTTACATAGGCGATGTAAAACCCTCTGATGGCATCGTAGTAAATGCAATTGTTGGAGCAAAGAGAATCGGAGATTTTCCAGATGAAGCAATTGTTGAAGGACATGAAATGGTTCATTTAGCAGGATACATTAAGCCAGAGCGTCATCTTGTAACCTTTACTCTTTGGGATATGAGATATGGAAACCCGATTGAATCCCTCATTCATGCAGTAATAAGACAGAACATGGGAATCTCCTTCCACATGTTTGGAAGAGACCACGCAGCACTTGGTGAATACTATGATATCTTTGCAACACAGATTCTCTGGTCCAAGGGAATTCCAAGCTTCGGCTTCGAAGAGCCACCTTACATGGTAGATGGTGGATTTTATATAAGACCACAGAACATTGAAGAGTTCTGGTTCTGTCCGAAGTGTAAAGAGTTCGCCTACTCCGCAAACTGCAATCACAAAGGAATATACTCAAGATACTCTGGTAGTTTCATCAGAGGTCTCATAAATGAAGGTGTCATGCCACCTCCTGAAATTTACAGACCAGAAGTTTATAAGGTTGTTGTAAAATGGTGGCAGAAATTCGGATATCCATTTAACAATGAGAAGTATCTCAAGGAAAGAGAGGAGAGATTAGAGGTTGATCTCCCTCACATGGAACTTCCAGCTCACTTAAAAAAATAAAGGAGGTGAATGATGGCTAAATATTTAGGTGTAATAATTGATGAGAAAAGAATGGCAACTATAAAGGGCACTCCCCTTGAGGAAAAGGTAGAATCAATTTTTGGCGGTGCCTTAAGAAGGTTGGTTATTGAGGTTCCCGATGACCTCGGCCAGAAGGTTATCGATCAGTTTACAAAGGCAAGATTTGATGCAAGAGGCTACATTGAAGAAACGCCTGCAGCTTTTAAAAGGGCAATTTTTAAGAGAATTGCCGAAATGAAAGAGCTTTCTCCTGCGGTAGTAGAGAAGGTTCTTAAAGAGGACCTTGAGAAGGTAAAAGAGGAAGCAGCAAAGGAAGACAAAGAGCTTCCTGTTCCTGATATTGACATAAGTGATGTACTGGAACTACAGAAAAATCCAGTGCAAAAACCAGCATAAAAAACAAAAAAGGAGGTTGAACTATGCCAAGTTTTGTAATGGTTGAAAAGTGTGACGGCTGCAAAGCCCAGGACAAGACAGCATGTCAGTACATCTGTCCAAATGACCTCATGACTCTCGACAGAGAGAAAATGAAGGCATTTAATCAGGAGCCAGATCAGTGCTGGGAATGCTACAACTGCGTGAAAATCTGTCCTCAGCAGGCAATCGAAATCAGAGGTTACGCTGACTTCTTCCCACTCGGAGCAAGCGTTATTCCAATGAGAGGTCAAGATGCAATTATGTGGACAATCAAATTCAGAAGCGGAGCAATTAAGAGATTCAAATTCCCAATAAGATTGACTCCTGAGGGCTACTGGAAAGCAGAAAATATCTATGAAGGATTACCTGAGCCTGATTACTCCAAAATTAAAGGTCCTGGCTATTTCAACTATGAAGCCAGAAAAGAGTAAAAAATCAAAGAAGGAGGTATAAACATGGAAAAAGAGACTTGCACATTTTCATACTGTCAAAAGCCAGAAGTAGTAGTAGTTGATACCGATTTTCTTATAATCGGTGGTGGTATGGCTGCTTGTGGTGCTGCATTTGAGGCAGCAAGATGGGCTACACCAAAGGGACTTAAAGTAACAATGGTTGATAAAGCAGCAACAGACCGTTCCGGTGCAGTTGCAATGGGTCTCAGCGCTATTAACACCTATATCGGTGAAAATAAGGTTGAGGACTATGTAAGATATGTCCGTGCAGACCTTATGGGAATTATCCGTGAAGACCTCGTATTTGACCTTGGCAGACATGTTGATAACTCAGTTCACATGTTTGAGGAGTGGGGTCTTCCAATTTGGAAAAAGAGTGACGATGGATGGTCACTTGATGGCTTCCAGGCAAGAGACCAGGGCAAACCAAAGCTTAAAGATGGTGGAGTTCCATGTCGTTCAGGAAAATGGCAGATAATGATAAACGGTGAGTCCTACAAAGTTATCGTTGCCGAAGCCGGAAAAGCAGCCCTTGAATACAATAGAAAGGCTTTAAATATTCCTCAAAACCACTTTGAGAGAGTATTTATTGTTAAACTTATTAAAGATGCAAAAGAGCCAGACAGAGTAGCTGGTGCTGTTGGTTTCAGCGTAAGAGAGAATAAGGTCTATGTATTTAAAGCAAAGGCAATACTTAATGCCTCTGGTGGTGCTGTTAACGTATTCAGACCAAGATCAACCCGTGAAGGTCAGGGTAGAGCATGGTATCCAGTATGGAATTCTGGTTCTGGATACTACCTTGGCATGAGTGTTGGAGCCGAGATGACAATGATGGAAAACAGGTTCGTACCAGCCAGATTTAAAGATGGATACGGACCAGTTGGTGCATGGTTCCTCTTCTTCAAGGCAAAAGCAACGGACGCTCTTGGTGCAGATTATTGCGCAAAGGATACCGCAGAATTCCAGGATGCCGTAAAGAAATATGGAAAATGGGCTGAGGCTCTTGGAACTGCCATAAGAAACCACCTAATGATGCAGGCAATGAAGCAGGGTAGAGGCCCAATACTCATGAACACCCACACTGCAATGCAGGAACTTGCAAAGCAGATGGATGCGAAAAGACTGAAACATCTCGAAGCAGAGGCATGGGAAGACTTCCTTGACATGTGTATCTCCCAGGCAGGCCTTTGGGCAGCCACCAATACAGAGCCTGATAAATCTCCATCTGAAATTATGCCAACAGAGCCATATCTCCTCGGTTCACACGCTGGTTGCGCAGGCTTCTGGGTAAGTGGACCTGGAGACATTCCTGGTGCACCTGCTGAGTGGTTCTGGGGTTACAACAGAATGAGCACCGTAAAGGGTCTCTTCATGGCTGGTGACATTGTTGGAGCATCCGGTCACAAGTTCTCCTCTGGTTCACATGCAGAGGGTAGAATTGCAGCAAAAGCAGCTATTGCATTCATTCTCGACAATCCTAATTACACACCTGAGTTAGCTGCGAACATAGACGAACTCGTTGCAGAGATGTATCTGCCTTTCGAGATTTACGAGAAATACAAGACATACTCTACAGATCCTACAGTCAACCCATACTACATCAGACCTAACATGTATCAGGCAAGACTTCAGAAGATTGCCGACGAATACTTCGGTGGAATCAGCACCTGGTATATGACATCAAAGACAATGATTGAGGAAGGACTGAGAAAACTTCAGCTTCTCAAAGAGGATGCAGCAAGATTGGCAGCATCAAATCTGCATGAACTTCTCCGTTGCTGGGAGAACTATCACAGAGCACTCTCCCTCGAAGCTCATGCAAGACACATCCTCTTTAGAGAGGAGTCCCGTTATCCTGGATACTACTACAGAGGTGATTTTGACTTCGTTGATGATAACAACTGGAGAGCATTCGTTAACTCAGTTTATGATCCAGCAACAGATACATTTACTCTTAAGAAAGTCCCATACGTTCAGATCATTCCTGATTAATATGAGGTTGGAAAAGGGAGGGGAATTTCTCCCTCCCTTTCATCTTTTTTGTTTAAATTAAAAATTCGTAATGCAGTTAAATACTGTATTACGAATTTTTATGTTTAAGATAACTCAATAAAGGAGGCTGAGAATGCATCATAATGGTAGCCCAACGAGAATCTTGGTTATTGGTGGGGGATTCAGCGGTTTAACTGCAGGAATTGAGGCTGCCGAGACAGGTGCAGAAGTAATAATTGTAGAGAAAAATCCCTATCTCGGTGGAAGAGTTGCTCAGCTAAATAAATATTTCCCAAAAATTTGTCCCCCCTTATGTGGTCTTGAGATTAACTTTCGTCGTATTAAGGTAAATCCTCAGATAAAGTTCTACACTATGGCACAGGTTGAATCGATTACAGGTGGACCTGGTGAGTATAATGTAAGGATAAAAATAAACCCAAGATATGTGAATGAGAACTGCACTGCCTGTAATGCTTGTGCTGAAGTTTGTCCAAAAGAGAGAGAGAGTGATTTTAATTTTGGCCTTAATAAAACAAAGGCCATATATTTACCCTTTGAGCAAGCCTTTCCTTTAAGGTATGTCTTAGACAGAAATTCCTGTCCACAGGACTGTCCAGCACCATGTGTTGAAGCCTGTAAATATAATGCTATTGACTTAAATATGCAGGCTGAAACAATAGAAGAAAAGGTGGATTCCATTGTCGTTGCAACTGGATGGAAGCCTTACGACGCCTCAAAGATTGACAATTTAGGATTTGGAAAGGTCAAAAATGTTATTACAAATATGATGCTTGAGAGACTTGCATCGAAAAATGGCCCTACGGGGGGAGAAATTCTAAGACCCTCTGACGGGAAGCCCGTTGAAAAGGTCGCATTTGTTCAATGTGCAGGAAGTAGAGATGAAAATCATCTGCCTTTCTGTTCTTATATTTGCTGTCTTGCCTCTTTGAAACATACTCTATATATCAAAGAGCAAAATCCCGATGCAGAGGTTTTCATTTACTATATTGATATCCGAACTCCAGGAAGATATGAGAAGTTTTTCAATCAAGTAAAAGAACAGGCTGGGGTTAATTTGGTAAAAGGTAAAGTTGCTGCAATTGAACAGGATTCTGAGTCCGATGATGTGATAATAACAGTAGAGGATATGCTAAATATGAAAAAGATAAAACAAAAAGTTGACATGGTAGTTCTTGCTACAGGAATGCAGCCTGAGGGTTCAGAATTTAAAGTTCCTGGTCTCAAATATGCTGTTGATGGTTTTGTGGTTGATGCTGAAGGTGTATACTCAGCGGGATGTGCAAAGAACCCAATGGATGTAGCAGGTTGTGGAAAGGACTCCACAGGCGCAGCCCTAAAGGCAATTCAGATTGGTGTAAGGAGGTAAAGCTATGGAGAAGAAAATAGGACTTTATATCTGTAAAGGCTGCGGTATCGGTGAAGTCATCAATACGGAGAAAATAGTTAATATTGCGAAAAATGCCTTAAGAGTACCTATTGTAGCAGAGCATGAAGTCCTCTGCAGTAAAGAGGGAGTAGAGCTAATCAAGAAAGATATAGCCGAGCAAGGAGTAAACAGTATAGTAGTTGCAGGATGTTCGCCGAGGGTAAAAACTTATGAGTTTAATTTTCCAGGTTGCTTTGTTGAGAGAGTTCCTGTAAGGGAGCTTGCTGTATGGACTATTGAATCACAGGAAGAACAACAACAGGCTGCTGAAGATTACATCAAAATGGGTGTGATTAAGGCTCAAAAAGGCGATATTCCTGAACCATATATTATCGAGATTAACAGAACAGTGTTGGTAGTTGGTGGTGGTATTTCAGGTATGACAGCAGCTTTGGAGGCAGCAAATTCAGGTTATGATGTGGTTCTTGTAGAAAAGGAGGCTGAACTTGGTGGGTTTGCAAGAAAGCTTTATAAAAAGGCTGCAACTGATGATTTCACAAAAGGTGTGCTGACAGATGTAAATATTGACCCTCTCATTAATGAAGTTACTTCAAATCCTAAAATAAAGGTATACACATCTTCGAAAATCGAGAAAATAGACGGTCAGCCCGGTGACTTCGATGTTAACATCTCTAAAAATGGTTCTACCGAAACAATAAAAATAGGTGCCATTATCCAAGCAACTGGCTGGAAGCCCTATGACGCTAAGAAGCTTGCAAAGAAGTATGGATATGGGAAGTTCAAAGATGTTGTTACGAATTTCGAATTTGAAGATATTGCAAAAAATAACAATGGTGTGATTAAAAGACCATCTGATGGTAGAGTGATAACCTCTGCTCTTTTTGTTCAGTGTGCTGGTCAGAGGGATGCTGAACATATTCCATATTGTTCTGGAATGTGCTGCACCACCTCTTTAAAGCAGGCAAGATACATTACTGATGGAAATCCAGATGCTACAGCGATGATTATATACAAGGATATGAGAACGCCCGGTAAACTTGAGTACTACTACAAAGAGGCGCAGAATACTCCAGGCATTATGATGGCAAAGGGAGAAGTGACTGGCATAAGAGAGGAATACGATAAACTAATCGTTACTGTCGAGGACTCTATTTTAGGAGAGAAATCTGAGATAGAAACAGAGATGGTTGTCCTTGCCACTGGAATGGTTCCAACCACAAAGGAACCTCAGGACTATCTTATTGGGCTTGCTCAAGCAGCTGCAAAGGGTGATGAGGAGAAAGCAAAATATCTTGAAACAACCAAAAAACCTGAATTTATCCTTAATCTTGGATATCGTCAGGGACCTGAACTTCCCTTCTTAGAAGGTGGTTTCGGTTTTGTAGATTCCAACTTTATTTGTTTCCAGTATGAAACACGAAGAACTGGCATATACGCAGTAGGACCTGTCCGTCAACCTATGAATATGGCAGAGGCACAAGAAGATGCCCGTGGTGCGGCCCTTAAGGCAATACAAGTCATAGAACATGTGGCAAAAGGAATGGCAGTTCATCCAAGAGCATGGGATACCTCATTCCCCGAGCCAAATCTTACAAAATGTACAGCCTGTAAGCGCTGCACAGAGGAATGTCCCTTTGGTGCAATTGATGAAGATGAAAAGGGTGTTCCTTTCTATAAGCCTAACAGATGCCGTAGATGCGGCACTTGTATGGGTGCATGTCCAGAGAGAATTGTTTCCTTTAAAGACTACAGTGTCGACATGCTTGGTACAATGTTGAAAAACGTTTCTGTTCCGAGCGAAGATGACAGACCGCGTATAATAGTTCTTTGTTGTGAAAACGATGCTTTCCCTGCAACAGAAACTGCTGCACTCCACAGACTTAAACTTGACCCAGCGGTAAGATTTATTCAACTAAGATGTCTTGGTTCAATGAACCTTGTCTGGATTGCCGATGCTCTATCAAGGGGAGTCGATGGAATGTTGCTTCTGGGATGTAAATTTGGTGAAAACTATCAGTGCCACTTTGCTAAAGGTAGTGAGCTTGCAAAATACAGACTTGGCAAGGTTCAAGAGACGCTGGATAGACTTCAGCTTGAGTCTGACAGAGTGCAGATGTATGAGGTTGCTATTGATGAATACTGGAGAGTGCCTCAGATAATAAATGAGTTTATGGATAAGATTAGAGAAATTGGTCCTAATCCATTTAAGGGCTTCTAAGGAGGGAAGAGATGGATAAACCAGTAAGACCAGATTTACAGTTTGCAAAGGAGATTATTAAAGCTGGTGGAGAGTCTTTAAAGAAATGTTATCAATGCTCTACGTGTACGGTAGTGTGCAATCTCTCACCAGAGGACAAACCGTTTCCAAGAAAAGAAATGCTTTATGCTCAATGGGGTTTGAAGGAAAAGTTATTTAAAAATCCTGACATCTGGCTCTGCCATCACTGTGGTGATTGTACTGCCTACTGCCCCAGAGGAGCAAAGCCTGGAGAGGTTTTAGGCGCCGTAAGAAAGCTAATGATTAAAAATTACTCTCCTCCTTCTTTTCTTGCTAACTGGGTAGCAGACCCTAAGTATTTACTGCTTCTGTTTCTGTTTCCAATACTACTATTCCTTGGTGAGCTTTTTCTACTTGGTTATTTCACTGGAACAGAGATACCAAGAGGTGAACATGGAGAGTTAGCCTATTCAAAATTCCTACCAGCTGTTCCTTGGATTGATGTTCCTTTCATGGCTGCTGCAGGCTTTGCAGTTATATGTTTCTATCTGGGAGTAAAAAAGTACTGGCTTGACCTTACCGATGGAATGGAGTTAAAAAGAAAGGACATCTATAACTGTATCAAAGAGACAATAATAGACATATTAGCTCACAAAAAGTTTCAGCTCTGCACCTTTAACAAGTCAAGAACAACTGCTCATCTTCTTGTACTCTATGCATTCATTGGATTGGCAATCACAACTGGAATAGCGGCTTTCTATGAGTGGGGTCTTAGATGGGAATCTCCGTATCCACAGACAAACATCGTTAAGATAATTGGTAATGTAAGTGGTATCGCCCTTTTGATAGGAATGTTTTACATAATAGCAAACAGGTCTAAAAATGCAGTAAAACAGGGAATCGGTAGCTATTTCGACTGGCTTTTGATTACCATTATTCTTGGCGTAGGCATAACAGGTTTTATGGCAGAACTCTTAAGACTTGCCGATGCAGGCACATTAGCTTATGCCTCATACGTAGCTCATTTAGTATTTGTGTTTACTCTCTTCACATATGCACCTCACTCGAAGATGGCTCATATGGTCTACAGGGCAACAGCTATGGTATTTGCTAAGGCTGCTGTCAGAGAGGAATCTATCAGGAAACAAGAGGCAGCATAAGTAGTTATCAGGGGCGGTTTTCGCCCCTGATACTTAAAAGTCGATATCTCTTCTTGTTATAGGCCCAAGAACTGTAATTGCATGTAACTTTTCCTTAAGTATTGAGGCGACTTCTATTATTTCTGTTGTTTTGATGGATTTAAATTTTTTAATATGCTCTTTAACTTCATAAGGCTCATTATAATAAAGTTCATTGTATGCTAAATTGTGCATAACAGAGGCTGGTGACTCAGAAGAAAAAAGTAGCTGAGAGATTGTCTGAATTTTGGCTCTTTCGATTTCTTCTTCTTTTATGTTTTCGGGAATTTCTTTTATAATCTTCATTATGAGTTCAAGTATTTTGTTGAGGTTGTTTCTGCTACAGGCAGTATAAATATCGAATACGCCTGTATCTAAGTAAAAGGATACATAAGAAAAAATATTGTATACAAGGCCTCTTTTTTCTCTTATCTCCTGAAAAAGCCTCGAACTAACAGACCCTCCTATTATGCAATTGAGAATTGTTAAAGCATATCTTAAAGGATTTGTAAAGGGAAAGGTTTCCATTCCAACAGATAGATGGACTTCATTTAGCTCTTTTTCGTAGACATTAATGGAAGGTAAAAAAACAGAGGGAATAACTTGTTTTCTCACTGGGAAGTCCCTTAAGCATAAGTTTCTCTCAAGCATATTAAGCAACATGTCCTCATTGAAATTGCCTGCACAACTAATTATGCAGTTAGAGGAATGATAGTATTTTTCATGGAAGTTTATTATATCTTCTCTGGTAATTGCCGAAATAGTATTTTCTTTGCCAAGTATTGGTTTACCAAGTCCATCGGGAAAAGCCTTTTCCATGAAAAGGTCATGTATGAGTTCATCTGGTGTATCATTTATTGTTCGAAGTTCATCGAGTATAACAGAACGCTCTTTCTCTATTTCTTCTTGTGGGAAAATTGGATTTGAGAAAATATCGCATAGGAGCTCTATGCCTTTTTCAAGACATTTATCGAGAATTTTTACATAAAGAACAGTAAACTCTCGTGAGGTAAAGGCATTAATATCTCCTCCGAGACTATCGATTGCAAAAGAGATAGCTTTAGCATCTCTATTTTTAGTCCCCTGAAAGAATAGATGTTCTATAAAGTGGGAAATTCCGTTTTTTTCAAAGGGTTCATCTCTTGAGCCATGTTTTATCCAAATTCCTATAACAACGGAGTGCAGATGGGGCATTCTACACATTACAACAGGAATTTTAGAGAATAGATATGTCTTTTTTACTCTCAATGGATTATGAGGATTTGCCTTCTATTTCTTTAAGTGCTTCTTTTCTGCTTAAACGAGTCCTTCCCAACTCGTCTATTTCAATAACTTTGACGGGAATTTTCTCGCCAATTTTAATTATATCAGAGACTTTCTGCACTCTTTTATCGGCAAGCTGTGAAATATGAAGAAGGCCTTCAACGCCAGGTAAGATTTCCACAAAAGCTCCAAAATCAACTATCCTTGTGACCTTACCCATGTAAATCTTGCCAAGCTCTGCCTCTTGCGTAATACCTTTTATTATCTCTATTGCTTTAAGAGCAGAGGCTTCATTGGAGGATGCGATTTTAACAATTCCTTCTTTGTCTTCGATGTCGATTTTGACACCAGTCTCTTCAATAATCCCTTTTATTACTTTTCCGCCAGTTCCAATTATGTCTCTTATTTTTTCTGGCTTGACTTGAATAGTGTATATTCTTGGGGCAAAGGGTGAAAGTTCTTTTTTTGGTGATGATATGGTTTCTGACATTTTCTTAAGTATAAAAAGTCTTGCTTCTTTGGCCTGTTGAAGTGCTCTGTTAAATGTCTCATAATCTATTCCAGAAATTTTAACATCCATTTGAAAAGCTGTAATTCCATTTTCAGTGCCTGCTACCTTAAAATCCATATCTCCGTAATGGTCTTCCATTCCCAGAATATCGGTGAGTATTACTGTTTTATCTCCCTCTTTTATTAAACCCATTGCAACTCCTGCAACGGGTGCTTTTATTGGTACTCCTGCATCCATGAGAGATAGAGTTGCTCCACATACTGTTGCCATTGACGAAGAACCATTCGATTCAAGTATATCCGAGACAACTCTTATGGTGTAGGGGAACTCCTCTTTAGAGGGAATTACATAACTTAACGCCCTTTCTGCAAGATAGCCATGACCTATTTCTCTTCTTCCTGGAGCTCTGAGGGGTTTAACTTCTCCTACGCTAAATGGGAGAAAATTATAATGGAGCATAAAAGACTTCGAAACTTCTCCTTCCAGTGAATCAACTTTCTGCTCATCCTCTGAAGTTCCAAGAGTGGTCGCTACAAGAGCTTGCGTTTCTCCTCTTGTGAAAAGGGCAGAACCGTGAACTCTTGGTAGTATTCCAGTCACACAGCTTATGGCTCTTATTTCATCGGGTTTTCTTCCATCCACCCTGATACCTTTTTGTATTATTGCTTGCCGCAAGAATTCTTTAACTATTTTGTCAAATATTTTTGCTATATCAGTGGAGATGTCTTTGTCCTTATTGCCGAATAGTTTTAACCTAAACTCTTCTGTATTGAATGTATTTAGGCAGTCTGTTAATAACTCTTCTATTGAACTTTGTCTTATTAATTTTTCTTTGATGAAAAGAGCTTTCTCAATTTTTTCATTTATATATGTCTTGATTAAGTCTTTTAATTCCTGCAAATTATCAGTTTGTTGTATTGTTCTTTTTGGCTTGCCGATTTTTTGTTGAAGTTCTTTTTGCAGGTATATAGTTTCTTTAATGTGAATATGAGCGAATTTGAGTGCTTCTACAAGTGTTTCTTCGCTACATTCGGTAGCTCCTCCCTCTACCATTGTAACAGCCTCTTCAGTGCCGGCAACAACAAGATTAAGAGAGCTTTTTTCAATTTCCGTATTGTCAGGATTGAGAATAAATTCGTCTCCAATCTTTCCTACTCTTACGGCGCCAACAGGTCCAAGAAAAGGAATATCTGATATGGTCAGTGCTGCGGACATACCGATTATGCTTAAAATATCAGCGATATTTTCATCACCGTAGGAAAGCACTGACGCTATGCCTTGGGTTTCGTAGTTATAACCCTCTGGGAAAAGAGGTCTTATTGGTCTGTCAATAAGGCGGGAGACTAATACTTCTCTATCTGTAGGTTTTCCCTCCCTTTTAAAGAAACCTCCTGGAATTTTTCCGGCAGAGTAAGCCTTTTCCTGATAATCAATAGTTAAAGGAACAAAATCTACGCTCTCTTTAGGGCTTTTTTCTGCAACAACAGTGCATAAGACATAAGTATCGCCATATTTTGCCAACACCGAAGCATCTGTTTGCCTTGCAATAAAGCCAGTTTGTAAAACAACTTTCTTCCCTTTAATCTCTATTTCTACTTCCACCTTGACCTCTTTTAAGTTATTTTCTTAGGCTAAGTCTCTCAATTATCTTGCCGTATCTTTCTCTGTCAATTTTTTTAAGATAGTTTAAAAGCTTTCTTCTTTGGGCTACTAATTTGATTAGCCCTCTTCTGGAGTGATGGTCTTTTTTGTGTGTTTTAAAATGCTCGGTAAGATAGTTGATTCTTTCGGTCATCAATGCAATCTGAACCTCTGGAGAACCTGTGTCAGAGGCATGGGTTTTGAAATTTTCAATTATTTCTCTTTTTCTCTCAGTAGAAATTGCCATTTTCTTCACCACCTTTCCTATAGGATTAATTTTAAAAATTAACATAAAATTAAGATTTTAGTAAAGCCTCAAGGCTTTAAAGTGTATTTTTATGGCATTATAAACTTCTTGCCGTTGAAAAATCCCTTGCTCTTTATGTGAAAAATTAAGAAAAATTTTTTATTTAAATTCAAAAAAATACTTGACATTATGTGAAAAATTTGTTATTGTTTACATCAAGCTATATTTATCAATATAAAAGGAGGTAGAAGTTATGACAAAAGCAGATTTGATTGGTAAGATTGCAAGCAAAGCAGGTTTGACAAAAGCTGAAGCAGGAAAAGCTCTTGATGCCATGATTGATGCTGTTAAGGAATCTCTTAAAAAAGGAGATAAGGTAACACTTGTTGGTTTTGGAAGTTTTTATGTTTCAAAAAGAAAAGCAAGAAAGGGTAGAAATCCTCGGACAGGCCAAGAGATTAAAATCCCCGCCACAAAAGTTCCAAAATTTACCGCTGGTAAATCATTAAAGGAAGCTGTAAAGTAATAAGATATTTTAGCTCAGAGGGAGGTTAGTATGTTAGCCTCCCTCTGGATAATCTGAGATGCTCGGTTTTGGAAAAGTTATATAATTTTCTCTTAGAGCTTACCTTTAAAGACAAAAAACCTTCAAAGCAAGAGATTAAAAATGCTATTTTCAGAATTTCAGATATTTTTAAAAATGCTGAAGACAGTCTTCCTCTTAATTACATGAGAGACGAAGAATTGTTAAAAGGCTATCTTCTTTATTTTGTTCCATTGACCCTTTCAAAAATTCGGAGTCTTTTTTGTGAACTATTGATGCATCCTCAGGTGTTCGATAAAAAAGATATTAAAATAGTTGATATCGGCTGCGGACCGGCACCTGCCGTAGTTGCAATTTTAGACGTTATCAGTAACTATAGAAGGCAATTGCAGTACATTAGATATGTAGGCATAGAGCAGGAAGAAAAGGCAATTAAGGTGGGCGAAAAGTTAATTAAAAATAGTTCTGTTAAGGGATTATCTTTAAACTTCAATTTTATCAATGCAAGCGCTGCTAACATTAAAGTCTATAATCAACTGAGAGAATTAAATCCAGATATTATGATTTTTTCTAACTCCGTAGGTGAGTTGTTTGATAAAAATGAAATCAGTAAAGAGGATTTTTTAAGCTTCATTAGGCCTTTTACTTATAAAAATCCTGAATTTACCATTATCATAGTTGAGCCGGGCACGAAGAAAGCTTCAATGAGGCTTCATAGCCTAAGGGATGAGCTTATCAAGGAGTTCAATTTTTATCCATACAGTCCCTGTCTTAATGACCTTCCCTGCGCTGCTCTTAAGGTAAATAACTGGTGCTATGAAGAGAGAAGATGGGCTTCACCGGAATATCTAAAATTTCTAAGTGCAGTAGGTTTGCAGATAAACTATCTTAAGTTTAGTTACTGTATATTGAGAAAGGACAAAATAAATATATCTGATACATTTGAATGGCAAGGTGAAATAGTAAAGAACACGAGTCATCTGCTAAATGAGAAGGGAAAAAGCAGGTTATGGGCATGCTGGAGAGGAGAATTAATTGATATGGAAAAACTGAAAAGAGATTTTTCAGAGAAAGAAAGTTGGCTTAGTATTAGAAAAGGCTCTTATTTTTCTATTGATAAATATAAATTTCTCTCTGATAAAAAAGTAAGAATACCGAAAGACTGTTACATAAAGATTCTTCACAATCCTGACTGAACAAAAGTTTAAGTTTGACAAAAATGTATGTTTTTATATAAGGTATAATATATGGCAACCTTTTGCCGATGGAAAATTGAAAGTGGAGATTTATAATGTGTAGACTTGCAGCGATAAGCTCTTCAAAGTATTTTTCACCTATGGAGAACATCCTTGCCCTTGAAACAATGAAAGAAGGGCATGATGGCTCTGGACTAGGACTTACCCTTAAAGACCTTGGTGGAGATTTCAAGGACCTAAAAGATTATCCAATTCTATCTGGAATATGTTCAAATAGGGGTAGAGAAGTTCTTGATGCCTACATGGATGAGATGGGGTTCAAATTGATTTACCGATGGAGACCAAAAATAAAACCTGTTAAAGGAATAGTGGCAAGGGATTTCTACTTTGCCGGTGTCTATGATTATCCTGAAGAGTGGAAAGACAAACCCTTTGAGGAGAAAGAACAGCTTTTGATGAATACTCGTCTTGCCTTAAGAAGAATGGGAGAAGCCGATGAATCAATTTTTGTTTTCTCCTTCTACCCAGATGTTATAACTCTCAAAGAAGTCGGTGACCCCCTTGAGGTAGCAGAGTTTTTCGGATTAGATAAAGATATTCTTAAGGCAAAGGTCATTTTTGCTCAGGGGCGCCAGAACACTAATTATCAGATATATCTTTATGCATGCCATCCCTTTTTCCTTCAGGGTTACTGCACTATGACAAATGGTGAAAACACAGCCTTTGTTCCCATAAGAGAGTTTTTGATGAGCAGAGGCTTTCCTGGATACATGGGATACAACTCTGACAGTGAAGTTTTCTGTCACATCCTTCATTACACCAATAAAAGACTTGGCTTTCCACTTACATATTATAAAGATGTAATTACTCCTCTTAAATGGCAGGAGATTGAACAGAGACCTGACAGAGAAGCCCTATCCCTAATTAAGCAGTCACTTAGACCCCTTTGCATTGACGGTCCTAATATGGTAATCGGATTTATTCCCGATGGAACCTGTTTTATGGTTCAGGATGCGAAGAAACTAAGACCAGGAGTTGTAGGCGGAGTTAAAGGTAAGTATGCCCTTATGTCAGAGCTTTGTGGTCTTGATAAAGTAATTCCTGAAAGAGATAAATCTAAGGATATATATCCAATGAAGTATGATATGGTGATTGTATCACCGGAGGCTAAGGAGGTTAAGGTATGGAACCAGCTACAGGCTTAAAGCTTGACTACAATCATAAATTAACCATAAAAGAATTTCCCTACATTGTTAGATGGAGAGAAGACCGTTGTAAACGTTGTGGGCAGTGCACTGCTGTATGTCCAAACGGTGCGATTAAGCCTGCTGTAAAATACATGAGAGTTATCGAATCAGGAGGAGACACACCAAAGCCAAGACCTGTAAGAAGAATCATTCATGTGATTGAACAGGTTGACAATATGGAGAACTACTGCACAGGCTGTGCCATGTGTGCCCTTGTCTGTCCCAATAATGCTATTGAACCTGAATACAATCCTCAAAATAAATTTCTATTCTACAAAAATCGTGGCGGTGAAGGATATAAAAGAGGTGGTAGAAGAAATGACCCCGGTGTATCTACCCTTGACAGAATAAAATTTACAAGAATATCTATGCTTACAGACCCTGCCTTGGATGCAGGAAGACATGAATTCAGAGTTCGCTCCTACATTGGAAGAATTCTTCCACCAGAGGAATTACCCCTTAAAGTTGAAGATGGCAGACTCGTAGTTGATAAATCTTCAGGTAAGTTCATTCCACCTGTAAGAGAGATATTCCCAATAATGATTGGTAGCATGTCAATTGGAGCGCTCTCGCCTCACATGTGGGAAGGACTTGCTATGGGTGTGGCTTACTTAAATGAAGTTGAAGGAATTCCTGTTGTCATGTGCTCTGGTGAAGGAGGATTCCCTCCAAGACTTCTTAAATCAAGATACGTAAAGTATTTCATCCTTCAGATTGCCTCTGGTTATTTTGGCTGGGATAGCATTATTCATACATTGCCTTACATGACTGAAGACCCAGCAGCAATTGAGATAAAGTACGGTCAGGGTGCAAAACCTGGTGACGGTGGACTTCTTATGGCACCAAAGGTAATTAAGCTAATTGCTGAAATTAGAGGTGTGCCAAAGTTTGTTGACCTTCCCTCTCCGCCTACGCACCAGACAAAGTATTCTATAGAAGAGGCTGTTATGAAGATGATTCAGTCCATGTCCATGGCTTTTGGCTTCAGAGTGCCTGTTTATCCGAAAATCTCAGGAACAAGAACTGCCAAGGCAGTGTTAAATAACCTTGCCCGTAATCCCTATGCCGCAGCGCTCTGCATAGACGGAGAAGACGGTGGAACAGGAGCAGCATACAATGTATCCCTTGATAAAATGGGACATCCTATTGCATCAAACATTAGAGAATGCTACCTTGACCTCGTAAAGCAGGGTAAACAGAATGAGCTTCCTCTTATTGCTGCAGGAGGAATTGGTAAAAAAGGCAATCTTGCAGCTAATACAGCAGCTCTAATTATGCTTGGTGCATCAGCTGTTGCCATAGGAAAATACATAATGCAGGCTACAGCTGACTGCCTTGGAGATGAGTATAACCGCTGCAACATGTGTAACACTGGTAAATGTCCAAGAGGAATTGCAACTCAAGACCCAAAGCTTTATAGGCGTCTTGATCCCGATAAAGTAGCAGAAAGAGTGGTAGAGGTCTTTAAGGCTGCTGATGTAGAGCTTCGTAAGATATTTGCACCGATGGGAAGAAGCACAGAGCTTCCAATTGGAATGTCTGACGGTTTAAGTATAGATGATAAGGAAATGGCAGAAAGGTTGGAGATAAGCTATGCCTGCTAAAAGAAAAGAACAAAAAGAAACACCAAAGGTTGGACTCCATGAGTCAGTGATTTCCTATAAGGATGCTGTAAGATGGACTGATTCAAGAACTGTCACCATATACGGCAATATTAACGGAAAAAGAGTTCCCTCAAGAATTCTTGAGGAGTTTATTCAGGAATCAGTAAGAGATGGTGCAAGAAATCTTCATATACATGCAGACGGACAGCATGGAATTGGAGGAAGACTCTATCCTCAGGGAGAGCCAATAAGGATTACAATTGAAGGTCCAGTTGGGCAAAGATGTGGTTCCATGGGAATGTTCGGAACAGAGATAGTTATCAAAGGTGGTGTCTCCGATGACGTAGGATGGCTTAACTGTGGAGCAAAGATTACAGTGCTTGGTGATGCAACAAACGGAGCATGGAATGCCGCTGCCCAGGGAATTCTCTATGTTCAGGGAAGTGGTGGTGCCCGTTGTGATACAATGACTAAACATAACCCTCGCTTTGACCCACCCCAGTCTTGGTATTTAAGAGATGTGGGTGACTCATTCGCTGAGTTTAAGGCTGGTGGAATTGCAGTAATATGCGGAGTAAATCCAAGAAATCCAAGAAGTGTCCTTGGATATAGACCCTGTGTAGGAATGGTCGGCGGAGTTATCTATTTCCGTGGTAGAATTGACGGATATTCAGAGAGAGATGTGAAACTCCTTGAGATAACTGAGCAGGACTGGAATTGGCTCTGTGAAAATCTTAAGCCCTATCTTACTGCAATAGAAAGAATTGAACTTTACGATGAACTTACAAAGAGCCCAAATGAATGGCATAAACTTGTCCCATACACACCTCAAGAGAGAAGGCAGAGAAGGTGGTTTAAGGTATCAATGGATGAGTTCAGGAAAAACTACTGGGAAAAGGAAGTTGGAAAGGGCGGAATCTTTGCCGAATATGTTGACCACGAACCAACAATTATTCCATACATCGTAACTGGTGAGTACCGTAGATATAAACCCATTTGGGCAAATGAAAAGTATGCACCACCTTGTGCATACAGCTGTCCTACTCACATACCAACTCATAAGAGAACTGCCCTGATTAGACTGGGCAAAGTAAAAGAGGCAATAGAGATGGTTCTTGAATACAGCCCCTTACCAGCAACAGTCTGTGGAATGATATGTCCAAATCTTTGTATGCAGGCATGTACCCGTGGAATAATTGATATGCCCATTTCTGTTAAAGAGTTCGGTAAAGCATCTCTTGAGCTTCCAGCACCTAAGAAACCAAAAACTACTGGACACAAAGTAGCCATAATTGGTGCAGGACCTGCAGGAATGTCTGCAGCTTGGCAACTTAGCCTTAAAGGACATGATGTAACAATTTTTGAGGCAACAGATAAAATTGGAGGTAAAATTGAGCTCTGTATTCCCGAGCATAGACTAAACAAAGAGATACTTCACAGGGAAATAGAGCGATTTAAAGAAGTAGTAACTGACATAAGGCTCAATACGAAGGTCACAAAAGAGCTATTTGAGCAGCTTCTCAAGGAGTATGAATTCATAATCATAGCAGTAGGTGCTCATAAACCAAGGAAAGTTCCTTTCCCTGGCTCTGAACATACTGTCTCAGCCTATGAGTTCATGAGAGATATAAACAGAGGAAAAACCTATGACTTGCAAGGTAAGAGAGTAGTAATAATTGGTGCTGGAAATGTAGGAATGGATACAGGAGTTGAGGCATTCCTCTGTGGTGCAGCATCGGTTACGGCAGTTGATATTCAGAAACCAGCTGCCTATGGCGCTGAACTTCAGTATGCAAAACAGAAAGGTGTGGAGATTATATGGCCTAAAATAACAGAAAAATATGTACCAGAGGAGAAAAAAATATACTTCACTGACGGAACAAATCTTGATGCTGATTTTGTAATAATGGCAATAGGTGATATGCCTGACTTAGACTTTATCCCTCACCAGATTCATACTGAGAAAGGCTGGCTTGTAATAAATGAATTCTTCCAGACATCCCATCCTAAAGTTTTTGCAATCGGCGATGTAACAGGACTTGGACTTGTAACCCATGCAATAGGACATGGAAGACTTCTTGCAGAATATCTCCATGGAGAACTCATGCATGCCCCAATTACAAGAGACTTAAGACCCCGTATCCCCTATGAAAAGATAAAAATTGACTACTATGAACGCTGCCGAGCTGTTACATCCCTTGAGCAAGAGGCAGAGAGGTGTCTATCCTGCGGTTCCTGTAGAGACTGCCACATGTGCGAGATGACCTGTTTCTGGGGTGCTATAAGCAGAGTTGAAAAGCCTGATGGCAGATTTGAATACGTAGTAGATGACAACAAATGCATAGCCTGCGGATTCTGCGTAGGCATCTGCCCCTGCGGTGTGTGGGAGATGGTTGAGAATATTTAGTTTGAATTATTCATAGATTAAATTTACTTGCTCACAAGCTTTTAGATTTTGTTATTAGTTGTGAGCTAATAGCTAAATTCAGAGGTCATATCTTTTAGAGAACTTCAACTTTAGTAAAAGGATTTTTTGTTGAAAATATAAATATATTGTTTTATAATTTAGAAAAATTAGAAAGGGGGCGTTAAATGGGAATGATTAGGGAATTTTTAGACTTTTTGAAAGAATATAAAGTAATTGCATTAGCTATTGCATTTATAATGGGAGCTGCCTCTACTTCACTTGTTAAATCCCTTGTTGACAATATAATAATGCCATTAATTACTCCCTTTATACCAGAAGGTGCTTGGAAAACAGCAACTTTATCAATTGGTCCCTTTGTAATAAATTATGGCGCCTTTCTGGGTGAGTTGATAAATTTTATTATTATTGCATTTGTTGTTTTTATGATAGCGAAGAAAGTTATGAAAGCTGAAAAGGTAGAAAAAATATAATCTTTAAAAGTATTACAACCTAAATTCCTCACTTTTAGATACATAAGTTTATAAGTGAAATTTTCTCCCTTAGTTTGATAACTTTTCACAGTTGCTTAGGAGATAAGATGCATATGTGCGATTATATTCAGTCAGTGCTGTGAATTCATCAAGTATAATACCCTTTTGCTTTTTTGTTGCTCTCTTATACCTTTTTGAAATCCCTACCATTATTGCTTTTCTTTCTTTCATCGTTAACCCCACTGTTTAAGCCTCCTTGAGGGTTTTCTCTTAGAGGCTTGTATTTTCGTTTAGATTTCTTATTTGAGGCAACGATTAATTTTCATTTAGATTTTTGATGAGGCAATTCGGTTCATTGACATAAAAATTTCCATTTTTTATAATACTTACTAAAATTTTTATTATGATAAAAAATGGATTTAATTGGCGTAAATGATAAGTTAACTATTTACTGTCAGATTAAAAAGATTAAGAATTTTCTCAAATCGTTATTAAAAAAATTCTTTAAATCATATTCCTATTTGCCTAATTCTTTCAATATTTATGAGGTCATAAAAATAAAAAGATTTATAAAGGTACTTAAGAATGCTTCAAATTGTAATCTAAATTATCAATTATTTAGTAAGTGTGTAGTAGAAATTATACAGTAAAGCTGAGTTAAGGGCAATATTGATTAAATAAATACAATAAATTGGAGTTGCAAAAATGATAACCAAAGAGCAGCTTTCTGTCCGAGGATATTCATTTAAGGCACATATTTATTGTGGTTCAAGCGATAACATTAGAACCTTAAATTTTAATTTATCCAGACTTATTTGTGTTTTTGTAGATTTTGACGCTGATAATTGCCTGCTCTTTTTTTCTCCTTCAAAGTTTGGAGATATTGTTAATTTAATAAAGGAACCTGAAAAGATATATGATAAAGAAATGGAAAATTGTAATGAAAAAAAGCTTAACAATATTGAAGTCTCTGAAGTATGGAAGAATATTTTTAAGGAAATAAAAAACTATAAATTAATACACTTTTCAGATATTATTGAAGACTCAGAAATACAACTTTGTAGTTTTTCAGGAAAGTATGACTTAGTAGCTCTAAAAATACCTATATCCTCTATTTCTAATCTTTTTATCAAACCAATTAAAATTTTCCAGGGAGATATTAATAAAAATGATAGCCTAATCTTATTGGTTCCTGAGAAAAACCAAAAATTTCCTTGCTTGACCGATGATAGCTCTCCTTTAGAAGAGGAATTAAAGAGCATTAACGTTATGATAAGAGACATTGAAAATAACCGAATAATATTAAATATGCCATATACGCCCAATCTCTTAGGCCTGCCTGTAATAAACTCAAATTATGAATTAGTTGGTTTCACGATTGAGAATTTCGAAAAAAAATTTGTTGAGTTCGTTCCTATAAAGTTTTCTGAAGGAAAAGAAATAGATGTTTCAAAAATTGAGGATTTCAAGATAATTTCAGAACTAATTAATATTGATGAAACACAGGAGAACATAAATCAAGAAGAAAATGTAGACGTTGATAGTAAAATTGATTTAGAGTTTGAGATAAAGTTTGAAGACAATAAAGAAGACTTATCAGACAAAGAAAATTACCGTGAGAGTTCAGAAAAAAGAATGATAAGAGTATTTAAGTTAAATCAAAAAGATGACATTTTTGAAATTGCAAAGAAAAGTGTAATTCCAGTTTATATAGTTTTGAATGACAGAATAATAGGAAATGGAACAGCCTTTTTATATAAGCAGGTAATTTACCAGGATAATAAGTCAGAATTATTTTTTATGACAAATATTCACGTAATTAATCCAATTAAGGATTTGTCTTTTCATATTGATAAAAACGATAACTTATGTGTATATGCAAAATGGAAAGATGACTTAATTCCTATTGAACACATAATTGCTCCTAAATCGGCATTCTTTTTTTTAGATAAGGACCCTGATTTATATCCATACGACTTTTGTATATTTGTAATTAGAAAAGATGATGTTAATATTGAGAATTTTTTTGCTATATCAGAAAATTATCCTATAAAAATTGGTTCAGAAATATATGCTGCCGGCTACCCTCTGCATGCAATTACCGGTATTGAATTATCTTTTACAAAAGGTATTATCAGTAATGTTTATGATTTTCATGATAATCCCGCTTTATCCTATACAATACAGACAGATGCTTCAATAAACCCCGGTAATTCCGGAGGACCAATATTTACAAACGAGGGATTTATAATAGGAATTGCTACAAGAGGGGTTGGGGGTGACTCAATATCAGGACTTAATCTTGGTATAAGGATAGATCATGTCTGTAGAACTTTGGAAAATCCTAACATGATGCAAATTGTTCATATCAATAATTTAATCTCCAAACTAAAGAGGTTTAAAAATGAGCAATGATAATCATGAAATTTATAAGACGCTTTTTCAACAAAGACACAACAGACTAATTGCAGGTTATTTAATTGATGTTAATGGTTCTCAATGTGAAATATGGTTTCCCTATTCAATAGAAGTCATGAAATTACTTACAAAGGGAGCATTTCTTGCAGCAGAGAATTTTTCAAGCATAAATCTACCGATTGATGATGAGATATCATTTTTAGATAATGAAAAACACTTTTCAATATTGCAAATAACAGATAAGAAGGCTATTTATTACAAAATTCAAGAAATGAAGAATACTCCATCAAGCATAAAACTTGAAGAGGATTTTGAAAAATTGCAGAAAGATTGGAATAGAAGCCTAAAGGAAGAAGAGTCTCCGAATCTGAAAATTCAAGTTTTTGCTGATATAACTGATTATGAAATTAAAGTTACAGGGAATGAATACTTAATAAAACAGAATGAGATGGAGCCTATTCAGGGCTACAAAGTTTACTTACTTAACAATGAAATTGTTGAGCAGGTAATAAACAAAGGAATAATCAAGAAGAAAACGATTTTTCCTGTCGGTTTGCACAAATTTTATAACGTAAATGTATTTATTGATTACAATTCTCTTATAAACAGACACTTCGGGATTTTCGCAACTACTGGAGCGGGTAAGAGCAACTTAGTATCATCTCTTTTTTCATATCTCATGTATCATTCAGAAGAAAATACGAATATTGTAGTGTTTGACGTTAATAATGAATATATTACCCTATTATCTGACTGCTTGGCAAAAATCAATGATACTCATGTAATTATTCTTGAAGAGAGTTATCTTGGTAAATATGCAAACTCATTTTTAAAAGGAAATTTAAGCAATCTTGAACTTGCTGCTCAAGAGATAACTGATTCAATCGTTATCCCATCATCCTTGAAAACATATAAAGATAAAATCAGAGAGATAGTAAGGTTCCTTCTCTCAAAAGGAGTATTCAAGATGTTTGTCGAAGGTGAGTCGATAGAGAAATTCTTATTTTCATTTGGACAATTTTTGAAAAATAACATAACAGTAGGAAGGGGCTCAAAAGTTACAAAACAAAAAATTACATCATTTGTTGAATTTATGAGAGAGAAAATCCAAGATACCTCGATTAACATCACTAAAACTCACTTGAATTATATAAATACGAATCTTAGAGACTGGGCAGAAGAGTATTTTGGCAGTGAATTGATACAATATTGTGAAACCTATCTCCAACAAATGAACACATTTATAAATAAGTTTGCTGACGAATTTAAAGAGCCATCCGATTATCTTTTCAGCATTGGAAGAGAAGGACTATTTAAAATAGTATCTGACAATGAAAAGTCTTTAGTAATCGTTTTGTCTGATAATGATAATACTCTGAGATATTTTGCCTCTTACTTTATTGATTTTATGTACAATTTCAGAAAGTCAAGAGGTATTACCTCTCCTCCGATACTATTCTTTTTTGATGAAGCAGACCTTTTCATTCCAGGAAGCATAAAAAGGAGTGAAGAAGAAGAATCAAGTTCCATAAAGAAAGTTAAAGAGTCCTGTCAGATGTTAGCAAGAAGGGGCAGAAAATACGGCATGGGCTTGGGATTAGCTACCCAAAGAATTGCTTATAACGATACGAATGTATTAGCTCAGCTTAATACTTATTTTGTAGGAAAATTGATGAGAAAGACTGATAGACAAATAATAACCGAATCCTACGGAATATCAGAGGGAGCTATATCAGAAACAGTTGGTTTTGGACCTGGAGATTGGACGCTGTTGAGCACCTGTGCTACAGGCATAAGAAATACTCCAATTGCAATTCACATGGAAAATTCGGAGGATAGAATTAAAAACTTCATTGAAGAAGAATGGGCTAAATTAGAATTAATCTTTATTAAGCTGATGTTTGAAAAATTTGTTGAAATAAGTAAAGATGAAAGGATTTTTGAAGAATTAAATGCAGAGATAGCTGAACTGATTATCCCTGATTATGTGAATATTTAAAATGGTGATTTTAGAAAAAGGACAATAATAGTTGTTTTAGAGTTATATGAGTAAAAATTTAAAGTCGCTTGGTTAAACTATGAAGGTAGTTCTGAAGATTCTGAGCTGATAGATTTTCAGGCACTGTTTCATTTATCATCATTGCCTTAAACATTTTTCTTAAAAGCTCTGCAGGGGCAAAATTTTTTATCTTTTCTCCTAACTGACGTGAGTAGTTGTGTATGAGAAAGGATTCTGTATACCATAAATCATCCATCAATGGCTTAATGTGCTGACATAATAGATTTTTTATAGTCTCAGGCGTTGCTCTGTTCTCTATAATCATTGCTCTTATGTCGTTATTTAGAGTTTGAAGGCCCTTTACCGCAGGATTTTGTCCAAGTCTATGCCGTCCCTTTGTAATTGGGGAGAATTTTGTTACATTCACACCTGAACAATATAGATGTCTTTTTTCATCAATCGGTTTTATCACGAAATACATAAAATCATTTATATATTCCATTTATTCGCTCCTTTATTCCTGAATTAAAAAAATTTCCTATTCATATTTTTCCGCAAACAGGGCAGGAAGAGTCTTTCTGGGCTTTGAAAGTTTTAAACTCAGAACTAAGTCCATCCCATACAAGTAGTTTGTTTTTTAAAAGCTTACCGATACCAACAAGATGTTTAAGTGCCTCAAGAGCCTGAAGTGCACCAATAACTCCAGGAGTTGCGCCAACTACTGGAAAAGTCTCCTTTGGAGGAGGCTCTGGAAAAAGACATTTCAAGCAAGGTGTTTCTGGTGAATGGATAAAACTTACCATGCCTTGAATGCCATATATTGCTCCGAAAACAAGGGGTATTCCTTTCTTTATGGCAACTTCATTGAGAAGATATCTTGTCTCAAGGTTATCCATACAATCAAGGATAATGTCAGCATCCCCTATAAGTTCATACACATTATCAGCTTCTATTTTATCTGTAATAGGAACCACTTCAACATCAGGATTTATGGCAGTAAGGGTTATCTTTGCAGATAAAGCTTTGTTTATTCCAATTCTTGTATGGCAGTGTAGTATCTGTCTGTTGAGGTTCGTTATCTCTACACTGTCAAAGTCACATATTATTATTTTTCCAATTCCGGCAACTGCAAGATACACTGAGACAGGGCTTCCAAGTCCACCAGCACCTGCTATGAAGACTGTGGAATTTTTTAGCTTTTTCTGTCCCTCCTCGCCCCATCCATCAATCATTATCTGACGGGAATATCTTAAGAAATCCATCCAATCAACTCCTTCATTTTTATTAGAGTTTCTCCAGCAACTTTTTTAGCTTTTTTAGAGCCTTCAAGGGCTATGTCAAGTAAAACAGAAGGATTGTCAATGAGGTGTTGTCTCTTTTCCCATATGGGCTTCATAAGATTAATTACGTGCTTTATAAGTATTGCTTTACAGTCCAGACAGCCAATAGTTGCAGTTGTGCAGCCCTTTGTGATTTCCTGTCTTTCATCTTCTGTAGAGAATATTTTTTGCAAATCAAACACAGGACATACTTGAGGATTTCCCTTGTCTGTTTTTCTTTTTCTTGCTGGGTCTGTCACCATTGTCCTTAATTTTTCTGTAACGGTCTTTTCGTCATCACTGAGATATATTGCATTGCCGTAGCTTTTAGACATCTTTCTTCCATCTGTGCCTGGAACCTTAGGGAATTCTGTAAGCAAGGCTTCTGGTTCTGGGAAGAAATCTTTTCCGTAAAGATAGTTAAACCTTCTTGCAATCTCACGGGAAATCTCAAGATGTGGAACCTGGTCAATACCCACGGGAACGTATTTTGCTCTGTAGATGATGATGTCTGCAGTCTGAAGCACAGGATAGCCTAAAAATCCATAGGTGTCAAGGTCTTTATCTTTTATTTGTTCCTTCTTCTCCTTGTAGGTTGGAACTCTCTCAAGCCAACCAAGAGGTGTAATCATGCTAAGGAAAATGTGAAGTTCAGCATGCTCAGGCACTTGAGACTGAATAAATATGGTTGATTTCTCAGGGTCAAGTCCAGCAGAGACGAAATTCATTAGTAAATCAAGGGTATAGTCCCTTATTTGGGAGGGATTTCCGTAGCCCGTTGTTAATGCATGCCAGTCAGCAACAAAGAAATAGCACTCGTATTTATCCTGAATTCTAACCCAGTTTGACAACGCTCCTATTAGATTTCCTAAATGAAGCGGTCCGCTTGGTTGCATTCCGCTTAACACTCTGTCCATCTGTGCCTCCTAAAAAAGTGAGAGTATGGAATAGAAAAATTTGACTAAGGGCAACACGAAAATTTTTGTAAGTCCTGTAACAATTAGCAATATAACAATCAGAGAACCGTAAGGTTCAATTCTCTCCATAAATTCAGAATATCTGAGGGGCAGTATCCCCATTAGAATTCTACCACCATCGAGCGGAGGAATGGGTATTAGATTAAAAGCCGCAAGAACAATGTTTATGAGAATCGTTGATTTAAGTATGAGAACAGTTGGATTGAATATAAAATCAGGAATAACACCCATAAATGGTAGAAATATCCACTTGAGTAAAACTGTGCTTACTATTGCAACCAGAAGATTAGCAGCAGGTCCACCAGCAGCACATAGAGCCATTCCGGCACGAGGATTTTTAAAATTATAAGGATTAACGGGAACAGGCTTTGCATATCCGAAAACCCATTGCCCACTTGTGAGTATTATTAACATTAAAGGCATTATTATGGTGCCAAAGGGGTCGATATGAGATAGAGGATTGAGCGTTAATCTACCCGAAAGCTTGGCTGTGCTATCACCGAGCTTATAAGCAACCCATCCGTGTGCGAGTTCATGAAAAACTATGGCAATAAGAATTGCTGGAGCTGAGATGATTATCTGTCTAAAAATGCCTGTAAAGTCCATTATCTTATCCTTATCATTACTTCATCCGGATTTACCATGTCTCCTTGTTTTATGTAGATTTCCTCGACGGTTCCATCTATTGGTGAGTGAATTTCGTTTTCCATTTTCATGGCCTCTACTATTACAACCGTATCACCGGCTTTTACTTTATCTCCTTTATTTACATTAATTTTTACTACTGTACCGGGCATTGGTGAGGTAATATCTCCTGGCTCAGCGGGTCTTGGTCTTACAGACTCTTTTGGTTTTATCTCTACTTTGCCTTCTTCGCTTGGAACAATCTCCTGAAGAGGTTCTACTATTACCTCAACGAGCTGATTGTTAACATAGAGGAAATATGGTCTCTTACCATCCACCTTATGTCCCTTTCCACCAACTTTTACATGGTAGGACTCGCCATAGAGATTTATCACGAATTCAGTAGGTGCAAGGGATGATGTAGTGGGTTTTGTTTCTTCTTTTTTAGGAGTTGGAATTTCTTCTTTGATGCCCTTTTCTTTTGCTTCAAGGAATTCAAGATAAATCTTAGGGAAAAGACAATAACTAAGAACATCTTCATCGGAACGAGCTTTATCTTTAAGTTCTGCCTTAGCTTTTTCAAATTCTGGTTGTAATAAATCTGCTGGCCTTACTGTAATAAACTCCTCATCACCAAGTATTTTTTTTCTTACTTCTTCATTCACTGGCACAGGAGGTCTTCCATATAGCCCCTTAAAGTAATTTTTTGTTTCTGTTGTAACCATTTTGTATCTTTCACCTGTTAGAACATTCAGAGTTGCCTGAGTCCCTACTATCTGACTTGAAGGAGTTACAAGAGGAGGATAACCAAAGTCTTCCCTTACCTGTGGAATTTCTTCCATAACCTCTCGTATTCTGTGCAAAGCATTTTGCTCTCTCAGTTGATTTACAAGATTACTTAGCATTCCTCCTGGAACTTGATAGACAATTACTTTCGGGTCTGGTCCTGTGTATTCACTTTCAAGGGCTTTGTATTTCTTTCTTACTTCATAGAAGTAATCGGCAATCTCATCAAGAAGCTCCATATTAAATTTAGGGTCTCTCTCTGTTCCCTTAAGAATGTGACATATTGTTTCAAGTGGTGGCTGAGAAGTTCCACCTGCCATCGTAGACATTGCTGTATCAACAATATCAACGCCTGCTTCAATTGCTTTTATAGTGGTGGCCACTGCCATTCCTGCTGTGTCATGAGTGTGAAGATGGATGGGCAAATCAATTTCTTCTTTCAGTTTCTTTATTAAATTGTATGCAGTATAAGGGTCAAGTAATCCAGCCATATCTTTTATGCAGATTATGTGAGCTCCCATGTCACGCAGTTTCTTTGCGAGTTCAACAAAGTATTCAATTGTGTATATGGGGCCGACTGTGTAGCAAAAAGCTGCTTCAACAGTGCCTCCATATTTCAAAGTAGCTTCAATAGATTTCTCCAAATTTCTTAAGTCATTTAGAGCATCAAAAATTCTTAGAATATCTATTCCGTTCTCTATGGTTTTCTCAACAAACTTCTCAACTACATCATCAGCGTAGTGTCTATATCCTACAAGATTCTGTCCTCTAAGAAGCATCTGAAGCTTTGTATTTTTAGCGAGACTTCTGATTGTTCTAAGCCTTTCCCAAGGGTCTTCTCTTAGAAATCTCAGACAACTGTCAAAGGTTGCACCTCCCCATACTTCAAGGGAATGAAAGCCGACCTGATCCATTTTTTCGCAAATAGGGACAATGTCTTCAAGTCTCATTCTCGTTGCATGGAGGCTTTGATGGGCGTCTCTAAAAGTTGTATCCATTATTTTCACGGGTGATTTTGACATGTTACACCTCTCAAATATTATTTACACTTTACTATGTGCTACAATTGCAGCAGAAAGAATCACTGCTAAATCAAAAGGATCTTTCTCTTCAGTATAAAGAAGGCTTGGAAGTTTTTCTTCAATGTATTTTGTACTAAAGTTGCCTTTTCTGAAATCCTCATCTTCCATAATTTTTATATAAAGAGGTATTGTGGTCTTTACTCCTCTGATTATATATTCACTTAAGGCACGATGCATTCTGCGAACTACTTCCTCCCAGGTGCGACCTCGTGCAACAAGCTTGGCAAGAAGAGAGTCATAGTAGGGTGGAACATGATATCCCTCTGCCACATGCCCGTCTATTCTTATACCAAATCCACCGGGAGAGTAGTAGGCTGTTACAACTCCTGTTGATGGTAAAAAGTCATTAAGCGGGTCTTCTGCATTGATTCTACACTGGATTGCATATCCGCTTAGGGTTACCTCATACTGCTTTATGTCAAGGGGTTCACCATAAGCAATTTTAATCATGTTTTGTACAAGGTCTATTCCTGTAATTTCCTCGGTAATTGTGTGCTCTACCTGTATTCTTGTATTCATCTCAAGGAAATAGTAATTGAGATTTTCATCAACAAGAAATTCTACTGTGCCAACATTGTCATATCCAACTGCATGGGCAATTTTTTTTGCTGCCTCTCCCATCTGAGCTCTTACTTTTTCAGTAAGCAGCAAAGACGGAGCTATTTCAATCAGCTTTTGATGCCTTCGCTGTATTGAACAGTCTCTTTCACCAAGATGGATTATTTTTCCGTACTTGTCTGCCATTACCTGTATCTCAATGTGATGTGGTCTTTCAAGATATTTCTCTATGAAAATTCTTTCATCTCCAAAGGCTTTTTTGGCTTCAGACATGGCAATAGGTATCTGTCTTCTAAGGGATTCTTCGTCATAACAGATTCTCAGACCTCTTCCTCCACCACCTGCAGTGGCTTTAACCATGACAGGATAGCCAATTTCCTTTGCTGCGCTTACCGCCTCTTCAATGTCTTTAATCGGAGGTGTTCCAGGCAAAAGAGGAATGCCCAGTTCTTTGGCAATTTTACGAGCTTCATCTTTAAGCCCCATTTTTCTTATTGCCTGAGGATTGGGTCCGATGAATGTAATCCCTGCTCCTATGCAGGCTTCTGCAAATTGAGGATTTTCAGAGAGAAAGCCATAACCAGGATGGATTGCGTCACAGCCAACATTCTTTGCAAGCTCTACAATTCCATAGATGTTAAGATATCCTCTTAAGGGTCCTGGAGTTACTAAATAGGCTTCATCAGCTTTCTTTACATATCTTGCCGTTGCATCGGGTTCACAGTAGATGGCAACTGTTCTTATCCCGAGTTCTTTGCAGGCACGGATAACCCTTAGGGCAATTTCTCCTCTGTTGGCAATTAAAACTTTTTTGAACATAACACTCCTTTTAAGGTAAATATAAAAATTTTAAATGAAAACTTAAAATAAATCAATGAGCAGTGCTATAATAAGCTTATGTTTGCCGAAATTAAAGGAAAAATTGAGGCTGGAGAGAGGCTTTCAAGAGATGATGCTTTATATCTTTTTCAGTCTGACCGAATCCATGAAATAGGTGAGCTCGCCGATAAAGTTTCAAGAAGAGTTAACGGAGATAGGGTATACTTCATTCTAAATCGGCACATAAATCCTACAAACATCTGTGTTAATCGTTGTCGCTTCTGTGCCTTTTCTCGTTCAAAGGGAGATAGGGATGCCTATGAGATGACAATTGATGATATTCTTGAAGACGTTAGAAAAGCTAAGCAAGAACTTGGAAGACTTAGCGAGGTTCATATTGTCTCTGGACTTCATCCTGATTGGAATTTTGACTACTATCTTGAGATACTGAGTTCAATAAAAAGTGAGTTTCCAGAGATTGGAATTAAAGCCTTTACTGCTGTAGAGATAGATTATTTTTCAAGAAAGTCGGGACTGTCCGAGGAAGAGGTAATGCTTAGATTAAAAGAGGCAGGACTTGACATAATGCCAGGTGGAGGGGCAGAGATTTTTGAATCATCAGTGAGGAATCAGATATGCCCTGAAAAAATCTCTGGAGAGCGATGGCTTAAGATAGCTAAAACCGCTCACACTCTTGGAATTAAAACAAATGCTACGATGCTTTATGGACATGTGGAGTCCTATGAGGATAGAGTTGACCATCTGTTTAGATTGAGAGAATTGCAAGACCAAACAGGAGGTTTCCTTGCCTTCATCCCTTTAAGCTATCAGCCTGAAAATACAGACATTAAAGTTCCCTATCCATCAGGGATAGATGATCTAAAAACAATTGCCATTTCAAGGCTTGTCCTTGACAATATTCCTCACATTAAGGCTTATTGGATAATGCTTGGAGAGAAACTTGCACAGCTTGCCCTTCTATTTGGTGCAGATTGCCTTGAAGGAACTGTTATTGAAGAGAGAATTGCCCACTCTGCAGGTGCCCGTTCAAAGAGAGGAATGGGAATTAGTGAAATAGTCCATCTCGTAAGGGAGACAGGTAAGATTCCTGTAGAGAGGGATAGTTTTTATAATTCCCTTAGGATATATGGCTAACACACTTCGTTTAGAAAAAGAATATGCTCTCAAAATGATACAAGAAATCCATCTCCATGAACTTGGAAAAGAAGCAGACCAGATAAGAAGGAGACTTCATCCCGAAGAGGTTGTTACCTTTGTGGTAGATAGAAACATAAACTACACGAACGTTTGCATAAATCGTTGTAAATTCTGTGCTTTTTGGAGACCGAAGGAAGACCCCGAAGCCTATGTGATTACCTATGATGAGCTTTCCCAAAAAATTGAGGAGACCATTGCCAAGGGAGGCACTCAGATACTTCTTCAAGGTGGAGTCCACCCCGAGCTTGGACTTGATTTTTATGTGGAGATGCTAAGGTTCATCAAGAAGAATTTCAAGATTCATGTTCACGGATTCTCTCCTCCAGAGATTACCTTTCTTAGTAGAAAAGAGGGGCTATCTGTAAGAGAAATCTTGATTAGGCTCAAAGAGGCTGGACTTGATACAATTCCCGGAGGAGGCGCAGAAATACTTTCAGACAGAGTTAGAATTCGTCAGTCACCGAATAAGATTAAATCAGATGAGTGGTTGAGTGTAATGCGGGAAGCACACTTGCTTGGAATGAAGACCTCAGCAACGATGATGTTTGGAAGTATTGACTCAGATGAGGACATAATTGAGCATCTTGATAAATTAAGAAGCCTTCAGGATGAGACTGCTGGATTTACTGCCTTTATCCCTTGGAGTTTTCAGCCTTGGAATACAGAGCTAAAGAGAGAAAATCCAGAGATTGAGCCTGCAGGTGCTGTAAAGTATCTCAAAGTGCTTGCCCTAAGTAGAATATATCTTAACAACTTCCCTAATATTCAGGTTTCATGGGTGACACAGGGAATAAAGATTGCCCAGGTAGGGCTTCGTTTTGGTGCTAATGACTTTGGTTCAACAATGCTTGAAGAAAATGTTGTAAGAGCAGCAGGTGTAAGCTACAGAGTTACAATGGATGAGATAATCAGTGCAATTAAGTCAGCAGGGTTTAAGCCTGCCCAGAGAGATACCTATTACAATGTGCTCAAGTACTTTGAATAGAATCCGTTGGGACTTCTTTGAAAAAGTTATAATTCCTGAGGAGTTTTCCAAGTATCTGTGGGACTACAAGATTGAGGCACCTCTTGAGGTTTTGATTCTTAGGGTTTTAAGATATGGAAAGTTTGAGGAGATAGAGAGAATTTTTAGACTCTATCCTGAAGAGACTGAAACAATTGCCTTCAAGTATCCTGAAATAAAGAGAGGAATGAGATTTTGGATAAAAAGATGGAAAGACACTTTTAAAACTTCTATAGGGAGGCTTTATGAGTGAAGTCTACGATGTAATAATAATTGGTGGAGGACCTGCAGGACTTACAGCAGGAATTTATGCAGCAAGGGCAAACCTTAAGACACTCATACTTGATAAATCAAAAACTGCAGGAGCCCTTGCCTATGCCTCTTTGATTGAGAATTATCCTGGAATGGAGAGACCTTTAACAGGAAAGGAACTCCTTGATAGAATTCGCACACAGGCTATTTCATTTGGTGCTGAATATAGAGAAGAGCAGGTAGTTGGAGTTGACCTTGTATCAGAGATAAAGGAAGTTATTACCATGAGTGGAAGTTACAAGGGGAAAACAGTTATCATTGCCACTGGTTCTATGGGAAGAAAACCTACCATAAAGGGAGAGGGAGAATTTCTCGGAAGAGGTGTAAGCTACTGTGCTGTCTGTGATGCTCCCTTTTTTAGAGGGAAAACCGTGGCAGTCCTTGGAGATAGCGAAGAAGCAGCCAAGGAGGCTGTTTATCTTACAGAGTTTGTTGAGCTATGCTATCTTGTAACTTCATCGTCAAAATTAAAGGTTGAGGATTCTCATCCTGTTTTTACAAACATTAAGGTTAAAATTCTCACAGGTTACACAATAAAGGAGATAGTAGGAACTGATTTTGTTACAGGACTTAAAATAAGTAAAGATGGAGTTGAGGAAACATTAAACTTAAGCGGTGTATTTGTATTCATTCAGGGGTCTCAGCCTATCACTGATTTTCTCGGTGAGGCATTGAAAGTTGATGAGAGGGGATTTATTGTGGTAGATAATTTCATGGAGACAAGTATTAAAGGAGTATATGCTGCAGGAGATGTGGCAAGTCCCTTTATTAGACAGGTTATTATTGCCTGTGCCCAAGGAGCAATAGCAGCTCTTAGTGCAGAAAAATACATTCGAGGAAGAAGCAGTATTAAGGCAGACTGGCATGGGTGAAATGATGATAACCGAAGAACTTATTGAAGAAATTAAGGACAAAATAGTAAGCTCAATCTCTCCAGATAAGATTATTTTATTTGGCTCTCAAGCCACAGGTGAGGCAAAAAAAGAGAGCGATATTGATTTAGTAATAATCTGGGATACAGCAGAATCCCAACATAGAAGAAATTTAATCGTTAGAAGGCTTTTTCCTGGAAGAAATTTCTCCCTTGATGTTTTTGTCTTCACGCCGAAGGAGGAAAGAGAACTTAGGGATATAAGAGGTACAATTTTATACACAGCCTTTAAAAATGGGAAGATAATATATGAAAAATCTAAAGGAAGAAATAGTTCTTAGATGGTTTAAGAAAGCAGAAAACGATATTAAAAACATCGAAAACAATTTAAAAAGTGAGGACTTTCCAACTGATACAGTCTGTTTTCATGCTCAGCAGGCAGTAGAGAAATTTTTCAAGGGAGCACTTGTATATTTTCAGAGAGACATAAGTAAAACCCATGATCTTGTTAGACTACTCTCAGAAATTGTAGATCTCATCCCAGAATTGAAAGAGTTTGAAGAAGATTTAGAGAGATTAACAGAATTTTCTGTAGAAGTTCGATATCCAGATACATTTTATGAACCCACCCTTGAGGAAGCTAAATATTCTTACGAAATTGCAACAAAAATAAGAGAAATAATTTTAAATAAGGTGAAAATATGAGTAACAATGGTAAAGGTTTTAGTAATTGGGAAGGTGAAGCCTTTGAGCAGCTGTTGTTTGACTATCTTAACAACGGTTATCTTGAAAGCATTATCACTTTTTTTGAACATGAGCCTCAGCAACTTCTTCTAATACCAAAAATGCTTTCTGATGAGAGGTTAAGACTTAAAGTTGGAGCTTTTGCAATTATTGAGGAGCTAAAACAGAAAAATGAAGACTTATTGAAGACGATAGTTCCTTCACTAATTGAGCTTCTTAAATCTCCGGATAAAAATATTCGAGGTGATGCAGTCTATGCTCTCGAAATAATAGCAGATTACTCGGCAAAGGCAGCTTTAATTGAAGCTCTTAATCAGGAGAAAGACCCTCAGATAAGAGAATTTATTGAAGATGCATTAAAAAAGCTTCAATGAGTTACGCAATAATTGATGTATCTGGAGACATAGGTATAAGAGCAGAGGGAGATAGCCTTGAAGAATGTTTTAGTAATGCTGCGTTGGGACTATATAGTCTAATTACAGACTTAGATAAAATTGAGAGTAAGAAAGAGATTGATATTTCAATAAGTGAAGATAACATTGAAAATCTTTTGGTATGTTTTTTAAATGAACTTATTTATATTTTCGATACTCAAGGTTTCATTGGTAGAAATGTAAACGTAAAAATTATTGGAAATTCACTGATTGCAAAGGTTTCAGGTGAACAATTCAATGCTGATAAGCATGATAGAAAACTTCTTATAAAAGCAGCTACTTATCACAATCTCGTTGTCAGAAAACAAGAATCTCGATGGATAGCAGAGATTATTTTTGATATCTAAATGACAATATCAGAGAAAATTGGTTAAAGAATGATGTATAATTTATTAAAGTTAGCTGGGCTATCGCAATGCTAATTAAAAAGAAGGAGGTAATATGATTGACAGAGCAAGAGTTGAGCAGGTTTTAGGAAAAATAAGGGTAGGACTTATGGCTGACGGTGGTAATATTGACCTTGTTGATATTAAGGACAATGTAATTTATGTGAAACTAAAAGGAGCCTGTGGAACCTGTCCTATGGCAACTCTAACTCTTAAAAACTGGGTTGAGAAAACTTTAAAAAGTGAGATTCCGGAAGTTAAAGAAGTAGTAGCCGTTTAAGGTAATGTTTAAATTTTTAATATTTTTTCTCTTATGTTGTTCGTTAGGAGCGGTTTTTGCGGAGGAAAAATATCAGATAACAGATATAAGATATTATGAAACAGCTCATGGGCTTAGAGTAGTAATTGAAAGTAGTGGACAATTAGAATTTTCAAAGGGACAGCTTAAAAATCCAGAGAGATTGTTTTTTGATTTCAAGAACACCATTCTAAGCAGAGAGGTTAAAAGAGAATTTTTAACATCCAAATCGATAGTAAACAGAATAAGAGTGGGTCAGTTCGATTCAAACACAGTAAGGGTTGTCTTTGACCTACTCAGTTCTGAATATGAGTTTAAATTAATTCAACTTGAAGACCCTTTCCGATTAGTAATTGACATATATAAGGATACAAAGGGCAGTAACACGTCTCCTGAAAAAGAGATTGTAAGAAGTTCTAAATCCCCCACGTTTAAGAGGAAGATTGTAATTGATCCGGGACATGGCGGAAAAGACCCAGGTGCTATCGGTCATAATGGTCTCATGGAGAAGGACGTAGTTCTGGACGTGGCTCTTAAAGTTAGAGATTTAATGCGAGAGAGTTCAAAATACGAGATAATTTTAACACGAGATAAGGATGTGTATATACCTTTAAATGAACGCACAGAGTTAGCCAACAGAGTAAAGGCAGACCTTTTCATATCAATTCATACTAATGCTGCTTCTAATTCGTTTGCAAAAGGCATAGAAACATATCTTCTTAACTGGACGGACGATGAAGAGGCAATAAGGGTTGCTGCAAGGGAAAACTCTATTTCTGTAGCAAAGATGAGGCAGATGAAGGGAGAGCTTGGTTTCATGCTGGCTTCTCTGGAAAGGGAGGCTAAAAGAGACGACTCGGTAAAACTTGCGGGTTATATTCACAACTCTCTTACAAGAAACCTTAAGAGCTCTTTTTCAAGAAATGACAATGGCGTAAAACAGGCATTATTTTATGTTCTTGTAGGAGCTCAGATGCCCTCCTGTTTGTTAGAAATCTCCTACATAAGCAATCCCGAAGAAGAAAAACTTCTTACAAATGACTCATACAGAGCAAAAATTGCAGCTTCTATTGTAGAGGGTATAGATAACTACTTTTCAAAGGCAGAAAATATTAAAAATGTGAAGTATACCAATAAGTTTTTAAAAAGAACAGACCTCGGAAAAAGCAAAGTTAAAAAAGAAAAATCCAGCAAACTTTAAATGGATATATTAATAAAAAACGCCCTTATTTTTGACGGCACAGGTAAGAGTCCCCTAAAAGCTAATGTTGGAGTTAAAGACAGCAAAATAGTCTATATTGGCAAAGAGAGTTTTTCAGCCAGTAGGATTATTAAAGCAGATAATCTTGTTCTAACTCCTGGTTTTATCGATACTCATTCTCATTCGGACTTTACCATTCTTGCGGATGCTCGGGCAGAAGGTAAGATTACACAGGGCATAACTACGGAAATAAACGGAAACTGTGGAATTTCAGCTTTCCCTCTTATTGGAGAGGTTTTTGAAAGGCGGGTTCTTGAACTTTCGTCTTTTGGTCTTAAAGGATGGACAACACTTCAAGATTACATTCAGCTACTTAAGGAAAATAAAGCCTCCATAAATCTTACATTTCTATGTGGACATGGAAATATAAGAGGCGCTGTTGTAGGTTATAAAAATCTTAAAGCGGACAAAAGGCAATTGTCCCAGATGAAAAAGCTCCTAAAGAAACAATTTTCACATAAAATAAGAGGATTATCAACAGGCTTGATATACCCACCAGGAATTTTTGCTGATAAGGATGAGCTTGTAGAGCTTAACAAAGTTGTTCGCACTTTTGGTGGGATTTATGCTACTCATATAAGAAGTGAAGGTGAGAAGCTTCTTTCTGCCATAGAGGAAGCAATAGAGATAGGAAAAAGAGCTGGTGTGCCTATCCACATATCACATCTAAAAACATCTGGAAGTGAAAACTGGTGGAAGATTGATGCGGTGCTTACTATGATAGAGTCAGCTAAAGAAGAGGGAATGAGAGTGACTGCTGATAGATATCCTTATACAGCCTCGGCAACGGACTTAGATGCATTTCTGCCTTCTTGGATTTTAGAGGGAAACAGAGAGGAGATAATAGGAAGGCTTAAACTTAGAGACACGCGCAGAAAGATTAAGAAGTATCTACAGACAAGAGGCAGGGGTTTTCTGGAAAGACTGCTCATATCGGATGTTTTATTTGAAGGAGATAAAATGTTCGAGGGAAAGAGGATTGGAGAAATTACAGATATTGAAAATGCCTCTGATTTCATATCTGACCTTCTAATTCGTTCCAGTCTTCAGGTAGGAGCTATATACTTTGGCATGAGCGAGGAAAATTTGGAAAGAATTCTATCTAAGCCCTATGTTATGATTGGCACAGACAGTTCTGCAAGATGCAGTAGAGGTATCACTGCTCATGGAAAACCACATCCCAGAGGTTTTGGTAGCTTCCCTCGATTTTTAAGGAGGTATGTTTTAGAGAAAAATCTCATTAGCCTTGAAGAAGCGATAAAGAAGATAACTCTACTTCCTGCGAGAACTTTTAAGATAAACAAAAGAGGAGTTATTAAAGAGGGCTATTTTGCTGATATTGTTCTGTTCGACCCTTCAGAACTTGAGGACAGAGCGACTTTTCAGGAGCCTTTTAATATATCCAAAGGAATCAAGTATGTCCTGGTGAATGGAAAAATATCTGTGGAAGAAGGAGTTTTTAATGGAAATAGAAACGGAGAGGTATTGTTATGAAAACGATTGGTATTGCTTGTAGTATAGATGAAAAGAGATATTTTTTAAATAAAGATTACATCAAAAAGATTGTAAGCTTTGGATTTATGCCCGTTATTATCACGCCTGAAATGTTAGTTTTTAGAGATTTCATAGTAGATAAACTCTCAGCTCTAATAATTTCGGGCGGTGGCGATATACACCCATCTTTTTATGGAGAGAAGAATACGGCATGTAGAAGTATTGTTCCTCGAGAGAGAGTAGAGGCTGAATTTGAATTGATAAAAGCCTTTTTGCCTACCCGAAAACCTTTACTTGGCATATGTTACGGCATGCAGCTTATTAATATTTACTTTGGCGGTTCGCTTATTCAAGATATTCAAAGTCCTCTTAATCATAAAGATGGAACTCACAGAGTGTCTATGTTACTTGATTTTCCAATAAAAAAAGGCGAATACCTTGTGAACAGCTCGCATCATCAGGCAATAAAAAAGCTCGGCGAAGGACTTGAAGTGTTTTGCAAAGCCGAGGATGGTTTTATAGAAGGCATCTATCTCAAGGAACATCCGTTCTTTGTAGGAGTTCAGTGGCATCCCGAGAGAGACAATGGAGATGCGTCAGAGAGTCTTTGGCAAATTTTTTCAAAAAGTATACAATAGATTATGAGTTCTACAAAAAAATACAAAATTTCCTTAGAGAGAAATTTTTATATCTGGATTCTGCTTTTTTTAATAGGCCTTTTGGGATATTTAAACTATCAGATTCTTAAGTACTTTTTTGCAGCCTGTGGTTGGGCTATTGTTATAGCTCTTGTATTTCATCCAATTTTTGATTTTGCTCAAAGATACTTTAAATACCGTGGTGTTTCTGCTTTCATTACCATAATTTTAGTGATTGTCCTCTTTCTATTCCCCTTTGTTTTCATATCCTATCAGATAATTCTTGAAGCAGGTGAGCTCATAAGAAAAGTAAACTTGCCCGAACTGATTAACCAGATAACTACAAATCCATTTTTAGCAAAGATTATCGAAAGACTTAGTTTTATTACAGGAGGAGATGTAAAGTCTCTTGAAAATCTCATAAAGGATGAGATAGCAACTATTATGAAATCAATTGCAGTTAGAATAGCCCATGGTTTTGGAGATGTCGTAACTTCAGGTATAAATATTGTTCTTACCTTTTTTATAGCCTTTTTCTTTATCAAAGATGGAGACCATTTTGTGAGAAAAATCATAGAGTTTTTACCTTTTGCCGAAGCTGATAAGGTTTCCATAAGAAATCAAGTAAAAAACATAATTTATACTACTTTTTACGGAGGTATATTAATTGCAATAATTCAGGGAACAATTTTAGGCATTACTTTCTACTTTCTAAACATCCCCTCTGCAACTCTTTGGGGCTTTGCTACAGCAATTGCTTCATTCATTCCTGTACTGGGAGCTTTTGCTGTATGGGGGCCTGCGGCGATTTATCTATTTGCTAAGGGTTATATAATAAAAGGTATAGTGCTGGTAGTAGTTGGAGCTTTGGTAATCAGTTCTATTGATAATGTCCTAAAGCCTATAATAATTAAAGGAAAGGTAAATCTACCGTTGATTTTTATCTTTCTTTCCGTGCTGGGCGGTATTAAGGCATTCGGTCTCATAGGTTTCATAATCGGGCCGCTAATTTTCAGTCTTTTCGTATCTTTTCTCGAAATTTTAAAGAATTTTGTAGGAGGTGGAGAACATGCTTGATAGAGAAGAATTAGAAGTCTTAGAAAATTTTAAATCAGAAGGAGAATTAGTGGTAAGTCTTTTTCTTAGCGTATCACCTCAAGACAGAAAAAGAAGTGGTTATATATCAAAATTTAAAAATCTCGTAAAAGCTTTAGATGAAAAGAAGGCTTCCCAGGTTAAAGAGGACATAGAAAAAATAGAGAGATTCTTACAGGGAGAAAGGGAATCTTTCAAGAAATTTCTCGTTCTTTATAGCTGTATTAAAAAGGGACTATGGCGGAGATATGATTTAAATGTAGAACTAAAAGATGAATTAATAGTTGATAACACTCCTTATACTAATCCATTGATTGATGTTCTCAGTAATTATCAAAAATATGGAGTGCTTCTTGTAGATAAACGTTCCGCCAGAGTATTCTTGGTATTTTTAGGGGAAATTGAAGAATACGGTATGGTTGAGCATGACCATGTTCCCGGTAAGCACAAGAAGGGTGGGTGGTTTGCTCTTGCAGAAAAGAGATTTGAAAGGCATATTGAACACCACATACAGATGCATCTAAAAGAAGTTATTGAGAAGTTTGGAGAATTTTTAAAGGACCGGGAAATCAGAAATCTTATTTTAGCTGGACCAGATGAGGCTATTTATGAATTAATGAAAATTCTTCCGGAGAGCATAAAACAGAAAATTGTAGGGAGAACATTCATAGAAAAACATGCTTCTTCCGAGGAAATTCTTATGAAATTAATGCCTATCATAGAGGATTACGAAAGAGCAAAGGAAAGCAGAATTCTTTCAGAGTTGCTTACTCGGGCAAGCAAAAATGAAAACGCTGTTACTGGTATAGACGATGTATTGAAGTACTTGAGAGAAAAGAGAGTGAGTAAATTAATATTGCCTAAAGATTATAAAATTGAAGGTAGTATCTGTCCATCTTGCGGTTTCGCTACTCATCAGGAAATAGAAGTTTGTCTTTCCTGTAGAGGAAAATTAATGAAAGGGCAAAATCTCATAGAGAGGGTCATGGAGATGGCTCTTCAAAATGGAGTATCCGTTGAAGTGATAAAAAATGAAAGTGATAGAAATTTGCTTATTGAAAATAGTGGTATAGGTGCTTTATTGCGATTTTAGAAATTTCCTTAAGTATCGGGCGGTGTGGGAGTGGTCTAATTTTAAAAAATCATATAGAACTCCCTCATACAGTATACGACCTCCTTCGTGTCCTCCTTCTGGTCCTATATCAATTATCCAGTCGGCATGAATTATTACATCAGGATTGTGCTCTATTATCACTACAGTGGCCGATTTGTCAATGAGCTTATCGATTACCTTAATGAAATTTTGGACGTCATCGTGATGAAGCCCTACAGTCGGTTCATCAAGTATGTATAGAAAACCTTTTAGAGAGGATTCTCTTTTTGAAGTAAGGGAGTTTAAAATTTCTGCGCATATCTTAAGTCTTTGAGCTTCTCCTCCTGAAAGGGTTGTTGCTGGCTGACCGAGCAAAAGATAGCCAAGCCCCAACTCTTTTATAAGTCTTATTTTTTCTCTTAGCGAAGGTTCTTCTTCAAAGAAATCAAAAGCTTCATCAAAGGTCATATTCAAGACGTCATATATGTTCTTTTCTTTGTATTTTATTTCAAGCACTTCTTCTCTAAATCTTCTTCCTTTACATTCCTCGCAAGGAAGAAAGAGGTCTTCAAAGAAAAACATTTCAATTCTTATAAATCCCTCTCCTTTACAACTTGGGCAATGCCCAGAGGCACTGTTAAGAGAGAAATGGCCTGGTGAAAAACCTTTCAATTTTGATTCTTTCTGTGAAGCAAAAATTTCCCTTATCTTTCCATAAATTTCAAGATATGTTACCGGAATCGATTTGGGAGTTTTTCCTATTGGAGACTGGTCAACAAGCTTTACAGCCTTTATATTTTTTAATCCTTCTAATTCTTCAAAAGAAAGAGGTTCTTCATTGTTAATGCCCAATCTTTTAGCTATAGCTTTATAGAGAGTATCTATAATCAGTGAACTCTTACCCGAACCAGAGACACCTGTTACAATCGTAATAGCATTCAGAGGTATGTTTATGCTCACATTCTTAAGGTTATGTCCTTTAGCTCCTTTGAGAGAAATAAAGTTTTTAAAAGCTACTGCACTTTTTTTAATTTCAAAGGATACATCCTTTTTTAGATAATTGGCAGTTGGAGATATTATAGATTTTAGACCTTGTATATCACCAGCAAATACCAGATTTCCTCCATTTTTACCACCTCCGGGGCCTAATTCGATAATCCAGTCTGCTTTGGAGATTACCTCTCTGTCGTGTTCTACTACCACAACGGTATTGCCGTACTCGGTGAGTTCTTTTAAAACATCTATTATTCTGTCTGTATCTCTTGGATGTAGTCCTACTGTTGGTTCATCAAGTACGTAGAGAGTTGAGGTAAGTCTATTGGAAAGTTGGTTGGCAATATTCACTCTCTGATACTCCCCACCCGAAAGAGTCTTAATCTGTCTGTCCATTGTTAAGTAATCGAGTCCTACTCTTTTTAAGAAATCAAGTTTCATCTTTATCTGTCTAAAAGGCTCCTCTGATATTTTAAATTCTTCTTCCGATAACTGAACCGACTCTATCCAGTTTTTCAACTCATTAACTGTCATGAAGTTTAAGTCACCAATATCAAAGCCATTTATCTTAAAGATTAAAGCAGACTCTTTAAGCCTTTTTCCCTTACAATTAGGGCACAGAGAGGGTTTTCTCATTCTCGACAGAAAAACTCTGACATGGACTTTGTATTTTTTTCTCTCCAGTTCTTCAAAAAAATCATTCAATCCGTAGAAGTATTGATTTCCTGTGAAAAGAAGCTCTTTTTGCTCTTCTGGCAGTTCTCTGTAGGGCAGGGTTACATCGATACCAGAAAGCTTTGCCCCTTTAATTAGCTGGTCTTTCCACCATTTAAGCATAGGTTTTTCAAACATCTCAATTGCCCCCTCTTTTAAAGAGAGTTCTCTGTCGGGAATAATGAGATTTTCATCATAAGAAAGCAGATAGCCAAAGCCTTTGCATTGAGGGCAAGCTCCGTGAGGATGATTAAAGGAGAAAAGAAGAGCCGATGGTTCATTGACCTGAAATCCACAAATAGGGCATTGAGCTTCTTTCGAAAAGGGAATGAGTAGTTTTTCATCGGGAACGAATATTTTAAGTGTTCCTCTTTTTAAGGCTATTTCTAAAGAGTCAATGAGTCTTGCTTTATCATACACTTTAAGGCGGTCTGTAATTACATCAATACTATTTACAGTGTTATCTTTTAAATCCTCTAAGTTTTTTATTTCAAGGGTATCAATTGACATGAATTTTGAAAATCCCTCTTTCATAAGCTTCGAAGGTCTTTCATTAGACTGAAAAATAATGAAAATTCTTTTGCCAAAAAACTTTTTAAAGAGCTCTTCTGCGACTTCAGTGGTGCTCCATTTTTTTATCTCTCTTTTACATTTCGGACATACAGGTTTAGCAATTTTTGAGAATATGAGTCTTAGATAATCATATATCTCCGTGTGAGTTCCCACTGTAGCCCGAGAACCCTTAACAGGATTTCTCTGTTCCAGGGCAATTGCGGGTCTGAGATTGTCGATAAGGTCTACCTGAGGTCTTGGTAGCTTTTCAATGAATACTCTTGCGTAACTCGACATACATTCGATAAATCGCCATTGCCCCTCTGCATAGATTGTATCAAAAGCTAAGGAAGACTTGCCCGAACCAGAGACTCCAGTAATCACAGTTAGTTTATTATGAGGAATTATTAAGTCTATGTTTTTTAGATTATTCTGTCTGGCTCCCTTTATTATTAGAAAAGTAGTATCTAAGTTGTTCGTTTCGTTTTCTTTTGAGACCATCTTTTATTGTAACTCTATGTTAAAATAACTTATCAACTTTGAATTGGAGGTGTGTTGATGCAGTTAAATCCTGAGACAGAGATTGTTGAAACAATTGCAAAGATAATGCTTGTATCAGCAAGAACAGCGCCTAAGGCAAAGGGTGAAGATGAAATTATTATGGGTATTTTGTCTTCAGAAGAGAAAGAAAAACTTGCCTTAGAGATGGATATAATCGGAGATAGAGGAGAGGCTTATAAATTTTTTAAACGAGATGCTCAAAATGTAAGGGATGCCGAGGCAGTTATTCTTATTGCTCTCAATTTTAAAAAACCAGCGGGAGTAAACTGTGGTGCCTGTGGATACGACTGCAATTCAATCTTGAAACAAAAAGGAAATAACCTCGATTACGCAGGCCCTGTATGCACTATAAGAGCTGTAGACCTTGGTATAGCATTAGGCTCTTTAGTTTCCGTTGCAAAGGAGCTTGGTGTTGACAACAGAATTATGTATACAATAGGTGTGGCAGCAAAGAAGCTTGGATTGATTGATGGACAGATGATTTTTGGAGTTCCTCTCAGCGTTAAAGGAAAGAATATCTTCTTTGATAGAAAGCCTGTGTAAAAAAGCTATTTGTTGCCGACTATTACGAGTATATAAGATTTATCCTGAATAAATTTATTTGCTACTCTCTTTATTTCTTCTTTGGTAACTTTTTCTATGTATTCGGGATATTTCTTAATATAGTCATCTCCGAGCCGGTAGAAGTCGGTTACTACAAGAAATTCGCTTATCTTTCTTAAGCTGTCAATTCTCATAGGAAAGCTTCCAATAAGAAATGCTTTTGCATCTCTAAGCTCTTCATCGCTAACTCCCTTGTGTTTGAGTTCCTCTAACTCTTTAACTATCATTTTAACAACTCTATCAGTGTTTTCTCTTTTTGTTTTAACCTCGATTGAAAAAGCTCCAGGTAATAGATAGGGGCTAAAGGTACTATAGATTGAGTAGGCAAGCCCTTGTTCTTCTCTAATATTTTTGGCAAGCCTTGATGTAAGTCCGCCACCTCCGAGAATATAGTTCATAAGACTGAACGCATAGAAGTCTGGGTCTTCTCTACTAATACCCTCAAAGCCCAGGACGATAGTTGACTGTGTGAGGTCATCTCTCTTGATGAACGTCTCTTTTGGAGACTGCCTTTTAGCTGAGGTTATGGGATTAATTTTTCTATCAAAACTCTTACCGTTCCATTTTTCTATGAAATTGCTCTTTATTTCTGAGAGCTCTTTTTCATTGATATCTCCTACGAATGAAAAAATCATTCTGTCTGGTTTGTAAAAGTTATTGTAAAATTCTAAGATGTCTTCCCTTTTTAGATTTTTTAAATTCTCCGGTAATCCTTCAACGGGTCTTCCATATGGATGGTTGTCGAATAGCTCTGATAGGAACCTTTTGTTTGCTATAAAGGAAGGCTCTTTTTCCATCTGAAGTAGGGATTTTTCAAGTATAGAGACCTCTTTTTTAAACTCTTCTTCAGGAAAGTCTGGATTTTTTAGAACGTCAAAGAAAAGCTCTAAGGCATTTTTTAGATATTTTTTAGTTGTAGCAACAGTTAGTATTGTATAATCATAGGTAACTTTTTTATCAATGGATATGGCGTAAAAGTCTAATTCATCTTCTATCTGCCTGGCTGAACGATTTTTTGTGCCATGCGTTAATAGATGGGCTGTGAGATATGCTTGAGAGGTCTTTACTTCCTGCAATGGTGAAGCGGGTATCAAAACAGTCATATACACAATGGGAATGTTTTTACGATAGAGATGTTTAATTTTAGCACCATTTGTCAGTTGTATAGTTTTAAATTTCATTTCTTCCTCTCCTGCCGAAACATAGTTTACGAGAAAAAAAATAAATATTAAAAATATTACGAAGATTTGCCTTAACTTCATTGCGGAAGCAAAACTCCTACGGTTAAATTCTCTTCATTTAAATATTTATTAACTCCATCTTGTATGTCTTTAGGAGAGACTTTTGCAATTTCCTCCCTATATTTTTCAATCATTCTCCAGTTGCCAAGAATTTCAAATCTGCCTATTAACAATGCATGACCGAAAACAGAGTCCTGACTAAACAGGAAAGCAGCTTCTACCTGATTTTTTGCCTTTTCCAGTTCTCTTTCAGATACTTTTTCAGTTTTAAGCCTTTCTATTTCATTTTTAATGATTTTTTCGACTTCTGAAATTTTTTCAACGTCCTTTACAGAGGCAACTATGAAAAATAAAAATCCGTCTCTGCTTAATGGTGAGTTTGAACTGCTTACATCTACTGCTAATCCAGTCTCATTAACTAATTTTCTGTAAAGTCTTGAGCTTTTCCCCTCTCCTAAGATTGTGCTTAATATCTCGAGAGATAGACTATCTGGATTAGGATAGGCAGGCACTTTATATGCGAGGACTAACATGGGAAGATGAGTTTGTTTTTTAATTATTACTCTTTTTTCTCCATACTGTTTTGGCTCATAAAGAATTTTAGGCATCGATTTATTTTTACATGAAGAGATTTTTTCAAATTTTTCTCTGATTTCTTCAGTTATCCTTTTTTTATCTATGTCTCCAGCTACAATTATGAATGAGTTTTCAGGACAGTAGTATTTGCGATAGTGATTTTTTATATCCTCAAAGGTAATTGATTTAATATCTTCTGTCCAGCCGATTATTGGTCTTCTGTAGGGATGAACCTTAAAAGCTAAACCTATAACCTCTTCGATAAGCAAGCTTTCAGGATTGTCTTCATATCTTTGCCTTCGTTCTTCAAGCACTATTTTTTTCTCTAGTTCAAAGTCTTCCTTTTGCAATAAAAGATTCTCCATTCTATCACTCTCAAGGTCAATAGATATGCCTAATTTTGATGCAGCAAGTTTTTGAAAGTAGACTGTATAGTCTTTAGTGGTAAAAGCATTGTCAACTCCACCATTGGCTTGAATGATTTTAGAGAACACATTTCCCGGATATTTTTTGCTTCCTCTGAACATCAGGTGTTCAAGTAAATGACTTATCCCTGATTTCCCCTCGTCTTCATCAATTGAGCCTACTTTATACCATACTTGAAAAGTAGCCACAGGAGACGAGTGGTCTTCTATTGTAATAAGCTTTATACCGTTCTTAAATACTTCTTCCGAAAGCTGTCCGATTGCCATAACGGGAAATGTTAATATAAAAAGAAAGGCTATGGCAAGCTTTTTCATTTTATTCCAAACTTTTCAGCAATTTGCTTAATTGTCTCTTTTAGAGCGCCTAAATCAGAGGATTTTACTACATATGCATCCGATGCCCATACAGAGAAGTCGTCTCTGTAGTCATAGGCTGTTAGCATTATCACAGGCGTATTGGGAGCTTTTTGTTTGAGCTGTCTTAAAACCTGAATGCCGTCAATATCAGGCATCATTATATCAAGGGTTACCAAATCAGGTTTTTCTTTATCAAAAAGTTCAAGAGCTTCTTTGCCCGAATTTGCTGCTACTACCTCATATCCCTCCTCTTCAAGCTCTGTTTGATATAGCATAAGAATGTTTTTTTCATCATCTACTACCATTATTTTCATTACCATTACCTCCTTGCTTAATAATTGGCAGATAAATTCTAAATATGGTTCCCTTATTCTCTTCGCTTTCTACTTTAATTATACCACCATGCTCTTCAATTATTTTCTTTGAAATTGGAAGTCCTAAGCCTGTTCCGCTTATTTTTGTGGTGAAAAAGGGGTTGAAAATTTTTTTTAGATTTTCTCGAGAAATTCCTGTGCCTGTATCTTCTACTTCAATGATACAAAATTCACCTTCTCCTTGTTCATCGTCAGGATTTTTCAGTTGTTTTTTCACTCTAACAGTTATTTTTCCATTTTTCGTCGCTTCATTGGCATTGTTTACAAGATTAAGTAAAACCTCTTTTAACTTATCATAGCTGCCCAAGATGGAAATCTCTTCTTCAACATGTATAAACAATCTATTATTGTTGTCTCTTAGAGTTGCCTCAGTGAGATTAGCTATATCAGCTATTAAGTCGTTAATTTTGAAAAATATCTTTGGTGAAGGCTGGGGTCTTACAAAGCTTAGCGTTTCATTGAGTATTTTTTCGAGCCTTCTTGTTTCTTCCACTATAACTCTAATATATTCTTTCAATTTTTCATCCGTTATTTCCTTATTTAGTCTTTTTGCAAATCCACCAATGGCAAGAAGGGGATTTCTTATCTCATGGGCAACTTTTGCCGCCATCTCACCTAAGGCTGCCATTTTTTCCATTGATGAGATTTTTTCCTTTAAATTTTTAAGTTCAGTGGTGTTTTTTGCCACATTTATGGTGCCTATTAGATTGCCTGCTCTGTCAAATATGGGAGAACTTGACAGTAAATAGACACCATCAAGATAATTTTCCTCTATTTCATTTACTACAGCTCTACCCAACTCTAAAGCTTTTTTATGGGGACAGTCTTTTGGTGGTTGATTCATTTTATGGATTAATTTAAAGCATTTTTTTCCAAGCACTTCGCTTTCTTTTAAGTTAAGTTTATTTAAGAAAGAACGATTGGCTTTTTTTATGTTAAAGTTGTCATCGGTGTAATATATCAAATCAGTGATAGAGTTGAAGAGCATTTCAAGTTCTTTTTCGGCCTGTTCGATTTTTTCAAATACTCTTGCATTTTCTATTGCTCCTGCCACTTGGTCAGCAAAGCCTTTTAGAAAATTTATATCTTGGTCTGTTATGGGCTTTTTTGTATAAAAATTGTCAACCCATACAGCTCCAATCGCCTTATCTTTAGAGATAAGTGGCACTACAGCATAGGCCTGACTGCCCAACTGCTGTACGATTATTGTATCTGCATCTTCCTTCTGAATATCTCTAATGTTGAAAACTTTGCCTTCTTTAACAGCTCTTACAATGGGAGTATTTTCATCGAGAGGAATGGAGATGTTTTTACACAGCCTTTCAAGAAAGCTATCCGATTCAAACTCTTTCTTGCTGAGTTCATCAAGCACATCAAATAGGGTTTTCTTCTCCTTTGCCATGCTTGACCATATCTGCCATGCCTCTTCATAACTTGACGGACCTACAGCCATTACACCTTTTAGCGTATTTTCGTCTTCGTCAATTAAAAACAGAACAGCTCTATTGAATCCGAGTCCTTCGCCCATTGTAATTACAGTGAGAATCATTCTGAGGAGACTGTTAAGCTCAAGAGTGCTCCTTACAGCAGAGCTTACAAAAAGTATTTTTGTCAACTCTTCATTACGTCTTATAAGGTCTCTTTCGAGTTTTTTCTTTTCTGTTATATCTCTGATTATTCTACTTACTCCGATTATCTGACCTTTAGAGTTTTTAATCGGAGACATGGTTAGGCTTACCTCGATAAGCTTGCCCTCTCGGGTCATCATAACCGTATCAATGTCTTTTAGTGTCTCTCCATTTTTGACTCTTTCAAAATAAAATCTTTCAACGTCATGAAGAAAATCGGGTATTACAGGAAAAGGTTTTTCAATAACTTCACTGTTTTGATATCCAAATATGTTTTCCGCTCCTTGATTCCAGGCTGTTACAACGTTGTCAAGGTCAGTTGCAATTATTGCATCGGCAGAGCTCTGTATGAGACTTTCAAGGTAGCTTCTGAGTTCTTCAATTTGCGACATTGCTTTGACTGTCTGGGTCTCTCTGTCTTTTAACTCTTTGAACTGGAGAGATTTGAGAATTATGAGAGAGGCAACGCCAGAGAATAGCTCTCCAAGAGATATGTCTTCTTCAGAAAACTCAGCATAGCCTTCTTCGGAATCAATCTTATTGTATACTATTATCGCTCCCGTTACTTCTTCCTGAACCTTTAGGGGTATACATATGGCAGAGTAGGCAGGGATGTCAACTTCCTTGTTTTTCAATTGTTCGGCATTAAAAATTTTTACTCTTCCCTCTCTGATAACTTCTCCGCAAAGTCCTTCATCCCGACCTGTAATGGTTTTATCCGTATCAATGTTATAGGTCGCCTCTACGTATAAAAAATCATTTTTTAACAATCTTAAGACTGCACCTTGTGCATTCATTAGCTGGGAGATGTGGTATATAAGTCTTTCGAGAAGAATATCTATATCATCAGAAATTTCAAGGAGTTTAATTAGTTCAAATAATGCCTGCCTTTCTCTCATTACCTTATGCTCCTGTATAACTCCATGTATCTCAGGCAGGCTTTTTCCCAAGAAAAGTCTTTGCTCATTGCATTCAGTATCATTGCTTTAAACTGTTCTTCTCTTTGATAAACTTCCATGAAGCGATTTACCATTGATATGAGTTCATCTACTTTATATTCGGAGAAAAGAAAGCCCGTAATCCCGTCTTCAACAGTATCTGCAAGACCTCCTGTTTTTCTGCAAAGGGGTATAGTTCCATATCTCATTGCTATTAACTGACTTAGCCCACAGGGTTCGTATCTTGATGGTATTATGATTGCATCAGCGCCAGCATAAATTTTATGAGCTAACACTTCGTCAAAGCCTATGAAGGCATAAATATTTTTAGGGAAAGAATTTTCAAGTTCCTTGATTTTTGACTCATAATAATGTTCACCCGTGCCTTCAAAGATAAAATTTATCCCCCTTTCTATTAGTTTGGGCACTGCTTCAGCCAGTAAATCTACACCCTTCTGGGTGACCATTCTTCCGATGAAGGCAATGAGAGGAGAGTCTATTGGGCATTTTAATTTTGTTATTTTTAAGAGTTCTTCTTTGTTCTGAATTTTATCATTAAAATTGCCCATTCCATAATTTTTTACTATATTAACATCCCTTTCTGGATCCCATATGTTGTAGTCTATACCATTTAAAATTCCTATTAATTTGTCCTGCCTTTTTTTTAATACTCCGTCGAGTCCAAAACCATACTCTGGCGTTAGTATTTCCTTTGCATATGTTGGGCTTACGGTAGTTATAACATCTGCATTGAAAATACCAGCTTTAAGAAAATTAATCATTCCATAAAATTCTAAACAGTCAATGTGAAACATCTCCCAACCAAATCCCGTTAATTCGAGCTTTTCTCTCGGAAATACTCCTTGATATCCGAGATTATGAATAGTGAGAATAGTGGATGTTCTCTCAAAGCACATACATTCTTTATATAGGGTTTTCAGATAAAGAGGAATAAGAGCAGTGTGCCAGTCATGACAATGAATTATTTCAAATTTTAAATCGAGTATTCGACACATTTCAAGGATTGCTCTTGAAAAAAAGATAAACCTCTCGGCATTATCTAAATATTCTCCGTAACTTGTTCCATAAAGCTGGTCTCTATCAAAGAAATCATTATGTTCCACAAAGTAAATATTTCCTGCTTTGTCAGGTTTAAAAGTTAGTTCACCTTCGCTATCAATCGTTGCTCTGAGGCTTCGAACAGCGCCAAATTTTTTTTCTTTTCCAATAGTCACGCCATATACAATTCCTGTGTTTTCTGTATTATCTAATAGGTTATTTTTTGTTATACGATAATAGGGTAGAAATAGTTTTACATCTATGCCTGCTTTCAGTAATTCCTTAAATAGTGCACCAACAACATCTCCAAGTCCTCCTGTTTTTGAAAAAGGAAGGGCTTCGGCAGAGACAATTGCTATCTTCATATTTTTGCCTCTCTCATGAACTTAGCTGCCTCTTCTGGAGGTGTAGGGTTTATGAAAAAGCCAGAGCCCCATTCAAAACCAGCAGTTTTAGTTAATTTGGGAATAATCTCAATATGCCAGTGGTAATAATCATTTACTTCATCATTAAAAGGAGAGGTATGAAGGACATAGTTATAAGGCGGTGTTTCAAGGAGAGCATCGAGTTTTCTTAAAGTTATCTGTAGTGCTTCTGCAAGTAATGCAAAGGATTTGTCTTTGGGCTCAAATTTTGATTCGTGTCTTTTCGGCAAAATCCAGGTTTCAAAGGGTTCTCTTGGTGCAAATGGTGCAAGAACTATATAAGAGTCATTTTGGTAAATTATTCTCTTATCTGTCTCGAGTTCTTGGGCTATTATATCACACAGTAAGCATCTGTCTCGCAGTTCAAAATACCTTTTTGAGTTAGTCATCTCTTCGGTTACATGATGGGGAACAACAGGAAGGGCTATTAATTGGCTATGGGAGTGCTCAATAGTAGCTCCTGCTGATTCTCCCTCGTTTTTAAATATTAGGACATATTTAAACCTAACATCTTTCTTTAAATCGGTAATTCTGAAGTAGTATGCCCACAGGACATCCTCAACAGCTTTCTGGGACATGGTTGAAAGAGATGCTAAGTGGTCAGGAGTTTCAATGATTACCTCATGGGCACCGATGCCGTTCATTTTATCGTATATTCCTTCTCCTCTTTTGTTAAGTTCACCATGAATCTGGAGGGCAGGGAATTTATTGGGGACAACTCTAAGTGTCCAGCCAGGCGTATTTGGTGCTGTGTTGGGCGGTCTGAAAGCAATAATCTCATTTGGGGCAGTGTGTTCGTTACCGGGGCAAAAGGGGCAGAATCCCATCATTTTTCTCTTTTGGCTTAGTGGAGTAAAGTCTGAAGGCCTTTTCCCTCTCTCAATGGCTATAATAACCCATCGGCCTGAAACGGGGTCTCTTCTCAGTTCTGACATGGCATCCTCCGATTAATAAAATCTATCCTTAATTTTGTATAATTATACCATTGTGGCAAGACTTTTTCACTACAAAGTAATTAACAATGCCTTTGGAGACCCCTGTGTATTTATTCAACTTTTGAGGGAGAAACGAGCTCTTCTTTTCGACATTGGTGATATAAGGAAAATACCTTTCAATGAACTTTTGAAGGTCAGTGATATATTTGTTACCCATACTCACATTGACCACTTCATAGGTTTTGACCAGGTTATAAGGGCAATTCTTAGAAGAAGTGAACCTTTAAGGGTTTACGGCCCAGAGAATATAATTGAGTGTGTTAATGGAAAGTTGAGGGGATATACGTGGAATCTTGTTTCCGAATATCCTCTCAAGATAGAGGTTTACGCCATTACTGGACGGGAGATTGTTGGTGCAAAATTCCTTGCATCGAATGGTTTTAAGATTGAGGAAGTCAGAAGTTTGCCATTTAAGAATGGCTTAATTCTTGAAGAGCCCTTATTTAAGGTAAGAGCAGTTGTTCTGTCTCACGGCATTCCTGTAGTAGCATATTCGTTAGAGGAAGATTATCATATAAATATAAATAAGGTTGAACTTCAGAAGGCAGGTCTTAATGTAGGACCTTGGTTAGGCGAACTAAAAAAACAACTAAAACTTCATTATAAATATGACCCCGTCAAGAATTTAAAGCCAAAAAATAGAAAAAAGAGCATAGAAATTGAAACTCCTAAAGGAAGAATAAACATAGAGGAACTTTTCCGAATTCTTAAAATAACAAAGGGCGAGAAAATTGCCTATGTAATGGATATATCGCCGCAGAAGGATAATGTGAAGAGAGTTATAAGTTTTGTTAAAGACGCCGATGTGCTTTTCTGCGAAGCCTATTTTCTAAGTAAAGATTTAGATAGAGCAATTGAACGAAATCATCTGACCGCTCAAATTACAGGAGAGATTGCTAAAAAAGCGGGAGTAAAGGAGCTGAAAATACTTCACATCTCGCCCAAATACATAGAAAATCCCGCAGAAATCTACAGAGAGGTGGAGTTATCAAGAGAACAAACACGGGAGTAAAAATACTCATATCCCTGATAGTCCTAATCTCTTCATTAAGTCTCATAATAACAGCCTATTTTTTGTATAAAAATGCCTTAGAGGCAACGGAGCAGTCATTGAGAATGCAAGCACTCGGTATAACGGTAACCTTGAATAGTTTTATTCAAAATTTGAGTATTCAGCAACTGAAAATCGAAGGAAAAAGTATAATGTCTGAAATGCTTCTTGATGACCGATGGGAAGGCATAGCATTTCTTGCTCTTTACGATGAAAAAGGTGAAGTAATACTTCACTCAAATCCATTGTTGATAGGCAAAAAAACCGATGATATCGCAGATATTTTAACCTACTCAAGTCCCTATTATCACAAGATAATTCTTGGAACAGGAGAAGAGGTATTCGTCTCAGATACTAAAATAAAAAAGTCTGGCAGTCCATACATACTACGAGTAGCTCTCCATACTTATCCCGCGGAACTCCTCCTAAGAACTACAAGAACGCATCTTATTTTTATATTTTTATCGGCCCTATTAATAGTTTTCTTTGGAATTTTTGCCCTATTAATAATGCATAAGATAGAGAAGATGCAGATTAAGATGAAGGAACTCGAAAACCTGTCAATTCTATCAAAGGTCTTGGCGCATGAGATTAGAAATCCTCTTGGAAGTATAAAAGGCTTTACTCAATACCTATTAAAGAAAACAGAGGATAAGTCAATAAAGGACTATCTTAATGTAATTTTGAAGGAAAGTCTGAGACTTGAGCGTCTAAGTAATGAGCTTTCCAGCTATGCAAATCCACATAAAAATCTTAAAATTGACGAATTTAATCTCAAAGAACTTATTGAGGAAACTCTTTTACCTTTTATAGAGCAAAATGATCTCATAATTGAAAGAGATTTAGAAAACTTGAAAGTCAAAACTGACAGAGATAAGTTAAAGCAGATTTTGACAAACATAATACAAAATGCCGTTGATGCTGTCGGAAGTTCCAATCAAAAAAGAATAACTATAAAAGCACGTAAAATCAGTGGTAAAATAAAAATTGAAATTGCCGATACCGGAATTGGTATGAGCGAAGAAACACTTAAGAGGGCAACAGAAGCATTTTTTACAACAAAGCCCAGGGGAACGGGATTAGGTCTTGCCATCGTTAGTAAGCTCTGTGAGAGCCTACGCATCGGACTTAAAATAAGCAGTAAGACTGAAGAGGGCACAAAGGTATGTCTGACAATGCCAGAATCCTTATAGTAGAAGATGATATATCTTTTGCAACTTTCCTAAAGACAATTCTCGATGAAGAGGGGTATTCTACAAAGGTTTTTCATGACCCCGAAGAGGCAATCAGCTCTGTAATAAGTTTTTCTCCACATCTCGTAATTTCAGACTTGAAAATGCCCCGTATGGATGGAATTACTTTTATTGAGAAGGTAAAAAAGCTTTTACCTGATAGTGCCTTTATAATCATCACAGCTTTTGGGACAATACCTTCTGCAGTGGAGGCAATAAAAAAGGGAGCGATTGATTATATTACGAAGCCTCTTTCATCGCCAGAGGAGTTTCTATTATTGGTCGAAAAAATCATATCTTCTCCAAAAGATACTGGGAACATCAATGGTAAGACAATAACGACAGATGAAATTCCCGAGGAGATTCTTTTTGCTGGAATGGAGGATGTATACAGGATGGTTAAAGAAGTAGCGAAGACAGACACTACGCTTATACTTTACGGTGAGACAGGAACTGGGAAGACAGCTATTGCAAAAGAGATTCATCGAATGAGTGGCAGAAGGGGTGATTTTGTTGAGATAAACTGTGCTTCAATCCCTGAGACACTGATTGAATCGGAACTGTTTGGTTTTGAAAAAGGGGCATTCTCAGGAGCGTTAAGACAAAAACCTGGAAAAATCGAAATTGCAAAGGACGGAACTTTGTTTCTCGACGAAATAGGAGAGCTTTCTCCGTCTGTTCAGGCAAAGTTCTTGACAGTATTGCAAAATAGAAGTTTTGAGCGTCTTGGTGGACTTGAAAAAATTAAAACAAATGCAAGATTTATTACAGCAACCAATAGAGACCTTAAGCAGATGGTAAAAGCTGGCAAGTTCAGAGAAGACTTGTATTTCAGACTAAATGTATTTCCTATAACTATTCCTCCTTTAAGGCAGAGAAGAAAAGAGCTAAGAAAAATTGCCGAATATTTATTAATCAAAATATGCAGAAGATTGGGCAAGGAAGGTAAAAAATTCTCTTCCCGTTCAGTTGAAATTCTCAAATCATATGATTTCCCTGGAAACATAAGAGAGCTTGAAAATATGATTGAAAGAGGAGTTATTCTTTCTAATAACGAAGAGGTAGATATAGTTCCCGAGAAAGAGTCTTTTATAGAAAGCGAAGACCTAAGAAGCATAGAGAAAAAAGCTATTGTTGAGGCGCTTCAAAAAACAGGTGGTAACAAAAAAGAGGCAGCAAAGTTACTTGGAATATCTCTTAGAAATCTTTACTACAAGATAAAGGATTACGGGCTTTAAAATATTTTTCCCGGATTCATTACTTCCTTCGGGTCAAAAACTCTCTTTACTGCTTTCATCAGTTCAATGTTTTTTCTTGAAATTTGCATTTCAAGGTAGGGCTTTTTAGTAATCCCTATTCCATGTTCACCTGATATGGCACCACCTAAGGCTATTGTATTGCTAAAAATCTCTTTTACAATTTCAAATCCTTTTTGCTTGCTCGCCTCATTATTTCTCTCTATTAAAATATTTACGTGGATATTTCCGTCTCCTGCATGTCCAAAGGATACGATAGGGATTTTCTCTCTTTCTGCAATCTCTTTTAGATTAGATAGAATTAAAGCAAGATTATCAATGGGCACAGCAATATCAACATTTATCTTCTCCCTATCTTTCATTTTTAATAGGCAGGGCGATATACTTCTGCGAGCTTTCCATAAGTTTTCTCTTGCGTAGTAATCTGTAGCTACTTGAACATCGGCCTTTAACTTTCTTGCCGTATCTACTATCATCTCCGCTTGTCTCTTAATGGAGGTTATCTCTCCATCAAGTTCAACTAAAAGCATTGCCTCTATATTGCTTGGTAGACCTATATGATTGTCAGCTTCGATAAGCTCAATGGAAGAGCTATCAAGAAACTCAAGTGTTCTCGGAATAATACCGAGACTCATTATTCTTGGGATACATTCTCCGGCATTTTTAAGTTCGTTAAAGCTTATAAGGAGAGTCAACACTTCCTCTGGTTCGGGAAGCACTTTAAGGGTTATTCTTGAAATAATTCCAAGCGTTCCCTCTGCACCAATGAAAAGTTCCTTTAATTCGTAACCGACAACTCGCTTTACCGTTTTGCCACCAAGTGATACAATGCTTCCATTAGAAAGGACTACTTCAATCTCCATTACATAATTTCTCGTAACGCCGTATTTTATAGCTCTGGGACCTCCAGCATTTGTCGAAACATTACCTCCGATTGAGCAGTAATCAAGTGAGGCAGGGTCTGGAGGATAGAAAAGGCCGTATATCTGCAATTCCTTTTGTAAATCTCCGTTTATGACTCCAGCACTAACAGTGGTTGTAAAATTTTTTGAATTTATTTCATGCACCTCTCTCATTCTTTCAAGGCTGATAACTATACTCCTTGAACTGATAGGAATAGCTCCACCGGCCATTCCTGTGCCAGAGCCTCTTGGTATTATTTTAAGCCCCCTATTTGTTGCCCATTTAACAACTCGAGAGATTTCATCGGTATTTTTTACCCAGGCTACAAGTTCTGGCATAATACCAGAGGCATAGGATGAATCGTAGCTATAACAAATCAGGTCTTCCTTTGATTCCGATATCTCTATGCCACTTAGGAGACTTAAGTCTTTCATGCGTATACCTCAGCCTCTTTTAACTCAAGAGAGATGATGCTTGATACTCCCTGTTCCTGCATAGTAACTCCATAAATGTAATCGGCAGCTTCCATCATTAATTTATTATGCGTTATCACTAAGAATTGCATACTGTTGCTTAAATTTTTTATTATCCTACAAAGCCTTGTAGTGTTAGGGTCATCCAGAGGAGCATCTACTTCATCAAGAATGCATATAGGTGAAGGCCTTATTGATAGACAGGCAAAGATGAAAGCTATTGCTGTGAGAGCCTTTTCTCCACCAGATAGAAGATTGATATTGCTCATTTTTTTGCCTGGAACCTGAACATTCATTTCCAGCTCAGATTCAAGAATATTGTTTTCATCGGTTAAAGCTATTTCTGCTTTACCACCGTTGAAAAGCTCCTGAAATACTGAGTTAAATTTTTCTTTGAGCAACTCAAAAGTTTCTCTTAATTTTTTTCTTGTAAGACTGTTTATTTTCTTTATTGCCATCTCAAGCTCTTCAATGGATGTTTTTATATCCTTTTGCTGATTTAACATGAATTCATATCTTTCCTTTATCTCCTCATACTCTCTCAAAATTTCCGTATCAACAGAGCCTATTTCTCTCAATTGAGATTTAAGCTGTTTTATTCTTATTTTTGATAAAGCTAAATCTTCAAGAGGTTCTATATTCTCTTGAATTATATCTTTTCCGTATAGATTGTTTATATCTCTCCATAGGTTTTCGAGTTTAATCTTTATTTCATTCGCTTTTGATTTCTTCTCTCCAATGGCTGAGGTAAGACTTTGTAATTCCTCATTCAAGGACTTGTATTTCTCTTCAACTTCTATGTTTTTTTGCTTTTCCTCAAATAAGAGATTTGAAAGAGACTCTAACTCTTTATTCAAATTTATAATTTCGTCTTCCAGTTTCTTCATTTGATTTGTTTTTTCCCTATGCTCAAGATGATTTTTCTCTGTTTCCTTTGTTTTTCTTTCGATTTCTTCTAAATTTTTTGCCTTTTTTGTTTGTAATTTCCTAATATCTTCGTTGATTCTCGTTATTTCGCTTTTTTTGCTGTTAATTTTCTCCTTAAGTGTTGAAAGTTCAATCTTTTTCGAAGATAAAATCTCCTTTTTAATTTCTCTCTCTGTTAGGGCTTCATTTTGACTTTTCTTTAAATCTTCTATTTTTGTTTCTGTTTCATCAATACTGAATGAAAGGTTCTGAATTTCTGTTTTTAGTCGTTCAATGGAGGCTCTATGTTCTTCTATCTCGTTGTTTATGGCTCGCTCTTCTTTTTCCATGAATCTCAATCTTTGAGTTATTAACTCTAATTCCTTCGATAGATTTTTCTTGCTCTCTTTTAATCGGAATAGTTCGTTATTCAGATTGTTTATCGTTGTTTTTGTTTTTTCAATCTCTATTTTCAATTTCTCCTTTTTGTTTTTGCTAAGTTCAATAGACTTTTCAATATTAGCTATTTCCTCTTGTATCTCTATTTTTCTTTTCTCCAACTCTTCAAGAGTTCTCTTCTTTTTGAGCAGATTGATGTTTTTACCCTTTTTTATAAAGCCATCTGGATATAAAACCTCTCCAGCTTCAGTTATAAAAAATGCCTGCGGAAGTAGCTTTTGATATTTAACAGCTGTTTCTATGTCTTTAACGACAAAGGTGTTCTCAAGGAATTTTGCAGCCATATCTGGGTCTTTTATTTTGACCATGCTTTCGAGACATTTTAAATCATGTTCTAAATAGGCTGAGGATACCCCATTTTTTGCATTATTTTTCAGAAAGAAAAATCCTTTTTTATCTGACTCCTTTATAACAGAGATATCATCTATTACAGAGGCTCTAAGTTTTTCATCAAGAAAGACTTCTACTAATTCTTCCACTTCTGTTGAAACATCTATGTATTCGAAAAGAAGTTTTCCATCCTTTTCCTCACTCCATAACTCTGCAACCAGAGCATCTATCTTGCCCGCAATAGTTGCCTCTTCTTTCTTTTTTTCTATTAATTTTCTGTTGTTGTCTTCGAATTCTCTTTCTTCGGCAATTAATTTTTCGTTCATATCTTTGATTCTATCTTGAAGTTTTTTTGATTCTTCCTCAAATTCCTCAATCTTTAGCTCTTTTCCTTCGATTTCCCTTTCGATTAATTTAATTTTTTCACTCAACTCTATCTTTCTTGCTTGAAGTGAAGCGATTCTGTTTTGGTTGTTATCTAAAGATTTCTTTAGGTTATTGTATAAATTCTTCTTGTTTGCCATTTCTGTGGTAAGATTAAAGAGGTTTTTTCTTTGAGTTTCTATTATTTTCTCAGTCTCTTTGAGAGTGTTTTGGAATTTTATTAATTCCTCCTCTTGCGATATTATCTCCTCCTGAAGATTTTTTATTATATCTTCGATTTTTTCTATTATTGCTTCACCTTCCTTTAAATCCCCTTTGAGTTTTTCTATTTCTGTGGTAATTTGTAAGTTTTCCTGATTAATTTGCTCTATTGAGCTTTTCAGATTTTTTTCTTCCTGAATAAGCAATGCCGCATCTTTTTCGTGCTTTGCCTTTTCAAATTCTTTATTCTTAACTTCCTTTTCTGTCTCTTTTATCTTCTTTTCAAGAGTCGTGATGCCTTCTCTGTATTTATCCTTTGAGATATTAACCTCAGAAATTGCTTTTTTTAAATTCATACTTCTTTCTTCAAGCTTTTCTAATTCGTCCTGTAATTTTTTCAATTCTTCAATGAGTGCCATACTCTCAGTTTTAGATGTTCTTAATTCAAGTTCTGTGAGTTCAGTGAGGAGTTTCTGATATTTTTCAGCCCGTTTTGCTTGTTTATCAAGAAGGTGGTATTGCTTTTCTAATTCGCTGAGGATATCTTCAATTCTTTGTAAATTTTCTTTGGCTGCACTTAATTTTCCTTCTGACTCAGCTTTTTTTATTTTATACAGAGAAATTCCTGCACACTCTTCAAGTAGGGCTTTTCTTTGGGAGGATTTGAATAAAATTTCACTTATTTTATGCTGGTCTATGATTGAGTATGTTCTTATGTCCGTGCCTTCAGAGACAAAAACTTCTTTAATGTCTTTAAGTCTTGCTTGTTTCCCATTTATCAGAAAATAAGATTCTCCTGTTCTGTAAAGCTTTCTTTTGATTTCTAATTCCTGTCTATTAGATGACTCTCCGTTGTTTGACTCTTCATTTAGCACTAAAAACAGTGAAACCTCAGCAAGACCCTTTTCTCTTTTTGAAGCAGACCCCTGAAAGATGACTTCTTCCATTTTATCTCCCCTGAGCATACGGGGGTTATGTTCTCCAAGAACCCATCTGAAAGCATCGACGATATTGCTTTTTCCTGCTCCATTAGGGCCTACAAAACATGTAATTCCGCTGTTAAGTTCTATTTTTATCTTATCTGGAAAAGATTTAAATCCGTTTAGTTCAATCCATTTAATCTGCATTAAAATATTTTAGCCTATTTTCAATTTAAAAGCTTTAATGTGAGCATAAATTTTTTTTATTTGACCAAATAGCTACAACTGTTTTACTGTTGATAGACACAAAATTTTATGGTATAATTTCAAAAAATCTTAAAAAGCAGGAGGAAATTATGACGAAGAAGTATGACACACCTTTGTTGGATGAGCTCGAAAAGGGTCCATTCCCGAGCTTCGTTACGGAAATGAAAAAAGCAGCTGCAAAAAATGCAATGGCTGCCGATGAACTTGGACAGTTAGAAAAAAGCTTTAGAGACAAGGTAACCTATTGGAAACACGGAGGAATAGTCGGTGTTAGAGGTTATGGAGGTGGAGTTATTGGAAGATACTCCCAGTTAGCCGACGAATTCCCAGGGGTTGCTCACTTTCACACCGTACGTGTAAATCAGCCATCAGGACTTTTTTACACTTCTGAAACAATGAAGTTTTTCTGTGATTTGTGGGACAAATATGGAAGTGGGCTTACAAATTTTCATGGTTCCACAGGAGACATAATCTTTTTAGGAACTGTTACAGACAATCTTGAGCCTCTTGCTACAATTCTTAGTATGAATGGATTTGACCTTGGTGGTTCTGGTTCTGCAATGAGAACTCCAAGTTGCTGTGTAGGACCAGCCAGATGCGAATGGTCAATGATTGATACCCTTGATATTACCTATGATTTAACACAAGAGTTTCAGGACGAACTTCACAGGCCTCAGTTCCCATATAAGTTTAAAATCAAGACCGTTGGCTGTCCCGTTGACTGTAATGCATCAATAGCCCGTGCAGACCTTTCAATAATTGGAACATGGAAAGGCCCCATAGCAATAGATCAGGACAAAGTGAAAGACTATGCAAAGAAAGGCATGAACATTCAGGAGGAAATAGTCAATTTCTGTCCTGGAAAATGTATAACATGGGATGGTAATACTCTTACTATAAATAATAGCGACTGCTTACACTGTATGCACTGTATTACAAAACTTGCAGGTGCATTAAAGCCAACACCACCCTTTGGAGCGGTTATCCTTATCGGTGCTAAAGCACCATTTGTTATCGGTGCAACCCTTTCATGGGTAATAGTTCCATTTATGGAAATGAAGCCTCCATATCAGGAAATTAAAGACCTCATAAGAAACATGTGGGATTGGTGGAATGAATATGGAAAGAATAGAGAGAGAATTGGTGAGCTAATTCTTCGTCGTGGCATGAGAGAATTCCTTGAAGTATGTGGACTTGAGCCAACACCAGAAATGGTTAAAGAGCCAAGAAATGACCCATTCTGGTTCTGGACAGAAGAGGACCTTGAAAAGAAGCCTTGGGAAGAATATTTAAAATAATAAAAACACAAAATAAAGAAGGAGGTAAAAAATTATGCCTTATGTAATTCCCGATGTAGTAGACGTAAAACAAAGGAAAACAGATATAGGACCACCCCATTACAAAAACTTTTTACCACCAGTAATCCAGAAAAACTATGGAGACTGGAAAACTCATGAAATATTAAGCCCTGGATTAATGGTTCATATAGCAAATTCTGGTGATAAAATCTGGTCAGTAAGAGTTGCTTCACCCAGACTTTTATCAACCGATACATTAAGAGAGATTGCAGATATAGCTGAAAAATACTGCGATGGATATTTCAGATTTACCACAAGAAATAACATAGAATTTCTCGTATCCGACGAGAGCAAAGTGAAGCCTTTAATGGATGAGCTTGCTGCAAAGAAATATATGATTGGAGGAATTGGCTCAAGAGTAAGTAATATAGTTCACACTCAGGGATGGATTCACTGCCACTCAGCAGCAGTTGATGCATCTGCTCTCGTTAAGGCTATTATGGATGAGTTTGCTGATTACTTTACAACAAAGGATACTCCAAATAAAGTGAGATTTGCTGTTGCTTGCTGCACAAACATGTGCGGTGCTGTTCACTGCTCTGATATTGCCTATGTCGGAATTCACAGAAAACTTCCAAGAATCGACCATGACAACTTCAAAAACCTCTGTGAGCTTCCAACAACGATGGCTTCATGCCCAACTGCAGCAATTACACCTGATCCTGCAAAGAAATCTATAAAGATTAATGCTGAGAAATGCATGTACTGCGGTAACTGCTTCTCAGTTTGTCCTGCCCTTCCTATTGCAGACCCTGAGAATGACGGTGTTGCAATAGTTGTTGGTGGAAAAGTTGGTAACTTAAGAAAACCACCTATGTTCTCAAAGCTTGCCGTTGCTTATCTACCAAACACTCCACCAAGATGGCCTGAAGTTATAAAGGCAACAAAGAAAATATTTGATGCCTATATTGCCGGAGCAAAGAAACATGAGAGAGTAGGTGAATGGATTGAACGAATTGGCTGGGAGAAATTCTTTGTGGTAACTGGCTTACCATTCACATTCCAGCATATTGATGACTGGACATACGCATTTAAGACCTTTAGAACAACAGCACAAATTAAGTGGACTAAATAAATAATGAGGAGGGGTTAATCCTCTCCTCAATTTTTATGAAAGGAGTGTGATTTTTAAATGGAGAAAGAGGAACTCAAAAAAGCAATTTATCAGCTAATTGAGCAGTCAGCAGGAAAGAAGAAATATAAACAAGCAGATTTAATAAAGCATTTCAGACAGCAGGGAATTTCAGATGCTGACACCAAGGCAGCTATAAGAGAACTCATTGATGCAGGAGATTTAATTTATACGTACTTTGGCGGAAGTTACATAGAGTTAGGAGAAAAGAGAAAAGGCGCTTAGTCACTCATTAAATAATATTTTATAGGAGGGAATTATCCCTCCTTTTTTATTTTCAAGCTTTGTTATAATTAACCATGAATTTTTCAAATTCTACTTCCTTTATAATTATTCAGAAACTCATCGAGATTGGCAAAACTTTCTCAACTGCAGAGTCTTGCACGGGTGGGCTAATAGCCTCCTCAATCACTGATATTCCTGGGGCAAGTAAAGTTTTCCTTGGAGGAATGGTAGTCTATGCAACGGAAATGAAGCTTAGACTTCTTGGAGTTGCAAGGGAAGTCTTCGATTATGGGGTAATCTCTTCGCAGATGGCCGAGGAAATGGCATTAAAAATAAGGCTTCTTACTGGTTCTGATTACTCAATTGCTACAACGGGAAATCTTGGTCCTGATGTGATGGAGGGAAAGCCAAAAGGCTTAATTTATATTGCAATTGCAACTCCTGAAAAAGTCTATATCAAAGAATTGAATTTACAGGGTGATAGGCTATCAAATAAAATAAAGGCCACTGAAGAAGCATTGAAACTTTTTGTTGAATTGTTATAATAAATAGGGAAAAAGATGAAACTCACTGAACTGATTACAGAAAAGGAACTTAAAGAAATGGCATTAAATGAATACAGAAGAAGAATAGTTCTTTATAGATTAATAGACGAAAAAATGAAAAAAAAATATGGTATGAGCTTTGAAGAGTTTGAGAAGAAAAATATCGTAAAGGAAAAAGGATTTTCTTGGGATGTGGAAAAAGATGCAATTGAGTGGGAGCATGCCTTAGAATCTTTAAGAACTCTTACCGAAAAGCTCAGAAAAATTGAAAAAATAGATGATTAATGGAAGAATATATAAGTTTAATAGACAATCTTGCAGAAAAATACAATTTAAAAATTTTTCATTTAGATTTTTCTGATTTTTCTTTAATTGCAAGAATAGGGCTTTCATTAGAAATTTTCATCCAAATATATATAAACACCCGAAAACAAAAAACAAATCTTGCATTAGTTATCTCTGACATTAGAGTTTATGGTATAGACAAAGAAGGAGGATTTTATCACGAACATCCTTTTGAAAATCCGGATTTGCATTTACCTGCAGAACCCATGGAAATAGAAGATTTTATTATAAAGAGTTTAGAATACTTAGAAAAAATGGGATTAATTTAAGATTTCTCTGGAGGTTTTTAATGAAGCAGATACCTGAAGATATAAAAAAAGAGATTGAAAAACTTGTCAAAGAACTCAACTATCACAACTACCGTTACTACGTGCTTGATAGCCCTGTGATATCCGATGAAGAATACGACATGATGCTGAGAAGTCTTAAGGAGCTTGAAGAAAAATGGGGCTATATTCTGCCAGATTCACCAACTCAGAGAGTAGGTGCAGCACCATCTGAAAAATTTGAAAAGGCTGAGCACCGTGAGCCAATGCTTTCCCTTGATAATGCCTTTTCAATAGAAGAGCTAAGGGATTTTGATGCAAGAGTTAAAAGGCTTCTTGGCATTAATGACGAAATAGAATACACTGTTGAGCCAAAGTATGATGGCTTGGCTGTAGAACTCTCTTACAAAGATGGACTTCTTTACAGAGCATCAACAAGAGGTGATGGCTATGTTGGTGAAGATATTACTCAGAACATAAAGACAATAAAGGCTATTCCATTGAGAATTGAAGGTGTTGAGAAAATTCCAGAAGAAATAGATATCCGTGGAGAAGTTTACTTAAATATTGATGAATTTGAAAGAATAAACAAAGAAAGAATTGAAAAGGGCGAGCCTGTTTTTGCCAATCCAAGAAACGCTGCCGCAGGCTCTGTAAGACAGCTTGACCCATCCATAACAGCAAGTAGGAAGCTTTATATGTCTTGCTATGGAATAGGATATGTAAAAGGTATAGAGTTTAAAAGTCAGATAGAGTTTATTGAGTGGCTTAAAAAAGGGAGATTTCCTGTGCCTGCCTATGTGAAACTTGCGAAAGGCATTGAGGAGGTTATGGAGGCAATTAAAGAGATTGAAAAACTAAGGCAAGGCTATCCCTTTGAAACAGACGGTGCTGTTGTAAAGGTAAACAGTTTTGAATTGCAGCGTAAGCTTGGCACAAAAACCCGAGAACCTCGCTGGGCAATTGCCTATAAATATCCTGCCCATCAGGGAATTACAAAGCTCAGAGACATTCTTGCAAGTGTTGGAAGAACAGGAGTTATAACTCCTGTTGCCATACTTGAACCTGTAAAGATTGGTGGAGTTACTGTGTCAAGGTCAACTCTGCATAACTGGGATGAGGTGGAAAGAAAGGATATAAGAGTTGGTGATTATGTAATTGTTGAAAGGGCTGGTGAGGTAATTCCCCACATAATTGGAGTGGTTAAAGACAGAAGAACAGGAGAAGAGAAAGAGGTAAAAATACCTGAACACTGCCCTGTTTGTGGTTCAAAAACTGTAAGAGAGCCTGGAGAGGTAGCAGTAAAATGCATTAACTTTAACTGCCCTGCTCAGGTTGAAGAACGCATAAAACATTTCATCTCTCGTAGAGCTATGAATATTGAAGGACTTGGAGACAAGACAGTTGAGCTTTTGCACAATAAAGGAATCATAAAACATTTCGTAGACCTTTACAAACTAAGGCAGGAAGACATAAAAGGACTTCCTGGTTTTGCAGAACTTTCATCAAAAAAGTTGATTGAGGCAATAGAGAGAAGCAAAAAAACTACACTTTCAAGACTTCTTTATGCCCTTGGAATAAGTCAGGTAGGAGAGTATGCCTCAAAGCTTCTGGCGCAACATTTTAGAAAACTGGAAGATTTGTATTACATAAAGGCAGAAAAGTTAGTCCAAATCCCACAAATTGGAGAAAAAACTGCGAAAACAATTGAGCAGTTTTTCAATAACGAAGAGAATTTGAAAGCGATAGAGGAATTAAAAAAGATGGGGCTTAAAGTGGAAAACCCCGACTTTGAGGAAGAAAAAAAGCCCTCTCCTCTTAAAGGATTAACTTTTGTAATAACAGGAACTCTCCCAAAACCAAGAGAGGAAGTCAAGGAAATGATAGAAAAAGCAGGTGGCAAGGTCTCTTCATCAGTCTCAAAAAACACTGACTATCTTTTAGTTGGTGAAGAGCCGGGAAGCAAGCTTGCAAAGGCTCAGGCTCTGGGAGTAAAAACCCTTTCATATGAGGAATTCCTTAAGATGCTGGAGTGAGCTTGTATAGATTTAAAATATATTACCCCGGTAAAACAAAGGCAAAGTTCATAAAAGAGGGCGTAGACCATTACATTAAACTTCTAAGTCCCTTTGCAAAAGTTGAGCTGATTGAGCTTAAAGAAGGACATGGAGATAAGGAGAAAGTCATAGAGGAAGAATCAAAAACGATTCTTAATTCCTTAAAAGGTGATTTTATTCTTCTGCACAGAGACGGTAAAAGCCTTAGCTCTCTCGAATTTGCCGATTTTATAAAAGATAAATCACTTACTCAGTTCGTAATTGGAGGCGTCTATGGAGTAAATGAAACAGTTTTTAAAGCTGCTTCTTTCAGACTTTCCCTTTCCTCTCTAACATTTACCCATGAAATTTCAAGGCTATTACTTCTTGAGCAACTCTACAGGGCAATGACAATTATTCATGGGAAGAGTTATCATTACTGAGTTTCAAGCTTTTTAGCCTCTTCAATTAGAAGAATGGGTATATCCTCTCTTATGGGATAATAAACAGAGCAGTTTTTGCAAACAAGCCTTTCTTTTTCTTCTTCGTAAATCAAATCTCCCTTGCACTTTGGGCAAACTATAATTTCAAGCAACTCTTTATCAAGAGGCATCTATGACCCTCCTTAATCTCTTTAATGTTTTTTCCTTACCCACAATCTCCAAAACCTCATATATTCCAGGGCTCACAGTACTACCTGTCATAACAACTCTTACAGGCTGAGCAACCTGTCCGAGCTTTAATCCCTTTTCATTTACCATGTCCATAAATATCTTTTCAATTCTTTCTTGCGTGAATTCTTCAAGGGCTGCAAGCTTTTCTGTTACTTCTTTAAGAATGGGAATTGTTTCAGAGTTTATATACTTATCCCTTGCCTTTGGCTCTATCTCAACATAATCAAGAATATAATATCTCATGGCATGGGCAAGCTCTTTAAGGGTTCTGCATCTCTCCTTAAGAGATTTTATAGCCCTGCATGCCCAGTCGTTATCCAGTGTTTCTCCTTCTTTTAAATATCCCTCTTTAATCAAAAAAGGTTTAACAAGTTCAAGAAGCTTTTCTTCAGGGGTTAATTTTATATACTCACTGTTAAGCCAAAGAAGCTTTTCAGCATTAAATATGGCATTTGCCTTTCCAACCTGCTCAAGATTGAAATATTTAATCAACTCCTCTCTTGTAAATATCTCTTTGTCTCCGTAAGACCACCCAAGACGGGCAAGAAAGTTTACCAAAGCCTCTGAGAGATATCCCTCATCCCTGTAAGAAAGAACAGATGTGGCCCCATGACGCTTGCTTAAGCGGGCTCTGTCAGTGCCAAGTATCATAGGAATATGGGCAAACTCTGGTGGATTCATTCCTAAGGCATGATAAATATGTATCTGCTTCGGAGTATTGTTAAGATGGTCTTCACCTCTTATTACATGTGTTATCTTCATCTCAAAATCGTCAACAACTACGCAGAAATTATAGGTTGGCGTGCCATCGCTTCTTAGAATTACAAGGTCCTCAATTTCGCTGTTTTTAAAGGTGACATTTCCTTTTACAAGGTCATTAACAACCGTTTCACCCTCAAGGGGCATCTTAAATCTTATGGCAAAAGGCTTTTCAAGAGTTTCTTTTATCTCCCTGCAGCGTCTGTCATATCTTGGAGGCTTCCCCTCCTTCATTGCCTGTTGCCTTCTTTCTTCCAGTTCTTCTGGAGTGCAGTAGCAACGATAGGCTTTGCCTTCTTCAAGAAGCTTATGAGCATAGGCTTTGTATACTTCCATTCTCTCTGTCTGTCTGAAAGGACCTTCGTCCCAGTCAAGCCCAAGCCATTTCATTGCCTCAATTATGGATTCAATGTATTCCTCCGTTGAACGAGATCTATCAGTGTCTTCAATTCTCAAAATAAATTTGCCATTATGATGCCTTGCAAAGAGCCAGTTAAAAAGCGCTGTTCTTGCTCCTCCAATATGTAAATGTCCTGTAGGACTTGGTGCAAATCTAACCCTTATCACTTTCCCTCCTTTATGAGATTAATAAAATAGTATAATCCTTTTAAAAACTTTGACACAATTTTGCTCCTGTGCTATATTAGCTAAAATGTCTGGCCAGACAACAAAATCAACCAATGTGGCTGAATGCCTATTGAAGAAAGGGATAATATCCCAAAGACAGTTTCTCGATGCTCAGGCGATTCAAAAAATTGAGGGTATCAGATTAGAGGCTGCTTTAATAAAATCAGGATATGCCACAGAGGAACAGATTATTGAGGCATTGAGTGATATTTACGGATATCCAGTTTTTCAGTCAAATATCTCCCAGATTGACTATTCCGTATACAGGCTTTTGCCAGAGGATATAATAAGAAAACACAGACTTCTTCCTGTTAAGAAAGAGGGTAATTCGGTTACGGTAGTTCTTTCTGACCCCTCAGATGAGATGGCTGTTGAAAACTTGAAGTTTTTCTTGAGCGGATACAAAATTAGGCTTTACATTGGCAAAGAAACAGAGATAAAAAGAGCTATAAATCAAATCCTTGGTGAAGAGAGAACTTATACTGATGAGAAAGTTCATGAACTTGTTGAGAGTGCAACAAAAGAGGATATTTCAATTTCACAGAGTGAACAGAAAGAGCAGTTAAATGAAGAAATAAATGCACCTCTTATAAAACTAATAAACCAAATAATTGGAAATGCTGTATTACGTAGGGCAAGCGACATACATATAGAGCCTTTCGAAGACAATGTTTATGTAAGATACAGAATCGATGGGGTGCTTCATGACATAATTACTTTGCCTGTTAAACTGAAGAATGCCATCGTGGCAAGAATAAAGATAATGGCCAATTTAGATATCTCGGAGAGAAGACTGCCGCAGGATGGAAGAATAAAAATGAGAATAGGAAAGAAAGAAGTAGATTTCAGAGTTTCCACATTGCCTTCCCTTTTTGGTGAAAAAGTTGTTATGAGGGTACTTGAGAAGGGTTCACTTCAGCTTGACCTTACAAAACTTGGCTTTGAAGATGTCTCTTTAAAATTTTTTCTTGAAGCGCTAAAAAAACCCTACGGAATGATTCTCGTCACAGGCCCCACTGGTTCAGGCAAGACAACAACTCTATATTCCGCACTCATGACATTGAGAAAACCAGATGTAAACATAATGACCGTTGAAGACCCTGTTGAGTATACGCTGCCCAGAATTACTCAGGTGCAGGTTCATGAGGAGATAGGCAGAACGTTTGCACAGGTATTAAGGTCATTTTTAAGACAAGACCCTGACATAATTCTTGTTGGAGAGATAAGAGATTTTGAAACAGCTGAAATAGCAATCAAGGCTGCCCTTACAGGACATCTTGTTTTAAGCACTCTTCATACTAATGATGCACCAAGTACTATTACAAGACTAATAAACATGGGAATTGAGCCATTCTTAATTGCCTCATCGGTTGTTCTAATAGTAGCTCAGAGGCTTGTAAGAAGACTTTGTGAGACCTGTAAGAGAGAACAGAATATAGCTAAAGATGCTCTAATTAAGATAGGGTTTCCGGCGGACAAGGTCGGAGAATTCAAAGTTTATGAACCCTCGGGATGTCCTGACTGTAATGGAACAGGCTACAGAGGCAGGGTTGCCCTATATGAAGTAATGCCAATAAAAGAAGAAATAAGGCAGCTAATCCTGTCAGGAGCTTCAGCCGATGAAATAAAAAAGGAAGCAGTAAAGCTTGGTATGCTTACCTTGAGACAATCAGGCCTTAGTAAAGTTATGAAAGGTGTTACTTCCATTGAAGAGATATTCAGAATTACCGTGGAGGATTAATGGATAAGCTCGAAGTTCTTTTAAAAGCAGCAGGTAATATCACAAAGGAAAAAAGAATAGACAATTTAATCGAGATTCTGTCAAATCTTGCAAAGGAACTAATAGAGGCAGACAGATGCAGTCTCTTTTTGATTGATGAAGAAAGAAAAGAATTATATTCAATATTTGCCCATGGAATAGGAGAAATAAGATTTCCTATTGATTCAGGAATTGCTGGATATGTTGCTCGAAAAGGAGAGTTATACTTAACCTATGATGCCTACAGTTCAGAGTTTTTCAATCCAGACATAGACAGGCTTTCTGGATATCGGACAGAGAACATTCTTGCTATTCCCTTATTTGACTCTAAGAATAAAATTATAGGCGTTTATCAGTTTATTAACAAAGAGGGTGTTTACACTGAAGAGGATTTAAAATTAGTCAGACTCTTATCTGAATTTGCCTCAACTGCTATCGAAGCTAAAATTTTACAGGAAAAAATCCAAGATGCCTATAAAAAAATACTTATAAAATTATCTAAGGCCTCGGTCTATAAAGACCCTGAGCCCCCTAATCACTTCTTGAGGGTTGGGCTAATTTCGGCTCTTATTGCCCAAAAATTGGGCATAGAGGAACAGAAATGTGACACTCTACTTTTAGCCTCTACTTTGCATGATATTGGCAAAATAGGAATTCCCGATAGTGTCCTTTTCAAAGCTGGAAATCTTGATCCTGACGAGTGGGAAATCATGAAAAAGCATCCCTTGATTGGTTATGAAATCTTATACGACGATGATATAGAGCTATTAAAGATGGCGGCAGTTATTGCTCTTGAACATCATGAAAGATGGGATGGCACAGGATATCCCTTGGGTAAGAAGGAGGAAGAGATATCAATATGGGCAAGAATAGTAAGTATCGCTGACAACTTTGATACATTGACTTCTGAGAAGAGATTTGAGGGGTCATGGGATTTTACAAGGGCTGTAGACTATATAAATCTTATGAGCGGAAAGGCCTTTGACCCAAAATTAGTAGATATTTTTAATGAGAACATTGATAAAATCAGACAGATAAAGACAAATTATAGGGATTAGGGTTCACATCCCTTTCTATGCATAATTTCGAGTTTTAATTTGTCTCATCGCAATATCAAACTTTTTTGTGGTATATTTAAACAGATATGAAAAAGTTTCTATTTATTCTGCTGTTGTTGCTATCTTCATCGTTGATGTTTTTTATAATTGGCTTATTAGATAAAGATGAATCTGTTAAAGTGAAAATATCAATGGAGGCATCAGTTTTTAAGGATGTTTATTTTATGCAGAAAAAAGATGGCGACCTTAAGCTTAAACTTTATGCAAAAGAAGCTTTGATGAGTGAGGATAGCAAAACCTTAGAGTTAAAAAGCCTCTCCATGTTTTTTCCTGAAAAAGAATTTACTGTTAAGGCAAAAAAGGGAATATACAGCACTGATTCTGGTGATATCTTACTTAGAGAGGAAGTAGAGGGGTATTCGAAAGACCTTACAGTTTATGGAAGTGAAGCTCAGTGGAACGGAAAGGAAAAAATGCTTATTTCAGATAAACCTCTAAAAATTCAGGGAAATAGATTTATTATTGAGGGAAATGCAGGTATTGCAAAAGCTGATTTGATAGAATTAAGAGAGGGGGTAAGAGCAATTGTTTACTCTAAAAAATAGCTTAATTTTTATGTTGTTTTTGTTGCTTGCTTGTAATCTGTTTGCAGAAGAAAAGAAAGACTCGCCTGAGCCAATTATCATTACATCTCAGAGCCTCATAAATGATAACCGAGCTAAAACAGCAACTTTTGAGGGTAATGTGGTGGCTAAAAGAGGAGATGCAACCCTCCTTGCTAACAAGATGATAGTTTACTATGAAGATGAACAGAAAGGCGGTAATATCAAGCTTATTGAAGCCATTGGGAACATAAAGCTAATCAGAGGAGACAGAACTATTACATCTCATAAAGCTACTTACTATCCCGAGCCTGAAGAGAGAGTCGTCTTTACGGGTGAACCACGAGCAACGGATGGGAAAAATCTTGTTACGGGAGAGAAAATCACTTACTTTATGAAAGATGACCGTTCTCTTGTAGAAAAAAGTAGAGTATATCTTAAAGAGCGAAAAACAGGAAAATGAACCATATCCTTAAAGTCGAAAATCTAAAAAAAAGCTTTGGCAAGAAAGAAGCTGTGAAAGGAGTCTCTTTGAGCGTTAGCAGTGGTGAGGTTGTCGGTCTTTTAGGCCCCAATGGGGCTGGTAAGACCACTACCTTTTACATGATTATCGGAATAGTGAGGCCAGACAGTGGAAATATTTTCATTGACGACAAAAGCATTACTACTTTTCCCATTTTTGAAAGAGCAAGACTTGGAATGGGCTATCTTCCTCAAGAACCTTCCATTTTCAGAAAGCTTACAGTTCGTGAAAATCTAAAAGCTGTTCTTGAAATTAAGTATGGAGAGGATAAAAATAAAAAGTTAAACATCGACGAAGAGGTAAATACCCTTCTTGATGAATTTAATTTAGAAGAGTTTGCTGACAGAGAAGGATATAAACTATCAGGAGGAGAGAGAAGACGGGCTGAGATAGCAAGAGCTATTGCTTTAAAGCCTATTTTCATGCTTTTTGACGAGCCTTTTGCAGGAATAGACCCTCTTGCTGTAGTAGAGTTGAAAAGAACAATAAAAAAGCTTAAGGAAAAGGGCATTGGTATTATAATCACAGACCACAATGTGAGAGAAACCCTATCAATTACCGATAGGGCCTTTATAATTCATAGTGGCTCTCTGCTTGCAGAGGGAACGCCTGAGGTTTTAATTGACAACCCTTCTGTAAGGGAGGCCTATTTAGGAGAGGAGTTTAGACTGTAAATGGGACTTGAACAAAGAGCAGACCTGAGACTTACCCAAAAACTTGCCTTAACTCCTCAATTGCAGCTACAACTTAAATTATTACAGCTACCGCAACTTGAGCTTAGTCAGTATATTCAGCTCGAATTAATGGAAAATCCTCTTTTAGAAGTGGAAGAGGAAATATCGATAGAGCAGGACAGAGATGTTTCTAATGAAATAGAAGAGACAGAGGATTCGACAATAATTGATAGGCTTAGCAAGGTAATTATTGATGATTATTTTTCAGAGAGAGCCGATGACGGAAGAGACTTAGGATACTTTAACCCAGGAGTTGAAGATAAGCCCTCCTTTGAACTATTCTACTCAACCAAGGCAGACCTTACGGAACATCTCTTGTGGCAGTTGAGATTGAGTAAAGCTCCCGATGACCTGAGAGCAGTTGCAGAGATTGTAATAGGAAATATTGATGAAGACGGATATTTGAAGGCTTCCGAACAGGAAATAGCATCTCTGGCAGAAGTTGATACGGAGAAAGTTAAAAGAGCAATTGAACTGGTGCAGGAATTTGACCCACCAGGAGTAGGTGCGAGAGATATAAAAGAATGTTTACTTTTACAGTTAAAGAATCTTGGTTTAGCAAACACCGTTGTTCAAAAAATTATAGAAGAGCATCTTGAAGATATTCAGAAGAAAAAGTATGACCGAATAGCAAAAAAAATCAACGTGCCAGTGGAAGAAATAATTGAATCAGTCAGGATAATAGAAAAACTTGAACCAAGGCCAGGTCGGAATTTCAGCAAAACCCTTATAAGTATCCCTGTTCCAGATGTTTATGTGCAAAAGGTGGAAGGAGATTATCAGATAATTTTAAATGATGAAGGCATACCAAAACTAAGACTCAGCAAATTATACAATGAACTGATTAATGAAAAATACTTGCAAGGAGAAGAAAAAAAGTATCTTCGCGAAAAACTAAAGAGTGCCGTAGAGCTTTTAAGAAGCATTGAACAGAGGAACAAGACCATATACAGCGTGACAGAGAGCCTAATAAAGTTTCAGAGGGAATTTTTTGACAAAGGAGTTAGTTTTCTTAAACCCTTAAATCTCAGGGATATTGCCAGCGACATCGGTTTACATGAGAGCACAATCAGCCGAGTTACATCTAATAAGTATCTTTTCTGTGAACACGGACTTTTTAGTTATAAGTTTTTCTTTAGCAATTCTCTCTCATCTATCAGCGGAGGAGTTTCAACAACTCATGTCAAAGAGTTAATACAAAAAATAATCAACGATGAAAATCCAGAGAAACCTTTGTCTGACAAGGAGATATCCGAGATGCTTCAGAGGCAGGGTATAGATATTGCGAGAAGAACTGTTGCAAAATATAGAGAAGAGCTAAAAATACCACCTAAGCCTTTAAGAAAGTTAAAAAAATATTAAGGAGGACAGTTATGAAAATCAACATCAGGGGGAAAAATATTGACGTAACAGAGGCACTGAGACAGTATATTGAAAAGCGAGTTGGAAAGTTTGAAAAATTTTTAAATGAGTTAGCAGAGGCAACAGTAACAATAAGCACTGAAAAATTTACTCACAAAATAGACGTACTTGTAAAGGTAAATGGACATTTAATTCAAGCAGAAGGAAAAACGGAAGACCTCTACTCAGCCGTTGACCAAGTCGTAGAAAAGCTTGAAAAGCAAATATTAAAGTATAAGGAAAAAGTTCAAAATAAAAACAAAAAAGAATCAAATAAATTCACTCCGACAACTTCGACAGAAGAACTACCCAAAAGAATTGTAAAATACAAAAAGTTTGACCTGAGGCCGATGACTCCTGAAGAAGCCGTTGACCAGATGGAGCTTCTTGACAAAGATTTTTTCATATTTGTCAATTCCTTTAGCGGTGATGTAAATGTCGTTTACAAGAGGAAGGACGGGAATTTTGGTTTAATTGAGCCTGCCAAATAAGAAAGGTTGATTTTTGAGAAAAAAACCAATTTTAGTAATAGTAACAGGACTTTCAGGAGCAGGGAAGACTGTTACTTTAAGAACGCTTGAGGATATAGGCTTTTTCTGCGTTGACAATCTACCACCTCCGGCAGTAACAGATTTTTTAAAAATCCTACAAAAATACGGAAATTTTAAAAAGATTGCAATTGGAATTGACATAAGGCTTTATCAATTTCTTGGTAAATCAGTAGAGCTAATTGAAAGGACAAAAAAAGGTTATAAAACAGATGTTCTTTTTCTTGAAGCTGACGATGAAACAATACTTAGAAGATATAAAGAGACAAGAAGACCTCATCCCCTCTTCTCTCTTCATAATGAACTACTAAAAGCAATTAAAGAAGAGATAGTCTTACTTCAGCCTCTCAGAAGCATTGCAACGAGAATAATCGATACATCGAACTTCAACCCCCACGAACTAAAGTTTTTAATCTCATCAATCTACGGTGGAGAGCTCAGAACCCTTTCGGTTACAATTTTGTCCTTTGGCTTTAAAAGAGGAATCCCTTCAAATGCAGACCTTTTGTTTGATGCAAGGTTTTTGCCTAATCCATATTTTATTCCCGAATTAACGGAGCTTACAGGAAAGGACAGGAAGGTTAAGGATTTTGTTCTCAAACAGAGAGAAACAAAGGAGTTTTTAAAACGATTAAAAAACTTCTTAAAATTTGCTATTGAAGGATATAAACGAGAAGGTAAAGCCTACCTTACAATAGGTATAGGATGCACTGGAGGGAAACACAGGTCTGTCGTTATTGCCGAGGAGATAGGAGATTTTATAAAAACCCTTTCGCTCAATCCAATTGTGATTCACAGGGATTTATAAGAAAATTTTAATAAAACCATAAAAATTTAAAATTAACGATTTCTTGACAAAAAAAGCTGTATATGGTATCTTGTCATGCAGTTGAATTTAAGCATCAAAAAATCTAACAGAAAGAAGGTGGGGTATGTTAGAGTTTAACAACTGGTTTTTTGTCCTAATGATTCAATTTTTTGTCCTAATGTTTATCCTCAATGCAATCCTTTTCAAACCTATGATGGAGCTTTTCAGGCAGCGCGAGCAGATGATTAAAGGTGCTCTGGAAGATGCTCAGGTAATGACAGAGAAAAAAGAACAGGCCATTGCACAGATGAATGCTGACCTTGCTAATGCAAAGGCGCAAGCTAAACAGATTATTAATTCCCTGAGGGAAGAAGCATTGGCCTATCAGAGAGAGGTTCTATCGGCTGCTGAAAAAGAGGCAGTTCAGATGATTGAAAAGGCAAGGTCAGAGATTAAGGCTGAGACAGAAAAGGTGAGGGCAGCGCTTAAGCAAGAAGTTGAAAGACTATCTGAAGAGATTGTAAACAAATTGGTAAAGGTATAATGGAGGCAATATGAAAAGACTAATACTTCTTATCTCAACAATCTGTATTCTAAGTGCAGTGACTGCCTATGCAGCAGAGGGAGGAGAGCATGGAGGCAGTTTAAAAGACTGGGCTTTCAAAACCATTAACTTTGCTATACTGGTATTCATTATAGTCAAATTTTTAGGTAAACCAATCAAAAATTATCTTGCCCAGAGAAAAGAGCTTATTGAAAAAAGCATAAAAGAATCTCAAGAGGCAAAAGAGCTTGCCCAAAAAGCTCTTCAAGAGGTTGAGGATAAGCTTAAATTGAAGGATAAAGAAATTCAGGAAATAATAGAGTCTGCTAAAAAAATAGGTGAACAGGAAAAACAACAGATTATGCAAGAGACTGACAAAATGAAAGAGAAAATTATCGAGCAGGCAAAGACAAATATTGAGTTTGAGTTGAAAATGGCTAAAGATGCTCTAAGGCTCGAGGCTGCAGAACTTGCTATTCAGTTGAGTGAACAGAAATTGAAGGAAAAAATTACTCCTGAAGAGCAGGAAAAGCTTCTTCAGGAATCAATAAAAATAATAGAGGGGCGGAAAAATTGAGAAAGGTCAGAGGAGCAAAGGCAAAAAAGTATGCAAAACAATTTTTAAGTCTGGTCAATATAGACCAGGTGCCAGAAATTGTTGCGAAGCTTGAGGCTGTAGCTTTGTTGATGCAGAAAGAAAGACAGTTCAGAAACATGCTCACATCGCCATCCTTTAACGATGAGGAGAGAGTGGGAGCTATAAGCTATCTGTGTGAAAAGCTGTCACTTCCAGAGGAGGCAAAGAAGTTCCTCAGCTTTCTGAGCGTTGAGGGAGTTCTGATAGGACTTAGTGAGATTGTCAGATACATCAATGCTCTCTATTTGGAAGCAAAGAAAAAGGTTAAAGGTGTGGTCACCTCAGCCATTGAACTTCCGGAGGCGATGAAACAAAAAATTGTTGAATCTCTTAAGTCTATCACGGGCAGAGAGGTGGAGTTGCAGTACGAAATTGATACTTCACTAATTGGTGGAGTAAGGGTTAAAGTGGGAAGCACAATGTATGACTTAAGTATAAAAGGCCAGTTAGGTCTTTTAAGAGATAAGCTTATAAAGGGGTGAGAAACTATGGAACTTAAGATGGAAGAAATTAGTGAGTACCTTAAGAAGCAGATTGCTGACTTTGAGAAGAAAGCTGATGTCAGCGAAGTAGGAATAGTCACATCGATTGGTGACGGTGTTGCAAGAATTTACGGATTAGACAACTGCATGGCCTCTGAAATGCTTGAGCTTCCAAATGGCGTTTACGGTATGGCTCTTAACCTTGAAGAAGATAACGTAGGTGCAATCCTGTTCGGTGATGACAGACTTGTTAAAGAGGGTGACATTGTAAAGAGAACTGGAAGAGTTATGGAGACTCCTGTTGGAGAGGAGTTAATCGGAAGAGTAGTCAATGCAATTGGTATTCCAATTGATGGGAAAGGTCCGATTAATGTAAAGGCCACTAGAAAGGTTGACGTAATTGCTCCGGGTATCATTAAGCGTCAGCCAGTTAAAGAGCCTCTTCAGACAGGTATTAAAGCAATAGATGCCATGATTCCAATAGGAAGAGGCCAGAGAGAGCTTGTCATCGGTGACCGTCAGACAGGAAAAACAGCCATTCTTTTAGATACAATCATCAATCAGAAAGGGCAGAACTGCATTTGTATATATGTTGCTTGTGGTCAACGTCGTCAGAGCGTAGTTCAGGTTGTTGAGACCCTTAAAAAGTATGGCGCTATGGACCACACAATAGTTGTTGCAGCAACTGCCTCTGAACCAGCATCAATGCAGTATCTTGCTCCATATGTGGGATGTGCAATGGGTGAATATTTCAGAGACAAAGGAATGCACGCATTAGTTTGCTATGATGACCTTACTAAGCAGGCTTATGCATACAGACAGGTCTCCCTGATTCTTAGAAGACCACCAGGAAGAGAAGCTTATCCCGGCGACGTATTCTATCTTCATTCAAGACTGCTTGAGAGAGCAGCAAAACTCTCCGATGCTGAAGGAGGAGGTTCTCTTACAGCATTGCCTGTAATAGAGACCCAGGCAGGAGACGTTTCTGGATATATTCCAACAAACGTTATTTCTATTACAGACGGTCAGATATACCTTGAACCAGAGCTTTTCTATGCAGGTGTCCGTCCAGCTATTAACGTCGGTCTCTCTGTTAGCCGTGTTGGTGGTGCTGCACAGATTAAAGCAATGAAGCAGGTTGCAGGAATGCTCAGACTTGACCTTGCCCAGTACAGAGAACTTGCAGCATTTGCCCAGTTTGCTTCAGACCTTGACAAAGCAACAAGAGCGCTTCTTGAAAGAGGACAGAGAATGGTTGAACTTCTTAAACAAGACCAATATGTTCCTATGCCAGTAGAAGACCAGATTATGTTGATATTTGCGGGAACACAGGGACACCTTGATGAGCTACCTGTTTCAGCAATTAAGGCTTTTGAGCAGGGCTTTTTAAGCTTTATCAGAAGTCAGAAGGAAGACTTAAGAAAAGAAATCAGAGAGAAAAAAGAGCTCGATGACTCTTTAAAACAGAAGATAACCGATGCCATTTTAGAGTTTAAGAAGACTTTTCAGCCGTAATAAATAAAATCTGAAGGTAGGAGCTGTTAAATGCCAACATTAAGAGATATAAGAAAGAAAATAAAGGCAATACAGGGAACAAAGAAGATAACCTCTGCCATGAAGATGGTGGCGGCTGCAAAGCTCCGTAAAGTCCAGGATAGCATGCTGAGGTATAGGCCATATGCTACAAAGATGCAGCAAGTCCTTGCAGACCTTGCTGGTGCAGTAGAGATGAGAGGTGATGTGCCTCCAATTCTTTTAAGAAGACCTGTTAAAACTGTAGAAGTGCTTGTAATCACATCGGATAAGGGACTTTGTGGTGCTTTCAATACAAACATACTGAGGGCAGCTCACAAAGAAATAAACAGGCTTAAGGGTGAGGGACTTAATATAGTTCTATCAGTTGTTGGAAGAAAGGCTCGAGACTATTTTAAGAGAAGAGATTTTCAGCTCAAAAATGTCTGGACAGGAATATCGGGCAAACTTCAATATACTCATGCTCAGGTAATAGCTCAAGAGATGATAAATTCTTACGTAAGCGAAGCAGTAGATGAGGTTGTTGTCATATTTAATGAATTTAAATCAGTTATTGCCCAGAGGGTAGTAATAAACAGATTACTTCCAATTGGAAGGATAGATTCAGAGCCTGCTGAACAGCCTACATTTATACCTTTCACTTACGAGCCAAGAGCACCGGAGCTTTTTGCCATGCTGCTTCCTATATACATTGAAATTCAAATATACAGGGCTCTATTAGAATCTCAGGCTGCAGAAGAGGCAGCAAGAATGACAGCCATGGACAATGCAACAAAGAACTGCGATGAGTTAATTAGAAAGACCACCTTAATTGCCAATAAAGTAAGACAGGCATCAATTACAAAAGAGCTTATGGATATAGTAGGTGGTGTTGAAGCTTTAAAGCAGAGTGAAGGATAAAATTTTAAAAAAGAATAAAGGAGGTTTTAAATTATGAACGTAGGTAAAGTAGTACAGGTTATAGGAACAGTTGTAGACTGCGAATTTGAAGGCCAGCTTCCCGAGGTTTTGAATGCATTAAAAATAGATGAACCTGGAGACCCTCAAAAAGGCATTCCAGAGATTCATCTCACCCTTGAAGTCGCAATGCATCTCGGTGAAAACAGAGTAAGAACAATAGCAATGGGTTCTACCGATGGTTTAGTAAGAGGAATGAAAGTTGTCGATACAGGTGCACCTATAAAAGTGCCTGTGGGTAAACCTGTTTTAGGAAGAATTATAAATGTTACTGGTGAACCTGTCGATGAGGCAGGTCCTGTTCAAGCCCAAGACATGTATCCTATACACAGAACAGCTCCAGAGTTTACCGAACAGTCTCCAACCACCCAGCAGTTTGAAACAGGTGTTAAAGTTTTTGACCTTCTTGTCCCCTTCGTAAGAGGCGGTAAGATGGGAATGTTCGGTGGTGCAGGCGTTGGTAAAACAGTCGTTATCATGGAGATGATTCACAACATTGCTATGAAACACGGTGGTGTCTCCGTTTTTGCAGGTGTTGGTGAGAGAACCCGTGAAGGAAACGACCTTTACCTTGAAATGAAGCACTCAGGCGTTTTGCCTCAGGTTGCCCTTGTTTACGGACAGATGAACGAACCCCCAGGAGTGAGAGCCCGTATTGCTCTTACAGCCCTTACTGTTGCTGAGTATTTTAGAGACCAAGGACAGGACGTTCTTATCTTCATAGACAACATCTTTAGATACACCCTTGCCGGTTCAGAGGTTTCGGCACTTCTCGGTAGAATGCCTTCAGCAGTTGGTTATCAGCCAACTCTTTCTACAGAAATGGGTGCTTTGCAGGAAAGAATTACCACAACAGCAAAAGGCTCTATTACCTCCATGCAGGCAATTTACGTTCCTGCAGACGACTTGACAGACCCAGCAGTTGCCGCAGTCTTTGCTCACCTTGACGGAACAGTCGTTCTCTCCCGTCAGATTGCCGAGCTTGGAATATATCCTGCCGTTGACCCTCTTGACTCAACAAGCCGAATTCTTGACCCAAGAGTAGTTGGTGATGAGCACTATCAGGTTGCAAGAGGTGTTCAGTCAGTGCTGCAGAGATACAAAGAATTGCAGGACATTATTGCAATTCTCGGTATAGAAGAGCTTTCAGAAGATGACAAGCTTACCGTTGCAAGAGCAAGAAAACTTCAGAGGTTCTTAAGTCAGCCCTTCCATGTGGCAGAGACATTTACAGGAACGCCGGGAAGGTATGTCAAGCTTGATGAAACAATAAAAGGCTTTAAGGCAATTCTTGATGGTAAATATGATGACCTGCCAGAGCAGGCATTTTACATGGTTGGTCCAATAGAAGAGGTGGAGGAGAAAGCTAAGAAGCTTGGTTACACAAGACAGGTCTAATTAAAGGAGTGTATGATGGACAATAAGCTCAAATTAGAAGTTATAACACCCTACGGAGAGTTAATAAATGAAGAAGTAGATGAGGTATATACCACTGGTGCAGAGGGTGATTTTGGAGTTTTCCCTGGACACTGTGCATTTATGACTGCCTTAAGAATCGGCTCTCTCTCTTATAAGAAGGATGGGCAGACTCATTATGTGTTCATTAATAGGGGTTATTGTGAGGTTCTAAACGACAGAGTTTTAGTATTGGTTGGAAGTGCTGAAAGGGTTGAAGAGATAGACGTAGAGAGGGCCAAGGCTGCCTTAGCGAGAGCAGAGGAAAGACTCAGGAAGGCACAGGCTGGTGAGGCTGACATTGACCATGCAAGAGCTCAGGCTGCTTTAGAGAGAGCTACTATAAGAATTCAACTGGCAACAAAACTTATACCGAGATAAAAGAGAGGGCTAAATGCCCTCTCTTTCCCTGTTTCTTTTTCTGCTTTTCTGTTTTCTTTTTCGTAACTTCTCTATTATCTCTATTTTGTTAGTTTTTATTCCTTTGATTTCTTTAATTTTCTCTACAAGTAAACGTCTTGCAAAAAACCTGTTAAGTCCTTGGGAGCGTTCCTTTGTAAATTTTATCTCAATGCCGGTGGGTATATGTTTGAGATATACACCTGTTGATGTTTTATTTACTTTTTGTCCTCCGTGACCTGAGCATCTAATAAATCTTTCTTCAATATCGACCTCTTTAATTCCTAAGAATTCCATTTCACGAATGAGCTCATTTTCTTTCTTTTCTGTTACAGGAAATTTTCCCATTTTAAAAAAGAATTTTTTGAATTTTATCTATTTCCGAAAGATTTTCAACTACCACATCGGCATCTGTTTTTTGTAAGTCTTCTCTTGTAAATGGACCTGTGGCAACAGCGATTACCTTCGCACCGTAAGGTTTTGCACAGGCTACATCTCTTGGAGTATCGCCTATAACGATACAATCACTAAAGTTAATGGGTTTTTTGAAAAATTTTTCATATCTTTCAACTGCTATGGGCAGTAGATTGTTTCTGTTTTCATGGTCACTACCAAAAGCTCCAAAAGGAAAATAAGAATTAAGCGCAAAGGGTTCGAGTTTTATTCGAGCACCTTTTTCAAGATTTCCTGTAAGTAATCCCATGGGATAGGAAAAACTACCGGTCATAAAATTGATAAAATCAACTACGCCTGGCTTGATATGTTTAGAGTTATTATTGATTTCAACCTGAAGAAACATAAGATAGCTGTCAATTAAATCGTCTATAAGATTTTTCTCAGGGATTATTCCGTGTAGTTTTAGCCCTTCTTTTATTATCTGAATATCTGTCTTACCTGCCATCTCAAAGTTCACGAAGGCCTCTCTTATACCAAGAACTTTTTCAAAGGCTCTATTCAAAGACCTCGTACCTGCTCCACCAGCACTTATAAGTGTTCCGTCTATATCAAATAGTAGCAACTTCATAATTAAAGACTCCTTTTGATTAATTTGTTTTTTAAAAACAAGGCTGTATGCTTGGTGGATATTTTCTCATAACTCCATTTTTCTATTATAAAATTTTTTTGTATGGCCTCGCTCAGAAGTTTAAGAAAGACACATCGAGGAATTTCTATTGCGCCCATTCTCAGAAGATGTTCATTGGTTATTTGGCAGTCGATAAAATAGAAATCATTTTTTATTAAAAACTCAACAAGACAGGCAAGAGCTATCTTTGATGCATTGCTGATTAGTGAAAACATGGACTCTCCAAAAAAAGCTTTTCCAATACTAATACCGTAAAGTCCGCCTACAAGCTCTTTTTCTCTCCATACTTCAACAGATTGGGCATATCCGAGATGGTGTAGTACGATATAGGCTTCTTTCATTTCAGCGGTAATCCAGGTGCCGTAAGAGTCTTTTCTTTTTGTGTGGGCACAAAAATCTATTACAGCTTCAAAATCCTTATTAAAAGTAACTTTAAAGATGTCTTTTTTTAATATCTGATACAGACTTCTTGACAGGTTGAAAAGTCTTGGAAAAATTAAGGGTCTTTTGGGAGGAGACCACCACATGATGGGCAACTCATTATACCATGGAAAAATTCCGACTTCGTATGCAAGAATTAGTCTTTCTGGAGATAAATCTCCACCTATTGCAAGTAAACCATCTGGTTCAGATAGTTCGGGATTTGGAAAGCTTAATTCATCAGACAGTAGAAAGACGGTCATTTATTTTATATTTTATTGAGTCATTAACGATATTGATGACCACTTCTCCACCATTTGTAAGTTTACCGAAAAGAATCTCCTCAACAAGAGGAGTTTTTATCTCTTTTTGGATTAATCTTTGAAGAGGTCTTGCACCGAATTTAGTGTCAAACCCTCTTTTGGCAAGCCATTTTTTAGCTTTTTTGGTTAGCCTGACGTGGATATTTTTTGTTGAAAGTTGTTCATTCAATTCGTTAATAAATTTTTCTACAATTTTTATAACAATATTTTCAGGAAGTGGCGCAAAGGTTATAACAGCATCAAGACGATTTCTGAATTCGGGGCTGAAAAGTCTCTCTATAGCTTCGTTGCTCTTTTTTAACTGGTCTTTGGTTCTGTCTCCAAATCCTATGACAGGTCTTTCCAGCTCTCTTGCTCCAAGATTAGAGGTCATTATTAATATTACATTTCTGAAATCAGCTTTTCTGCCGGTGTTGTCAGTCAATGTGCCATAGTCCATTATTTGAAGGAGAATATTGAATATGTCTTCATGGGCTTTCTCTATCTCATCAAGTAGAAGCACGCAATGGGGATTTTTTCTTATTGCTTCAGTAAGAAGCCCACCTTGTTCAAATCCAATATATCCAGGAGGAGCACCAATGAGCTTTGCTACAGAGTGTTTTTCCATGTATTCACTCATGTCATATCTCAAAAAAGCAATTCCCAGTTTGTTTGCAAGCTGTTTTGCAAGCTCTGTTTTGCCAACACCTGTAGGACCTGTGAAAAGAAATGAGCCTATAGGTTTTTGAATCTCTTTTAAACCAGCTTTTGAGATTTTTATTACTCTTACCACAGACTCTACAGCCTCATCCTGTCCGTATATTTGAGCCTTGAGTTCAGTCTCGAGGTTTTTAAGTCTGTCTATATCATTAGAGGTTACTTCCTGAGAGGGAATTCTTGCTATTTTTGAGATGATTTGTTCTATGACTTTACTGTCAACAACCTTATCGTCGTTGTAAAGTCTTACAACTGCTCCTGCTTCATCTATAATATCAATGGCTTTATCTGGTAGAAATCTATCATTAATATATCGAGCTGAAAGAGTTACGGCAGAATGTAAGGCTTCGTCAGTGTAACTTACGCTATGATATTCTTCGTAATAGTTTTTAAGACCTTTTAATATCTCAAAAGTTTCCTCTTCGCTTGGCTCTAAAACATCTATTTTTTGAAATCTTCTTGAAAGGGCTCGGTCTTTCTCAAAGTAATTTCTATATTCTTCGTATGTTGTTGCTCCAATACATCTTATTTTACCTTCCATCAGAATGGGTTTTAAAAGATTTGATGCATCGACAGTGCTACCACTTGCGGAACCAGCGCCTACGATGGTGTGTATCTCGTCAATGAAGAGAATACAGTTTTTAACCCTATAAAGAGAGCTAATAAGACCTTTCATTCGGGCTTCAAAATCTCCTCTGTATTTTGTCCCGGCAAGAAGCGAACCCATGTCAAGTGCGTATATTTTAAAATCTTTCAGATGGGAAGGAACTTCCGCTTTTGCAATTTTAATAGCAAGGCCTTCAACTATTGCTGTTTTGCCTACTCCTGGCTCACCTACAAGGATTACATTATTTTTTCTACGCCTTGATAAAATCTGAACAACTCTTTCGAGCTCTATTTTTCTTCCCACTATAGGGTCAATCTCTCCCTTTTTTGCCTTTTCGGTGAGTTCAACGGTAAAAGTTTTCAGGGGGTCTATTTTTTTATCTTCCTTCGTGACTGTTTCTTCAAATTCCTGTTTAGGCGTACCGTGGGATATGTAATTTAAGATATCTACGCGGGTGATGCCATAAGATTTAAGGAGACTTACAGCATAGGTTTCTTCTTCAAGAAAAATTGCAGCAAGAAAATCGCCTGCATCTGCCTGTTTTTTTTCTGCTGCTTTTATATGATTTAATGTCCTCTCCATAACTCTCTGAAAAGCTACAGTAGGCTGGGCTTGACCTCTTCCCTTTTTTTTCGGTATGTTCTGGTCTAAAAATGTTTCAAGGCTTATTTTGATTTTTTCTGGGTTTCCACCGCAGTTTCTTATTATCTCTGTGCCATATTCGTCATGCAAAATAGCATAGGTAAGATGCTCTACCGTTAGATATTGATGGTCTCTTTCTATGGCGTCTTCTACAGTGGCAGTGATTATTATCTGTAAATCTTTATCTATCATCTCTTTCTATAATGCATTTTAATGGGTAACCGTGACTTCGTGCAAGTGTCTCTACCTGATGCACTTTTGTCTCAGCAATTTCCTTTGTATAGATTCCAGCAAGACCCTTGCCGTGCCTGTGAACATGGAGCATGATTGCAGTAGCCTCTATTTTTGGTTTATCAAATATTGTCATTAAAACATGAACAACAAAATCCATTGTAGTGTAATCGTCATTGAGCAGATAAACTCTGTAAAGATGAGGAAGATTTATCGATGTTTCGTGTTTTTCTTCTGTATAAATCTTTTCATTCATATTTTTAATTTAATAGATATAGAAAACAATTGGCAACTTAAGATTTATTCTTCAGCTCTTGACATTTGACAGTTTTTTATGTATTATAACTTAAACTACAATAGAAAGGAGGCTTAGCGTGGAAGCACCAACTTTTTTGCACATGTTATTCCCTTCTATTCCGCCCTTCGTGAGTTATTCTTGGTTAGCTATGGGAATTATTATTGTCGTTGCGCTCGTTGTTAAGAGCAATCTCAAAATGGTTCCCTCTGGAATTCAGAACATTATGGAAATACTCATGGAATTTTTAAGAGGCCAGGCATTGATGAGCATTGGACAGCATTGGGGGGATAAATTTTTGCCTCTTTTAGGCACACTTTTTATTTATATTTTAGTATGCAATCTATTTGGACTTATCCCTGGTTTTGAATCACCAACCTCCAATGTTAACATGACCTTTGCCATGGCAATTCCTGTTTTCTTTATCTATCAGTTTATGGGATTTAAGGTTCACGGTATTCGCTATCTTGAGCATTTTCTTGGTCCTATCAGAAGCATTTATGCTATTCCATTTATGATGTTTATGTTTATTGTTGAATGGATAACTCACTTGGCCAGACCTCTTACACTGGGAGTCCGACTTTTTGGAAATATGTTTGGTAAACATCTTCTATTAATGGTTCTTGGAATTTTAGCTCCTCTTATAGTTCCTGTGGCCTTTTTAGCATTGGGTACTCTGGTAAGCGTGCTTCAAGCATATGTCTTCATGTTGCTTACAGCAGTTTATATAGCAGGTGCTGTTGAGGAGTCTCACTAAAATAACAATAAAGAAAGGAGGGAAGTAGAATGAGGAAGTTTTTAGTAGTATTCTTTGCTGCTCTTGTTGTTGTCTTAACTGCATCAGCAGTATTTGCTGCTGAGTCAGATCCAGCCAAGCTTAACTACTACGGTTATGCAACAGCTGGTGCATTGATTGGACTTGGTGCAGCTGCTGGTGGTGGTGGAGCTGGTATGGGACAGGGTCTAAGAGGCATACTTGAAGGTTCTGCAAGAAATCCTGGAGTTACTGGTAAATTAATGACTCTCTTTATCGTTGGTCTTGCATTAATTGAATCTCTTGTCATTTATGTTCTCGTATTTGTTCTTATTACCTTCTATGCAAATCCTTTTGTGAAGTAATTTTATTTCATTCCTTTACACAGAGGGGGCATTTTTATGAATGCCCCCTATTTTTTTATAACCATTATGATAGGGCTATACGGAGTTGATGACGTTAAGAGAATTAGAAAGATTCAAGCTCTCATTAATTGTGGGGCGATAGTTCTGTAATAGAGGCTTTTTCTTCGCTGTTTAATACTTCAAGCATGGCAGTAATGGATTTTAAATGGAATATATCAAAGGCTTCTGGATTTTTGAGCTCTCCTACATTGAATGCTGATAGGAAAATAAGAGATTTATATATTTTTTTTGAGGTTTTAATTGATATACTGGGATTTGATAGAGCTTGCTCAAAAAAGTGGTCACTTTTTTTCCTCACTCTTTTGTTAATAGTCATGATTTGTAGCCAGTAATATCTGTCTACTATTCGGTCGGCTTTGAGTTCAAATATTACATGCTGGAGGGGATTTAAATTTTTTATATCATGGTGCAGTATAGCATCAGCAGCTAAATGAGTAAGAAAACCGTATGCAAAGGCTTTTTCTTCTTTGCTTTTAGCTCCTTTAAGCAAGCTAAAGCCTGTTTGCCATGTGTGAGGATTTTTCTCTTGTGGTAAATATTTTTTGCCGAAAATTGTGTCTGGAATTATATTGCCGTAAATAAAATAATCTTTACAGCTTTCTATTATAGGAATCAGCGAGACCGGTAGTAAATGTGATATTTTAAATACTTGTTGAGATAAATAAGCATGAGTGAGAGGCCCCCACGCATAGGATGGTTCGGGTGCAAAGAATATTAGAATAAATATTATTGCCGCAAGCATCATGCATCCTCTCGGTTGTAGATATTCATGGCTTTATCAACGCCTTCATTAAGAATTGTAACAACTGAATCGGCTGCTTGTAAAATTTTTTCTTTCACTAAAGGCTTTTGCTCTTTTGAGAAAGGTTTTAATACGTAGTCTGAAACATCTATTCCAGGGTCTTTTCCAATGCCTATTTTTACTCTGATGAAGTCTTTAGTGCCCAGATTTTCTATTATGGACTGAATGCCTTTGTGTCCCCCGGAAGAGCCATTTCTTTTTATTTTCATTTTTCCAACCGGTAAATCCAGATCATCATGAATGACGATGATTGATTGTGGTAAATTTTCAAGTATGGTTTTGTCAACTAATTTTTTGACTGCTAATCCGCTTAAGTTCATATAGGTTTGAGGTTTCACAAGAGCAATTCTCCTGCTATCAACATGACCAATTCCGATTAGATATTCCTTTTTTTCAACGAAACTCACACCGTATCTTTTAGCCAAGTTATCAATTACCATGAAACCAACATTGTGCCGTGTCTGGCTGTATTTTCGCCCAGGATTTCCTAATCCAATTATAAGAGTCATTCAATTTATTTATTCTTGTTCTTCTTCTTTAGCTTTCTTTCCTTTCTTTATAACTTCAGGCTCTACTGGTTCTGCTGTAGCGGCTGATGTTTCAATTTCTTCCTCTTCTTCAACAGTAACGGTTGCTATGACCTCGTCAGGGTCAGATATAATCTTAATTCCCTCTTCAAATTTTATGTCTCTCACATGTATAGAATCTCCAACTCCAAGTTGGGATACATCTACCTCTATATGTCCTGGAATTTTCTCTGGTATGGCTTCTATCTCTATTTCTGATATGCCATGCTGTAGAATTCCCTTATCTTGTTTTACTCCAATGGGTTCTCCTACAAGAAGAACGGGTATTGTAACTCTGATTTTCTCTGTTGCACTTACCTCGAGAAAATCTACATGTAATAGTTTGCCTGTTAAAGGGTCAACTTGATAATCTTGAAGTATTGCCTGCTTTTCAGCATCTTCTAATTTTAGGGTAACAAACAATTTCTCCCTTGTTGCGATGTTCATGAAGGGCAGCATTTCTTTGGTAGGAATCTGAAGGGGTAATGATTCTCCACCTTTATAAACTATACATGGTATAAAACCGTTTTTTCTTAGTTGCCTTGCTGCACCTTTACCTTTTCCATCTCTTTTTAGAGCATTAAGAATAAATTTTTCCATGCTTTAGTCCTCCTTAAACAAATAATGAACTGATTGAAGTTTCTTCGTTAATTCTTCTTATAGCCTCACCTAAAAGATGAGCAACGGTCAGTATTTCAATTTTAGGGCACTGTTGTTTTTTATCTTCAGCGGGTATTGTATCGGTAATTATTACTTTTTCAAGGACAGAATTGTTTAACCTTTCAATGGCAGGGCCTGAGAGAACTCCATGGGTTGCTGCGGCAAAGACCCTTTTTGCGCCTTTTTCTTTTAAAGCTAATGCTGCCTGAGTTATTGTTCCTGCCGTATCAATCATATCGTCAATGAGAAGTGCGTCTTTATCCTTTACATCACCAATAACATGCATGACTTTTGAAACATTGGGAGCGTCTCTTCTTTTATCTACTATTGCGAGGGGAGCATTGATTTTTTTGGCAAAAAATCTTGCCCTCTCTGCCCCTCCTGCATCGGGGGATACGACAATTATATTTTTAAGAAGGTCATTTTTTTTCAGATAATCAAGCATTACAGGAATTGCAAGGAGATGGTCAACGGGAATATCAAAAAAACCTTGAATCTGTCCTGCATGCAAGTCTATTGTAAGCACTCGGTTGGCTCCTGCAGTGCTAATAAGGTTGGCTACAAGTTTGGCAGATATAGGCACTCTCGGTTGAACTTTTCTGTCCTGTCTTGCATACCCATAGTATGGAATTACAGCAGTAATTCGTCTTGCTGAGGCTCTTTTAAGAGCATCTATTATGAGAAGAAGTTCCATTAAATTCTGATTTACAGGTGTGCAGGTGGGCTGAATAACAAATGTATCAGAGCCTCTTATATTTTCTTTAATCTGCACCATTATTTCGCCATCGCTAAAGGTATTAACTGTAGTTTCAGTAATTGGAATTTGTAAGTAGTCGCTTACTTTTTTGGCAAGTTCAGGAT
>DDKK01000030.1 GCA_002339325.1 Nitrospiraceae bacterium UBA2600 | reverse complement strand
GGTGGAGCAGTCTGGTAGCTCGTTGGGCTCATAACCCAAAGGTCAGAGGTTCAAATCCTCTCCCCGCAACCAAAATCAATCGAAGAGAGCATCAACAAAATCCCTTGAATTAAATTCTCTGAGGTCTTCAACGGCCTCTCCAATTCCAATTAGCTTTATGGGCACTCCGATCTCTTTTTTGATGGCAAAAACAACGCCTCCTTTTGCAGTGCCATCAAGCTTGGTTACAACAATGCCAGTCAAATTTACAGCCTCATTAAACAAAATAGCCTGTTTTATTGCATTTTGGCCGGTTGTTGCATCAACCACCAAAAGAGTTTCATGAGGGGCTTCTGGAATTGATTTTTTTATTACCCTGTTTATTTTTTTTAGTTCTTCCATTAAGGGAAATTTTGTATGCAATCTACCAGCTGTGTCGATGATTACAACGTCTTTGTTTTTTGCTTTACCGAATTCAACAGCATCAAAGGCTACTGCTGCAGGGTCTGCACCGCTTTTTTGTTTTATAATTGTTGCTCCTGTTTTATTAGCCCATAATTCAAGTTGCTCTATAGCAGCAGCCCTGAATGTATCTGATGCAGCAAGAACAACACTTTTTCCCTCACCAATAAGTTTTGCTCCAAGTTTTCCTATGGTAGTTGTTTTTCCTGTTCCGTTAACACCGACTACAAGAATAACAGAAGGCTTATAGTTGAGATTTAAGTAATTATCCTCTCCAAGAATATTTGTAAGCTCTTCTTTAAGAAGACTTTTAAGGTCAGATATATCCTTTGCTTTACCCTCTTTAAGTTTTCTTTTTAAATTTTCTATTATCTCCTCGGTTGCCTTTATTCCTAAATCAGATGTAATTAAAATTTCCTCAATTTCCTCAATAGTAGCTTCATCTATTCGCTTACCGGCAGGTATTATTGCTTCGATTTTTTCAACAATGTTTTGCTTTGTTTTTGATAGTTTATCCTTTAGCCTTTCAAGAAAACCCATTAACCTCTCCTGAACTCTATTACGAGTTCATCTTTCTTCTTGGAGAGACGATATTTTAGAGGTTTTTTGAGAGAAATATTAAGTGCAATTTTGTTTTGTTCTTCGGAGATTGAAATTTCTTTTATAAAGTCAGATTCAAATTGTAAGGGCTTTTCAATTTTGTTAGCCACTGGATAAATATCAACAGTGATAGACATCATCTTTCCAAGCTTTTTAGTTCTCGGATGGAATCCTCCTTTTTTTTCGAAATTAGGAATATGAATAGAGAGAGTGGCAGAGTTTTTTGTTTCTACTAAAGATATATTTTTCAGTTCTAATAATTCCTTAGATGTTATAACCCTCTTTTTATCCTTTGTTTCTTTTTTTGCTTTAGATACTTTTTTTCTTGTAATCTCTTGATGCTTCTTTTCTTCTTTACTCTTAACTTCAGTGGAGGGTATTATTTCCTCTTCTGTTGAAGCCATTATTGCAAATTTTTCTGCCTTATCATACATAAGCTCTACAATAGCTGCTCCATTTACAAATGCTGAAGCAGGGATTCTGTTAGGAGTTAGTGTTCCTGTTCCTGAAGATTTCAAGATTACTGTTTTACCGTAGAGGTTGTAATTGGTCATGATTTTATCAAACTGATTGTAGGCTATTATTTTAATTTTGAATTTCTGTCCCGCAATTATAGTATCTGGTGACACTATCTCAAATCTCTTGATTTTTGGTGGATTAACCTTAATTGAACTACTTTCTCCCTTTATAAAATTCTCTCTCAAAACCTTAACGGCAATCTTTATCTCCTCTGGTCTATCATATTTAAGACCCACTCGAGCAATGCCATTTGAAAAGGCATAGGAAGATAATTCTGCAGGGAATATATATCCCTTCCCTTGAGCCTCAATCTTGACTCTTTCTTTTTGCGATGAGAAGTTGCTAACGAGGTTTCCAAATTTATCAACAGCCAGTATCCTAATCTCGAATTCTTCATCAACAATAGCTTCTGAAGGAGCTTCCACTATGAATTGGGCAACATCACCATTTAAGATTTTAACTGTCTCGCTTTTACCTGAAATATTACGGTTTAATATATTAGCCTCTAAGTAAAAACTACCCATCTTCTCAGTGTATAACCTCAGTGTGGCGCTACAGGTCTCCTGAACATACTGAATATTTTTTATTTGAGGAGATACATCACCTTTAAAAAATATATTTAATAAGCTTGGGTCAAATTCTTTACATACAATATTTCCATACCTATCTTTACCTAAAATCTGAACGAAAAAGTCATTACCAACAATTACTTTTTGAGGAACTTTGATAAAAAGAGAACTGATTAAATCGGGTAGCACTTTTATCTTCTTTTCTAAAATGGGAAATGGACTGTTTGCTTCATAAAGACTTACGGTTACTTCCTCAGCCTTTTCATCTATTATCTTTATATTTAATCCCTCTTGGCCAATATCCTTTGCTTTGAAATTTTGAGGACTTATTTGGGCCGAACCTGTTACTGAAAGTTTATATTCCTTAATGCTTTCAGAGGGCATATTTACAGGATTGCCAAAGGCATCTACTGCATAAAGAATTATCCTGTATTCTTTTCCCGCCACTATGGCATGTGGCGCATCAAACTGAAAATGATCAAAAATTCCAGGTTTTGCAGTTATTTCTCCTTGCGCAGGCACGGAAAAATAGAATAAAAGAAGAAAGCCAACCCATAAGCTCTTTAAAATTTTATAACCCATTTTGCCCTCCCATCTTATTTCTATTCGACTCTTTGCTTTCTCAACAAAATTTATTGTATCCTATCATAATTGTTTATACAAAAAAGAGGCAAGTGCTAATATATTATAGAATATTTAAAATAATAATAACACAATAAAAATGACTAATAAATCAAGTGCTAATATAGTTTTCTTCAGAATTCTTGCTAAGTTGATTGACCTTATAATTGTGATAATTTTATGGAAAACTTTTCCAAACTCTGGACTTTTCATTGGAATATTCTACCTTTTAATAAGCGATGGGATTTTCAGAGGGAGAAGTATAGGTAAAAAATTACTCAGGCTAAGAGTGATTAACACTGAGAGAAACTATCATGCTGACTTTAGAGATTCTATAATTAGAAATTTATCAATCGGAGCACCTTTATTTTTTCTTATAATTCCAATAATCGGATGGCTAATTTGTCTATTTGTAATAATAATCGAATTTATAATAATAATCGGCGATAAAGAGCAAAAAAGACTTGGCGATTTCCTTGCTCATACCCGAGTAATAGAAGATTAGGCATCAAATAATTTAGAATAATAGGAGAATTAATTTAAAGGAGGAAATGGTGCTTTTACAAAAGTTTGTTGGAAAATTTTCAAATGACCTCGCTATTGATCTCGGAACAGCTAATACTTTAGTCTACGTAAAAGGTAAAGGAATAATTTGTGATGAACCCTCAGTGGTAGTAATCAGAAGAGACAACAAAAAAGTAATTGCCGTAGGAACAGAAGCAAAGGAAATGATGGGTAAAACACCGGCAAATATTATAACAATAAAACCTTTGAAAGATGGTGTAATAGCTGATTTTGATGCCACCGGTGAAATGCTCAAATATTTTATTACTAAAGCTCACAATAGAAAATGTTTCATCTCACCCAGAATAATAATCGGAGTTCCCTCTGGTATCACACAGGTGGAACAAAGAGCGGTAAAAGACGCTGCAATTGCCTCAGGTGCCAGAGAGGTGTATTTAATCGAAGAACCAATGGCAGCTGCTATTGGCGTTGGTCTTCCTGTAGGTGAGCCGTCAGGCAATATGATTGTCGATATAGGCGGAGGAACAACAGATGTGGCCGTTATTTCTTTAGACGGTATTGTCTGTTCTAAAGCAGTTAAGGTAGGTGGAGACAAGATGGACGAGGCTATAATAGCCTACATAAAGAGAAAATACAATCTCATGATAGGCGAAAGAACAGCGGAAATGATAAAAATAAACATCGGTAGTGCCTATCCCATTAACTCAAATAAGACTATGGAAATAAAAGGAAGAGATCTCATAAGTGGAATTCCAAAGGCCATTAATGTAACTGAGGAAGAGATAAGAGAAGCCCTTCAAGAGCCTGTATCTATAATACTCGACACTATTAAAGTTACTCTTGAAAACACACCACCGGAACTTGCTTCAGATATTGCAGACAAAGGCATTGTTCTCGCAGGAGGTGGTGCTCTCTTAAGGGGGCTTGATGTGCTCATAAGAGAAAACACAGGTGTTCCTGTAATAATACCTGAAGACCCACTTAGAGCAGTAGTAAAAGGTTGTGGAGAAATGTTAGACAAGCTTGATTTATTAAGAAGAGTTTCTCTTAATGTCAATTGATGTTAAAAAAAACTACGATTATCTCTATAATTTTAATAGTCTTAATTTCCTTTGTCTTAATCAGTTATCAGTCAAAGGGGCTATTATTATTTAATAAAATTCATCTTTACTCTCTTTTTTATCCCATAGACTATCTACAAAATTTTTTTAATGAACTGTTGAAAACGAAGGATGAAAACAGGGATTTAAAAGAAAAGCTCTATAAAATGCATTTACAAATAAGTTCAACAAATGAATTGATTGAGGAGAACAAAAGACTTAAAGAGCTTTTAAACTTGAAAGAGAGAAAAAAAGAAATTTTAACTATAGCAAAAATTATAAAGAGAGGCGCCAATAAGTTTTTAAAAACTGTATGGATTGACAAAGGCAAAAAAGACGGAGTGAAAGTAAACATGCCTGTGATTACTATCAATGGCCTTGTTGGTAAAGTTATTTTTGCTTCCGAGGATTTTTCAGAAATTCTACTCATTACAGACCCTAATTTCTCCGCTTCAGTAAGAGTAGAGCGAAACCGAATAGAAGGGGTTTTAAGTGGTGCAGGAACGAATTTATGCTTACTCAAGTATATTCCCCTTGAGGAGGAGATTATGGTAGGTGATAGATTAATAACATCAGGAACAGATGGTATATTTCCAGAGGGTCTTTCGGTTGGAGTAGTCAGAAAGGTAGACAGAAAAAGGGGAGTTTTTCAGAATATTGAGGTTGTGCCACTTCAATCGGAGTTAAAAATAGAGGAAGTTGCCATCTTAAAGAGCCTTCCATGAAGCATTTCTTTAAATGGGCAATTTTAACTTTCTCAGCCTTTTTCCTTGAACAAATTTTAACAATAGACGGTTTGACCTTTAATTTTTCCTTTCTGTTAGTCTTTCTCTTTATAATAGACTATTTTTTTCCGAAAACAGAGCAGAAAAAAGTTTATCCATCCGAAATCCTCCCTCTTTGCTATTTTATTGTTGTAGGTTTAATAGAGGATTTATTTCAAGGGGTAATAGGACCGGCGATAATTTCAAAATCTTTTACAGGCATTTTACTAATGATTCTTGTAAGACAACTCTTTTTTAATTGGACAGAAATATTCAAGGCAGCAGTAATCTTAACTTTTACAGTAATAGACGAGGCTTTCTACAGCTTTATCGTAGTATACTTTTTTAACTATAATATAAGCTATCTGCCTCTTATTAAAGGCTTCATTGTCAAAGGACTAATTAATATTCCTGCTGGATTAATTTTGAGCTGGAGAAAGCCGTGATAAATGGAAGAGAAAAGCTTTTTTTATTTGTCATCATCTTAATTTTTATAACAATTCTTTTAAGATTGTGGCAGTTACAAATAATTAATTCGGATAAATACAAAAAATTAGTAGAGCAAAATCGGATAAGAATAGTTAAAATTCCGGCTCCCCGCGGAATTATCTATGATAGAAACGGTATTCCTCTTGTTGAAAACATATCCTCCTTCAGCCTTTCTGTTTACGCCGAATATGCAGATACAATCAACAGGGAACTTCTATCTAAAATCTTAAATATAAGTGTTGAAGAACTTGATAGAAAACTTAAAAGAAAAACCGAAAGTATTTATCTGCCAATAAGAATTAAAGAAGACTTATCATTCAAGGAAATAGCAATGCTTGAAGCAAGAAGAACAGAACTTCCAGGACTTATAATCGACATAGAAATGAGACGGCATTATCCTTTAGGTCCTGCTACAGCCCACTTAGTTGGATACTTAGGAAAGATTACAGAGGAGCAGATTAGAAATAATCCAGCTTATAAAAACTTACCATCCTATTT
>DDKK01000022.1:4596-4898 GCA_002339325.1 Nitrospiraceae bacterium UBA2600 | reverse complement strand
TTGTTACTGTATTCATTATTTCATTTTTTCTTGGCATTGTAGACTTCGTATTATCAAAAATTATAAGTTCCTTTATCGGGTGAGCTAATGGCAAAGCAGTGGTATGTTATTCATACGATGGCAGGTTTTGAAGAAAGGGTTAAGGCCTCAATAGAGGAAAAGGTAAAAACTAAAGGCCTCGAAGATAAAATTTCAAGAATACTAATACCCACCGAAAAGATAATAGAGGTCAAGGGTAAAAAGAAAAAAGAAATGGAAAAAAAGTTTTATCCTGGCTATATTCTTGTGGAGATGGAGCTTGA
>DDKK01000022.1:3660-4245 GCA_002339325.1 Nitrospiraceae bacterium UBA2600 | reverse complement strand
CTTGGCATCTTGTAAGAACAACACAGAGAGTTACAGGCTTTATCGGTGGCAAAAAACCAGCTCCAATTCCAGAAGAAGAAGTGGAGATGATTCTTCAACAGTTAGAAAAAGGCAGAGCTCCACAGGTTAAAACTCACTTTGAAAAGGGTGAAACTGTAAGAATTACCGATGGTCCGTTCACCAATTTCACTGGTCTTATAGATGAAGTTGATTCAGAGCATGAAAGAGTAAAGGTAATGGTAAGCATATTTGGAAGACAAACGCCTGTAGAGCTTGCATTCTCTCAGGTTGAAAAGGTTTAGAAGGAGGAATAAATTATGGCAAAAAAAGAAGTGACTGCTCAAGTAAAACTGGTAATTCCTGCAGGAAAGGCAAATCCTGCTCCACCAATAGGACCAGCTCTCGGTCCCCACGGTGTAAATATTATGGAATTTTGCAAGCAGTTTAATGCACAAACCCAGTCCATGGGAGACACTTTAATTCCTGTAGTTTTGACTATTTACAAAGATAGGTCATTCACGTTCATCCTCAAAACACCTCCCGCCTCAGAGTTGATAAAGAAAGCTGCTGGTATCATTAAAGGTT
>DDKK01000022.1:2961-3328 GCA_002339325.1 Nitrospiraceae bacterium UBA2600 | reverse complement strand
TGGAACAACGGGTAAAGAAAAGGTTGGCACTTTAACGATGAAGCAGGTTGAGGAGATTGCAAAGACTAAACTTCCAGATTTAAATACAAAGTCTTTAGAGGCAGCCATGAGCATGATAATTGGCACAGCAAAAAGCATGGGCGTTGAAATAAGGGGGTAAGGTTAGATGGGAAAAAAGTTAGCTGCTGTTAAAGAAAAGCTTGATTTGCAGAGAGAGTATACACTGGAGGAGGCAGTAGATATTCTTAAAGAAAGTAGTTTTGCAAAATTTGATGAGACCGTTGAGATGTCGATAAATTTAGGTATTGACCCTCGAAAATCAGACCAGGTTGTAAGAAATACTGTCGTGCTTCCTCATGGAACAGGC
>DDKK01000022.1:0-2618 GCA_002339325.1 Nitrospiraceae bacterium UBA2600 | reverse complement strand
AAGAGGTTAAGGTATTGGTTTTTGCTAAAGGCGAAAAGGAAAAGGAAGCAAGAGAGGCTGGTGCTGACTATGTGGGTGCAGAAGATTTAATTGAAAAAATTCAACAGGGTTGGCTTGAATTTGACAGAGCTATTGCCACTCCAGACATGATGGGCCAGGTAGGTAAACTTGGTAAAATTTTAGGCCCCCGGGGACTGATGCCTAACCCAAAGCTCGGAACAGTCACCTTTGAAGTTGGCAAAGCAGTCAAAGAAGCTAAGGCTGGAAAGATAGAGTATAGAAATGACAAGGGCGGAGTTGTTCATGTTCCTATTGGAAAACTATCATTTGACAGAGAAAAACTCGTGGAAAATGCTATAGCTGTTTTAAAGTCTGTGGTAAGGGCTAAACCACCTACATCAAAGGGAAAATACATTAAAAAAGTCTCCATGTCTTCGACAATGGGGCCGGGGCTTAAAGTTGATATATCAAAATTGAAGCTTTAAACAGGCTTTGCCTGTTTTTAATAATCTGAGACAGCAGGTGCCTAAAGGCTTAAAGGGCTGCCGCCTGCCGAGATTAGGGAGAGTAGATTGACAAAACCTTCACATGCACTGCTGTCCAAGAAAGGAGGTATACTCTGAGCACCACAAAGGAAAGCAAGAAAAAGAAAGTTGAAGAAATCACAGAAAGGTTGTCTCGGGCTAAGTCGTTCATCCTTACAGATTTTCAAGGCCTAACAGTAGCGGAGATATCGGAACTGAGACAGAACATGAAGGATGCTGGTTCTGAGTACAAGGTGTGCAAAAATACTTTGTTCGGAATAGCTCTTGGAGATGCACCTTACAAGGAACAGCTGAAGGAGTCATTAAAGGGCTGCACAGGTGTTGTGTTCGGTTACGATGACCCAGTTTTAGCAGTGAAGAAAAGCATCGAGTATGCGGAAAAGAATGAAAAATTTAAACTAAAGCAGGGAGTTGTAGAAGGAAAGGTTTACTCTCTGTCAGAGCTTAAGGAAATTTCAAAACTACCATCCAAGAAAGTCCTCTTAGGAATGCTTCTTGGTGGCATGAATTCCCCACTTGCAAAAATGGCCTGTGCCATGCAAGCAGTAAATTTAAAGCTTCTCTATGCACTTGAAGCACTAAAAAATAAAAAATCGCAATAAAAAGGAGGAGAAAAGATGGCAATTACAAAAGAAGAGGTTTTTCAGTTTTTTGATAATCTCACAATTCTCGAACTAAGTCAATTTATTAAAGAATTTGAGGAAAGATATGGCGTTACAGCAGCAGCACCAGTTGCAGTTGCAGCAGCTGTTCCAGGAGCGCCAGCAGCAGCGGCAGCAGCACCAGCAGCAGAGGAAAAGACCAGTTTTGATGTAATTCTCAAGGCTGCAGGAGACAAGAAGATTCAGGTAATTAAAGTGGTAAGAGAGCTTACAGGACTTGGCTTAAAAGAGGCAAAAGATTTAGTAGACGGTGCTCCAAAGCCAGTAAAGACCGGTGTATCTAAAGAAGAAGCAGAGACAATAAAATCTAAACTTGAAGCTGAGGGCGCAACAATAGAAATTCAGTAATAACAAATCAATAAATTTTAGAGAGAAGGAGAACTATGATAAAGCCCTTAAGAGAGAGAATAAACTTCGGAAAGGTGCCTCCCCTTGTGGAGGTGCCTTATCTTCTTGAATTTCAAAGGAAATCCTTTGAAAAATTCTTGCAGAGAGATGTGTATCCCGACGAAAGAGTTGACGAGGGGCTTCAGGCTGCCTTAAAGAGTGTTTTCCCAATAAGCGATTACAATGGAACCACTACAATAGAGTTTCTATCTTATGTAGTTGGAGAACCAAAATTAACTCCCCATGAGTGTATGGTTAAGGGACTCACTTATTCAGTCCCTATAAAAATTAAAGTTCGGCTTAACATATGGGATAAAGATGACGATGGTAAGAAGTTCCTAAAAGAGTCTCGTGAACAGGAGGTCTTTCTTGGCGACCTTCCCATGATGACAGAAACTGGAAGTTTCATAATAAATGGAGTTGAAAGGGTTATAGTAAGTCAGCTTCATCGTTCTCCCGGTGTCTATTTTGCTCCAGACAGAAGCAAAAGTCGTATCAGTGGAAGATTTCTCTATTCAGCGAGAGTTATTCCTGTTAGAGGCTCGTGGCTTGATTTTGAATTTGATTCAAAGGACCTTCTTTATGTAAGGATAGACAAGAGGAAAAAGCTTCCAGCCACGATTGTTCTTAAAGCACTCGGATATACTAATGAAGATTTACTGAGAATTTTTTATCCCATAGAGGAGATTAAGATTAAAGACGAAAAGACCTATACTCGCGTAGTTACAGAAGTTTTAGCGGGTGTAAGAACAAAGATAGATATTCTGGGACCGGATGGAAAGGACGTAATTGTTAAGGAGGGCAGTAAAATTACAAGATATGCCCTCAAAAAAATGAAGGAATTAGGAATTCAAGAGATACCAATACAGAAAAGCGAAATAATAGGGCGAATAACTCTTTCAGATATAGTTGACCCAGAGACAGGTGAGGTCATAGTTGATAGTAATAAGGAAATTACTGAAGAGGCTTTTCACAGAATAATCAATGCCAGAATAGACAGTCTCAAGCTTCTTTTCATAGATAA
>DDKK01000035.1:7262-7681 GCA_002339325.1 Nitrospiraceae bacterium UBA2600 | reverse complement strand
ATCCCTCAAGGATGCTACTCTCTATGTAACTCTCGAACCTTGCTGCCATAGAGACAAGAGAACCCCACCATGCACTGATGCAATAATAGAAAAGGGCATTTCGAGAGTTGTTGTGGCAATGAGAGACCCCAATCCTAAAGTTTCAGGCAAAGGCATTGAGACTCTGAAGTCTCATGGCATAGATGTTAAAGAAGGCGTTCTTGAAAAGGAGGCTTTAAAACTTAATGAATTCTATGTGAAATATATAACGACTCGCGAGCCTTTTGTTATCTTGAAAACTGCCATGACCCTCGATGGAAAAATAGCAACACCAAAGGGAAATTCTAAATGGATAACCTCTGAAAAATCGAGAAAATATGTCCATATTATCAGGTCAAGAGTAGATGCTTTGCTTTCAGCCTATGGCACAGTCATTCATG
>DDKK01000035.1:5853-6922 GCA_002339325.1 Nitrospiraceae bacterium UBA2600 | reverse complement strand
TAATCCTCTTTTTACTTCAAGAATAAAAAATGGTAAGAATCCTCTGAGAGTAATCATTGACCCAGAACTCAAGATACCTCTTAACTTCAATGTTTATAATCCTCCACCTAAAACAATTGCTGTAGTCCATTCAGACTTTATAAATCAGGACAAAGCTAAAGATTTAATGAAAAGAGGAGTTGAATTGCTTGAATTTTCTTCTGAAAAAGTTGACCTCTCCTGGTTAATGAAAGAGTTAGGCAAGAGAGATATAACATCCCTGTTGATAGAAGGTGGTTCATCTCTCAATTCTTATGCTTTATGGAGCGGAGTTGTAGACAAAATAATGATTTTTGTAGCACCAAAGATTATCGGTGGCTTCAACTCTTATCCTGTAGTAGGAGGAAAGTTATACAGAGATATACCCGAGGCTTTTAAGGTTAATAATCTCAGAATAAAGCGAATTGGAAACGATATCCTAATAGAGGGGTATATTGAAAAAGACTTGAAAAATTTTTAATTTTAATGTAAAGTGTATTAATTAAAAAATTAATCCATGAAAGGAGGTGAAATATCATGAGAAAACTTTTAGCAATTGCCTTAGCTGCTATGTTCGCTGTTACCTTTGGTTGTGCTTCTAAGGATTATGTTAAACAGGAGATTGACCCTCTTGTAGACAGAATAGGTAAGCTTGAAAGCAAAGTTGATGCTCTCGATAAAAAAATTAACGAATGTTGCAAAAAAGCAGATGAAGCAGTAAGCAAAGCAGAGGCCGCCGCTCAGAAAGCTGAAGCTGCTGCAAAGAAAGCCGAAGATGCAGCAAATAGAGCAGAGGCTGCATCCCAGAAAGCAGGCAAGGCCTTTGAACTTCAGCAGAAGAAATAGTATCGAATTATTTAGCCACAGGTTATTTTTCATAGCCTGTGGCTATTTTCTAAATTACCTTTATTTGTCATTCTGAAACAGGTCAAGGAAGGCCTGAGTCATTAGATGAGGAAGGTTAAAGAGAAATCTCTTCATATACCGCAAGATGTCATTCCGAACTCAGTGAGGAATCTCATCTTTTTGGAGACCCTTCGGCTTCGCCTCA
>DDKK01000035.1:4644-5518 GCA_002339325.1 Nitrospiraceae bacterium UBA2600 | reverse complement strand
CTTCGGCTTCGCCTCAGGGTGACAAAACAGAGAACCATTACAATGTTTTAACGCTCTGTCATTTAGAGAATTTCTTCCCTCGTCATTCATAGGAGAATAAGCAACGAAAAATATCGCCTTTGCCGAATCAATTGGAATGCTCTTATTAACTAAACAGTCTTTTAAGACTTTCAATTTTCAACATTATCAAAACTACCTCTAACTCGGCAATTTCTATATCCAATCTCTGTTCTGCTATAATAAAAATTTATTAATCGGGTCTAAAGGAGGAAAAATGTTTCGTGATAAATACTGTGCAGCCTTAAGAGAAGAAGACATTGGTAAGAGCTTCAAGCTATGTGGATGGGTTTTCAGAAGAAGAGACCACGGCGGGCTTATCTTTATAGACCTGCGAGACAGAACGGGAATTATCCAGATAGTCTTCAGTCCTGACATATCAAAGGAAAGCCATGAAAAAGCCCATACCTTACGAAGTGAGTATGTAATTGCTGTAAAAGGTATTCTCAGAAAGAGACCTGAAGGAACGGAAAATCCAGAACTTGAAACAGGAACAGTGGAACTTTGGGCAGAAGAACTGGAGATTCTAAATTTAGCAAAAACATTACCTTTTCAGCTTGACGAAGCTGAAGAGACAACGGAACTCTTGAGATTAAAATACAGATATCTTGACTTACGCCGAAAGGAGATGCAAAGAAACTTTCTTATCAGACATCAGGTAACTCTATCTGTGAGAAATTTTCTTGACAGAGAAGGCTTCATCGAAATTGAAACTCCCATGCTCACAAAATCAACTCCCGAAGGTGCCAGAGACTTTCTTGTCCCGAGCAGATTAAATCCGGGGACATTTTATGCCCTTCCCCAATCTCCACAGCTT
>DDKK01000035.1:3249-4297 GCA_002339325.1 Nitrospiraceae bacterium UBA2600 | reverse complement strand
TCAAGCAGATTCTTATGATGGCAGGCTTTGATAGATATTTTCAGATAGTCCGTTGCTTCAGAGACGAAGACTTAAGAGCAGACAGACAGCCCGAGTTCACTCAGATTGACCTCGAGATGTCCTTTGTTGAAAGTGAAGATGTCATTGAAATGGTTGAAAAAATGATTTACCGGGCTTTCAAAGATGTTCTCGACTTGGAATTGACTATACCATTCAAGAAATTGACTTATGATGAGGCCATGAACAGATACGGTTCAGATAAACCGGACTTAAGGTTTGGAATAGAAATAGAAGACGTAAGTGAAATAGTGCAAAACAGCCAATTTAAGGTATTTCTTGATACGTTACAGAAAAAAGGTGTTGTTAAAGCCATAGTTGGCAAAGGTCTTGCCTCTATGTCAAGAGGGGAAATAGACAAACTCGTTGAGAAAGCTCAGACTTTTGGCGCAAAGGGACTTGCCTGGATTAAAGTGAAAGAGGATTTTGAATCTCCAATAGCTAAATTTTTCCCAATGAACATTCTTAAAGAAATTGCTGAAAGAGTTAAAGCTGACAAAGGTGACATGATACTTTTTGTTGCAGACCAGAACTCTACTGCCAATACAGTTCTGGGAAAACTTAGACTCGAAATCGCAGAGATGACCAAAGTTGAACGAAAGGGTTTCTCCTTTGCTTGGATTGTTGATTTTCCGCTCTTCGAATGGGATGAAGAGGAGAAAAGATTTGTAAGCATGCATCACCCATTTACAAGCCCTCAAGATGACTATATAGAAAAGATACTCAATATGCCCTCAGAGGCATTTTCAGACCCCGACAGTCCAATTAGGGAAGCAAAAGCAAAAGCATACGACATAGTATTAAATGGATACGAGCTTGGCGGAGGAAGTATAAGAATACACAATGCCCAGATACAAGAAAAAATTTTTAAAGTTCTTGGCATATCAGACGATGAAGTAGCCAAAAGATTTGGCTTCTTTGTTGAAGCTCTTAAATACGGAACGCCACCTCACGGAGGTATTGCCATAGGACTTGACAGAATGGTAATGCT
>DDKK01000035.1:2490-2881 GCA_002339325.1 Nitrospiraceae bacterium UBA2600 | reverse complement strand
GTAATCGCCTTCCCTAAAACACAAAAAGCTTTCTGCCCCTTAAGTGAAGCACCATCAGAGGTGGATGTAAAACAATTGAGGGAATTGAATATAAAACTGGATATTTAAGTTATAATAGAAAAATGAAAAAAATAAGCATTGACCGAGTAAAACCGGGGATGAAAATCGTAAAAGAAGTCATAAATGAGGCAGGGATGGTCGTTGTCCCAGCAGGTAAAGAGTTAACAGAGTCTCTTATAAACAAACTTACCATGATGGATATACAGCATGTTTACGTGGAAGGTGAAAGAGATTTACCTCCTAAAGACGATGTTCTAAGAGAAATTGAGATTAGATTTAAAAGAATAGATGACCCCATAACTTTAAGCATAAAAAAAGCATTGCTCACTCA
>DDKK01000035.1:1655-2142 GCA_002339325.1 Nitrospiraceae bacterium UBA2600 | reverse complement strand
TAAATGAACTCTCAAGAAGTCCTTGCAAGAGTTGAAAAAATAGAAAGCCTTCCGACAATACCACCTATTTTAAGAAAAATTCTTGGACTAATAGAAGACCCTTCTGTATCACTTAAGAAAATAACAGATTTTGTAGCCTCTGACCCCACCCTTACGGCAAGAATACTAAAAATGGTAAACTCGCCTGTATATGGCTTCCCTGGAAGAATATCCTCTGTAAGCCATGCTATGGTAATACTTGGGCTAAATGCGGTAAAAGGGCTTCTTTTAGGTGTGTCTGTCTTTGAAATAATGCAAAAAAGCATGATAGGACTTTGGGAACATTCTCTCTCCAGTGCTATATTTGCAAGAATAATAGCAACAAGAAAAGAATTGGCCTCTCCAGAGGAAATATCTATCGGAGCCCTACTGCATGACATCGGAAAAGTGATTCTCATAATGGCCTTGAGAGATGAATACTTGCAAATTGTTAACTCTATCAATGGAA
>DDKK01000035.1:724-1296 GCA_002339325.1 Nitrospiraceae bacterium UBA2600 | reverse complement strand
TAGAGAGGGAAAAATTGGGCATAACCCATGCAGAAATCGGAGGGGTAGTTGCAAAAAAATGGAATTTTCCCTTAAAGCTTATTGAACCAATAATGTATCATCACAGGCCTCAGTTAAGCGATAAATTTAAAACAGAAGCAGCAATCGTTCATGTGTCAAATATACTTGCCCTTGCAAGGGGCATAGGTTACTCCGGTGAAGTGTACGTTCCTGCGGTAAATCCTTCTGCATGGGAAATATTAGATTTAAAAGAAAAAGACCTTTTAGAAATCTTCAAAGAAGCAGAGGAACCCCTCAATAGTTCCGGTGACATTTTTTCATCTGATGAATAAAAAAATAATAGCTATAGGCAAAGATACCAAAATAAAAAAAACTATAAAGAAAAATTTTCTTCAAGCTCCCTACGATTTATATTTATTTGAAGATGAAAGAGAAGCTCTACAGATAATATACGATGAAATTCCTGAGCTTGTGCTTGTGGAGGCTCTGCAAAATCCATTAATTGAAATATCTATCATAAACAGCTTAAAAAGTGACCCTCTCTTTGTCTCCATGAATGTAATTGCCATAGT
>DDKK01000035.1:0-382 GCA_002339325.1 Nitrospiraceae bacterium UBA2600 | reverse complement strand
TCCTCCGATTTTAATACAAATGACTGGAAAAATTTTCTGATTGATGACTATATACGAGTAGACGACCTTGAATTAGACCTTTTAATGCGGGTGAACCTTTCCTTTGAAAGAGTGGAAAGAGTAATTGCCACAAGTCCTCTTACAAAACTTCCCGGCAATTTGGTAATACAAAGAGAAATTCAGAAACGGCTTGACAGAGGAGATATATTTGCCTTAGCATATGCAGACCTCGATAATTTCAAGCCCTTCAACGATAAGTATGGATTCTCAAGGGGGGACGAAGTAATTAAAATGCTCGGCAGACTCATCCTAAATATTGTTCGTTCTGACCAGCCTTCTGGAAGTTTCGTAGGACACATAGGAGGAGATGACTTTGTTTTCA
>DDKK01000037.1:491-27253 GCA_002339325.1 Nitrospiraceae bacterium UBA2600 | reverse complement strand
GGGCAAAAAAGATACCTCCAAATCTATCAATTGCCTTCTCCCACCCTGAATGGCTTATAAAAAGGTGGTCAAACAGATTTTCACAAGAAGAGTTGGTAGAACTTCTAAAGGCAAATAATGAAAAGGCTCCAATAAGCATTGCCGTTAAACCAGAGGAAAGAGAAGAAATTGCAGAGTATTTTCAAAAGAAAGGTTTTAAAAGCAGACCAACCAAACACTCACCGGCAGGCTTAATTATAGAAGGGCAAGGATATGATATAAGAAAAACTCTAACAGAAGCACCATTTTTTTGGGTAGTTCAGGATGAGGCAAGTCAGCTCGTATGTTTCTATCTTGAACCTTTTGAAGGAGCAACAGTTCTTGATACTTGCTCAAGCCCTGGCGGAAAAACCATACTAACGGCAGCTCTCATGAAAAAAGGTAAAATACTCTGCCTTGAAAACAGCAGAATTAGAATGAAACTACTCCATAACAATTTAAAGCGGATAAAGAGATTTATACCTAATGTAGAGATTCAAACAAAGCTTGTCGATGTTTTAGAGTTTCAGACAAAGGCAACCTTTGATAGAGTCCTTCTTGATGCTCCCTGTTCGTCTTTAGGAGTTATAAGAAGAAATCCCGATGTTAGATACAGGTTAGAGGAGAGCGAAATAAAGAGGCTTGCCGAAACACAGAAGCTTATGATAGAAAAGGTATCCTCTTTTGTCTCACCTCAAGGTATTCTCATATACTCAGTATGCTCAACGGAAAAGGAAGAGGGAGAGGAAGTTGTAGATAGCTTTTTACAGAAACGCCCAGAATTTAGTAGTATAAAAATATTGCGAACCTTTCCACATCTTGACGGTATGGATGGTTTCTTTATTGCCAAACTTCTAAGGAGAGAATGAGAAAAATTTTTTACATACTTTTGGCTATTATCGGAGGCTTTATTACAGGATATCTTTCACTTACAGTTTTCGTATCTTCAGGAAAAACAGAGACTCCTGATTTAATGGGTAAAGACATAGTTCAGGCAAATCAGATTTTAAAGGAAAGGGGTCTTTACATAAGAATTGACGGAGAGGAATATTCAGAGATGCAGTCAGGCACAATATGCAGACAAGACCCTCCTCCACAGACAAAGGTCAAGAAAGGAAGGGAAGTAGGAGTGATAGTGAGCAAAGGCTTAAAATTCTCAGTGCTACCCGATGTAACAGGCATGCAGCTGGACGAAGCAGAAAAGCTTTTAACCAGTAAAGGTATTCCCGTTGAGAAAATTATCTATGTAAGTTCAAAACACGAAGAAAAAACAGTTATTGCCCAGAGACCAGAGCCACAGGAAGGTGGAAAGTCAGTTCGATTAATAGTAAGCTCAGGTAAAAAGGAGGAATAAAATTGACCCTAATAGCCCCATCCATACTTTCTGCTGATTTCTCAAGGCTTGCCGAAGAGATTGCTTTAGCAGAGGAGGCAGGTGCGGATGTGATTCATATTGACGTAATGGACGGAGTTTTTGTTCCTAATATAACAATCGGGCCTGTGGTGATAGAGTCTATAAGAAAGGTTACAAAGCTTCCTCTTGATGTCCATTTAATGATTGTCAATCCAGAAAGATATGTTGAAAACTTTATAAAAGCAGGCGCTGACTATATTACCGTTCATGTAGAAGCATCTACGCATCTTCACCGAATAGTCTGGCAGATTAAAGAAAAGGGTGTAAAAGCAGGAGTTTCCCTCAATCCAGCAACTCCTTTGAATGCTTTAGAGGAGATAGTTGCTGACATAGACCTTCTTCTTATAATGAGTGTCAATCCCGGTTTTGGCGGGCAGAAATTTATACCCTTCTGTCTTGATAAGATTAAAAGGAGTAGGAAATTGATTCAATCAAAAAAACTTAAGACCCTAATTGAAGTTGACGGAGGAGTGAAAATTGATAATGCCCGGGATATTTCTCAGGCCGGTGCTGATATTCTTGTCATGGGGTCTGAATTTTTCGGACAGAAAGACTACAGAAAATTTGTAAAAGAACTAAGAAGAGAACTCAAATGAAAGAAATCATAGAAAAAGCAGAAAAGCTAAGAGAAATAGGCAATTTTAGAGAATCTCTCTCCCTTTGGAAGAAAATATATAAAGCTTCACTTAAGAAGAGTAATCCCTCCTTGATTCTGGACTGTTTAATTGCCATAGGAGACCTCTTAAGAATTAGAGGACAGTTTAAAAAATCTGAACACTTCTACTCCGAAGCTTTAGAGCTTGCAACGGCTCTGGAAGATTGGCTTTCATATGCAGATGCAGTTGTTGGCATTGCCTTATCAAAAAAAGCAACGGGACATTGGAAAGAGGCATTGAAGATGGTAAGAGAAGCCCGTAAAATATATGAAAACATAAGAGACAGAAAAGGCATAGCTTTTACCTTTTGGGCTGAGGGTGTGTCATGGAGATTTGGCGGCAGAGCGAAAAAATCAATTGATTCTTTTAATAAAGCTTTGCTAATGTTTAAGAGACTTAAAGATGAAAAAGCAATCGGTTATACTTTTTGCGGACTCGGAGGTAGTTGGAGGATTTATGGAGACTTTGCTAAATCTATGGATTACTATAAAAAGGCCAATGAAATATTTAAAAAAATCGGTGATAAATTTGGCCTGGCCTATTCCTTTTGCGGCATAGGAAATGCCTACAGAATGGTTCGAAATCTTAAAGAAGGAGAAAAAAGTTTTAATAAAGCCCTAAAGCTATACGATGAAATTGGAGACATAGTGAGTTCATCCTATACCCTTTGGAGTATGGCAATGGTAAAAATTCTTCAGGCTGAAAACTCTAACAATATTATGTTTCAAATGGCTGAAGACTACATAAAGAAAGCGGAGAGAAATTTTCAAAAATGCAGCGACCTTAGGGGAAAAGCCTATTGCAAATTGTTGAAGGGAATGATTATGTATCTTAAAAAACGAAAACAGCTCTCTAAGATTTACTTTCATGAAGCCCTTAAAATATGCGAGCGGTTTGACTTCTCATTGGAGAAAAAATATGCTGAAAAATTTATCGATGGTTTATTACCAATTCCATATAACATACCTTAGACAAAAATTATGATGAATACAGTTAGTGACAGAGTTATGACGTTGCCAAACTTTCTTACTACTTTAAGGATAATCGTTGTTCCCTTTTTTATTTTTGCAATGAATTCAAAAGATTACTCAATGGCCTTGAAGATTTTAATCTTTGCTGGATTAACAGACTGCCTCGACGGAATAATAGCGAGGAAATTTAAACAAATATCACGCTTGGGAATTTTTCTTGACCCCCTTGCAGACAAACTTCTTCTTATAAGCGTGATGTTGAGCTTCTATATGAATGAACTTGTTCCAAGATGGTTTATTATTCTTGTCTTAACGAGAGATTTATTGGTTGTTTTAGGATGGCTTGAGCTTTATCTCACAAGAAAAAGAATAAGCAGGCCGACAGCATTAGGTAAAATAAGCAATGCTTCGCAGGTTATAATATTCGGTTATGTCCTTCTTGCCTTAAATTTTCCAGTCCCACCAATGCCTATGTATGGCTATTATTTTGTGGGATTTCTTTCAGTTATCTCCCTCATACAATACGTAATCATTCGTTTAAGTAATGAATAAAAAAGGAATAAGAGTCGAGTGTGTCATATCCGACACTCCCGCTGAAAAAGCTGGTATAAAGGAAGGCGACAGGATTTTATCAATTAACAGACACACTATAAGAGACCCGATAGACCTCATGTTTTACAGTGACTCGGAAATTCTGAACATTGTCGTTTTAAGGGAAAACAAAACTTTCAATTTCAAGATATTAAAAGGTGACTATCCCCTTGGTATCGAAGTTGAACCTTTTGTAATAAAAAGGTGCAGAAACAGGTGTATATTCTGTTTCGTAGAACAACTTCCTAAGGGATTGAGAAAGTCTTTGTATGTAAAAGATGAAGACTACCGGGCAAGTTTTCTCTATGGTAATTACATAACCCTTACGAATTTAACAAAGGAAGACTATGAAAGAATAAATAAAATGAAGTTAAGCCCTCTTTACATATCTGTTCATGCAGTAAATCCAGAGATAAGAAATGCTATGATTGGAAACTATGAAGCTCCACCAATTTTGTTAGAACTAAAGAAGCTTGCAAAGATGAAAATAAGAATGCACACGCAAGTTGTTCTATGCCCCGAAATTAATGATGGCGAGGAGTTGGAGAGAACAATTCTTGAACTTTACAAACTTTATCCTTATGTTTCCTCTCTGGCTGTTGTTCCTGTTGGACTAACCAAATATCACAAAAGAGGTGTTAAACCCGTAGATAAAAGTAAAGCGAAAGATACAATAAAACTCGTAGAGCCTCTTCAAAGGAGATTTCGCAAAAAACACGGAAATAGCTTTGTTTATCTTGCCGATGAATTTTTCATCAAAGCTGAACATAGCTTTCCACCACTTAGTAACTATGACGATTTTCCACAAATTGAAAACGGCGTGGGAATGGTTCCTTTGTTTATTGAAAAGGCAAAGAAAATCTCTATCCCCACAATTAAGCCTAAAAGGAGATATGTAACTTTTACAGGGCTATCCTTTTATCCATATCTTGAGGAATTTGTATTGAGACTTAAAGAAAAAGGCATAGCCGTTGATGCCTACCCCCTAAAAAATAATTTGTTTGGTGAGTCCGTAACGGTTACGGGACTTCTAACAGGTGAAGATATAATAAAGGGTCTTGCCCCATATGCAGAGCCAAAAGATGTAGTTTTAGTTCCTGACATAACAATGCGTGACTACGAAGACACTTTTATTGACAACCTTACAATCAAAGACATAGAAAGGATACTTTCTGTTAAGGCCGTAAAAATCGGAACAGAGCCAACAGACCTTATTGAATGCATTAAAAATAACAACGCCTAAAAAGTCTGTCTTTCAAGACTTCTGTAATGGATTGCCTCGGCAATGTGGGAGGGCTTTATAACTTCCGAAGTTTCAAGGTCTGCTATTGTTCTTGCAACTTTTACAATTTTTGAATAGGCCCTTGCACTCAAACCTAATTTTTCCATGGCAGTCTGAAGTAGACTATGACAGTCTTCGCTTAATTTGCAGAATTTTTTCATATCCTTTGGCTTCATGTGAGCGTTGAAAAATATTCCCTCTGACTTAAATCTCCTTATCTGAATATCTCTTGCTTGCACTACCCTCTCTCTCACTTTTAATGAATTTTCCGAAGGAGTCTCATCTTTGAGCTCATTGTAATTTACTCGTGGCACTTCTATATGTATGTCAATCCTGTCAAGTAGCGGTCCGGAAATCCTTGACCGATATCTTATAATCATCTGCGGTGTACAAGTGCAAGGTTTTGAATTGTCTCCCCAAAAACCACAAGGACATGGGTTAAGGGAACCGATAAGAATAAATCTTGCTGGGAATCTAACAGTTGCATAGCTTCGAGCTATAATTACAAAACCGTCTTCAAGAGGCTGTCTCAATACTTCAAGAACAGTTCTTTTGAATTCGGGTAGTTCGTCAAGAAAAAGCACTCCATTGTGAGCAAGGGAGACCTCTCCTGGCTTTGGTATCTGCCCGCCTCCTATGAGGCTTACATCACTTGATGAGTGATGGGGACTCCGAAAGGGTCTGCTTGTTATGAGACCCTTTCCGTCAGATATGAGACCTGCAACGCTGTGTATTTTTGTAGTCTCAATTGCTTCTTCGATTGTCATAGGAGGAAGTATGCTGGCAAATCTCCTTGCAAGCATACTCTTTCCACTGCCTGGAGGTCCTACCATTAAAACGTTATGTCCTCCTGCAGCAGCTATTTCAAGTGCCCTTTTGGCCTGAAACTGTCCCTTAACATCTGCAAAGTCTTCATAACCATCTGCTTCGTATGAAAAATCTATTTCTGTTTTAAAAGCCTTAAATATCCTCTCGCCTCTTAATAACTCTACTGCCTCTGCAAGGGATTCGACAGGATATATTTCTACATTATCTACAATTCCTGCTTCGTAAGCATTTTCTTTTGGCACGATTACTTTTTTAATAGAATCGGATTTTATGTTTGAAACTATGCATAGAGCACCTTTTATTCCTCTTACTTTTCCTTCTAAAGAAAGTTCGCCCATGATTAGAAAGGATTTAAGTGATTCCTGTGGGATATGACCTTCCGCAGCAAGTATCCCTATAGCAATGGGAAGGTCGAAGGACGAGCCTTCTTTTTTTAAGTCTGCCGGAGCAAGATTAACGGTTATCTGCTTTATTGGGAAGGGAAAACCAGAATTTTTAAAAGCTGCCTTAATTCTGTCTCTCGACTCCTTTACAGCCGTATCTGGAAGTCCTACAATATTAAAATGGGGAAGTCCTCTTTGGGCAATGTCAACTTCTACATCAACAGCATAAGGCTCTATACCTATCAAATGAGCACTTTGAACCCTGGCAAGCATTCCTTTCCTCTAAACGTTTGTTGATATCGTTTAAAATCTGTTGTTTTGAGCGATTCCACTTAGGTGCAATCAAAATCTCCTCTGGTGCAGTTGCAAAGAGTCTTTGAATAACTATTTCTGGAGATAGCCTTTCTATAAAATCTACGACAAAATCAAGGTATTCTTCGTATTCAAAAACAGGGAAAGGCTTTATTTCATAAAGCCTTGAAAGAGGAGTATCTTTGACAACCTGTAGCTGATGGATTTTAAGAAATTTTAAAGGATGACGATTTATCTCATCTGCCATTAAAAGAGACTCCTGTCTTGTTTCGGTAGGCAATCCTACAATTATATGTGCACCAACGAGAATACCTCTTTCATGAGTGCTGTATACGGCCTTGAGAAAAGTTTCATAGTTATGGCCTCTTCTAATAAACTTAAGTGACTTATCGTATATGGACTGCAATCCATACTCTACTATTATCATGTATTTTCTTGATAAGCTCTGCAAGAGGGAAAGTTTTTGATTATCAATACAATCTGGACGAGTTCCAATTGCAAGTCCTACAACCTCTGGCGTTGAAAGTGCCTCATTATAAAGCTTTTCAAGGTAATCAACAGGGGCATAGGTGTTTGTATATGGCTGAAAATAGACAAGAAAGGCCTTTGCATTGTATCTTCTTTTTAGATACTCAATGCCCTCATCTATCTGAGCTCTTATAGGTTTTGTGGGAGCGCAGTTTGAAGGTCGGAATGAATTATTGTTGCAATAAATACATCCGAATCTGCCGAGAGTTCCGTCTCTGTTTGGGCAAGTAAAACCTGCATCTACATTTACCTTGTAGACTTTTTTTCCGAACACCTCTTTCAAATAATCACCAAAAGCGTAGTATCTTCGCATCATAGTTTGTTCTAATACATTTTAGTGAAAATAGTCAATTAGCCTAATTTTTGAGCACAAATCTTACGGGAAGGATAGCTCTGCTGGCTATTGGGATGCCGTCTTTGGTAGCAGGCAAAAATTTCGACCTTTTAACCGCTTCCACAGCAGACTCTGTAAAGCCGTAAGGTGCTGACTCTAATACTTCAATGTTGATTAATTCTCCTTTTTCGTTTAAGGTAAGCCTTAATATAACTTTTCCTTCTTTACCAAGTCTTCTTGCCACCTGAGGATACACAGGAATTTCTCTGTGTAGAAATTTAGGCCCTGTTGCTGTGCCAAATTCTGCATCTATAATCGTATCTTTTGATTTACCTCTTGCTCCTTGTGGATTCTCTGTAATATGACCGGTGCTATGAGAGGTATCAACAATTTTCTCTGCTACTATAGGCTCAACTGGCGAATTAACTTTTGTCTCTTCTACAATAGTGGGGGTAATTTTTTTTATCTCTCTATTTATTGGTCTGTCTGTTTTTTTTATTTCTCTAATGTTGTTGCTGCCAGAGTTTTCTTCCATTATAAATATTTCAAGTTCCTTTTGGTTTTTGTTAAGAATTGCAAAACTTGACCATGTCAGAAAAAGCAAGAGGTGAAAAAATATGGATAGAACTACGAATTTCTGAATTTTATTTGTATATAAAAAGTTCATTCCTTCAAAAAATAAAGCCATGAAAGCTACGCTGCCTTCATGGCTCAAGCTATCCTTCTGGATAGGATAAAGAAATTTTATAAAATTAAGAGCCCTTACGTCAATAAAACCTTTCTTTTTAATTTCGTCTCAACAAATTGTCTTTTCAGCATTAAGGATAGGTTGATATACAGTTTTCAGCGAAATTTTATATAATTAAATTATGGAGTTTATGGTTGTATTCATAACCGCACCAAATGAGGAAGAAGCAGTAAAGATTTCAAAAACGCTTGTAGAAGAAAAACTCGCCGGGTGTATAAACATAGTTAAAAATGTTCGCTCAATTTACTTTTGGCAGGGAAAGATAGAGGATGACGCTGAAGTCTTAATGATAGTAAAAACTCGTGCCGAACTGTTTTCAAAACTCGAAGAGAAGGTTAAAGAAATTCATTCCTATACAGTCCCCGAAATTATTGGAATAAAAATCAAAAAAGGCTCTGAAAGCTATTTAAGATGGCTTCATGAGGTTACAAATGAAAGACAGTAGTTACACTTTTCTTATATGTGAGAAATTCTGTGATTATTATAAGCCTGGTAGAGAAGAAGATGTTTGTGGTGGGTATTTTTTTATTAAAAATTTCCTTACCCACCGTGAGTTGGACAGTTTAATTAAGGTTTTTAGTCTAAACGAAGAAAAAATGCTTGAAGAAAAGCTAAATTTTTTGTGTAATCAATGCGATTTTAGGGCTGATGGCTGTGACTTTTATGCTGGAAAAAGTTCTACTCCTTGCGGAGGATATATAATACTAAGTAGGCTTTATTGTCAAATTTATTCGTAGAAATCTTTTCTTATTTTTATCGTATTTGCATGAGCCTGTAAACCTTCGACATTGGCAAGCAAGTCAACATAAGATGCAAATTTGAGGAAACTATCTCTACCTACCTCTATGAGAGAGCTTCTTTTTATGAAATCATATACACCGAGCGGTGAGAAAAATCTTGCTGTTCCTGTAGTTGGAAGGGTATGATTCGGCCCAGCTACATAATCTCCTATTGGTTCAGGAGTCCACTGACCAAGAAATATGGCTCCTGCATTTTTTATAAATGGCAGAATTTCTCGGGGTTTTTCTGTCATAATTTCAAGATGTTCGGGAGCAATTATGTTTGCCACTTCGCAGGCTTCAGAAATTGAGTTTACTATTACAATAGCTCCAAAGTTTTTCAAGGATTTCTCTGCAATGCTTGATTTAGGAAGCTGCCGAAGCTGTTTTACAATCTCCTTTTTTACTGACAGGGCTAATTTTTCAGAGGTTGTAACAAGAACACTACAAGCCATTTCATCATGTTCGGCTTGACTAAGCATATCGGCGGCTACAAATGAAGGTATTGCAGAGTTGTCTGCTATTATGAGAATTTCGCTTGGTCCTGCAATCATATCTATGTCTACAACTCCGAAAACAAGTCTTTTTGCTAAAGCTACGAAGATATTTCCAGGTCCTACAATCTTGTCTACTCTTTTAATTGTTTCTGTTCCGTAAGCCATTGCTGCTACTGCCTGAGCACCTCCTACACGATAAACCTCTTTAATGCCGAGAATATCAAGGGCTGCACACACAACAGGATTTAGTTCTCCCTCTGGAGTAGGAACGCACACGGCAATTTCCCTTACTCCTGCTACTTGAGCTGGAATTATATTCATCAGAACTGTTGAAGGATAAGAGGCCTTTCCTCCGGGCACATAAGCTCCAACTCTTTCCAAAGGTCTAATTATCTGACCAAGAGTAATGTCTCCTTCTTCATACTGCCAGGAACTTTCCAGTTGTCTTTCATGAAATTTGCGAATTCTAAGGGCTGCAAAGTTAATAGCATCGTAGACATCTTTAGACACTTTTTTAGAGCTTTCTTTTATCTCTTTTATATTAACTTTCAAAGGTAGCGTATGTTTATCAAAGAGCTTATTATATTTGACTAACGAAGTGTCACCTTTTGATAAAACCTCTTTGAGTATTTTTCTGACAGTGGCTTCAATTTTACGTTGAAAGGTGGAACGTCTATCCAGCCTTTTTATAAATCTATTCAGATTTTCTTTTGTTCTTATGGTAAGCATTAGAAATTATACAATCTGAAAGAAATAAATTTCTATATCCATCGTATATTAAGATAAAAGTTTGTCTCTCAGATACCTCATAATGTCATCATAGCTTGAGGGAACAATGAGAAATATCTCTATATCACCAGGCAGATCTAATTTTGTTCTGTCGTGGTCTCTCAAGATTAGAATTGCCGATTCGCCCTCATAGAGATTCGAAATGATTACGTCTTTTATTTTTGCTATTCTTTTTTCTGTTGCTTTGTTAAAGTATTCAAATACCTTTTGCATCACTGTTGCTGTTTTTACGATTCTTAAACAGTTGCCCCAGTCAATAAACTCACCAAAAGTCTCAGGATCTTCAATCCCTTTCACAACAGCACCTTCATTTATCTTTTTCTCAATGAGAGGGTAAAGATATGGATTTGTCTCCCTTACTACGTCTACGGCATCTTGACCGTCAATAAATATTGTTTCAATGAAAATTTTAGTTACAAAACCAAGTCGTTCAAGTTTCTCTACCTGATGGAGAGCCTCTAACCAGTATTTTTCAACAAGTCCCTTTAATGTTTCGTCATCTTCTTCAGGGATAAAAAGATTGGGGATGCAGAAGAGTCTCCTTTTCCCTTTAAATTCATCAATGCTCAATCTCTGTATTTTTCCTAACTCTGCCATCTTTTAGTTTGAATTTGACAGGATTTTAAGTTCCTGTAATTTATTATAAGCTTTTCCGCTGTCTACTGTCTCTCTTGCTATTTCAATTCCTTTTTGTAGGTTTTCAGCTTTTCCAGCTATCTGTAAAGCTGCCGCAGCATTTAGTAAAACCATTTCTCTTGCAGGTCCTTCTTTACCCTTTAGAATATTGACTATTATTTCAGCGTTTTGTCTCTTGTCTCCACCTTTCAGTTCGGTAAGACAAACTCTCTTAAGCCCTGCATCTTCTGGAGATATGGTGTCATTCTCTATTCTGCCATCTCTAACTCTTACTACGTAGGTTTTACCAGTTAAAGATATTTCATCGAGGCCATCTTCACTGTGGACGACCATTAAGTTTTCCGCTCCAAGCTTCATAAGAACTTTTGCTATTATTTCCATGTAATTTTTAGAAAAGACTCCTAACAGAAGACGTTTCACCCCAGCTGGATTAAGCATAGGCCCGAGAATGTTAAAAATAGTTCTAATTTTGAGCTCCTTTCTTACAGGAACAACTCTTTTCATGGCTGGATGATATAAAGGTGCGAAAAGCACTGTTATGCCACATTCAAAGAGACATCTTTCAGCCACATGGATTGGCATGTCAACCTTTACTCCCAATTCCTCAAGTACATCTATACTTCCACACTGACTTGAGGCAGAGCGATTTCCGTGCTTTGCTACAGGAACACCGGCACCGGCTACAACAAAACTCGTAGCAGTTGATACGTTGAATGTGCCTGAACGGTCTCCGCCAGTTCCTACAATGTCTATGGTACCTTCGGGAGATTTTATTTTTATGGCATACTCTCTGAAAAGCTTGACTGTGGAGAGAATCTCCTCTTCTGTTTCTCCTTTTGTTGAAAGACCCATTAAAAAGGCAGAAATCTGAACAGGCGAGGCTTTTTCTTCAATTATCTCAATGAAGCTTCCCCGCAGCAGTTCTTCCGAAAGATTTTCTCTTTTGCTAAGTCTGTATATGGCCTCTTCTATCATAGTCTTATAAAGTTTCTTATTAAATCTTTACCAGCCTTTGTTAGTATGCTTTCAGGATGAAACTGCACTCCCTCAACAGGATAATCTTTGTGCCTTAATCCCATAATTATATCATTTGATGTCCACGCAGAGACAGTGAGGCAATGGGGAAGTGTTTCCCTTTCAACTATTAGAGAGTGGTATCTTGTTGCTTCAAAAGGATTTGGAATTCCTTTGAAAATAGTTTTTTCATCGTGATATATGAGTGATGTTTTTCCATGCATTATTTCATGACAGCGAATTACTCTTCCGCCAAAGGCCGCTCCAATTGCCTGATGACCAAGGCATACTCCGAGAATTGGTATTTTACCTGCAAAATGTTTTATAACTTCAATAGAAATACCTGCTTCAGAGGGAGTGCAAGGACCTGGCGAAATAATGATTTTTTGTGGTTTTAGTTTTTCAATGTCCTCTATTGTAATCCTGTCGTTTCGGTAAACCTTAACAGACTTGGCCATCTCTCCGACGTATTGATATAGATTGTATGTAAAGGAATCGTAGTTGTCAATTATTAGTATCAAAGTGGCTGCCCTCCATAGTTTAAGTAATCAATTGTCTTGAGCATAGCCTTTGCTTTGTTTACTGTTTCTTCATACTCTTTTTCGGGGACAGAGTCAGCTACCACTCCTGCTCCTGCTTGGACATACACACGATTATCCTTTATTGTAAGCATTCTTATACCAATACACATATCCATATTGCCGCCAAAGCCAAAATAGCCAATAGCTCCAGCATAGGGACCTCTTCTGGTTGGCTCAAGTTCTTCAATTATCTGCATAGCTCTCACTTTTGGTGCTCCCGTTACTGTGCCAGCAGGAAAACAGGACATAAAGACATCGAACATATCAAGTCCCTTTTTAAGCTTTCCCTCTACATTGCTTACAATATGCATTACATGGCTGTATCTCTCTATGGTCATTAGCTCGGTAACATTCACACTGCCTAATTCAGCAACTCTTCCTACATCGTTTCTGCCGAGGTCAACAAGCATAATGTGCTCGGCAATCTCTTTCTCATCGCTTAATAATTCTCGTTCAAAGGCACTGTCTTCCTCTTCATTTTTTCCTCTTGGACGAGTTCCTGCAATTGGCCTTACAATAACTCTTTCATCCTCGAGTCTAACAAGAATTTCTGGAGATGAACCGACAAGGTGGTCACTACCTGTATCGATGTAGAACATATAAGGCGAAGGATTTATAATTCTCAGAATTCTGTAAATGTCAAAAGGATGAGCTTTCGTTTCTGTTTCAAATCTTTGAGAAATGACCACTTGGACAACATCTCCACTTAAAACATAATCTTTTGCCTTTTTTACAGCAGATATAAACTCATCTTTGCTAAAATTCGAATGAAACGTATTGAGGGATTTACTCTCTCTTTTAGGAACATTTAAATACGTTCTAAATCTCTCATCGCTATGCCTTTTTAAGTCAGATATTAACTGGTTGATTTTATCAATTGCCTTGCTATAGATAAAAGAAACATTTCCTTCTATGAAAGCATTGTAGACTATTTTAATTGACTGTTTGAGATTGTCAAAAATCAAAAGAGTCTCTGGCACCATTAGAAATATATCGGCCATGTCTATTGATGGCTTTGAAAGCTCTGGCACTTTTTCGAAAAGTTTGACCGTGTCATAGGATATATAGCCTACCATTCCACCGAAAAATCTCGGAAGCTCTGGATTTATGTATGGTATATACTGACTGAAGAATTCTTTTAAAAAAGTGAAAGGCTCTGCATTTTCATATGATTCTTTAGTTTCTCCTTTGTGAATGTTTATTTTATTGCCATTTGCCTTAATCAAAACAGCTGGCTCTATGCCTATAATTGAGTATCTTCCCCATTTCTCCCCTCCCTGAACGCTCTCAAGAAGAAATGAAGGCCTACGATTTAGCTTTAGAAATGCTCCTACCGGTGTGTCAAGGTCAGCGATAATTTCTTTATAGAGTGGAATTACATTATATTTTTTTGATAACTCAAGGAATTCTCTCTCATTTAAATTCATGAATTAGTTTAAAAAATCAAAGCTAAAAAAGGCAATTTAAAAGCAGCATTAAAAAAATTCAGAAACTCCTGTTAAAATTTTAGAGGTAGTTTAATTGTTAAAACGTGCTATAATCAAAGCAATCAATCTTTTGGAGGTTTCTCATGGTGCTTTTAGGAGTAAATGTTGACCATGTGGCAACAGTAAGGCAGGCAAGAAGAACTTTTGAACCAGACCCTGTCTGGGCAGCAAGCCTTGCAATAATAGGTGGTGCCGATGGCATAACAGTGCATTTGAGAGAAGACAGAAGACATATTCAGGATAGAGATTTGAGACTTTTAAGAGAAACCGTTAACTGTGAGCTAAATTTAGAAATGGCTATGACCGAAGAGATGATAAATATAGCACTTTCAGTCAAGCCAGACATGGTAACAATAGTACCAGAGAAAAGGCAAGAACTCACTACAGAGGGAGGACTGAATGTAATTGAGATGAAAGAATATCTTAAGGGAACAATAAAAAGAATTAAAGAAGCCGGTATCCCTGTAAGTTTGTTTATAAATCCATCCCGGCTTGATATAGAGTGTGCAAGGGAAGTAGGAGCCGATATGGTCGAGATTCATACTGGTTTCTATTCAGATACAAAAGGTGTAACCCAGCTAAGAGAACTCGAGAGAATCAAAGATGCCGTAGCATTTTCTAACTCCATTGGTCTTAAGACAAATGCAGGACACGGTTTAAACTACTATAACGTTAAACCAATTGCCTCAATAAAGGGAATAAGGGGTCTTTATATAGGACATAGTATTATCTCAAGGGCTGTATTGGTGGGAATGGAAAGAGCCGTAAGAGAGATGAAAAATCTAATCAAAGAGGCTTCTCTGAATGTTTAATGTTGAGGTAACATATCAAAGCCTTTCAGACTATTTAACGGAGATTAGAGATTTAATTCAGGAAAACTCTGATTATCAGTGGATTGTAGCAGAAATAGCTAAAGTTAATGTAGACAAAACAGGGCATTACTGGTTAGAACTTGTTGAAAAAAAGGACGGCGAGGTCATTGCTCAATGCAAGGCGGTTATATGGAAAGGTAATTCAGAAACAGTTCAGGCATTTTTTCTTAAAACAGGCACTCACCTTCAACCGGGAATGAAGATTTTGTTTCTCGGCAGAGCTAATTTTCATGAAAAGCATGGTTTTAATTTAAAAATCTTACAGATAGACCCTTCTTTTACTCTTGGCGAGATGGCTTTAAAAAAGAAAGAAATCTTAGACAGACTTACCCGTGAGGGACTTATTGATAAAAATAAACTTCTTGAAATCCCTGTTGTAATTCAGAGGATTGCTATTGTTTCAAGCAAAACTGCAGCAGGTTACGAGGATTTCTTAAAGATATTAAAGGGAAACGCTTATGGTTTTATATTTCACACCTTTCTTTTTGATGCCTATGTTCAGGGAGAGGAGGCGGCAAGCTCCATGATAAAGGCACTTAAGAGGTGTGCGAGGGAGCATGAAAAATTTGATGCCGTTGTTCTAATAAGAGGTGGAGGCTCTGTAGTAGACCTACATTGCTTTAATGATTACGAGCTTGCAAAAAAGATTGCTCTAATGCCTATTCCTGTTCTTACAGGAATTGGACACACAAGAGATGAGACTGTTGCCGATTACGTTGCCTCGATAAGCTTCAAAACACCTTCTGAATTGGCAAAATTCATAATAGACAGAGCTTTTGATTACTACTCAAGAATTGAAAATATCAGGAAAGCTCTCCTCAACAAGATTGATGCTGTCTTAAAATTTGAATCTGCGAGGGTAACAGCCGATAAAGATAGGTTGATTTCAATTGCTCAGAATACTCTTGAGAGGTCAATAAGTAAGATTAATCTAATAATGAAAAGTCTTCATACGGGTGTTTTAAGAACAGTAAATTCTGAAAGGGAGAATATCTTCTCTTTAAAGCAGGAGTTGCACAGGAAGACTAACATGCGAGTAAGAGGAGCGGAGACTTCACTTCACAACATAAATAATCGCCTGAAGATAAGAGGAGTAGATTACTTTACGAGGACAAAGTTTCAAATAAAGTCTATTACAGATAAACTGAGAAACAAAACAGAAAGTTTAATCAAGCTTGAAAAAATTCATCTCGAGAGATTAAGTGAGAAGGTTTATCTTTTAAGTCCTGAAAATATTTTAAAAAGAGGTTATAGCATAGCCTATTTTAACGGTAAGGTATTGAAAGATGTGAAAGAGGTAAGAACGGGACAGAACATTCAGATAAAGCTTTACAGAGGTAAAATAACAGGAAAAGTCATCAATAAGGAGGAAGAAAATGACGGAGCTAAACTATTCTAATGCCATAAAAGAATTGGAAGAAATCCTAAGATACATAGAGTCTCAAGAGATTGATGTAGACATACTTGTTGAGAAGGTTAAGAGAGCTACCGAGTTAATCCGTTTTTGTAAAGGCAAGCTTAAGTCTGCCGAAGAGGAACTGCAGAAGACTTTGATTGAATTAGAGGAATCATCGGCGCAGGAAAACGAACCATTCTAAATGAACTGGAAAAATAACATTTCTTTTGTTCTCGTAGAACCAAAAGAACCGGGCAATATCGGAGCAACAGCCAGGGCTATAAAAAACATGGGATTTACCAATCTTGTTCTCGTAAATCCTGCATCACTCACCGATGAAGCCTACTGGATGGCATGGAGAAGTAAGGATGTCATTGAACGTGCTCAAATTCATAAAAATCTCTCATCTGCCATAGAGGATAAGGCTTTAGTAGTGGGAACTACGAGAAGAAGGGGCTCAAAGAGAGGTGCTATAGTTGACGTGAGAGAGGGAGTTAAGAGAATTTACGAAGTAGCACAGAACAACAGCGTTTCCATTCTTTTTGGAAGAGAAGACAAAGGACTTTTTAATGATGAAATAGAGAAATGTGGTTTTCTTATGACTATTCCCACCTCAGAGCTTCAGCCTTCGCTGAATTTAAGCCAAGCCGTATTGATAGTTGCCTATGAGTTAATGAGATGCGAGGAAATAGAGGATTATCACATGGAGAGGCAGTTTTACGTGCAGCAGCAGGAGCTTGAAAAACTTTATGAAAGACTCCATGAAGTTTTGAAAAATATTAAATACATACCTGATAATCCTGATATTGAAGAGAGAATTATGAATAACCTAAGACATCTTTTTGGCAGAACGGGTCTTACTTTCTGGGAATTGAAGATGTTGCACGGTCTCTGTAGTCACATTGAAGAGATAACAAATGGACAGGAAGTGTCTGGGCTGAAGAAAGAGGAATTAAAGGAAAGACCAAGGCATTAGAATTATTCAGATATTGACCGAAATGGTATAATAAAACAAAATGCCTGGCATTTTTGAGTTTTTCTAAGAGGTGAATTATGAACAAAGATAAGTTAAAGGCATTGGAAGTAGCCATATCACAGATTGAGAAAAATTTTGGTAAAGGTGCCATAATGCGTCTTGGCACAGGAGCACAGGCAGAGGGAATTGGAGTGATTCCAACAGGTTCTATATCTCTTGATGTGGCCACAGGCGTTGGTGGATATCCAAGAGGAAGAGTTATAGAGATTTTCGGTCCCGAGTCATCTGGAAAAACAACCCTTGCTCTACATGCAATAGCAGAGGCACAGAAGCAGGGCGGAGTTGCGGCTTTTATAGATGCAGAGCATGCTTTAGATGTAAACTATGCTTCCAAACTTGGTGTAACCATAGAAGACCTTCTTATAAGCCAGCCAGATACAGGAGAGCAGGCTCTTGAGGTAACAGAAACCCTTGTCCGTAGTGGTGCTGTTGATATAATAGTAATTGACTCTGTTGCTGCCCTTGTCCCGAAGGCAGAGATAGAAGGAGAGATGGGAGACTCTTTGCCAGGTCTACAGGCAAGACTTATGAGTCAGGCTTTGCGGAAACTCACAGCAGCTATATCAAAGTCTCAGACAGTAGTGATTTTCATAAATCAGATAAGACAGAAGATAGGTGTGATGTTCGGAAATCCAGAGACAACTCCAGGCGGAACAGCTCTTAAGTTTTATGCTTCCATGAGGCTTGATATAAGAAAGATAGACACTTTAAAGGAAGGACAAGAGCCTATTGGAGGCAGAGTAAGGGTAAAGATAGTAAAGAATAAAGTTGCACCACCCTTTAAACAGGCAGAGTTTGATATATATTTCAATGAGGGAATTTCAAAGACCGGTGAAATATTAGACCTTGCCGTTGATAAGGGAATTATTGAAAAATCCGGGGCATGGTATAGTTATAAATCCGCAAGATTTGCTCAGGGGCGGGAAAATGCAAAAGAATACTTAAAAACCCATCCTGAAATTCTTAATGAAATTCAGTCGAAGGTATACGAAGCTTACAGTTTGAAGGTTTTAAAAGGAAATGGAAGTGAAAAAAAGGGAGAATGAGATTCTAAAAACAGCACTTAAGCTTTTAAGCCTTAAAGACAGAACCGAGGCTGAGTTAAGGGAGAAACTCAAATCAAAGGGTTATATTGAAAGAGAGATAAATGGAGCATTAGAATATCTCAAGCAAAAAGGCCTCTTAGATGACTCAAAGTTTATTGAGAAAGCAGACAGAATTGCTGAAGACAGATTTCTTGGGAAAATGGGCATTAAGCACTACTTAATGAAAAGAGGAATTGAAAAAGACAAATTAGAAAGCCTACCACCTATCAATGAAATATTAATAGCCAGAAAGCTTATTCAGCGAAAAAGGCATCTCCTTAGGGATTTGCCAGGAGATAAAAAGAAGGCAAAAATTGCAGGTTTTCTACTGCGAAGAGGTTTTTCATGGGAAACAGTAAATGAATGTGTCAATAAAAATTTTGACTGAAGACTTGAATTTTTTAGCAATAAAATTATAGGAGGAACGCATCATGAGGATTTTACTCTCTCTATTAACTGTGATTTTCCTTTTTGGTTGTGCTTCTCAGGGGGTAAGGTATACTTACGAGGAGATTAAAAATTATCCGCCCGATATTCAGGAGAGAATTGCAAAAGGTGAAATTGCTCTGGGAATGACAAAGGAACAGGTAAGATATGCTTGGGGTCCGCCTTCCTCAACAAGAATACTGACACCTGAAAAGGGTAAGCAGAGAGAAGAGTGGATATATTCATCCTCTCTCGGACTTCTAAAGTCGAGGCTTATATTTATAGATGGAAAGCTTACTTATATAATCAGCAATGAGCAGCGAATAGTTGGTGAGGACTAATTTATGCAGAGCTCTGAAATAAGACAGCTCTTTCTTGATTACTTTATATCAAAAGGCCATGAATTAGTTAAAAGCTCTCCTCTTATTCCAAAAGACGACCCAAGCTTATTGTTTACAAATGCTGGCATGGTTCAATTTAAAAGAGTATTCCTCGGCGAAGAACAAAGGCCTTACAGCAGAGCAACGACCTGTCAGAAGTGTATGCGGGCTGGTGGAAAACACAGCGACCTTGAAAATGTTGGCTTCACTGCAAGGCATCATACTTTTTTTGAGATGCTTGGAAACTTTTCTTTTGGAGATTACTTTAAGAAAGAGGCGATTTTATTTGCCTGGGAACTCCTTACAGAAAAATTTAAGCTTCCAAAAGAAAAACTATGGGTTTCAATTTACAGAGAAGACGATGAGGCTGCTCAGATATGGGAAAAGGAGATAGGAGTTCCGAAAGACAGAATTATTCGACTCGGTGAAAAGGACAATTTCTGGCAGATGGGTGATACAGGCCCTTGCGGACCCTGTTCAGAGATAATAATAGACCAAGGTGAAGATTTTGGTTGTGGCAGAGCCGATTGTTCAGTAGGATGCGATTGCGATAGATATTTAGAACTGTGGAATCTTGTATTTATGCAGTACAACAGAGATATAACGGGCAAACTAACACCACTTCCGAAGCCGAGCATTGATACGGGAATGGGATTAGAAAGAATAACAGCGGTTTTGCAGGGTAAAAATACAAATTTTGACACAGACCTTTTTGAACCTATCATCTCAGAGATATGCTCTTGTCTTAATGTATCTTATGGCAAAGAAAGAAAAACCGATATTTCAATAAAAGTTATTGCAGACCACATAAGAGCAGCAACATTTTTAATTGCAGAGGGATTAATACCTTCCAATGAGGGAAGGGGATATGTCTTAAGAAGAATAATAAGAAGAGCTGGAAGGCATATAAAACTTTTAGGTTACGACAAAACAGTCTTTTACAGATTTACAGACCCCGTTGTTAGTTGTCTTGGCAGTTTTTATCCTGAAATAATGAATGAAAAAGACAGAATTGAGAAGGTTATAAAGATAGAAGAAGAGAGATTCCTAAAGAGTCTCGACAGGGCTCAGCAGGTATTTGACGAAATAATAGGAAAACTAAGAGCTTCAGGTTCGAAAGTCATACCCGGTGAAGAAATTTTTAAGTTATACGATACCTATGGTTTACCCTATGACCTGATAAAAGAAATGGTTCAAGATTCGGAGTTCGAAATAGACGAGTTAGGTTTTCAGAATGCCCTAAACAGTCAGAGGGAAAGAGCAAGGGCAGCACAGAAGATTGAAGAGGTTGCTGTAAGCGAGGGCTATAGGGAACTAATTCAGCAGGCCGATAGATTAAAATTTATTGGATACACCGAGTTTGAGACGAATACATCTGTAGTTGCACTTTTAAAAGATGGCAACAGGGTCAAAGAGCTTTCAAAGGGACAAGAAGGTGAGATAATCCTAATGGAAACTCCTTTCTATGCCGAATCAGGCGGACAGGTAGGTGACAAGGGAGTTATCATTTCTCCTCAAGCTAAGATAAATGTTAACGACACAAAAAAAATAGGTGGGCTCCACAGCCATAGAATAGAAGTTGCCGAGGGAGTTATAAGAGAGGGAGATAGAGTTTTTACAAAGATTGATGTAGAAAGAAGAAAGTCTATTATGCGAAATCACACTGCTACTCATCTTCTGCACAGTGCGCTGAGAGCTGTTTTAGGAGAACATGTAAAGCAGGCAGGAAGCCTTGTAGAACCAGATAGGCTTCGCTTTGATTTTACGCATTTCGAGGGCTTAAGAGATGAAGAACTCAAAGAGATAGAGCAAATCGTTAATGAAAAGATACTTGAAAACCTGCCTGTAAAGGTTGAAACTAAATATCTTGATGAGGCTTTACAGGAAGGTGTAATTGCTCTTTTTGAAGATAAATATGAGGAGACTGTTAGGGTTGTAAAAATACTTGGCTTTAGCAAAGAGCTCTGCGGTGGAACACATTGTAGCAGTACTGGTGAAATAGGAAGTTTTTATATCATTTCTGAGGGCTCTGTGGCTTCTGGAATAAGAAGAATTGAGGCAGTGACAGGACTTTCAGCGCTGAGTTTCTCTAATTTCAATAGAGAAGCTTTAAAGTCAATCTCGGCATTGCTTAAATCAGCAGAACCTGTTAAGGCAGTTGAAAGGCTAATTGTAGAGCTTAAAGAAAAACAGCAAGAAATAGAAACTCTCAAAACAAAACTTCTTACTCAAAACATAGATGAAATTATTAAACAAGCAAAGCAGCTAAAGGGAGTCAATGCTCTTGCAGTTAAGTTTGAAGGGGTTGATGCAAAGAGTCTTAGAAGCCTTTCAGACAGAATAAAAGAAAAACTCTCTCCTGCTGTTATTCTTCTTGCCTCAAAAACCAACGGACAGGGCACACTTATAATCTCTGTTACTAAAGACGCTGTTGACAGATATGACGCTGGCAAGATTCTCAGAAACATAACTCAAAAGATTGGAGGCAAGGGAGGTGGTAGAGCAGATATGGCTCAAGGTGGATGTCCTGATGGAGAAGCAATAGACAGGGCAATGCAAATATTCTATGAAGAGATTGAGAGGTAAACTTGAAAACAGAAAGTGACAGCGCCTTACGAAAAATTCCATCGGTCGACAGAATTTTGAAAAATCCCCAGCTTTCTCCTCTTTTTAAGGATTATCCTCATTCAATTGTCAAAGAATCGATAAGAGAGGTGCTAAATCAACTCAGGAAAGAGCTTTTAAATGGAAACAGTAAAGATATTAATGAACTGGAGATAGTCGAAAAGGTAAAATTATCAGTAGCAATAAAAGGGAAATACTCTCTGAGACCTGTTATTAATGCCACCGGTGTTGTAATTCACACAAATCTGGGAAGAGCTATATTGCCAGAGGAGGCAATAAGGCAAGTTATTGAAGTTGCGACTTCCTATTCTAACCTTGAATACGACCTTGAGAAAGGACAGAGAGGTAAGAGATACACCCATATCATTGAGGCTATAAGAAAAGTTATAAATGTAGAATCGGCGGTAGTAGTAAATAACAATGCAGCTGCAGTATTTATCTGCCTTAATACTCTTGCTAAAGGCAAAGAAGTTGTTGTATCCAGAGGTGAGCTTGTAGAGATAGGAGGTTCTTTTAGAATTCCTGATGTAATGGCGCAATCAGGCGCTGTTTTGAAGGAGGTTGGCACAACAAACAAGACTAAACTAAGTGATTATAAAAATGCCATTAACGACAATACGGCTCTTTTACTGAAGGTGCACAGGTCTAATTTCAGGATTATTGGTTTTACCGAAGAAGTGTCAGTTAAGGAGTTGTCAATTATTGCCAAGGAAAAGGGTATTCCCGTAATGGTAGACTTAGGAAGCGGATGCCTTATTGACTTAAAAAAATACGGTTTTTATGAAGAACCCACTGTCGAGGAAGTTTTGTCTGAGGGAGCAGATATAGTGACTTTTAGCGGTGATAAACTTCTTGGTGCAGCTCAGGCAGGATTTATTTTGGGCAAAGAAGAATTAATAGAGCGCATATCAAAAAATCCTCTTATGCGAGCCCTCAGGGTAGACAAGATGACCCTTGCTGCTGTAGAGGCAACACTCAGGCTTTATTTGGATCAAAAAAATGCTCTCCAAAAGATACCTACCTTGAGAATGATAACAGAGGAACTTTCTTCTATTCGAAAAAGAGCTTTAAAAATAAGGGCAGCCCTTAAAAAAGAAGGCGTTGTTTCTTTAATAAAAGAAGACTTTTCAATGCCCGGAGGAGGCTCTCTTCCAGAGCACGGTGTAAAGACCTATGTCGTTGCAATTAAAACAAAGATTGCTCCACAGGATTTTGCTACAAAACTAAGAAAAGTTGAACCTCCGGTTATTGCGAGAATAAAGGATGATTTTGTGCTTTTTGATGCAAGGACAGTACAGGAAAAAGAAATTCCATTGCTTGCCAAAGCCGTAAAGCAAGTTTTATGAACCTAAGAGAACAGTATCAACAGATTGAAAAAGTCTTTCTGCATCCAAAGGCAAAATTGAGCGCTGAAACAAAAGGGAGGCTCAGGGAAGAAGCGGAGGATGACATACGAACACCCTTTCAACGTGACAGGGACAGGATAATTCACAGTAAAGCTTTCAGAAGACTTAAACATAAAACGCAGGTTTTTTTCTCTCCTCAGGGAGACCATTACAGAACGCGTCTAACACATGTTCTTGAGGTTGCCCAGATTGCTCGAACCATTGCCAGGGCTTTGAGGCTAAATGAAGACCTTACAGAGGCAATTGCCCTCGGTCATGACCTCGGCCATACGCCTTTTGGTCATGCGGGAGAGGCAATTCTGAGGGAACTTCATCCTGGTGGGTTTGAACACTATCAACAGAGTTTGCGAGTTGTGGACATACTCGAGAAGGACGGGCAGGGATTAAATCTTACCTTCGAAGTAAGAGATGGAATAGTAAAACATTCAAAGGGAAGAGGAAAGATACTGAGCGATGCACCCTCAACCCTTGAAGGTCAGATTGTCAGAATAGCAGATATAATAGCCTACTTAAACCATGACCTTGACGATGCTATTCGGTCTGGAATTCTTAAATTTAGTGATATTCCTACTGAGTTCTTTAGAGTTTTTGGTGATAGACACTCAAAGAGGATTGATACAATGGTAAGAGATGTTATATTCACGACGATTAATAACGACTATGAACAGATTTCAATTTCGAGGGAAATTGAAGAATGTATTTATTCATTCAGGGATTTTCTTTTTGAGAGAGTCTATTACAACGAACTCGTCATAAGAGAGTTTAATAAGGCAAAGAGAGTTCTTGAAAGTCTTTATAACTATTATCTTGAAAATCCTCACCTTTTAAATGCAGAAGAATTGTCGGAGAAGGAAATTCACAGAAAGATATGCGATTTCATAGCGGGCATGTCAGACAGGTATGCCATACATACTTTTGAAAAAATATTTATTCCTAAAAGCTGGGTCATTTCGTAGGTGACCGAACTATATGATAGAGGGAGTTGGAGTAGACATAGTTGAAGTGGAGAGAATTAAAAGGCTCTATGAAAAATTCGGTGAAAAATTTTTGAACCGAGTATTTACAGAGTTTGAAATTCAATACAGCCTTTCCCGTTCCAATCCCTTTCCTCATTTAGCTGCTCGTTTTGCCGCTAAAGAGGCAGTGATAAAAGCCCTTAAAGGTGCCGATGGATTGAATATAAAGGCTATCGAAGTTTTAAACAATGAAAAAGGAGCTCCTGAAGTGAAAGTAGCAGGCTTAGACAAGAAGTTTTTTCTAAGCATATCTCACGAAAAGAAATACGCCATAGCTTTTGTAGTCGTCACATCGAATAAAGAAGAGTGAGTTTAAGTATCAGATATCCTAAAATAAAGGCTAAGGATGGAGTTAGCACGAAATTCATTGCAATTTTTCTGAGAAGACTGAATTTTACAGTTTTAATCCCCTTTGTAAGCCCTACACCACTTATTCCTCCAATAATGCAGTAAGTTGTAGAGATGGGCATTCCAAGAAAAGTAAAAAATAAAACACAGGCACCAGCACCAAACTGGGCGGCAAATCCCGAGTAAGGGTCTAAGGTAGTGATGCCCTTGCCAACTGTTTCAATTACTCTGTGACTGAGAAGAATTGCTCCGGAGAATACCATTAGAGAGGCCAGTGAAAATATGATGAATTTATCAATCTCCAACTTTAAATGCATCAGCGGACCTAAGACTGTAGCAAGCTCATTTGCACCGGTATTGTAAGATATGAGAGCTCCGCTTAGCAAGAGAAAGATTCTTAAGAGTTTTTCAATCTGAAAGAATGGAAATTTAGATATGGTCTTTTCAAGGATTTTATAAATAGAAAAAGAAAAAGTCAGGGCAATGAAAGGAGAGATTATCCAAGAAATTAATATTTTTATGATAGACTGCAAATTTACTGCATTGTCAGAAGCAACAGCAGCACCGACTATGCTTCCTATTATGACCTGATGAGTAGAAAGGGGAAGTCTTCGCCAGTTAGAGATTATTATCAATACGGCAGATATTGTAAGTGCCACAATCACTATGGTTAAATTGACATCGGCAATATTTTTACCGACTGTCTTCATAACCTTTTGACCTTGAATAATAATACCAAGAAAAACAAGTATTCCGAAAAGCAGTATCGCCCTTTTTAATTTAACAATTCCTGCGCCAATGCATATGCCGAGGGCATTTGAGGCATCGTTAGAACCTATTCCAAAGGCAATAAGAAAACTGGCAACAACGGCAACCTCTATCATTTCTCTCCCTTTGTAAACTAATGAAAAACTCGGTATTACCTAAGGCTTACTTCAATTATGTATAGATAATCGCTTGCGTCCTCTATTAAATCACTTATTTTGGTAACATAGGAAACAAAGTCAGAAATGATTTTCCCGTCCCAGAAATTGTTTAATTCAACAGTTCTAAGCTTCTCTGTAATGTCGAACTTAATGTCGTCAACCTGTTTTTCATATATTCTTATGGCAAGATTTTTCTCTTTAAGGTCACCTTTTTCAATTAGCGTATCAAAGGCAATTAATAATAGTTCGCACATAGATGAGTTAATCTTCCCTATTTTTTCACACTCGGGCTTGATTAGTTTGTAAAGGTCACTTCTTACATATCTGAATTCAAAGGCAGCATCTTCCAGGCTGTCAAAGGCTTCGTCAACCATTTCTATAAATCTACATATATTTGGTCTTATGAAAGGCAGAAATGCTCCCTGATGAATTGTTGAGATTATTTCTCTTCTTATAGAATCAGCCTCTCTCTCAAGGTCTGCTACGCAAAATGTAGCCTCTTTGTTGTCAGTTGAAATAGAGTTTCTAAAGCATTCTGCTGCTGAGCATAGGATTTTTATATGAGTTTTTATATCTTCAATAACCTTCTTTTCTAATTTTCCACCAGATATGAGTTTACCAAGCATGCCTAATATCTCCTTGCTCTTTCTATTAAGGTAGCTGAAAGGACATCAAGGAGAGATACAACTCCCACGATATCCCTTCCTTCATGGACAAAAACCCTTGCAATATTAAATTTATCCATTAGCTTTATCAGATGCTCTAATTCTGTCTCCTTATCTATGCTTATGACTGGCTTAGATGCGATTTCTTCTATTTTTATTTTATTAGGGTCTAAGTTTTTAGCAATTACTTTAAAAACTATGTCTCTAACTGTTATAACTCCGTAAACATCCTTTTCATCTTTTGGAAGAACAATTATAGACCTCATTCTTTTGTCTACAAGTTTTTCAATGGCATCATAAACTGTGGCATCAGGCTTTATTGTCTCCAGCTTGGTGTTCATTATCTCTTTAACTTTCGTCTTCATCTATTTACCTCCGTTTGAAAATTTTGTTAAAATTAGGTATATTATACTTCTTTTTTGAGAAGTTGACAATATTTTTGAAAAGTTCTTATATTATTAAGTTATGAACGCCACCATAGCTCAGCGGGTAGAGCAGCTGATTTGTAATCAGCGGGTCGGGGGTTCGAATCCCTTTGGTGGCTTGAGCTTTGATATGGAGGGGTACCCGAGTGGCCAAAGGGGACAGGCTGTAAACCTGTTGGCGTCAGCCTTCGAAGGTTCGAATCCTTCCCCCTCCATTTAAAAAGATTTGAAGATTGTTAGCGATTTTAACTATTATAGTATAATTTGCGGGAATAGCTCAGCGGTAGAGCGTCAGCCTTCCAAGCTGA
>DDKK01000037.1:0-155 GCA_002339325.1 Nitrospiraceae bacterium UBA2600 | reverse complement strand
AGGGTCGCGGGTTCAAATCCCGTTTCCCGCTTTTTTATGCCCATGTAGCTCAGTCGGCAGAGCACGTCCTTGGTAAGGACGAGGCCACCGGTTCGATCCCGGTCATGGGCTTAAAGGCATTAAAAGCAGAACAATAAAAGTTTAAGAGACTTTGA
>DDKK01000019.1 GCA_002339325.1 Nitrospiraceae bacterium UBA2600 | reverse complement strand
AACTTTTGAAGAAGGCTTTCAACATCTGTAGCTGAAGCTCCAGACTGAATAAGCTCTAAAAGAACAGACTTAAGATTTTCTTTGCTATCGATATTTCCTGCTATTAATGAGGTTAAATTTTGCTGTTCTGCCAAAAGAGGCATAAATGAGAAAATTCCATAAGGCATAATCATTAAACTACTATCTGAGGCTAATTCCTTATTTTCGGTAAGCAAGTTGAAAAGTTCATTTAAAACTATGTCGAAAAATTTTTCCCCCTCTCCTGCCTGAGCTTGCATTTTTGTTAGCTCTACTGCATTCAAATTTATGTTTACATTCATTATCATGCCATATAGTAATTCAAGTTATATGCCATTTTTATTGGAGTTATAAACTCTTTGTTTTATAAGGAGTTTGTAAAAAATCAGACATTAAAAAGAGAGAAAATTGGGAGGAAAATTTTTCCTACTTAGAGGTTTTTTCCTTTATTGAGACAAGTCTCTTTGAAAGCACCGCTGCCTTTTCAGGATTTACATTGGCAAGAATCTTTGCGGCCTGACGGGGCTTTATTGCAAGAAGTAGAGTTGTTGCAGTGTCATCATCAAGCTTTTCAAGGCGAGTAGCTGCCTCTTCTGGTGGCATCTGTTCGTATATCTTTGCAAGCCTTTGATAGTTTTCGCTTTGAGCTTTCTCAAGTTGAGCCTTTAGTTCTTCCTGTTGTTTTATTTTTGCTTCAATTTCTTCTTTTAGTTTTTTTAGTTCCTCTGTTTTTTTTGTGAGGTCCTGTTGAAGAATTTTCATCCTGTCTTCCTCAATACTCGTTGATTTCTCCGGAGTAGACTGCTGTCCTATGATAGTTCCTGCCGCTATACCTATGATAAAAATAAATATGGAAAGCACTATTGCCCTTTTAAGCATGGCTAACTCCTGTATCTACTCATCAAAATATCGTATGTTGCTTTTTCCTCATTTTTCTCTACTTCTGCTTTCTTTTCGCTGATTGCCCTGTAGTATAGTTCCTCTACCTTTCTTCTCTCCTTGAAAGCTTCCTCATAGGTCTCTCTTTGTTTTTCAATCTCTTCGTCTAATGCCTTTAAACTCTCTCTAATCTTTATACGTCTGTCTGTTAAATACTCGATTTCTGAGTAAAGGACATTAATATTTTCTGCTACTAAGTCAGAAGCAGAGATTTTCTCTTGAGAAAGTATTTGAAATCTCTCCTCAATCTCCCGCAAATACATCTCCATTCTTCTTCGTTCTGACAGAAGGCTTGCAAATTTCTGCTTTTCTGTCTCTTCCTGCCACTCTCTTATTTTAAGTATCATACTTAGCGTTGTTGTGTTCATTTCTCACCAAAAAGTTCGTATAAGGCTTTTATACTTTCCTGAAAGGTAGACTTCTCTCCTATTGACTGCCTAAGAAAGCTGTTAATTCTATCCATCATCTTTATGGCAAAGTCTACCTGCCGATTTGTTCCTTCCTTGTAAGCACCTATGTTTATGATATCCTCGTATTTTGAGTAAACAGCCAGTATATCAAGTAGTCTTCCTGCATATTTAAGATGCTCTGGTTCAACTATATCTTTCATGAGACGGCTCACACTTTTTAAAGGGTCAATGGCGGGGTAGTGATTTCTGTTAGCAAGTTCCCTTGAAAGAACAATGTGTCCATCTAAAATCGAACGGGCAGAGTCTGCTACAGGGTCTGTTAGGTCATCACCTTCAACTAAAACAGTATAAATTCCTGTTATTGAACCACCGGATTTAGTTACTCCTACTCTCTCTAAAAGCTTAGGCATCAGTTTAAAAACAGAGGGAGGATAGCCCTTCATCGTTGGCGGTTCTCCTGCGGCAAGCCCTATCTCTCTCTGAGCCATGGCAAAACGTGTGAGAGAATCCATCAGCAGTAAAACATCCTTCCCCTGTTCTCTAAAGTACTCAGCTATAGCCGTTGCCACAAAGGCTCCCCTAATTCTTGAAAGGGCAGGAGTGTCAGAAGTTGAAACCACAACAACAGACTTTTTTAATCCCTCTGCAAGGTCGTTCTCTATGAACTCTCTTACCTCTCTACCTCTCTCGCCAATTAGAGCTATTACATTAACATCTGCCGATGTGTATCTTGCTATCATTCCAAGAAGAACGCTCTTACCTACACCACTGCCTGCCATAATTCCAATTTTCTGCCCCTTGCCGCAAGTAATAAGAGCATTTATTGCCCTTATTCCAAGGTCAAGAGGGTCTTTTATTATCTCTCTTTCCATAGGATTGATTGCTTCCCTGTAAATCGGATAGGGTCTGCCATTAAGCGGAGGGCCTTCATCAATGGGGTTTCCAAGTCCGTCAATCACTCTTCCCAGTATGTTCTCACTAATCTCTACGTAACTCTGCCTTCCTTTAAGAAATATCTTTGCTCCCTGATTGATTCCATATATCTCTCCGAGGGGTGATAATAAAACCGCACCATCCTTGAATCCAACAACTTCAGCTTCTATTGTATTTTCCTCGGTTATAATCTCGCATATATCGCCTATGCTTGCCCTTATTCCAGCGCCCTCAACAACAAGACCTACTGCCTTCGTAACCTTTCCGAAAACTCTTACGGATTGGAATGTCTCAACTGTTTCTTCAGCTTTTTCAAGGAAGGATTCTGTTGAGAGCATTTTCAATTTCCTTTAACTTCTCTTCAATTTTTGATTCGACCATTGTTGTTTGCGTTTCAATCTGACAACTACCTTTAGTTATATCATTAGAAGGTTCAAGATAGACTCTTTCGTAATCTATATTAAGCCTTGAAATATTATCCCTGACAAGCTGATAATCTTCAGGGTTTAGCTTTATAACCACTTTTTCTTCCTCAAGGGGAATGAAACTTAAAGCTTCTTTGATTATTGGAAAGATAAATTCTTTATCCATCTCTATTTTCTGTACAATTATCTTCTCTGCAATCTTTAAAGAAAGCTTTAGGATATGGGGAATCAAATTTTTTATCTGCTGTTCTTTTAGCCTGCTAAGCTCTTCTGAGGCCTTTAAAAAAAGTTCTTCAGCCTTTTGTAATTTTAATATTTTCTCGTTTATTTCTGCTTCTGCCTTTTTGAGGCCCTCTTCGTAACCCTTTTTAAAACCCTCTTCATAGCCAGTTCTGTAACCTCTTTCGATTTGCTCTTTTATCGTTTCTTCATAATTTTTTATTTCCTCTTCTTTTGCCATTTCATTAGAAGTTGAAACTTGAGAGGCTTCTTTTCTTTCGTCAAAACAAGAAGGAACATAAGGCTTTACTTCTTTATGTAATGACTTCTTCACCGCCTTTTCCTCCAATTACTATTTTGCCCTCTTCCTCAAGCCTTCTTGCAACTCTTACAATATTCATCTGCGCCTTCTCTACATCGGAAACTCTGACAGGACCCTTAGACTCCATTTCTTCTTTCAAAATTTCAACGGCTCTGCTTGACATGTTTCGGAATATTTTTTCTTTAAGCTCTTCAGAAGCCATTTTAAGAGCAAGTGCAAGGTCATCGGTAGAGATTTCTTTGAGAATTGTTTGAATGCCTCGGTCATCTACATTGATTAGGTCTTCAAAGGTAAACATGAGCTTTCTAATCTCTTCAGCGAGAATCGGGTCTTTTTCTTCTATGTTTTTCAAAATAAGCTCTTCACTTGTTCTGTCTAACTGATTGAGGATTTCGGCGACAGTTTTTATACCTCCTATTCTTCTTGACTGCGTGTATGAACGTAACTGACTCTGCAGCACATCCTCTAATTCACTCAATATGGTGGGTGAAATCTGGTCAAGACTGGCAATTCTCTGGGAAACCTCGATTTTTAACTGTTCAGGCAGTCTGCCAAGCACCTCTGCTGCCTGAACTGGCTCAAGATGGGCAAGCACTATAGCAATTGTCTGGGGATGTTCGCGTTGAAGCATGGTAGCAATTGAGGATGAGTCAAGCCATCGAAGAATATCAAAGGCTGAAGCTCCGCTTTCTATCTTACTCAGAAGTTTCTGCGCCTGCTCTTCTCCAAAAGCTTTTGTCAGTATACCCTTTATATATTCCACATCTACCCTTACAGGTGCTGTGCCTATTTTTTCAGCAAATTCTTGCAGTATTAAATCTGCCTCCTCTTGAGACAGTTTAATTCGCGACATCATAGGTATAATCCTGGCAAGTTCAATGGGGTCAAAATGTTTAAAAAGTTCAGTAGCTGCGTCCTCTCCTATGAGAGAAAGAAGAGCTGCAACCTTCTCTATTCCAGAAAACTTTCTCATTTACTCAGCCATCCATTCTCTCAGTAATGATACCACTTTTTTCGGGTCTGATTTGGCGAATTCTCTTATATCCTCTCGCATATCTCTCTCAGGTGTTATAGAAGGAGGGAGTTCTTCAGAGATTATTATCTCCTTTGTTTTAACTTTCTCAGCAGGTTTCTTGAGAATCTCTAAAAGGGGTTTTAGGACAAAAAGTATTATTAGCAGTATTATAACAAGGGGAATGATGTATTTAAGAAGTGTTTTAGCAAGTCCTAAGAAGTCTATCCCCGGTTTTTCCTCTGGTGTAACTTCAAAAGGCATGCTTTCAACTATAACCTGGTCACCTCTGTCTTTGTTATAACCTATAGCTGCCCGTACTAATTCTTGATATTTCTTTATCTCCTCTTCTGTTCTCGGCGTAAATACCTTCTTTCCTTTTTCATCCTTGTAGACACCGTCAACAAGAACTGCCACAGAGATTTTCTTTATCTGTCCCGTTGACTGTAGTATCTTGCTTATACTTTTACTTACTTCGTAGTTGATGCTTTCCTGTTGTTTCTGAGACTGTATATTTTGCTGAGCTGTGCCTGTCTGAGGCTGGCCGGGCTGATTTGAAAGGACTCCCGGTATTCCTCCCGTCTGAGGCATCATAGTCTTTTCCTGTGACCTTTGCTCACTTCTTACGGCAATAGTGTCAGGGTCAAACTTTTCTTCAAGCTTTTCAACTTTTGAAAAATCTATATCTGCCGATACCCTTACAATAGCCTTGCCTTTACCAACTATATTTTCAAGCATGCTCTGTATGTTCTTTTCATAGGTTTTCTCGAGGTTTCGCTTGTATTCAATTTGAGTTGCCTCAACAAGCTGAGCAGTATCCTTAGGAGCAGAAAGAAGGTTTCCATACTGGTCAACTACTGTAACATACTGGGGTGCAAGACCTTCCACACTGCTTGATACGAGATGAACTATGCTTGATACCTGTTCTTTTGAAAGTGCCCGCCCTGGTTTTAACTTTAAAACCACAGAAGCAGTGGGATGGTCTTCTTTCTCTGTAAATATTGATTTTTCAGGAATAGCAATGTGAACCCTAACTTGTTCTACTTCCTGAATCTGCTTTATTGTCCTTGAAAGTTCTCCTTGTAATGCCCTGACATAATTAACCCTCTGAGAAAACTCTGTAAGACCTATTGATGTTTTGTCAAATATCTCAAATCCAACTCCACCGCCAGATGGTATTCCTTGTGAGGCAAGTTCCAGTCTTAGTTCATGCACCTTGTCTGCGGGAACATAAATGGCTGTTTCTTTTACCTGATAGGGAATTTTCTTCTCCTTAAGCTTATTTATCACATTTCCCGCATCCTCGGCAGACAGATTGCTGTATAGCACCTGATAATCCTGTTTAGGCAACCAAAGAAGCAGGGTTATCAGTAAAGCCACAGTGATTAGTAATACGCCACCAAAGGCAAGTTTTTTATTGGTAGGCCAATTTTTTATGTTCTCAAGGGCTAATTTAAGTCTATCTGTTAAAGGCATCTCTTACTACACCTGCATACGAGATATTTCTTCATAGGCAGTTATAACCTTATTTCTTACCTGTATAAGTGTCTGCAGTGTCATATCTGCCTTCTCCATTGCCAGCACTACCTTATCAATACTTGTCTCTCCCTTTGCAAACTCTTCAATTGCCTTTTGAGCCTCCTGTTCAACCTTTGTTGCCTCTTTTATCGCATCCTTCAGCGCTTGCTCAAAAGACTCCTTTCCCGAGGTCTGAAGATTTTTCAGCTCCTCAAGGCTTTTACCTAAGATTTCACTTATTCCCTTTATCTCTGTCATCTGTTACCTCCTAAACTTTCAGTAAATCAAGGGTTCTTAAAAACATCTCCTTATATGAGTTTATCATAGTTAAATTGGCTTCGTATGCACGAGATGCTGAAATCATGTTAACCATTTCTTCCATCGGATTCACATTGGGATATCTTACATATCCATCCTTATCTGCATCGGGATGGGAGGGGTCAAAAACTATTCTTGGCGGTCTCTGGTCTTCTACAATTCTTTGAACATCAACCCCCTGAGAAATCTGGTCGTAAATGTAAGTGGTAAACAGAACATCTTTTCTTCTATAAGGACCACCTTCGGGAGTTCGAGTAGAGTTAACATTCGCAAGATTAGAAGCTATAACATTTAATCTTATCTTCTGAGCTTCAAGTCCTGTAGCAGCGACCTTAAGCGGTAGAAAAAGGTCTTTCATTATCTACCTCCTCTGAGAGCATCCTTATACATCCCAATCCTTTTTGAAAGCAACTGGACAGCACTGTTATGCATGAGTATTGTTTCTGTCAGTTTAGTCATCTCAACCTCTACATTGACAGTATTTCCATCTCTGTTTGGTAGGGTTGTAGGTGCTTCAATAACTGTTAGGCTAATATTTTCTGACTGGACAGCCTTTTTTAACTCCTCCTGAAAGTTAATGTCCTTTGCCTTATAACCAGGAGTATCTGCATTGGCAATATTTGAGGCGAGAATTTTTTGCCTGTAGGAACAAATATCCATTATTTTTTGCAACAGTTTTATTGAATTATCCATACTTTTTATGCCTCCAATAGATTTATGATAAAATTTTCATTCAGAAAATAAGCAAATACTGTGCCATTAAACATCCTTGAGGCCGTATTCATTTATCTTGTTTCTCAATGTTCTTACGCTTATACCAAGTATTTTTGCTGCCTTTGTGCGATTCCCTCCTGTCTTTTTAAGAGCGTCTAAAATCAGTTCTCTCTCGGCATCCTTTAATTTTCCTGCCTTAATAGATTTATTTTCTTCAGAAATAACCATCTCTTCTTCAGAGGGTCTGAGATTTCCATCTTGACTTAATACAGCCATTCGATAAATGAAATTTTCAAGCTCCCTAACATTTCCTCGCCAGTCTCTCTCAAGAAGATACCTTTTCATATCAGAGGAAAGAGAGAGATTTTTAGAAATCTTATTTGACAGTCTTCTTATAAAGAACTCTGCAAGCGGTATAATATCCTCTTGCCTCTCCCTTAAAGGAGGAATCCTTAGGGGAAAAACATTGATTCGGTAAAATAAGTCTTCCCTAAAATTTCCCTTCCTAACCTCTTCTGCCAGGTCTCTGTTGGTGGTAGCGATTATACGAACGTCAACCTTTACAGGCTTCGTGCCACCGACTCTGTCAACTTCCTTTTCTTGAATAACCCTTAAAAGCTTTGCCTGAAGCCTAAAAGCCATCTCACTTATTTCGTCAAGAAGAATTGTTCCCCGGTCTGCCAGTTCAAATTTGCCAGCCTTTCTCTCTGTAGCTCCAGTGAATGCACCCTTTTCATGACCGAAGAGCTCTGCTTCAAGGAGTGTCTCTGTTATAGCAGCACAGTTAATTGCCACAAAGGGATTTTTGGCTCTATTACTATTGTTGTGGATATATCGGGCAATAACTTCCTTTCCTACTCCACTTTCTCCAGTAATTAATACGGTTATATCTGTTTTTGCAATCTCTCTGGCAATCTCGAGAATCCTTTTCATTGATTTTGACTCGGCCACTATACCTTCATCGTCAGGCATAAGCCTCGAAACAAGAGACTTAAGAGTATCCATTGAGAAAGGTTTTAAAATATAGTCAACAGCACCGAGTTTCATTGCTTTCACTGCATCTTCCACATTTCCATAGCCTGTTATTACAATTACAGGAGTAAAAATCCCCCTTTTTCTTATCTCTTCAAGAAATTGAATACCGTTCATTTTCGGCATTCTCACGTCTGTAATAATTAGAGAGAAATCGGAAACATTAACCTCTGAAAGAACTTGGATAGGGTCTCTGTAATAGGCAGGTTCAAATCCAAGTCTTACCATGCCCTCTTTAAGGGCAAATCCCATGTCAGGCTCGTCATCTATTATCAAAACAGACTTCATCTTACCGGTAAATATAATGC
>DDKK01000005.1 GCA_002339325.1 Nitrospiraceae bacterium UBA2600 | reverse complement strand
GGCTTGAGGTGAAATCTGCATCACCTGTATTTTTCGCAAGGAATTTTATCTTCATTGTTTTCTGATCCACTAAAGGTTTAACATTTTCTATTTTTGGTTTTTTTACACTTATAATTAATGCATTTTTTGCTTCTAAAGTGCGACGATGGAGATTTCCTGCTTGGTCAATATCTAATCTAACAGGATCGATAGCTGAAATCCTCAAAATATATTTTTCTGTTTTGGAAGGTTTTATTGTTTTAGAGCCCTCTATTGTAAAGGATTCATTTCTATAATCTGTTCTGGAAAGAGGAATTTGGCCAATATCTGGGGTTATTTCAAGTTTTAAACCTGAAAGATTGTTTCCACTAATAGTCCATCTAAGAGTCACCTCCTCTCCGTAATTAATAGTAGTTGACGAAGCTGAGAAGTTAATGATATTTAGGCTATATGGACTGCTTATACCTGGCTTAGGTTTTTTCTTTGTTTCCGGTGTAACTTTAGGTGAAATGGGTGTAGTTTGTTGGGGAGTTGAATATTGCTGAGATGGAGGTCTCTGAATTTTATCACTCTGTGCATAAGCTAATATAACTATAGTAAAGAAAAGAAATACTGCTGTTGTTGAAATTCTTAAAAGTTTCATTTTAATTCCTCCTTTTTTCTAAAACATTTCCCTTTACTTTGTAATATGGAAGTTAAATCTGGGACGTTTCTCAGATTGCCCTTCTTCATTAATTAATAGTCTTATCAAAACGTCAAAGCCCTCCTCGGGAATATCTGGAGTGATTGAGAAAACAGCAGGTCCAAAATTACATAATACACCGGTGGGTGAATAAGTAGTATTTGCAGTAATAACTACATTTCTGCAAGAATAAAAACCTGCACCAGATATCTGTGCTACTACAATGCCTTGTCTATTACGAAGCATGATATCATGTCCTTTTACTATACTGCCTAATTCCACTCCAAATTGTATTACATCAACATCAAAAGCAAAATTTCCTTTAAATTCCTTGTTACCTTTATTCTCAAATTCCATACAAAATGATATATTCGGTCCACATCTATAAATACGCTTTACAATTAGTTCAGATTTTACAGGGATAAAGCGAGAAAATAATTTCCTTGATTCGTTATTGTTTTTGTCTTTCTCTTGAATTTGATTGGAAGGGTCAATTCTTACAATAACCTCAGTTTTACGGTCTGCAGGGTCTTGCCATACCTTTTGTCCTGTGTTCCAATTAATTTCTCTGTTTGGATGAGTAAGTGCTCTCTGAGGGTCAACAGTTGCAAGCATGTTTTTTGTGGATTTGCCGTCTATTGTGAGCTCTATAAATGCCTGATTACTACTTCTTTCATACTCTGATGCTTTAATTCCAGATTTCCCAATATTTTTTATTTTTACTATTATGTTTCCGGCGCTATCCTCAGAAATTTCTGATACGATTAAGTCTGGCATTAGGTCTCTCATCTGGTCTACCTTTGTCGGTTGATTATCTCCCTTAGGCTTGTGAGTCATTGGGCCACTTTCTGCAAAGACTGATGAGGCAATAAGCAAGGATAAAAGAACTACAAAAACCTTCGAATAAATAGATACAAGACTTTTTCGCATACCTTTTCCTCCTCATATTTTTTAAATTAAAGTAAATTTTGACAAGAATTTTGTTCAAAATTCTTTAAAAAATTTTTTAAAGGAATTTGAGATTAAAAGAGGGCGATATTATAAAGAGGGTTACTCCAATAATAGAGTAACCCTCTCCTTACGCTATTTTCTTAGATATTTAAAGGAAGGGGCAGGTCTTCCTACAAAACAAGAATTGTTGAAACTATATTTTTTTATAATTGCTAATGCTTGTCTTGCTTCCGACTCTTTATTACCAAAATCAAACAGCAATTGACTGCCAGTAACTATCTTCCAGCTGTTACCTATGTTTTTTAGCTCCAGAGTTTCTAAATTGATAAATACACAGTCATCAGTTTCAAATGGTCCATAACGATATGGTCCGGCAGGAGGAAGTCCTGAAATTAGCAAGTAAGAAAATGAAGGATTTGGTCTTCCCACAAAACAAGATTGGTTCATTTTGTAATGTTTTATTATTCTTAGAGCTTTCTCAGCCTCAGATTTTTTACTGCCAAAGTCAAATAACCATTGACTACCATCAACTATCTTCCAGCTGTTACCTATTTTTTTTACCTCTGCAGTTGTTGGATTAAAAGATACACAGTCTTCTTTAACGGAAGTTTCAGGATGTGGACCAGGCTCAACACATTTAATTTTAAAATGAGCCTTCTTTGATTCTTTATCTTGGGGATAAACAATTTTTATTGCTTCCCATCCCTCATAGTCTGACAATGTTTTTCCACCGAGAGTCCATGTAGTGCTCACATTTTTTGAACCATCCTTTTCAAAAAATATTGTCTCAATCGGTGAATACGCTCCGTCACTCCTTATAAACTTATACTGAACCTTGAGTGGCGGTCTTTTTAAATTTTTGACTGTAATTTGACCTTCAAATTTTATAGCTGCTGGACATTTTCCTTTGTAGGCTTCAGGAATTGCTTTAAGTGAAGCTTCTATCTCTGGTTGTTGAGCACTGCCTATCCCTGCAGATAATATTAAGGCAAATACTAAAATTAAACTTACTAATAATCTTGTTTTCATTTCTCCTCCTTTTCATAATCTTTTACCTTATCAAAAAATCCAGCAATCAAAAATTACATAACCTTCCTCTTTTCATAAACCTCCTTTCTGTTTTTTAATAGACAAATAAATAGAGACGAAGAATCAGTAAGAGTATTTTCAATCGAATTAACTGAATAAGTGTAAAAAATGTAATTTTCATTCTATGAAAAAGTAATATTTCAGATTTAGATTGTTCAAAAAATTTTTTATAAATTAACAGGCAGGCTCGGCAAGAAGAACTATACCACTTTTTCTTAAAATATCTAAAACTCTATCCTTTTTCTCCCTGTCCTTTATTCCAACAACATAAAGACCTGTTTTAGAAGGACCGTCAATTATTCTACCATCTATTTTTTTTAAAAGTTCTCTAATCTCCTTTTCCTTTACATCTTCTTTAAAAACAACATTTATTGCATAGGCTGTTTCAGCCTTAATTTCTGCGGTTGAAAGAGTTTTGTATTCATATTTTAAATTGAGAATGTAAAACAACAAACCAATAATCACTAAAAATTGAAACATTATAAAACCAAAGGAAAATTTTGGATTCAGGCTAAAGATATTCCATATATATTTTCTTCTTCCCCTTATTCGACTGCTTATTTTAGGATAGATATTATTAGAAGGCTCAGGAAAATCATTTTTTATTTTATCATAACCCCTTTTAACACCGTTCCAGAAATTTAATTCTTTTTGAAGTGCCGGTTCATTACTTAGAATATTTTCTATTTCTTCTCTTTTTTCATCTGAAACTAATCTCTTGGAATACAAAGGCAACATTTCTTTGATTTTTTCTAATTTCTTAGAAAAAGGCATCTTTGTTTACCCCCATATTCTCAAGTATTTCTCTTAATTTTTCCTTTGCGTAAAAAATTCTTGTTTTCACTGTATTTAATGGAATATCAAGTATTTTTGCCACTTCTTCATAGGTCAGTTCATGTATAAATATTAAATCAAGAATCTCTCTATGCTTTAAAGAAAGCTTTTTCAAAGCAAGATAAATCAGCTGTTCTGTTTCGTTTTCTGCTGTTAATCTAAACTGTTCAGCCTTTTGATTTTCTGTATCTTTTAATTCCTCATACCTGTAATCTCTCTTCTTTATTTCATTCATCGTTAAATTTCGGGCAATTCCTAAAATCCATGTTAAAATCCGTGAATCTCCTTTAAATCTCTTTGCAGACAACCATACTTGTGTATAAGTTTCTATCATAAGGTCCTCAGCAGTTTCTTTGTTGTTAACAAAGTTAAATATGTATTGATAAACACTTCTTGCCGTAATATCATAAAGTCTCCTCAACGCCTCCTCATCTCCATCTACAATCTGCTTGATTAATTTTTGCTCCTCATTCATTAGTAATACTAACCTCACAAAAAGTTCAAAAACTGGAAATATTTTGAAAAAGGAGGGTTAAAAAAGTCAATAAAGACCTTTATGAATCTTTTAGTAGTATTCTTACAGCTTCTTCTGGTGAATTGACTTGAATTATTCCCCTTATATCCCAGGTTTTAAGTCCAACCACCCTTTTGCCTGTCTTTAATGCAAAGGCTATCTCACTTAAAGTCCCGTACTCTCCACCAATAGCGACTAAAGCATCAGAGGCTCTCACAATAAGAGCGTTTCTCATTTCACCCATGCCTGTAGGAATTGGAATTTTCACATAAGGATTCGCATCTTCTTTGCTTAACGTAGGAAGAATGCCAACGGTAATTCCTCCTTTAAAATACGCACCCCTGCAGGCTGCTTCCATAACTCCTCCTAAACCACCTGTAATTACAGTGATTCCATTTTTTGCCAGAAGCCTGCCTACCTCCTCTGCTAATCTAATTAATTCTTCATCTGCTTTTCCTGCTCCAATAACCCCAACCGTTTTCATCTCATCTCCACTACTGTTACAGCATCTCCGCCTTCATCGGTATCTCCCTTTCTGAAAGCCTTTACTGCCGGGTGGTCTTTGAGGTAATCTCTTATAGTATCTCTCAAAATTCCTTTTCCTATCCCATGCAATATCAATCCAAAAGATGCCTCGTTTAAAGAGAGTTCATTTAAAAATCTCTCCAACATCGAGATTGCCTCATCAACCCTCATGCCTCTGAGGTCAATTTTTCTTGGATAAATTTCTAAATCTGTCTGTTTTCCATTAGATAGAACTGTGTTTTCTTTGTGTGTTTGTTCTTTATCTATCAATATTTTTTCTACTTCATCAATGCTTGCTTCTATCTGTGCCTTCTCTGTTTGAATCTTTACTCTGCCTTCCTCAATACTTAGAACTTTTCCAGAGAGTTTTAGCTTTCTTAACTTTACAACTTCTCCTACTTTTATCTCCTCTTTGTCTTTCAGTGCCTCCCCTTGAAATTCTCTTGAAAGCATTCGTAAACTCTCCGATATCTCTTTAAGTCTTCTCTTATCTGCTCTTTTTGCTTCCTCATAAAGAAAGTTTATTTCCTTTTTAAGTTTCTGAATCATCCCTTCAGCCTCTTCTTTTGCTTCTTGCATTAACTTTCTTTTCTTTTCTTCTATCTTTGCATTTTCAATTTCAAGTCTTTCTTTTTCTGTTGCGAGAGATTTTTCTATCTTTTCAAGCTCGGCAATTTTGATTCTGTATTCTTCCTTAGTTCTCTCAAGTTCTTTCATTAGCTCATATATATTTCTATCCCCTGTTCCCTTTAGTTCATGGGCTCTCTTTATGAGGGTTTCTGGAAAACCATATTTTTGAGCAATTTCAAGAGCATAAGAGGTAGTCAGATTGCCAATGCTTAATCTATAGAGAGGGGTCATAGTATTCTCATCGAACAACATCGCTCCCACTTCCATTCCTTTATCTGTTGCGGCAAAGAGTTTTACCTTGCTTAAATGGGTTGTAACAAAGGTGAGAGACCCCCTGTTTTTCAACTCCTCAATTATTGCACAGGCCAAAGCAGCACCCTCCTCAGGGTCTGTATTGGTGCCTATTTCATCAAGAAGAATGAGACTTTCGCTGTTTGCTTTTTCGATAATTTCTTTAAGCGTTATCAAATGGGAGGCAAAGCTTGAAAGATGCTCTTCAATAGAGCCTTCATGAGATAGATCTACATAGATGGCGTCCACAAAAGGAATAGTTGATGAAGGACTTGCGGGTATTGGAAGTCCTGCATTAGCCATTGCCGTTAAAATTCCTATGGTTTTTAGGGTAACTGTTTTACCTCCAGCATTAGGTCCGCTGATTACAAGAACTTTTTTATCGGAAAGGTTTAAATTAAGGGGCTCTACTTGATTTTTTGAAATCATTAAAAGAGGATGTTTAGCTTCAATCAGGCTTATGAGCCTCTCATTAGTAAGAGAAGGAATGTTAGCGCTAAACCTATTTGAAAAATGATATATGGCGTTCATTTTGTCAAGATATACAAGAAGGGTAAATTCTCTTTCTAAGGTGTTGGCAATTTGATGGATGTAGTCAGATAGTTCTCTCAGAATTCTTATCTCCTCAACCCGTTCTTCAATCTTCAACTCTTCAAGCTTCTTAGAGAGTAAGGATATCTCCTCTGGTTCAACAAAGGCCGTGTCTCCAGAGCGGGAGACGTCGTAAACTTTACCCTTTACCTGTCCTTTAGAGTCCATTCTCACAGGAATAACCCAACGGTCATTTCTTTTGGTTATGAAACTGTCCTGTAGAAAAATGACAATATCTTTTCTATTTACAATTTCTTCCAACTTCTCCTTAATTCGTTCTTCCGTTATTCTTATCTGCTTTCGCAGATATTGAAGCATTGGAGTGGCTGTATCAAGAATATTGCCATCCTCATCTACTGTCCTTTCAAGCCTTTCAAGAAGATAAGGTTGCCCAACAGAGAGGTCATTCCCAAGAATTAAACCTATTTTTTGAGCCAAAGCTGGAAAGTCAATCAGCTGATTTATACAGGAAGAAACTCTATCTAATACTCTTAAAACTCTAAGAAATCCTGTTAACTCCCATGCCTCGAAAAAAGCACCTTCCTTTGAAGCACGGCTTATTAAAGCTCTTATATCTGGAAAGGAGGAGATGGGTAGAGTTCCTCCATTGTCAAAATATTTCTTTATTGATTTAAATTCTTCGAGCCTTTTTTCTGCTTCCGTTATATTATCAGAGGGATGAATATTTTTTATCTCTTTGATTGTTGCTTCTGAGCTTGCAAATTCCTCTATTAATGTCAGTATCTTATAATAATCTAAGGCTTCAAGAACTTCCTTTTTTATCAATCAAATTTCTCCAGAAGTTTCCTCTTTTTTTCATCGATAATCTTAGAGAGTTTTTCAATCTGATTTATGATTTCCTTTTTTGCATCTGCACTGAGTTCTTGTCCCTTTTCCTTAATGTCTCTCATTTTTTCCTTTAATGTTTCCGAGAGCTCTTCAATCTCTTCATATAAATCCTCTGCTGCTCTAACAGTTCTTTTCTTAATCTCCTTTGCTTTCTTTTTTATGTCTCTTCTGGTTTCCTCTCCCGATTTAGGTGCATAAAGCAGTGCAAAAGCTGCTCCTACTAAACCACCAAGTAAAAATGCTGCCAAAACTTTTCCCTCTTCTCTCATTTGAGCCTCCTTTTTGCTTGTTTATTTAATTTTAACACTTTTAGATAGGTCGTTCAATTAACAAGTCATCCAGAGGCTAAGCCGAAAGGGCTAAGCTGCTCGAAAGAAAGAGATTCCTCGTCGCTTACGCTCCTCGGAATGACATATGGATAAAAATCTGAGTAGGTCTTGCAAAATTGGTTATAATATATTTTCAGAAAATAGAAGAAAAATTATAATCATAAGGAGGCTAAAAATGGAGTGTAAAATCGAAAGAAACAAGAAAATATGCACTTGCACATATGAACCATGCGAAAAAAAGGGAATTTGTTGTGATTGCTTACATTATCACAGAAAGAGAGGAGAACTACCTGCCTGTTACTTTACTCCTGAGGTGGAAGCGACTTATGACAGAAGTATAAAAAGATTTATTCAGATGCAGCAAGGCAAGAAGTAATATCTTCAATCAAGATATGGTCAGTATTTTTTACAGGCTGACCTAAATTTGCCTTTGCAATCTTCATGCCGCCACGAAAAACATAGGAACGACTTGTGGAGAGAGTAATGCATCTTTTTGAATAAATACTTTTTCCAGCAAGAAAAGGGTCATGCCCCCTTATAAAACACTTTGCATTCATTTTATTTAAAAATTCAGTCAGCTGCTCCTCACTAAACTTCGGTATATCAAAGCCCCTAAACATAGGAGATATTTGTGCATCTGCCCAAAGAATGTCTACTATCAGGTCTTTTCTTGATTTATCATCAATGGACTGCCCATGCAGTGGAAAACCTGCATGGGCTGCTATTATTCCATTGCATGTTTTAAACATTAATGGCATCTCTTTGAAAAAATCTATAGCTACCGCATGAATCTGCCTTCCATAAGTGCCAAAAATATCAACAAGACTTTTGTCAAATTGATAGGGATAGCAGAAAAAAGCATAATGAGCTTCATGATTCCCTTTTAACAGAAAAACTCTTTTTGGAAATTCAATTTTTAAAAGGCAGAGATAAAGAAGATTAAAAAGAGAGCCCTCGGGTTCTGGTTCTCTGTCAATGTAGTCTCCTAAAAATACGAGATATTTATCCGCTTCCCTCAGAAATCTATTGGTAATATATTTTGTTACAGAGAAATCGCCGTGGGTATCTCCGACAAAAACTACTTCTCCTTCTGTTGCTTCCAATCGGACTAATGGAGGCTCTAAAGCAAGAATTCCAGCTCCTCGTAGGAATTTTTCAATTATCTCATCAGGCTCTAAATCCCTCACAATGTCCTGATTATAGAGAACCTCCGAAAGCATCAACTATCTCCCTATTACTGCCGTCTGTAGCAATGTGTCTTATGAAAGTTTTTGCCTCTGTTGATTCTATAGATTTAAGAGCAGCAACTATAGCAATCCTGACAGCTAAGCTTTTTTCAACATTGAAAGCTTCAATCAGATATTTAACTGATTCAGGCATTCCAAGTCTGCCGAGAGATTTTGCTGTAGCTTCTCTAACCAACACTTCCGGGTCTTGTAGCCCCTCTTTCAAAATCTCCATAAGCCTTTTACTTGGAGAGAAATCTCCAAGCGCCTCGGCCACATAAGACTTCAGAGAAGGACACTCGTGATGGAAGAAATGGTCTTGGAACATCTGTAGAAGCGCTTCCTGAGCCTGGGGTGTTTTTATGTAACCAAGCATTCTTATAGCTCTTATCCTGTATCTCCAATCATATCCTCGTGCATCAGCGAGCTTTACTACCGTTGAGAACTTTTCAGAAGCTTTAAAGTTTTCAAGGAAAAGAGGGTCTGCAATCTTCTCTCGCCAGTTTGGCACATCAAGTTCTTTTAGTAGGTCATCAATGCCATAAGCAAATGAATTGTTTGAGATAAAGGTGATACAAAGTAGAAAAATTAAAACTATCAGTCTCCTCATGAATAACCTCCTATGCTTAAAGTTATGATTTAGGTAAAGGTATTTTTTCCAAACCATTGTTTATAATAAAACTATGCAGTGGAAAAAAGAAAGAAAAGAAGTCATTAGATTTGCCAAAAGAACATACAAAAAACAATTGGTAACAGGCCTAAGTGGAAATCTCAGTCTGAGAGTTAATGAAGACTTCATAATAATAACTCCCCGGGCAAAATGTTATGAGAAATTGAGCTTAGAAGACTTGGTTGTTTTAGATTTGAAGGGCAATATTATTGAAGGGCAAAAAGAACCCTCATCAGAGAAAAACCTTCATCTTGAAATATACAGAGTTAGAGAAGATGTAAGGGCTATCATTCATACACACTCCTCTTATGCCAGTGTTTTTGCAGCTCTTCAGATTCCAATTCCTGTGATTCTTGATGAACAAACTGAAATTCTTGGAGGAACGATTGCAGTAACTAATTATGCTCCCTCTGGCAGCCTTGAGCTTGCAAAGGAAGCAGTAAAAACACTAAATAAAAGCAAAGCAATTCTCCTTGCAAAGCATGGGGCTGTGGCTGTAGGTTCTTCTCTTGTTGAGGCTTTTCATGTATGCGAATTGGTTGAAAAATTAAGTAAAATCTATCTATTTATGAAGCTTGTTCAGGAAAAAATTCCTTTTTCAAGATAATTTATAACATAATCCCTCACTGCCTCTTCTAAAGAAATAGTCTCCGCATTATATCCTGCTGATTTTATTTTTGAAATATCCGCTTTTGTATAATACTGATACTTACCTCTTAGAATTTCTGGCATATCAATATACTCAATGTTTGGCTTCATGCCAAGAGCTGAAAAAACTGCAGTAGCAAGGTCATTCCATGAACGAGGGATGCCTGTTCCTATGTTGAAAATACCGTTTTTATCGGCATGTTCAAGAAAAAAAAGGGTCATCTCAACAGCGTCTTTAACATATATGAAATCTCTAAGCTGTTCTCCATCTCTGTAGTTAGGATTGTATGACTTAAAGAGCCTTATCTTTCCCTCTCTCTTTATCTGTTCATAGGCCTTAAGCACCATGCTCCTCATATCTCCTTTGTGACCTTCCCTCGGACCATAAACATTAAAATATTTAAGACCAACTACTTTATCTAAAAAGCCATTTCTCAATGCCCAACAGTCAAATATCTGTTTCGAGTATCCATAGGCATTAAGAGGTCTTAATGATAAAATTAGAGAATGGTCATCGGAAAATCCTAAAGAGCCGTCTCCATAAGTAGCAGCAGAAGAGGCATAAATGAATCTTGCATTATTCTCAATCGACCAGATAGCAAGGGTTTTGGTGTATTCATAGTTGTTTTCCATTAAAAATTCCACATCCTTTTCAGTTGTGCTACTTCTTGCACCGAGATGAATTATTGCCTTAACAGAGTTTTTAAAAAGCCCTCTTTTTATATCGTCAATAAATTTATTCTTATGAATGTAATCCTCAAAGCGAAGGTCGACAAGATTTTTCCACTTTTCAGAACTGCCGAGATTATCAACTATTATAATTGCCTCTTCACCGAGTTCATTAAGCCTTTTTACTACGTTAGCCCCTATAAATCCTGCTCCACCAGTTACAACAAGGTATTTCAAGGGATTACCTCCTTTCCTTATCTGTAGGCTTTTAATCTTTCTATGGAAGAAATGACAGAGACATCTCCATCTTTATATAACCTTTCATAAATAGCAAGGGCTTCTATGTATTGACCTCTCTTCTCCTTTATTAATGCCATATTATAGAGAGCTTTCTTATTGTTACTGTCAACGGAAAGCAACTTTTTCAAACTCTCTTCAGCCCTGTCAAGCTCTCCCATTTTTGCTTTTATAACAGCGTAATTAAGCATAATATCTCTGTCACTTTTATCTGTTTTTATCGCCATCTCAGCATAGTGATTGGCCTCGTTAATTTTATCTGTCAAAAGATAAAGAACAGCAATTTTATTGAGAATCCATGCTTCTACTCTACCGGAACGATTTACATATTCCTTGTATTCCCGAATGGCCTCATTTAAAAGCCCCTTATGTTCATAATCTTGTGCCCTGTAAAGATAATCTGCGAAAGGAAAGGGCTCTATTTGAGAGAGAGCAACCTCTTCATTTTTACTATTTACCACTACTTTAGATGAAACTTGCATAGCAGAAGTCTCTTTTTTCTCAGTCTCTCTCTCCACTCTTGCTTCTTTCAAAGAAGCAGAGACGGGTTGCTGCTTAATCTTAATCTCCCCATTATTTAAGTGTATAGATTGACTTAGAGGGCTTGATTGAGACTCTATTCTTTTGTAATTTGTATTATAAAAATAAACAATAAGAAAACCGACTAATACCATCACAAATGATATTCCAAGAAGGATGAAAAAATTTTTTGATGGTTTCTTTTTTCCTGCTATTCTTATTAAACCGGGAGGCAGATTTTTTTCTGAACTGTTTAACATTTTTAATAATATACACGATTCAAATGGGCTTTTTAAAGGGGTAGCAAATTTTAGAATAATTTTTGTTATAATTTTTTATTATTGTCGTTTTCTAATTTTCTATCCATAGGTAAATTAAAATAAAGGAGGTGGGATAATTTAGAGCAGGAGGAAGGAAGCCTTAACTGCCAAGATGGGCGCCAGGGTAGTTGAGGCATATGCCGAGTGGCGCAACCGGCCTCCCTAAGAATTTTTCTTGTTCGATTTGTGGTATACTTTTTGCTAAGAAATTAATTAAAAAACCAAAGGAGGTACGGTTTATGAAGCATCTAAGAAGTAACAAAGGTTTCACACTCGTAGAACTCGCCATTGTCCTCGTAATTATCGGAATCATCCTCGGAGCAGTTCTTAAGGGGCAGGAGTTGATTAATAATGCTAAGATGAAAAGAGCTTATAATCAGTACAGAGAAATACTGGCTGCAGTTTATACTTATTATGACAGATATGGATTTTATCCAGGTGATGACCCAAATGCAGCAACAAGATGGGGAATCAGTGCCGCTACAGGAGGCACATTAGGGAATGGTTTAATAGAAACTTATACTCAAGCATGTGCAACAGGTTCAACAGCTGAAAGCTGCAAGGCATGGCAACATCTACGAATATCAAATATAATCACAGGACCAACAGATAATACAAATGGAACTGTAGCACCAGCCAATGCTTATGGAGGTAAAATAGGTATCGGATATGCTACTTTTCAAGGACTTACAACAATGTGGATAGGTTTTGACAATGTTCCAGGAGATGTATGTGCAAGCTTAGACCAGCAGTATGATGACGGAGTTTACAATACTGGAAGCATAAGAGGTAGTGGAAACTATAATACTAATCCAAATACAACATATGACCTCTATTTTAGACTATGATAAAAAGGGGAGACTAAAGCCTCCCCTTTTTTTGCAATGCTTCTTCTTATTGGAGTTATTTTAATCATAGTAGGTTACATAATCCTGTTCTCAGTGCCAGCTGATGGAGCATATGAAAAGCTTATGAATCAAGCAATCTGGGGGATTGGTATAAGTATTGTAGGTGGAGTTTTATTGATGATATACGTTTATAAGCGAAGTAAATAGGTTTAGGAGGCTTTAGAAATATCCTTGCCCATGAATATATAAAGATTTCCGATGAAGAGACATATAGAAACTTTAGAAAGATGCTATAGATTATTGATGAGGTCATAAGAAGCTTTGAGGGAAAGAGCGTTCATAACCACAGAGGATAAGTTAATTAAAGTTTTTATTCCTTCAGAGAGAGACCTTGGGGAAAAAATCCTCACTTTCCTCTCCAATAAAGACTTGATAGAATTTCTCAAAGAAAAAAATATAAGGCATGTCTCGTTGTGTAGCTTTTATCCTGAACTAATCTCACTGAAGATACCTCTTCCTTTTACCGGTAAGAACGTAAGAAATAAAAAGATAATTGAGGGATTTCTTAAAAGCGAACTTAGCAAAAGATACACATCGGATACAAAAATTGCCTATTACTACGAAGTTATAGAAAAAAACGAAAGGGCATGGATAAGGTTATATGTAATTTCAGAAAAAGATTTAGAACTTATAAATGCCTTAATTTTACAAAAAAATGAAATAGAAGGTAATTATCCCCTTTTTATGCTCATTAGGTCTTACCTTGAGGCTATTCAGAAAATTGACAATGCCTGTCAGATTTTCTGCCTATTAGCAGAAAAATTTAGATATCTTTTTATATTTGATGGTTCAGAAATGATTTTTCAGAGAAGTTATGAATCTGGGGAAAAATCAATAAGTGACGAAGATGTAATAAACATAAATATGACCTTAAGTTATGCCATCCAGAATCTCAGAGTTAATCCTGAAAAGATAGTATTTATCGGTGCAAAGGAGAGTGATATTACTGGTATCTCATTATCTGTAGAGTTTCTGCCTTTTGAAATAAAAAGTATCAATGAAGCACTAAAAATTTTTGAAAAAAATTTGAGAGGGAAAGAACTTCTTACAGAAGAATATAAAAGCTTCAAAAAAAGCAAAAAGGCTCTTTCATATGCCTCATTTTTCATTTTACTATTAACCTCTTTATTTGCCCTTAATACAGCCACTGTCATTATTGATATCTCGAAAAAATCACAAGAGATAAACATTCTTAAAGCTCATTCAAGTTATGACAAAGAAAAATTTTTGTTTCTTAAGAAAGACATCGATGAATTTAAAATGAACTCTCTGCCTCTACTTCAGCTATACAATGAAAAAAACTCAACGCCTGAGATTAAGGCAATCATAAATACAGTTGCTGAAACATCGAATATTAACTATTTACAGATAAACTCTATTGAAATTGAAAACGCAAAACCTCAGAAAATTAAGATTTCAGGTAATATTAAAGGGAAAAACTTCTCTGAAAATCAAATGATTTACAACAATTTTATAGAAAGATTAGAGGGAAAAGGCCTTAGAGTATCCCTTTCTAAATGGGAGCTTGCAAAAGGCGAGTATTCTATTGAGGTAATTAATGAAAAATAAGAGGTTTTAATGAAATTTGCACCTAATTACAGGGCTCAACTTTCGAACAGTTTTCTATTATTTGCGTGCTGTGTTTTTTTACTTTCTGTTTTCATCTCCCTTTCGATATATCTCAAAAAAGTCTATTCAGATTTAGACGAGGATATTAGGAAAATTAAAATGGTGAATGCGAAAATTCAAAGCCTTGAGAATTTCAAAAAATCCATGGACAATCAAGCAAACCTTGAATTATGGCGGAAAGAAATCTCATTTCCAAATTTTTTGGACAGACTGAATTCCAAATTTTCTATTCTAAAATTAGAATTTTCAGCTCCAAAAAAGGAAAAAAACGAAATAATCTATGAACTCTCCGTAAAAGGAGAAGGTGAGTTTTCGAAATTTGCTGAGATACTCAACTTCATTGAGAGCTGGCAGTATCCTGTTCCTATAATCAAGTCTGTAACACTTAAAACAAAGGATGGGAAAATAAATTTTGAGATAAAATTAGAAGTAAAAGAGATTGAAAATGCAAACAGGAATAAAGTTTAAAATTTCTCTGATAATATTAATTTTTTCTGTTATTCTTCCATTTGTAGTCTCCAAACTCTCTATCTCTAAATTTTCAAAAGAATCCTACGAGGAGATAATATCTTTTGAACTGCCCCCGAGTTTAAATACTACAGCGAAAAAAGAGAAAGCAGACTTAATCTCAGACCCCTTCAGACTAAAACAAAGGGTAGATACCTTAGAAAAGGACAAAGCCGCTCCCATTCTCACGATGGTTTATAAGGGAAAACAAAGATATGCCCTAATCGGAGAGAATTTTTTAAAAGAAGGAGAAAAATTAGGAGATTATAAAGTTAAAAGAATACTTTTAGACAAAGTTTTATTAGTTGATAAAAAAGGAGAAGAACTATGGTTAAAATTAGAAAATTGATGATTTGCCTCATTCTACTCAGTCTTTTAATCTCCTGCAACAATACTTCCCTAAAGAGCGATATTGAAATTCCAAAAATTCCCCTTCCCGAGAAAAAGCCAGAAACTCCTCCTTCTGTAACTTCAAAACCTGACTTTAGAATCGAAAACCCCCAAATAAATCCCCTAACACTTAAGAGAATATCTATCAATGTAAGAGCCACTCCTTTAAGGGATGTCCTTTTAGTTGTAGCCAGAGATGCTGGATTAAATCTTATTCTTGAGAGAGATGTAGACCCTAACATTCCTATCACAATAGTTCTTAGAAATGTAACCTTGCAGGATGCTCTTGATGCAGTAATAAAGTCAACGGATTATTTTTACAAAATAGATAGAAACGTTCTTACCATATCTGCCACTGATACAAAAATATTTCATCTAAACATTTTCCCAGTGCATCAAACCTATACTACTGAGGTAGGTGGTGATATTCTTGGAGGAGTAACAGGACAGCTTACAAGCTCAGGTGGGTCAACTGGTAGCGGTGGAGGCGGAACTGTTTCAACGGAATTAAAAGGTAATGTCTCAAAAACTGAAAAATCCGATGAATCGGCCTATAAATTCTGGGATGCTATTGAAAAAGCTCTCAATTCAATTCTAACAGGCAAAAGTTCATTTCAGTCAGCTACCACGACGACAACAACAGCTTCTGCTCCAGCAGGTCAAGTAACACCTACAAATATTACTCAGCCCTCTTTTCAATTGCCTCAGGAATATTTTGTGATTAATAGACTTACAGGCACAGTTATGGTTACTGCAACGAAGAGAAATATGCAGAAAATAGAGCAGTATTTAAATACGATTAAGACTGTAATGAGTAGGCAGGTTTTAATTGAGGCTAAAGTAATAGAGGTTTCTCTCTCAGATTCCTTAAAATACGGCATTGACTGGTCATTCTTAAGAGAGTGGTCACACGGAACTCACAACTGGAGTATCGGAGGCAGTTCAACAGACTTTACCTCTGTAATTCCATCTACCTCTCCCTATACTGATTTAAGATTTTCCCTTACCACAACGGCTATCAAAGACTTTTCCGTCATAATAAAGGCCCTGTCTCAATTTGGTGATGCAAGAACTCTGTCAAATCCACGTATAAACATCATGAACGGACAGACTTCTTTGCTTACAGTAGGAAGGAATTTTACTTTCATTTCAAAAGCCGAAAGCAATGTGACAACAGCAGCCGGCGGAACACCTGTAATAACATACACTGTTGAAACAAGCAATCTACTTTCAGGGCTTATAATTGGGATTGTTCCTTACATAGATGACAGAGGAGAGATTTCTCTGACAATTACTCCTGTTATTTCAAATCTGATAAACATAAAAGAACAGACCTTCGGAACTACAGGAGCTCAGACAGTAATTCAGCTTCCCACCGTAGACCTAAGAGAACTGAGTACAACAGTTAAAGTAAAGGATGGAGAAGTTTTAATCATTGGCGGACTTATAAAGAGAGAAGAAAGCCTTACGGAGAATAAAACTCCTATTCTTGGAGACATACCTATAATAGGCACTCTATTTAAGGGGCAGGACAGAACAAAAAGTAACACAGAACTTGTAATACTCATTCAACCGAGGATAATATCTCAATGAGACTTGGAGACCTCTTAATTCAGAGAAATTTAATAACCGAAGAACAGTTAAAGATTGCACTGGCTGTTCAGAGGATTACAGGGCAGGTTTTAGGAAAAACACTCATATCCCTCGGATTTGTAACTCCCTCAGAGTTAGCAGAAAATCTTGCTTTGCAGCAAGGGCTTGAATACTTAAGCATAAAAAACTATCCCATCGAACCACATCTTCTTGACACATTCTCCCGTGATACAGCCCTAACTGCTAAATTTCTTCCTCTTGCCGAAGAAGAAGACTATATAAAAATTGCCCTTACAGACCCGGGAAACATAGTAGCCATTGACCTTGTAAGGTCAACAACAGGCAAAAAAGTCAAGCCATACATCACAGACGAAGAGGGCTTTCTCGATACAATTGAAAAAGCTTACTACTTCATGGAAAATCCTACTGAAAAAATCATCGATGAGGTCACAAGAACAGTCATAAATACCAATGCTGTACCAGCAGACAGACTTCCTCAGCTTGTAGAGGCAATCCTTGCAGAAGCTATAAGAAGAGATGCCACAGATGTTCATATTTCAACAAATGCAGATGTATTAACAGTTTTCTACAGAGTAGATGGTATGCTTCAGTTTGCCTTTGCCCTTCCAAAAATTTTGCATAGCGGCATTATATCACGAATAAAAATTCTTTCGAGGCTTGACATAGCTGAACAAAGGCTTCCTCAAGACGGAGCATTTCTTTTTGATTTTCTTGGGAGAAAATACGACATACGAGTATCTACAATACCTACAATAGATGGTGAGAGCATGGTGCTAAGAATACTTTTCGGCGGCTCCGAGGAAATATATAGTTTAACAAGACTTGGATTTGGTGAAAAACTCATCTTAACCCTACGAAATCTAATAAGGAAACCCTACGGTATCATGTTAGTTGTAGGCCCAACTGGCTCTGGAAAAAGCACCACTCTTCATGCCTTGCTCAGAGAAGTGGACAGACTTCGTAGAAGTGTTATTACCATTGAAGACCCTGTTGAATACAGAATATCCTTTGCAAAACAAAGTGAGGTTAATGAAAAAATTGGATACGATTTTGCTATTGCCGGACGAAATTTTATGAGACACGACCCCGATATTATCCTTCTCGGAGAGGTTAGAGATGAAGACACTGCCCGAATAGCTATAAGAGCAGCTATAACCGGCCATCTCGTATTAAGCACACTTCACACTAACGATGCCGTTAGTGCCATCCCAAGACTTTTTGACCTTGGAGCAGACAAATTTCTTCTTAGCTCTGCTCTGCTTGCTGTGCTTAGCCAGAGACTTATTAGAAAAATTTGCCCTTTCTGCAAAGAAGAGAGAGTTCCTACTGATAGAGAAATTGAAATTTTAAGCTCCTACGGTCTAAAAACAGACAAAATTTACTATGGAAAAGGATGTAAGGCCTGTCGTAACACGGGCTACCTTGGAAGAACTGCCATCGGTGAGATTATGACGATAAACGATGAGCTAAGAGACATGATTTATACAGGTGCATCCTTTAATTCTCTCATTCAGGCTTCAAAGAAAAACGGAATGATTCCAATGAAAATGGACGGACTGAAAAAAGTAATTGAAGGTGTGACAACTTTAAGAGAAGTTGAGAGAGTTGTAGGATGAATGTTTACATATATAAAGCTTTGAACAGAGAGGGTAAAATTTTAAGGGGTCTCATAAAAGCTGAGAATGAGCAATCAGTCATGCTATCTCTCAATCTTAAAAATCTTTATACTGTATCGGTTTCAAAGGTGCCTCATCTAATACAACCAATACTATTGACTTTATCAAAAAAAGTAAAACTAAGTGACCTCATTGAATTTTCAAAAAATCTCTCCATAATGCTAAAGGCCGGCATACCTCTTACTACAGCACTAACAGACATAGGAGAAAATTTGTCTACCGATAAATTCAGAAGAGTCATCATTGACATCAGAGACATGGTAGAGAAGGGAATATCCTTCAGTGATGCCATAGCTATGTTTCCAGATGTTTTTCCACCTATCTTTCAGCATTTGATAAAAATAGGTGAAGAAACAGGAAAGCTCGATGAAAGTCTTGAAAACCTGGCAGAACACTTTCAGAAAATTGAAGACCTTAAAACTGCAATAAAAAGAGCCCTCATTTATCCAGTATTTGCCACTGTGGCATCTCTCGGAGCAATGGGCTTCTGGATAGTTTATGTCCTTCCAAAGATAGTTATGGCAATGAAGGATATGGGTGTAAAAATACCTTTTATCACAGAGGTTCTATTGCAAGCAGGAATATTATTCCAGAAATTTTTCTATCTTTTTCCAGTTTTCATTTTGATTTTACTGATTTTAATTCAGATATTCAAGAAAAACGAAAGATTTAGATGGATAAGAAGCTATCTTGCTTTTAATGTTCCGATTATTAAGCAAATACTATACACTCGTGCTGTAGCACTCTTCTGCGAGCAGATGAGAATACTTATAGGTGCCGGAGTTCCCATTGACAGAGCTTTTGATATGACAAGAGATATAATAAACAATGAAATAATGAAAAAGGCAATAGAAAATGCTAAAGAAAAGATTATGAGTGGTGAAAGAATCTGGCATTCACTGAAGGAGCAAAAAATTTTCCCCTCTCTGCTCGTAAGACTAATAGATGTTGGCGAATCCTCTGGTAGACTTGAAGAGCAATTAGAATTTCTAAACGAATATTACACGAAAAGTTTACATGAATACTCAGCACGGCTCGGAAAAGTAATAGAACCAGTAATGATTGGTGTCATTGGCCTTTTCTTTGCTATTGTTATCGTAAGCCTTCTTAGTCCTGTTTATGATCTCATATCAAAAATCGGGAAAGTTTGATGGAATATCTTGAATTTTATAAATTAAAAGAAGACCCCTTTGGAATTACACCAGACCCTGATTTTTTCTATCCTTCAAAATGGCATACGGAGGCACTTCAGTCAATGGAATATCTAATAAAAAAGGGCGAAGGCTTTATGCTTCTTACAGGAGACCCCGGCACTGGTAAGACTACATTAATAAGAAGATTTCTAAATAGTCTCGACAGCAAAATCGCACCTGTCGTAATCTATAACTCTACATTGAATCCTTCAGAACTTCTTAAATATATCGTTAAATCAATCACAAAAAGAAGGACACTATCTGAAGCGGAAGATAAAGTCAGATTATCTGATTTGCTTTGCAAAGAACTAATGAGAAGAAAAAAAGAAGGAATTAAAAATCTCGTAATCATTGACGAAGCTCAGGACTTACCTGAGGCGACGCTTACAGAATTAAAACATCTCTCAAACATCGAAACTGACAAGGAAAAGCTTATTCATTTCATTCTTCTTGCTCAACCATACTTTGAAGATAAGCTCTCAAAACCTGAATACTCTCAAATAAATCAGAGAATCTCTCTGAGAGTTCGGCTCTATCACTTTGATAAAGAAGAAGTGGATTCTTATATAAAATTCAGGATTCAACGGGCAGGAGATGTTCCGATTTCCTTTGAAAAGGGTGCTGTAAAGAGAATATACAAGGCTTCAAGAGGTATTCCAAGATTAATAAATCTTATCTGTTCAAGAGCCCTTATGGTTGGATATCTGGAAAGCTCATATTTAATAAAAAAATCCTATGTAAATTCAGCAATTGAGCATTTAAACCTAAAATAAAAAGAAAGGTTAGAACGCATTTAAATGTCGGAAAAAAGCTATTACGAACTAAAAAAACAAAACAGAAGAGTTCATCTTGCCAATGAGAGAACTTTTCTTTCATGGATACGAACAAGCATAGGCATCATGGCCTTTGGATTTGTTGTTGAAAAATTTGGACTTTTCTTGGAACAACTTTACTACCTAACAGGTAAACAAATCAATGTAAATCAGGGTAAACATTCAACAATACTCGGTGTGTTTCTCATATCACTGGGTGCACTCATGGGATTGCTTGCCTTCGTAAGATATAAAAAAGTGGAAAGACAAATTGACACAGATACTTATAAGCCTTCTTTAATACTTGACTTGCTTCTTACTATTACACTTCTTTCGGTAGCTATTTTCCTGATTATTTTTCTAATCCACAGTCTATAAAAGCTCTAAAAAGGGAATATTTTGGGAAGTTTAAGTCCTTTTCCGTGTTTCATTTTTTTTATCAGTTTTTTCATCTCGTTAAACTGTTTTATAAGTCTATTAACTTCAACGACAGAAGTCCCGCTTCCTTTAGCAATTCTTAATCTTCTACTTGTATTTAAAATTTTTGGATTTTTTCTTTCCTCGGGCGTCATTGAATTTATTATGGCCTCTACTTTAACAAACTCTCTTTCATCAATCTTTATGTCCTTCATAAATTTATTTGCTCCCGGAAGCATGGAAAGAATGTTTTCAAGGGGGCCCATCTTACGCATTTTTCTTATCTGCTCTTTGAGGTCATCGAAGGTAAACTCTTCTTTCTCAATTTTTTCCTTCAATTTCTCAGCTTCTTTCTGGTCATAGGCTTTTTGAGCCTGCTCTATCAAAGAGAGGACATCGCCCATTCCTAAAATTCGGTTTGCTATACGGTCTGGATGGAATTCTTCAAGAGCATCTATTTTCTCTCCTACGCCTATAAGTTTGATAGGCTTTCCCGTAACTTCTTTAATAGAGAGGGCAGAACCACCTCTGGCATCTCCGTCCATCTTTGTTAAAATGACACCGTCTATTCCTATCTTTTCATTGAAACTCTTTGCTATGTTTACAGCATCCTGTCCTGTCATGGCATCAGCTACAAAAAGAACTTCATGAGGATTTAAAATTTCTTTGATTTCCTGTAACTCCCTCATTAGTTCTTCATCAACATGCATTCTTCCTGCTGTATCCACAATCATAGGGTCCATTCTGTCAATTAGAGCCTGCCTTAATGCTTCTCTACAAAGCTGCCTCGGGTCTTTTATATCATATGAGTAAAAAACAGGCACATCTATCTGTTTACCAAGAATAACGAGCTGGTCAACTGCAGCGGGTCTTTGAAGGTCTGCTGCAACAAGCATCGGTCTTCGGCCTTGTTTTTTAAAAAGTCTTGCAAGTTTTACAGAGGTTGTAGTCTTACCGCTTCCGTGCAAACCCACCATCATAATGACTGTTGGAGGATTTGCTGCTAACTGAATTTTTGAACTACTACCACCAAGAAGTTCACAAAGTTCATCGTAGACAATCTTTATAACCTGCTGGGCTGGAGAAAGACTTTCGAGAATTTCTCTTCCTACAGCCTTTTGTCTAACCCTCTCTATAAAAGACTTAACAACTCTGAAATTAACATCTGCCTCGAGTAAAGCAAGCCTTATCTCTTTCAAAGCAGCGTCAACATCTTCTTCCTTTAGAATTCCCTTGCCTTTTAATTTTTTAAATACTGCCTCTAATTTGCTGGTAAGCGCATCGAACATTTATCGATTTCCTGTTAAAAGATTTTCAATTTCTCTATTAAGCAGTCCAAAAATATCCTTCGTTATTCCTCTAAACATCTGCACTACTTCCTTTTTCTCATTTAATATCAAAAAGTTAGGAAAACCATATAAACCAAATGTTTTCTTGTATTTAACATCAGTGACATATATAGGATAGGTTATCTGTCTGCTTTGCATAAACTCTTTCAATTTGTTTGTGCTTTCAATTTCATCGCTAAACAATATGCCAATAACTCTCACACTGTCTCTTTTAAACTTCTCGTGAAGTCTGTTTATATCTGGAATTACATAATCACAGGCAAAACATTTCGTAGAGAAAAATTCAATCAAAATAACCTTTTCTTTAAAATTGTAAAGACTAAATGTTCTGTTTTCTATATCAATGAAATTAAAATCAGGCGCAATCGTGCCTTTCTTAATTGAACCTTCTGTCACTAAAGGCAGCAGACAGATAAATAAAAAAATATTAAAAACTAATTTTTTCACAAACTAACTGTTGAGAATAGTATCTATTTTACTCTTTAAAACCGATTTTGGAACGACTCCAACAATCTGGTCAACTCTTTGTCCATCTTTGAAAAACATTATAGTTGGAATACCCATTATACCATAACGGGTTGCAATGTCTGGATTTTCATCGGTGTTAAGCTTACCAACTTTAATTTTACCTTCATATTCCTTGGCAATCTCTTCTATTGTTGGAGCTATTATTCTGCAGGGACCACACCAAGGAGCCCAAAAATCAACAATTAAAACTCCTTTTGAGTTTAATACTTCCTTCTCCCAACCAGAACTGTTAAGTTCTAAAATTCCCTCTGCCATTTTCACCTCCAAATATTTTCGCTTTAGCTTTAAATAAACAACTCTTTTAAAATAAACCTTTCATTTTTATTTTGTCAATTTTTGAGGCTCTTCGGAGGCAGGATATAAAGTCCGAGCAAAAAACAAAAATAGGAAAATTAGGTTATTGAACTAAGATTTTTAATTATTTCAGATATAAGTTAAATCTAACTTAAGAAATGGCTATTCTGAAAACCCTTGAAAATATTTACGGGGTGGACGGGACTTGAACCCGCGGCCTCTTGCGTGACAGTCTAATCTAAAATTAAGAAATGGCTTGTATGCTTGATTTGTCAGAGTGAAAATTTGTCATTTTTACCCCTTTTAGTCACAGTTTAGAGACAGTTTTGTGACTGGTGGCAAATTTTTGCCATAAAATAATCCACCATTGCGTGGAATAGATTTAGAAATGGTTTTTTAGCTTGACCCCATAAATTTTTTTAACTCTTTTTCTGGATCAACGTTCTTTCCTCTTGTTGCCATGCTGCCTCCTTAACTTTTTAAATTTTACCATAATTTTTATACAATTTTCCGGCTAATCCCCGGGAACCCCAACCCCCACCACGATGGAGAGGACTGTAAAGAGTGGGGGCACCAATTATACTTGCAGGATGAACTCCCCCTCTATAAATGAGAGAAAAGTGGCAGACACATCCTTTTGACAAACAGATAACGTATGTAAAACCTAAGTTTTGAAAAAAGGCAAATTTAGTGAAGGCTGAAACTAAGAGAGTAATAAAAATATGCTCTTTTTTCACATCTGCTGTGACCCCTGTAGCCTCTATCTCACGGCTAAGCTCAGACAAATGGGGATATCCTTCAAAGGATTTTTTATAATCCTAACATACACCCCTATCAAGAATTCGGGGCAAGGATGGCTATCCTTTAAAAGATCTCTCGCCTTAAAGGCTTTGAAGTGATCTGGGAAAAGATTTATGGGTTAAGGAATTTTCTTGAGGAAGTTTTCTTTCAATGGGAGAGGCCAAAGAGGTGTGAACGTTGTTATTATCTAAGGCTTGAGAGGACAGTTTACTTAGCCAAAGAAATGAGAGCCGAAGCTTTTTCTACTACCCTTTTACAGCACCCCTTCAAATATCATGAACTCAACAAAGAAATAGGGAAGAATTAAGCTTTTGTTACAAAGTCCCTTTCTTTTATGAAGAATGGAGGTAAGGCTACAGGGAAGGTAGAGAACAAGCTATCTCCCTTGAAATTTACCGTCAAGAATACTGTGGTTGCATCTTCAGTGAGGAAAAGCGCTTTACTAAAAATTTTCAAAGGGAGATTCACAAATCATTTTAGCTAAGCTGACCTTGAAAAATTAAAGAGGAAAGCAGCAAAGACTATCATAAGGAAGATAATTACTAATGAGGCCCCGATAAAGGACTTCTCTATGCCAAGGTGTAAACCCACAAACCCAGAGATTAGGGGTCCGGTAGTATGTCCAATGTCCATTACAGACCCTAATATCCCCATAGCTGAACCTCTTGTTTCCCTTTTACTTAAGTCTGCAATGAAGGCAGAGGTGGCTGAAGTGACTATGGATAAACTCAATCCAAAGAGGATACTTAAAAAGAGTATAGAAATAAAGGACTTAAAAAGAGAAAAGCTACCAATACAGATTGCACCAAGGAAGGAGCCTAAAAGGATTTGAGGTACTCTTCCGTATTTGTCTGAAAGCCTTCCCATGATAGGTTTAGTGAGAGCAAGAGTGATTATCTGGGCAGAGATAAAAATTCCAATCTCCTGAACACTAAGTCCTATTTGTAGGGAGTACAGAGGGAGGAAGGTCTCAAAGGTGCCATAGGCAAATAGAATAGAAGCTTCCACTGCAGCAGTAATCATAATGGGTCTATTTGATAAAAGAAGTCTGAAGGAAGCAAAAATCTCTCCCCACCTTTTATCAGGCTGAGGAGAAGCTTTTCCTTCAGAAGGAGTAACAAAGGTTCTAACTTCTGGAATTTTTAGAGCTACTAAAAGGGCAAGGGTACCGGTTACACCACAGAGGAGATAAACTAATTTAAAACCAAGTTCCGGATTATAAGATAAAGTGCCCAGGATAGCACCTCCAGCAGTAGGGGCCAGGAATCGTCCTCCTAAGTTTGCCGTTGAAAACCAACCAATATTTTCTCCCCTTGCCCTCGGAAAGAGATCAGCAATAAGAGCCATAGCTACAGGGACAAATATAGCTGTAGCCAGACCATGATAAAGTCTTATAAGGGCGAGTTGCCATAGCTCAGTGACTAAAAGATACAAAAAGGGAGCTGAAGCAAAGACCAAAAGAGAAAAAAGGAGCATTTTTTCTCGAGCAAACCTGTCTGAAAGGAGACCTGCCGGGATGCTTGCCACTATACCTGTAAAAGCAGAAATAGAGGCAATAAAACCAATGGCAGAGGGATCAGCCCCAAGATAAGCAGTAAAAAGGGGCAAAACTGGACTTTTAGAGATGGTAGAACTAAAGATAGCTAAAAAACCAACTACACATAGAAGTCCAAATATGCTAATGAACATCTTATATTTTCTTTTTCATCAGGGCCTGTATTTCCTGATGATATCGGAGATATCTTTCAAGAGTCCTTTCATTTTTACCGTATTTAGGAATAGTTTTCAGGATCTCCTCAAATCTTTCCTCTGCCTCTTTTTCCTCTTTTATCTCCACTATACCGTCGGTGATGATATCTACGAGCCTATCAGCATAGATGACAATCCTTTCCTCCAGTTTATATAAAGTGTAGTCCTTTACTGGTAAGCCTAACTCTCTTGCTTCCTCTGCAGTGAGCCCTCCTCTTATATGTTTTTCCATGATAGCAAGGATCTCTTCTGGAAGTCCGAGGGTCCTCCCGATTTCTGCACCAATCATTCCGTGTTCAATGGCATGAGTTTTTGCCTTTCCAAGGTCATGAAAAAGCCCTCCCCTACCAATTAACTCCAGGTCAAGGTCTATTTCTGGATGGACCTCTTTAATTCTACTGGCTATCTCTAAAGCCTTCTCTGCCACTTTAATACAATGTTTTATATCTGCCTCACTCACCCCAGCCTCTCTAAGTAGCTTCAGATCCTCTTCCCTAATACTATAGCCCATAGCCACAACCCTCCTCAATTTTATTTAATCCCAAAATAAGAAAGGGCCTCTGCCATAGCCCTTTCAAAATCCATCAATATCTTACCTATCTTCACTTTTACGTCATCATGAAGGTGCTGGATATACTCTTGAAGACCCTCCTTGCCAAATCTCTCTTCAATCATCTCTCCGTATTCATAAATTTTGGTGATATCATGCCTTTCAGCCTTTTTCTCTGGATCGCCATCAAGCCACTCGTGAAGCTCCCGATAATCTTTACCCGTCCTCTCCCTGCTAATCTTTACATGTTCTTCAATTGGGGGCATCATTCTCCTTCTTATGGAATATTTATTTATGTAGTAACATATGTTATAAATTTGTCAAGGGGTATACCACATCGATGAATTTCTTGATAAGCCATGCAGAGGTCATCCTATCTACAAAGGGCATTAAAGAGAACCCTTCTAAAAATAAACCTTATTTCATTGCATATTCAGAGACCCAAAGGTCGTGAAGATTATAGAAGCTTGTAGCGTAGATTTTTCCTTTGTATCTCTGCGGAAGCTTATAGGTTGACTTAGCCTTAAGATCCTTCGGGGTAAAAATTTTGTTGCTAAGAGTATTTCCATTTTCATCCACAAGGGTATGTCTCAAAATAAAATGAGCTACAGTCAATGTGAAAATTTTCATGAAAATTGACCCACTTCTATTTTTATCCTTTTTACTCCTTTCTTTTTCTCAAAAAGTTCCTTCATTCTGTAACTTTTCTCTGCTATAAAAAAGGGATAACAGTGATGCATTAGTCTATCAAGTATTGCTGATGCTATTACTTCATCACCACTCTGTCTCCATTCTTACAAAGGTTTGTTCGTTGCTGTCAGATTTAATCTTGATTATTACAAATTGAAAATAGAATGGGCAAATTACATTAGACAAAGTCCAGAAGGAATTCATAGAAAAGATTCTTCGCTTCGCTCGGTATGACAAATAGGACAGGCTGCTAATAGGTTGATCTTATTCTTCCAGTCCTTTTATCAACTATCAACACATCTATCAAATTATTATTCTTATCTCTAATTTCCGCCTGAAAAAACCATTTACGCTCTTTAATGTTGTCTATAACCATACCTTGATTTTTAAAATATTCATTCAATATCTTTCGTGCATCCTCTGTAGTATTGACAGCCTTTTTCGCGCCATACCACCCCGATCCTTTCCCCGGACAATAAGAACCATACGGAGGCTTCTGATAACAACAGTTTATTGCCTCAATGGGCAATGCCGAAATAAAAAAGTATGTAGTAAAAATTAATAAAGCAAGCTTTTTCATTTTATATCCATTACTCCCTTTTTCATTTTATCAAGGAGGGAAAGGAAGAGAACAGCTCCTTCCCTCCTTAGATTAATTCTCCCTTTTAAATTTTACCAACCGCACATAGGGCAACCGCACATTCCAGGTCCCATCATGCCTCCGCCCATATGACCGCCCATCTGGCTACCTCTGTGACCACCCATAGGACCGCCAATTCCATACTTTTCAGCAACTGCCTGAATCTTTGCCTGAAGGTCTATAATTTCCTTCCTAAGTGTGGTAATGCGATTGATATCAAGGGTTGGCTTGCCATACTCATTCTGAAGTTCCAGTTGTTTTGTGATCAATTCATCCCTTAGGGGAAGTGTCTCTTTCTGGAACTTCTTAATATTTTCGATATTTGTACCTGTACCATGACCCATTCCATGACCCATTCCATGACCCCAACCTGGCCACCATGCGTAAACACCTGCTGCAATAAACAATCCTAATGCTACTAACAAAACTGTTACTACTACACTTCTTCTCATTTCCTTCTTCCTCCTTTCTCTTTGATTTTATAATTTAATCATATAAAAAAGATTTGAATTAACTTCGAAGGAATTATGAAGAATTGTGAATTCACTGGTAGAACATGGATTTCTAAGAGGGTTAAATATTATGAGAAGGAATATAGACCTTAAAAATAGCTCCCTTTCCGTATTCGCTCTTTACCTCTATCCTTCCTTCGTGGGCATCTACAAGCTCTTTAACAATAGCAAGTCCGAGTCCGAGCCCATCTTTAAATGTCCTGTAAAATCTTTCAAATATAAAGGGCATATCTTCCTCTTTTATCCCCTGTCCTGTGTCTCCAACCTCAATAAAGGTCTCCGAACCCTCTTTACCAGCCCTTACCCAAACCTTTCCACCTCTATCTGTTGCTTTTAATGCATTACTTATAAGATTAATTAAAATCTGGCTAAGTCTGTCAGGGTCGGCATATATCATTAATTCATTACCGCACTGAAGTTCGATGAGAATGCCTTTATCAATAGAGAGCTTGCTGAACCTCTCCATAATGTTTCTTAAAAACGACTTAAGCTCTATTGACTGCTTTCTCAGAGAGAGCACACTCGCCTGTGCCTGAGAAAGCTCTTCTATTCCATCAAGGATATTTTTAAGCCTTCCTGTTTCTTCGTATAAAGACTGAAGATGTTCATTATTCACAGGAATTAGACCATCTATCATTCCTTCAAGCTCTCCCCTCATAGCTCCCAGAGGAGTTCTGAGTTCGTGGGCAATATTGGAAATAAGTTTTTTCCTGAGAGACTCCTGTAACTCAAGGTTTTGAGCCATCTTGTTAAATGCCATTGACAACTGTCCTATCTCATCACTGCCTTTGACCTCAACCCTGCTTTTTAAATTTCCTTCGCTGAGTTCTTTAGCAGCAGAGGCAAGTCTTTTAATAGGATTTGTAAGTCTCTTTGAAAAAATTATGCTAAGAATAACAGCAACACCACCCAATCCTAAAAGAGAAATTATAAGAAACCTGTTTGACCTCGCTATGAAAAGGCTCTCTTTCTTTGGTTTCAGGAATTTTACTTCAAGAATGCCGATTTCCTTTCCTTTTAAAAATAAAGGATAGGGGACGAAACTACTACCCTCTTCTGCTTCCCTAAGTTCAGAAATAGAGATAACACGTTTTTTTACAAGAGGAGAAAGGGTACTTAGTGCCTGCTCCGTATCTGTTATAAGTTTGCCGCCGCTATCGTAGATTCTTATCTCAAAACCCAACATTAAAGCCCATATTGCATCTTCATCTATAATCTCCCTGTTCCATCCTGAATATTTCTCATAGGTGCCCTCAAGGTCTGCTATTATCCAATAAACCCTGTCTTCAAGTTCACCTTCCAGATATTCCCTGAAGTCTTTTATCATAAGTTCTCTTAGGAATAGGGCTGCAGAAAGGGCGATTAGAGAAACAGATAGAAGCAATAGGAGAAATTTTATCCTCAAACTCTTAATCATCTTTTAAGCCAAATTGAAGGATTCTTTTACCTAAAGGTATATCAGGTTTGCTTTGAAGTTTCATCTTTTTTACCAATGAATCTATATCCCACGCCATAGATAGTAAGTATGAATTCTGGATTCTTTGAATCATCTTCCAATTTCTGTCTAATGTTTTTAATATGGGCATCAATGGTTCTTTCATAACCTTCAAACTGATAACCAAGTGCCTTTTCAACAAGCTCATCTCTTGTAAAGACCCTGTTGGGATTAGATGCGAGAATATAGAGGATTTTAAATTCAGTTGGAGTGAGATTAACCAATTTTCCTCTTTTTTTAACCTGATAACTCTGTCCATCAATTATTAGAAGACCGTTATTGAAACTTAGGGTTTCTGTATCACCAGAAACTGCCTTCTGTGACCTTTTTAGAACAGCCTTAATCCTGTAAACCAGTTCTCTTGGACTAAAGGGTTTAACAACATAATCATCTGCTCCAAGGGCAAAACCTGCGATCCTTTCTTCTTCTGAGGATTTTGCTGTGAGCATAATTATAGGGAAGTCGCCTATTTCTTTTAGCTCCTGAAAAACCAACTCGCCACTTATGTCAGGCAGCATCAAGTCAAGAATTACGAGCAAAGGTTTTTCTTTTAAAGCTGACCCTATAGCATCTTTGCCTTTTTCAAAATGCATTACTCTGAAGCCAGCACTTTCAAGATATGCCTTGACAACACGAGCCATTTTTTTATCGTCTTCTACTATAAAAATCGGCTGAATCATTTACTTCAACAACCTCGATGAATTCAAAAACACAAGCACATCAGGCATTACATGGGCTACTGCTGCAGCCACCGGAGAGAGGATGCCTACTGAGGCAAGGGAGACGCCCACTAAATTAAAGATTATACCAATTGCAAGGTTTTGCTTTATAACTCTGAAGGTCTTTCTTCCTATCATCACTGCCTCAGGTATCTGTCTCCAATCATCCCTCATTAGTACAACATCCGATGCCTCTATTGCAGCATCAGAGCCACCAGCACCCATTGCTATCCCAACATGGGACTGTGCAAGGGCAGGAGCATCGTTTATCCCGTCTCCGACCATAAGGATTTTTCTGCCCCTTAATTCCAATTCTTTTATGGCATTAAGCTTTTCTTCAGGCAGTAGTTGTGCCCTAACATTTTCAATTCCGAGGGATGTGGCAATTGCCTTTGCTGTTAGTGGATTATCTCCTGTAAGCATAATTATGTCTTTAAAGCCAAGACTTTTTAAAGAGTCTATCGCTTCAACACTTCCCTCCCTGATGATGTCTGCCACACAGATAACACCGCAGACTATATTGTCATGGGATAAAAGAAGGGCTGTTTTTCCCTCTTCTTCTTTCTGATTTATATATCTTTCGATCTCTGCTGGAATAGTTATATCAGAGCTTTTCAACATCTCCCTACTACCAATGAGTATCCTTTTGCCATTCAATATTGCTTCTATACCCATTCCAGGAACAACTCTATAACCCTCTGGTTCTGGAATGGTAACTCCCATTTCCATCGCCTTCTTCATTATAGCCTTTGCAAGGGGATGTTCGGAGTATCGCTCCATTCCAGCAGCACATGAGATTATCTCTTTATCATCATGCTCTGCAAAGCCCTTTATATCAGTTACAACAGGATCTCCTATTGTGACCGTCCCTGTCTTGTCCACAACTAAGGTATCAACTTTAGCAAGTGCCTCGAGATATCGTCCTCCCTTTATGATAATACCCTTCTTTGCAGCCTTTCCCATGCTCGCAATAACTGCAAGGGGAGTTGCTATGGCAACGGTGCATGGACAGGCAACAACAATCACAGCAATGGCATTTGTTATTTTCCATGTTATTAAAAATGTGATGATTGCAATTGCTAAAATTGCAGGAGTAAAGTATGCTGCAAACTTATCGGCAATTCTTTGCACAGGCGCCTTTGATGTTTCAGCCTCTTCAACAAGCTTTATAATCCGAGCATATGTTGTGTCCTGTCCCGTATGGGTAACCTTTATAAATAAAACACCAAGTTGATTAATGGTTGCTGCATAGACTAAATCTCCTTCCTTTTTCTCAACAGGTATCGATTCGCCAGTAATAGGAGACTGATTTATTGAGCCTCTGCCTGAAATAATTATTCCTTCAACAGGAATTTTTTCTCCTGGTTTAACAACGACAATATCCCCTTTCTTTACTTCTTCAATTGGAATTTCTATTTCTTTGTCACCTCTCTTCACCCTTGCTGTTTTGGGCGCCATGTCGATTAGATCCTTTATGGCTTTTCTTGATTTCTCCATAGTAAAGGAATCTATGAATTCTGAAATCAGCATAAAAAAGGCTATTATTGCAGCAGAACGAAATTCTCCTATAGCTGTAGCAGCAACAACACCCAAAGACATGAAGACATTAACAGTAATAGCCTTTTGTCTCAAGTCTATGTATGCATGCTTTATAAGTGGATAACCTCCGACTACACTTGCGATTATTGATAAAATATCGATTGGTAAAAGCCTTTTTGTTATTCCTGTAAGACTTAGCACAATCAGGAGAAATACAAACCCTATTCTTATTAGATCAAATGTCCACTCACCTTTAAAGAATAATCTTTTTGAGGCTTCTTCATTTTTTGATAAAACCTTGTATCCAAGATTATTAATTGCGTCTATAATTGATTGCTCCTTTATTATTGAAGGATCAAACTGAATATCTACCTTTTCCGCTCCGAGATATACCTTGATGCCTTTAATGCCATTATTAAGCATCAATGCCTTTTGTATCTTCTCTGCACAGGTAGCGCAATCAATGCCTTTTACTTTAAGATTAAGTTTCTTTATATTGTCATACTTGGTCATTTTAAAACAGAACCTTCTTCTTCAATATGTCTTAAGCACTAATTGAACAGGTTCTTTATATGTTCATCATCGAGGGAATAAAAGACCATCTTCCCTTCTTTTTTATATTTCACAAGCCTCATATTTCTGAGGATTCTCAACTGATGGGATATTGCAGACTTCGTTGTCCCCAGAAGATTGGCAATATCGCATACACAGAGTTCCTCTTGCGACAATGCAAATATTATCTTTGTTCTTGTAAGGTCTCCGAGAACTTTAAATGTTTCAGCAATTCGCTGTATAGTAGCCTCATCTTTCATCTTTTCTTTGACAGAAAATACTCTCTCTTTGTTAATGTAAGCTATTTCGCAAAGTGCTGTTTACCTTCTTTTCACCTAAAAATCTCTCCTGTTACTACTGCTCTAATAGTCCGATGCTCTAAATACAATAAAGTAAGCATGAAACAATATTTGTATTGTCCCTTCTACTGACTTAACAGCATGGATTTTTCATATCTAATAGTTGACAACCATTCAAATATTATTTAATACTGATAAAGAAAAAATGGATTAGTCAAGAAAAATCTTAGAATTCGTTCATATTCCTGTTTTTTTAAAAATAAAAGTCTCTTTTCGCTATATCCACAACTTCAAAGTTTAACTAGACTATTTTGCAATTTTTGTAATTAAATTACTGAGGCTTTGATTCGGATCCAAAGATAGATTAAAAAAGCAACTTTAGGGTCTCTGTCCAACAACAGAGGAGATTCCGGTATATTCAAAAACGAACCTTTCTGGAGTGTCCGTGTAGTTTCCACCCTGAAATCCTTCCCTTATTGTTACTTTAGTAGACTCTCTCTCTTTTTTGGCTACATCTTCAAGCACAACAATATGCTGATAAAGGGAATCCTTTTAGTAATGAATTTTTTCTATTCCAATTGCATTATTCAAAGGCGATATTAAAAAAGACAAAACTGCAATTATAATTTTCAACATATACCCCTTCCCATCAAGGGATAGAGCAATAAAGTGTTCAAAATTGAAAATTCTGCAGAATTCTATGAACAACATTATTTAAAGTGGTGTAAAGGTAGACAGTCTTATTATGCATCTAAGAAGTACTTTTTGAAAGTCCTGCCAGAATGGTTCAAAATTATACGATTAGATGAGATAAAAACAAAAGAATTAGAACTTGTTCAGAATCACTTTATGGAATTGAACTATTCAGTCGCCACCTGCAACAGATACTTAAGCATCATAAAAGCTTCCTTCACCAAAGCTGAAGAATGGGGGATTGTCAATGAGCAACAGCTTAAAGCTATAAGAAAAGTCAAACCGTTGAAGGGGGAGGTCAGCAGATTAAGATTTCTCACAGAGGAAGAAATTGAAAAACTTTTGTCAAACTGCGACAAAGAACTATATCCAATTGTAGTAACTGCGCTGAATACCAGTATGCGTAAAGGAGAAATTCTAAATCTCAAATGGGATAACATAGATTTCAAAACCGGTTTCATCTATCTTGAGAAAACAAAAAACATTTATCGTAGAAAGATACCGATTAATGAGACTCTAAGTAAAATGCTCAGACAGCTGTATGCTCAGAGAAGGCTTGACAATGACTACGTTTTTGTAAATCCTAAGACAGGAAAAAGAGTGACAGAGTTTAAGCGGAGGTTCATCAAGTCACTAAGAAAAGCTGGGATAAGAGACTTTAGATTTCATGATCTCAGACACAAATTTCGCAAGTCAGCTTATTATGAAAGGAACGGATTTAAAAACATTTCAAGAACTATTGGGACACAGAACTTTGACCATGACTCTTAGGTATTCTCATCTATCGCAGGCACATAAAAAAAGAAGCAGTAAAACTACTTGATAAAAAAGTTTATCACAATTTTTATCACAGTGTTTTATCCCAGTAGATGGAGAGGCTCTGAAAACCCTTGAAAATATTTACGGGGTGGACGGGACTTGAACCCGCGGCCTCTTGCGTGACAGGCAAGCGTTCTAACCGTGCTGAACTACCACCCCATTGGCATGGGCGGAACAGGTATCGAACCTGTGACCTCAGCCTTGTAAGGGCTGCGCTCTCCCATCTGAGCTATCCGCCCGTATTTTTTAGACTAATACAATGATTGCTAAATTGTCAAGAAATTCAACTCTTTCCTGAACACTATTTGCTTATTAGAGGATAAAATTGTATAATTTAAAAGAGCATGAAGCTCTAAAAACCTCATGAAGAGGTTTATATCCCTATGAAAGGGAGGTGTATCATGATTAAGAAAATATCAGGAAAGGCCATGCCCACCTGCAAATGCAAAAGTTCCTGCTAAGTCTCAAAAGGGGGAGAGTCTTCTCTCCCCTTTCCTTCTTTAAGCATACTGTGCAATAATACAATATGCTACAATTTGTAGGAATATTACTTTTCATCTTAATTGTCCCCCTATTAGCCTTAGCAGATGAAAATATCCCATATTTTAATTTTATGGCAGGATACTACTCTGCAATAAATGGTGATACCAGTAGAGCAATTAATTATTATGAGAAGGCGCTAAAGAGTGACCCATCTTCAAAACTCCTCAAGGTACTTCTCGCAGATGTTTATTTAAAATCTGACAACACTGAAAAGGCAAAAGAATATATTGAAGAAGTTTTGAAAGAAGCTCCTGAAAACAGAGAAGCCCTTCAAGTTCTCGCCTTTATCTATGTTAAAGAAAAAAAAGCTGAAGAGGCTATACGCATTTACGAAAGAATCCTCGATAAAATACCTAATAGAATTGAAACCCTAACAAGAATAGGCAATCTCTATTTATCTACAGGAAAACTCGATAAAGCGATTGAAACATTCTTAAAAATTCTCAACGAAGATGAAGACAATATTATGGCTTTACACTTCATAGGAGTTATATACATAGAAAAGAGAGAATTTGAAAAGGCAAAGGAAGCCTTTAAAAAAATTATAGATATAAATCCAGAGTATGAGCCTGCTTACACAAATATTGGAATAGCAGAAGAGCTTTCAGGAAATTTTCAGTCGGCCGAGTCGTATTTCAAAAAGGCACTACAACTAAATCCTTCAAATCTTTTTGCAAGAGAAAGGCTAATTAACTTATATTTTTCACAAAAATCCTACAACCAAGCAATTGAACAATTAGAAACGTTAAAAAAACAAAGAAGCGAATCAGAACAAATCATAGAAAGACTTGCCCTTCTGTATTTACAGACAAAACAGTATGATAAAGCCGTAGAAGAGCTAAGTTATCTTTTGTCAAGGCATCCAAATGATTTAAATTTGATGTATTACTTATCACTCATCTATCTTGAGACTGAAAAATACAGTGAAGCTGAAAATCTTTTGAGGAAAATAATATCTATAAATCCAAGACAGGTAAATGCCTTTTTAAATCTTGCCATCCTCTATGTAAAGCAAAAAAAATTAAACGATGCTTTAAGCATCTATGATGAAATTCTACAATTCTCTGAAGAAGTTCCTGACATTTATGTATATGCTGCCGAGATAGCAATAGATTTGAAAAATTACAATAAGGCAAAGGAATATGTTGAAAGGGGACTTCAAAAATTTCCCGACAACGTTGAAATAAATTTCATAGCTGGCGTTCTCTATGACAAGTTAAATCAGTTTGAAAAAGTGGAAGAGTTGATGAAAAAGGTTATAAAACTTAAACCTGACCATGCAGAAGCTTTAAATTATTTAGGATATAGTTATGCAGACAGAGGAATAAACCTTAAAGAAGCTCTTTCTCTAATTGAAAAAGCCATAAAATTAAAACCTCAGAATGGTTATTACATCGACAGTCTTGGATGGGTTTACTTCAAACTCGGCGATAAAGAAAAGGCTTTAAAATACCTGCTTGAAGCAATAAGTTATGTAAAAGATGACCCTGTTATTCTTGAACACCTTGGAGATATATACAAATCTTTAGGGCAATATGAAAAAGCCATTGAAGCATGGCAGGAATCACTTAAATATCATGAAAAGGAACAAGGACTTAAAGAAAGAGTTGAGTTAAAAATAAAGGAAATAAAGCCTTTGATTAAAAAATAATGTTCATCTTTAAGTCACCCGCTAAAATAAACTGGGCTCTATACGTATTAAAAAAAAGAGTTGACGGATATCATGACATTGTTTCACTTATCAATACTGTAAACCTATACGATACGTTAATATTTGAAAAATCTTCTTCAATAGAGGTTCATTGCAACTATCCAATCAGAACAGAAAATAATCTTGTTTACAAAGCTGCAAAGTTATTACAAGAGTACAAACAAATAAAAGAAGGAGTAAAGATAACCGTCAGAAAAGAAATTCCCATAGGCGCTGGCTTAGGAGGGGGTAGTTCCAATGCCGCAACCACTCTGAAAGCTTTAAATGAATTATGGAAATTGAGTCTAACCTTAGAGGAATTGAACAACTTGGCCATGCAAATAGGTAGCGATGTTCCATTTTTCCTAAATACTCCACTCTGCCTTGTTGAGGGAAAGGGAGATAAAATAACACCACTTAAAATTGAAAAGACTTATCATCTTTTAGTTGTTAAACCTTCCTTCAGCATTTCTACGAGATGGGCATATGAATCATTCGATGCAGAAAGTCAATTGACAGAAAATTATGAAAAGATAAATAATAATATTTGGCTGTTGTATAAACAGCTTTGTGAAGGAGTTATTGATAATAAATGTCTTTGGAATGACCTTGAGCAAGCAGTAGTTAAGAAGTACAGGGAGATAGATTTTTTAAAGAGGAAGCTTCTAAGTTCTGGGGCAGTAGCAAGCCTAATGAGCGGAAGTGGCTCAACTGTATACGGAGTTTTTGAAAGCAAAGAGTCAGCAATAGCTGCCTCGAAAGAATTCATCGGATACTGGACGAGAGTTGTCCAGACTTTAGTTTAGGAATAGAGTTTTAAAATAAGTATAATTGGGGAGTCGCCAAGCGGCAAGGCAGCGGATTTTGGATCCGCCATTCGCAGGTTCGAATCCTGCCTCCCCAG
>DDKK01000038.1 GCA_002339325.1 Nitrospiraceae bacterium UBA2600 | reverse complement strand
ATAAAAGACATAGCAGACCAGACAAATCTACTTGCATTGAATGCAGCCATAGAGGCAGCCCGAGCAGGAGAGCAGGGAAGAGGCTTTGCAGTAGTAGCCGATGAAGTAAGGAAACTTGCAGAGAGAACCACTAAGGCAACCGATGAGATAGCAGAGATGATAAGGGGAATACAGACAGAAGTAGATGTGGCAGAGGGTTCGATGGAAGATGCCACAAAGAAAGTAGCAAGCGGAGTAGAGCTAAGCAACAGGTCAGCGGAGATACTTGGGCAGATACTGAGCAAAGCGCAGGAGTTACAGGGGATGATACAGCAGATAGCCTCTGCGACCGAAGAGATGTCTTCAGTGACAGACCACATAACGCAGGACATAGGAAGCATAGCAGAGGGTTCAAAGGAGATATCCCTTGCAGTGGATCAGTCAGCCCAGACAGCCAGTGATATAGCAAGACTTGGCGGAGAACTCCAGACAGCTATAGGAAGGTTTAGGGTATAGGAGGGATTCAAAATAAGGCTGTTCAATTACTAATAGTCATTCCGAGGGGTCTTCAAAACAGAAGAGATTCCTCGTCGCTTACTCTCCTCGGAATGACAGGAATATAAAAGCCTCGAAAATAATTTCCTATTCTACTCCCTTAGACTAAGCCGAAAGGCCGCTTACTTTATCTTAGAAAGACCAATAAATCTCTGGATTGAATTGATATTGAACTGAAAATTAATTTTTCCTTAGCTTTAAAATCTGCTATAATTTAGAAAATGTTTAATCCTTTAAAGCAAGTTTTATCAAAACTCACTGAAGAAAGATATTTTAATCTCAAATTTAGATTAATTCTGCTTAACACGTTCTTTGCAATTATTCCCCTTGGGATAGTAATAACAATAACATATCTCTGGATATATCAGATAGTTCATGATGATTTCCGAAACAACTTAAAATGGCAGATGGAGGAAACGAGGCACTCCATTGAGTTCTTCATCTCCGAAAGAATTTCTGCTCTCCGGTTCGTATCAAGCTCTTATCCTGAGGAGTATTTTACTGATGAGAAAAAATTTCACCGTTTATTTTCAGACTTCAAAAGAGAGTTTGAGGGCATAGTTGATATTGGAGTTATAAACAGCAAAGGCATACAGACATTGTATATCGGACCTTATCAATTGACAGGGAGAGATTATTCCCAAGCCGAATGGTTCAAAGACATGGCAATGAGAACAGTCTACGTAACCGATGTATTTCTTGGATACAGAAAAATTCCTCACTTTTCAATAGTTATAAAAAAAGAACTCTCTTCAAAAGATTTCCGACTTCTAAGAGTATCGATAAATATGGATATTCTACAGAAACTACTGTCAAATCTCGAGATTGAATCGCAGGATGATATATTTCTTGTAAACAGAGATAAGATTTTACAGACAAACTCTAAACTTTTTGGCAATGCACTGGAGCCCCTAAAATTAAAGGTGACCATTGAAGATGATACGAACCATATTAAAATTTACGAATACGACATAGACAGAAAGCAAGCCTATCTGGCATATGGAACAATAAAAAATACTCCCTGGATTCTTGTAGCCCTCATACGCTCTGAACCTTATGAAAAAATTCCCTCTTTCTTTACAAGAGAAGTTACAATGATAAGCATTTTCAGCATTGCTCTTATATTTTTCGTTATAACCACATCAATTAACACCTTAGTAAACAGAGTTCAGAAAGCAGACTATGAAAGAGAAATTGCAATAGCTAATGCAGAACATGCCGACAAACTTGCCTCCATTGGAAGGCTTGCCGCCGGCGTAGCCCATGAGATTAATAATCCTCTTGCCATAATAAATGAGAAAGCAGGATTGATGAAAGACTTGATAGAGTATGGAGACATAACTCAGAACAAAGAAAAATTCCTTCAACTCATAGGGTCTATACAGGATAGTGTTGTACGGTGTAGAACAATTACTCACAGACTCTTGAGTTTCTCAAGGAAGATAGATAAAACCACTGAACAATTTCAGCTTAATGAGGCAATTCAAGAAGTAATAGGCTTTATAGTAAAGGAGATTGAAGCTAAAAGCATTAATGTTACCTATGATTTTCAAGACAATCTACCTAAAATTACTACAGATAAAGGCCAGCTACAACAGGTATTACTGAATATAATAAATAATGCCGTCGATGCCGTTGATATGGGAGGTAAGATTGAGATAAAAACAGAGTTGATAGATAATAATCGAATAAGAATCTTAATTAAAGATAACGGACCTGGAATTCCAAAAGAGAGACTAAAGCACATCTTTGAGCCCTTTTACACTACAAAGAAAAAGGGCACAGGTCTTGGTTTATACATTTCCTATGGCATAATTAAAAAGTTAGGTGGAGATATTAAAGTAAGTAGCGAGGTTGACAAAGGCACAACATTCTCTATAGAAATGCCAATTAATTTTGAAACGGAGAGAAGCAAATGAAGAAGGCAAAGGTTCTTATTATCGATGATGAACAGGAGCTGGTTACAGCTCTAACGGAAAGACTAAATCTTAGAGGATATGATGCAAGCGGTGTCGTAAGTTTGTCCGAAGCTATCAATTTCATTAAACAAATTCCGGACGTTATCATTCTTGATATAGGATTGCAAGACACAGATGGACTTGAAGTATTAAAAAGGATAAAAGAGATAAACCCTTCTATTCAAGTAATTATGCTTTCAGGATATGGTGACACAGAGAGAATAAACAAAAGCCTACAAAGTGGTGCTTTCGATTATTTAATAAAACCCGTTGATATTGAAGATTTAGTATCTAAAATTGACAGTGCAAAGCTAAAAAAGGAGGAAAGTATATGATTGACAAACCCTTAGTTTTTGTAGGCAAGATTATAGCAGATTTTACACACGAAATCAATAATCATCTTGCTTTGATAAAAGAATCAGCCGGTCTAATCAGTGATATATGTAAAGGCAAAAAATCCATTGATAAAAAGGAAATGCCCTATGTAGTTGAAAGTCTTGAAGCAATAGAAAATCAGATACAAAAAAGCGTAAATTTCATAGGCTATTTCAATAGATTTGCACACAGAATGGACAATCTTAAAAGTTCCTTCAAATTAAGTTCAACCGTTGAAGAGTTATTTGAACTGCTTAAGAGATACTCAAGCAGAAAAAAGGTTTCCCTAAAGTATGATATACCCGAAAGCCTGCCTGACCTTGAGAACTCTCCCTTCTTATTAGAATTTGCCATATTCTATGCGATAGATAGCTTTTTGAAGAAATCAAAGCCTGATACAAATATAACAGTGACGGCTAAAGGAGAAAACGGCTTTGTTAAATTAACAGTAAAATATGAAGGCGATTTTACAGAAAGCATCAATCAAGAAATATGGCAAATTTCAACTATTCAGGAAATACTATCACTTACCAACATAAAGATTACATCCAACGATAAGGTCGTTAATATCGAAATCCCTGTATAGACTATTTTTCGTCCTTATTTTCCATTATTTTTCTTGCTGTGTCAAAATCCCCTTCTTCGGCAAAGGCAATTGCAGACATGGTGAGCTCAAGTTTTCTCTGATAAGCTCCCTTGATTTTATCCATTAGAGTTTCAATATCAACAGGCTTTCTCAAAAACTCATACGCACCAAGCTTCTGAGCTTCTTCTTGGTCTTTTTCTGTGCCGTGAGCAGTAAGTATTATTACCTGTGTTGTAGGATAGGCTTGCCTAATCTGTCTTAACACTTCAATACCATCCATTCCGGGCATTCGGAGGTCAAGTACTATAACATCCGGCTCCTGTTCCTCTGCGTATTTTATTGCTTCTTCACCACTGTATACAGTGTCAGGTTTAAGTTGTCTCATCTCAAGCCTTTTAGCGAGAGTTTTGACAAACTCTACTTCATCGTCTACTAATAAAACTCTCATCTGCCTTCCCATGTTTACCTCCTTGACATTCTTTAGAGACTGTTCAAAAACTTGTAGTGTATTGAAAATCAATTAACCACAAGTCCTTAGATTTCTTAATTACCTATAACTGTCATTCCTCGCCTCCAAAGGAGGAGACCCTTCGCTTACGTTCAGGGTGACAGTAAAAGTGTCATTCCGAGGAGTGTTAGCAACGAGGAATCTCCTCAGTTAAAGGAAGAGATCCCTCGGGCAAAGCCCTCGGGATGACCCTTAGCAATTGAACAGCCTCGTTCTTTACATAATAATAAAAAAACTACAAAAAAATGTAAAGCAATTATAAATTATTCGGTTATAAAAAATTATAATAACCTTTTTTTAGGTTATTTATGTAATAATTTTATAATCTTACACAGAAAAAGTTAGGAGGTTAGAATGAAGATTAGATACCTCAGTTTATTCCTTATTTTAATTATTCCTCTCTTTGCTACTTCTGTTTTTGCAGATTCAATGACTCCAACAGATAGCTCAATGCCATGGTGGGCATGGCCTCTTATTTTATTCATAGTCACATTTATACTTGGAGTTTTAGCAGTTTTAGGTGGTGTTGGTGGTGGGGTGTTGTTTGTTCCAATTGTAGGTGGCTTTTTCCCTTTCAACATGGATTTTGTAAGAGGTGCGGGGCTTTTCGTAGCTTTGGCAGGTGCTCTTGCTGCAGGACCAGGACTTTTAAAAAGAGGATTTGCTGACCTAAGGCTTGCCATACCTCTTGCATTAATAGCCTCAGCCTCTGCCATAGTTGGTGCAATGATAGGACTTGCTCTTCCACCTCATGTAGTTAATATTGCTCTGGGAGGAACAATTCTGATGATTGTTGCAATAATGCTTCTTGCAAAGAAGTCTGAATATCCAGAGGTTAAAAAGGCTGATGCACTCTCGCAGGCTCTGAAAATCAGCGGCATATACAATGAAATATCAACAGGAAAAGAGATTGAATGGAAGGTTCACAGAACTCCTCAGGCAATGATACTTTTCATTGCAATTGGAATAATGGCTGGTATGTTCGGACTCGGTGCTGGATGGGCAAATGTGCCAGTTTTAAATCTTCTTATGGGAGCACCCCTTAAAGTTTCAGTGGCAACAAGCAAGTTTCTTCTATCCATTACAGACACTTCGGCAGCATGGATTTATCTAAACAACGGTGCAGTGCTTCCCATGATGGTTGCACCAAGTGTTGTAGGAATAATGCTTGGCTCAGTAGTTGGAGTAAGAATCCTCGCAGTAGCAAAGCCCAAAGTAGTTAGATACATTGTCATAGCCATGCTTCTCTTTGCAGGAGTAAGAGCACTCCTCAAAGGACTTGGAATTTGGAAATAATGGAGGCTAAAAATGACCAAACATCAGATTAAAGAAGAACAGATTGCCTATGCAAAATGGCTTGACTGGGGAATGAAAATCGGTCTTCTTCTGCTGATTCTTACTTTTATTATTTATCTTACAGGCATACTTTCGCCTCAGATACCGATTTCAGACTTGCCCAAATATTGGAAATTAAAAGCCCATGAGTATCTGTCTTCTGCAGGGATAAAGCCAGGATGGGCATGGGTAAGCATGGTAACAAAGGGCGATTTTTTAAATTTTGTTCCCGTAGCCTTCTTAGGAGCTGTAACAATACTTTGCTATGTAAGGATACTACCGATTTTCCTAAAAAAGAAGGATATTGCCTATTTCATATTTGCATTAGCAGAATGCTTGATTTTAATACTTGCTGCCTCAGGACTTCTCCATGTAGGTGGACATTGATTCATTAATAATTCTAAATTTATAAAGAGATTGAGGGCTGGGTCGCAGCAACCCAGCCTATCCTCTACCAAGGCTTACTCTGAAGAATTTCTTTTAGATGTTCCTCGTGTTTCTTCTCTATTATTAGAAATCTCTTGTTTTTTGCCTCTTCTATTTTTTTCATAAGCTTTTCAAAATCAACAGGTTTCTGCATAAAATCAATTGCTCCTTCTTTTATTGCCTCAACACCTGCCTCAATGCTTCCGTGACCTGTTAACATGATTATCTGCAAATCTGGATGTTTGGCTTTTATCTCTTTTAAAACCTCTATGCCACTTTTACCAGGCATTACAAGGTCAAGAATAATAGCATCAAAATCCCGCTGGTCTGCCTTTTTAATTGCTTCTTCACCGCTTGTTGCAGCCTCAACCTTTAGCCCCCTCATTCCAAGTCTTTGTGAGACAACTTTCAAAAACTGCTCTTCATCATCAACGAGTAATACATTTGCTTTGAGTTCTTCATTAGACATTTGAAAATACCCCCCTTTTTTGAATTTTCTCTCTAAGCTTCTCAATTTTTATTATAAGCTCTCTTATATCAATTGGTTTAATTATATACTCCAGTGCCCCCTCTTTTATAGCCTCCTCAACATATTTTAGATCGCCGTAAGCAGTTAGCATTAGCACTTCAGTGGCAGGATTGATTTTCTTTATCAACTTAAGAAATTCTAAACCGTTCATTTCGGGCATTCTTATATCAAGAATAATTAGATGTGGAGAGTAACTATAAATAAGAGGCATTGCTTCAACAGCAGAGGTAGCGACCTTTACATTGTATTTTCTCATGGAAAGTCTCTCTGACAGTGTTACCACAAACTCAATCTCATCGTCAACGAGAAGAATTCTAAACTCTTCCAATTTTCCCACCTACTGATTAATTATCGCAATTGTCTGTTCAAAACAGTTGTTTAAAATCGAGGAGCTTACACCACCTAAAACTATGTCTTTGATGGCAGAACGACCTTTTCTTCCAATCAATAGGAGGTCATAACCACCTTCTTGGGCTTCTTTAACTATTTCGTCTTTGGGAAATCCAGCAACACTCTTTGTCTCAATTAGTTCTGGTTTAATGCCTTCATTAACTAAAATTTTCTTTGCTAATGAAAGGGTTTCCTCTGCTTCAGCCTCTGGGTCAATTCCCTGCCTTACTCTTTCAAGATAGAGAGAGACATTGATTACTCTAAGAATTGTAATTTTTTGTATCGCCTTTACTATTTTTCCTATACAGGCTAAATGTTGAACTGCTCTCATTGAATACTCTGAACCATCTACGGGAAGAAGAATTCGAGCCAATGGGTTTTCTTTTATCTTCTGTCCCACAATATAGATATTTTGATTAAGCAAACCGTGAATTATCTTATTTGAAACACTTCCTAAAATATAGCCTTTCCACTCTGACATGCCTCTTCTTGCCATTACTAATGTAGGGATTTTTTTATCTTTTGCAAACTCTATAATTTTATTTCCTGCCTCTCCCTCTTCTATAACTTTCAAAATGTTTCCCTTAAAGCCAAGTTTTTTAATATCATTTTCATATTCTGTGAGAAAAGGTAAGATGTTTTCCTCTATGTGTTTTTCTCGAATTTTTTTAAATGTCTGCGTTTCTTTTATCAATTCTGCCCTGAAATCAATGTTTTTCATTCTATCGCTCAAATATCCTCCTGTCATAACATAAAGAAGTGTTACTTCTGAAGAGGTTGCCTCTGAAAGAAGTGCTCCGGCAAACTTTATTGCTCTCTGAGAGTTTTCGCTTCTATCAACTGGAAGTAAAACTTTTTCAAAGGAACATGTTGTCATCTTCAAACCTCCTTTTTAGTAAAAAAGCAATAGCCATACATTGCAGATGGCTACACTGATTATCATATATAAAAAGGCATATTTCATAAAACCAAAAAAGCTTATCTTATGCCCTGCAGACTCGGCAATTCCGATTGTCACAACATTAGCTGAAGCACCTATGAGCGTTCCATTTCCACCAAAACATGCACCAAGTGCCAGTGCCCACCAGAGCACATTACTTTCTGCTCCTGGAATTACCTTGCTAAGATAGGCAACTATGGGAAGCATCGTAGCTGTAAAGGGAATGTTGTCAACAAAGGCACTCATTATGGCAGATACCCAGAGTATCAAACATATGGCAACAGTGAGATTTCCTGCAGAGAGATTATGAACCCAGTCTGCAATTACTGCGAGAAGTCCTGCTTCCTCAACAGCACCGACAATTATAAAGAGAAAGATAAAAAATAGCAGTGTTGTCCACTCAATATCCTTCTCAATAAGTTCAAGCATTTTGACTTTCTTTGTCACAACTGCATAGGTAAAAAGAAGACCTGCACCAAAAAGGGCGGGGATAGAGACTTCCATATGCCAGTAGCCATGGGTTGCAAAGAAAGATACAACAAGAGCCATTATGAAAAGTCCATATCCAAGAAGGGTTTTGTCTGTGATTTTGTATTCTTCCCTTAAGTAACTGATAAATGCGTTTATGTCCTCAACTTTGCCCTTTTTGTATTCCTTTGAGTAGAAAAACTTGTTGTAAATAACAAGAGCTATCATACTTATAATAACTACTGGCGTTAAGGCATAGACGAACTGCATAAATGTAAGCCCTGTGTATGAACCAATCATTATGTTTGGTGGGTCACCTATAAGAGTTGCAGTTCCACCTACATTGGATGCCATTATTCCGGGAATTAAGAGAGATAAAGGATTAATCTTAAGGGCTATTGCAATCTCTATTAGAACAGGAGTGTAAAGTAACATTGTAGTGACATTGTCAAGAAAAGCAGAGGTGACTGCAATGAAAAAACAAGAAATTATTGCAAGAGTCATCACGTTACCCTTTGCAATTTTATAGGACATGTAAGCACACCACTGGAAAACTCCTGTATGTTTGAGGACACCAATTATAATCATCATTCCCATGAGAAGAAATATTACATTCATATCAATTGCCTGAATGGCTCTCTCAAAGGAGATTATATGAAACTCTGGATTAAAGGTGCCAAGTGTGTAGGTAAGTATGAGCATTGTTGCTGCACCTATCATGGCAGCTACTGTTCTATGGAGAAGCTCAAAAGATATCAGTGCATAGGCAAGTAAGAAAACACCAGTTGCTATCCAGAAGGCAGGACCAAGATGCCTCTCAATCATTATGTCTTTACTAATGTAAAATTCATTTCCTTTCTGGGCAAAGTCGTCCTTTTTAAACTCAACCTTTGTTTTTTTATAAGAACTCTTTACAATCTCAATCTCTATCTTTGCGCTGTCAATCTCACCTTTGGCAAGATAAAAATTCATTTGAAAAGTTCCATGCGAGGAAGTGAGAGTTTTATCCGTCTCTTTGTGGTCAGTGATTAATTTATGGGGCTTTCCATTGACAAGCAAACTTATCTCGGCATCTCTTACAGGCTCTTTGTGGGAATCAAGAATTGAACCTGAAATAAAGAATATATCAACATTTTCCTTTGGCTTTTCTGCTTCTAAGGCAAAGGCTGAAACATTAAAAACAAAAAGAAGCAGAAACAATATAAGCAGCTTTTTCATGACTCCTCCTTAAATTTCTAATTTTTTCTTTCTACCGTTTACAGACACATAAGAGTCATCCGGCACGATGTAATTTTCCTCTGGTCCATGAACTTGAATGCCTGAAAATACTGCATAGTCAGCTTTTTTGGAGTCAACTACTGTTTTTATGATTTGCTCTAAATCACTTAGGATAACATAGAGGTTGGTTTTTGTAAGGGATATAAGGTCTGGAACTTCTCCAAATTTAATCTCCCTAAGCATTCTTCTTCGAAGAAAACTCATCTCCATGTCATCTTCATCAAGCTTGAGGTTAAGTTTACCATTTAAAAGTTCGCCATGAAAATTACAGAGGGCACCACAGGCATGGGAGCTTTCAAGACCCTTTCTCTTACAAACACCAGCAATGCCGTTTTCATCAATGGCAACATGAGAGAAGGCGTAAAAAACATAGTGTTCCCTATCCGCTATGGCGGGTGCATGGCTGATAAAGGCTTTCATACCAGTCTTGCCAGCTGTGAAAAGACCGGCAAGACTGGCAAAGTTAAATGCCTCACCCCAAACCTTTCTTATCTGTTCAATAACAGGCTGACAAATTTCATCTCTACAAAGACAAACAGAGGCAATGGCATTTTCATAGGTAAAATCATATTTTTTTAATTTTTCAAAAGTCACTTTTATAAAATCATCCTCTTTGTAAAATTTACCAAAAAGCTTGTTTAAAGTTTTCTCAAACTTCATGTCCCACCCCTATTTTAAAAGTATAGGCATTCCCAAAATAGGCCATACTGTAACGAGAAATATAGCAAGAACTAAAATCAAGACAATGCTCATTGTAATACCGTGTTTGAAAAACTCTCCTGGAGTAAACTGTCCTGACTGATAGGAAATAGCATTGGGAGCTGCACCTATTAGAAGTAAAAAGGGCATTCCTGCTGTGACCAGAGATGCATAAAGTATTACATCAGGTGCTACACCGAGATACTGGGCAATTACAAGAGATACAGGAAGGGATATGGCTATTGCTGCCACATTCATTATGAAATTGGTCATTATGAGAACAAAGGTGGCTATACCAATAACAAATATAATCCACGGTGCCTGCTGAAACATTACAAGCCAGTTAACTGCCATCCACTGGGCTGCACCTGTTTTCCAAAGACAGAAACCAATACTCATGGCACCACTAAATAGAAGTATTATATTCCACGGAATATCCTCAAGCTCCTTTATTGTGAGAACACCTGTGAGGAAGAAAAGCAATGTGGAACAGAGCATTATAGCAGAACGGTCAAGGGGTTTAAGAGCTGGAACAAAGGACTGAAGGGACATTACTACTATTACAGCTGCAACGCAGATTATTACAAATTTTTCCTGTCCTGTCATAGGACCGAGTTCTTTCATCATGGTCTTTACTTTTTCTCTAAGGCCTGGGATGATATTTTTTTCAGGTTTGAGGAATATCATCAGATAAACCCATATAAGGAAAACCATTATCCAGCCAATGAGGAACATATATTTGGTAAGTTCAAAAAATCCAATGTCTCTTCCGGTAAACTCCTTAAACATACCTGCTGCTGCAGGACCACGGGCTGCACCAAGAAAGGTAATAATACTTCCTGCACCTGCAGCATAAGCCATTCCTATAAAAAGTGCCTTACCAAACTTTGTTGGCTTATCACCTTCACCATAAAGAGCATTTATAGCAAGAAGAATCGGAAAAACTGTGGCTGCCGCTGCTGTATGTGCCATTAAGTGAGCAAGCCCCGCAGTTACAATCAGAGCACCAAGAACAATCATGCTTGTTCTTTCACCAACAACATTGAGCATATTGTATGCTAAACGTTTTGTAAGTCCTGTTTTTGTGAAAGCAAGTCCAACAACAACTGAACCGAAGATAAACATAACAGAAGGGTCCATAAAGTCACGGAAAGCATCCTTTGCTGAACGGATTGCAAATATAGCCTGAAAAACACCTATGGCGATACTTGTAACGCCTATGGGAACTACTTCAAAAACCCACCATATACCTGCAAGTAAAAATAAAGCTATTGCACCTTTTGCTTCTTTTGTAAGAGGGAAATGCTTACCCATTGGGTCAACAGCATCGGGCCATGCGGGAGAGAAATAAATACCAAAGAAAAAGGCAAGCCCGAGAAATATAAAAAATATTCTTTTCCAGTTGATTTTTCTCTTTTCTCCTGCCACATAAATTTCTGACGGTGGTTCAGGTAAACCTTCCTGTTTCTTTTTCTCTGCCATTTCCTCCTCCTATTCCTTAATGATTTCTTCTGAGATTGTGTCGAATACTTCAACCATTCTAACAATGCCAACGAACTTCTTTTTGTCTTCAATAACTGGTAGAACAGGTAAGTCATAGTGAATCATTAGATAGGCCGCCTTTGTAACGGGGTCTGTAGAGTCAACAAAGTATTTTGCTGGAACCATTATTTCACTTACAGGTTTTTGAGCAAGCTTTTTTGACTCCTGACTGAAAAGACTATCCCAAACTATGCTCAGTCCTGTTTTCTCCTCATCTGGTACCTGGGCTTTTGTCGGTGGCTTTAGGAAAGAAGGCTCAAGCCCCTTAAGAATATCCTTTAGCGTTACCGTTCCCAGAAGATTATACTTCTCATCAAAAACGAGCACTGCAAGAGGATCCATATGCTTTTGAGTTTGAATAAAAGAAGCTTTCACAACCTTAATAGCCTGCTCAATACTGAACCAGTAGGGAATATGAGGATACTCAAATATTCCCATCATAACATCCTTTACTAATTTTCCGTTTGACATGCCCCACCTCCTAAGGTTTATAATGCTTTTCTCTGAAAAGCAATAAACAGTTTATTACCATCATTTTTTTTGTATAGCCTGTTTAAAAGAACGACCGTATTGCCAGAAAAAACTTTCTGAATCATCTCAATTGCAAAGGCGTTCTGAGAAATATTGAGTGACTGTATGACTTCTTTATTCAGTGTAACAATGTCAAAGTAGTTGAAAACTTTCGTTATTTTAATGCTGTATTTCTTCTCAAACAGGTCGATTATTGACTGATTTTCCACGTCTTCCTCGATTAAATGTGGACAGACATTGAAAGGAATAAAAGATTCCTGAAGAATAGACGGTTCGCTTTCTTTAAGCCATCTCACTTTTATGTAGATGATGTGCCTATTTTCAGGAATTTCAAGTTCCTTACTTAAATCACCAACGGGCATCATAACTGTCTTTGCTAACAACTCCTTGCTGAATACCGTATCATCCTCTACCCAAAGTTTTTTAAATACTGTTGTCATAATCATTCCTTCGGAGATGTAGTTACTGCTAACAAAAGTTCCCTTCCCCTGCTGCCTTACTAAATATCCCTGCCTTACAAGCTCTAAAACAGCATTTCTTACCGTTGCCCTGCTTACATTAAACATTTTGCAGAGTTGGTCTTCCGTAGGAATCTGCATTCCCGATGTCCATTCTTTATTCTCAATCTTTCTCTTTAATATTTCGAAAAGCTGAAGATACAACTTCTCATGCTCATCTCTGCTAATTAACTCAACCATTTTTACCTCTGATTATTTTGTTATTACATTATTATATCGTTATAATGTAACATTGTAATTTTATATATCATACTATCAATTGAAGACTTTGTCAAAAAAAAATATATTATAAAGCAATTAAAATCGTTTATAATTTAGAAATGTGGGATTTATTTGGCCTTTTTAAGAGTAAAGAGAAGAAAACAGAGGAGAAAGAGAAACTGAAAGAGCTTTTAAAAGAAAAATATTACCATTTTCAAAGGGTGCTGACCAGCAATAATCAAGTTTTAAGCCTTATGGCAGACTTAGAAGAAAAACTCACCGGTGATTATCTCTTTGATATGACTTATATAAAGAGAGGATTTCAAGCAATAAAAGATGGCGTCGAAGATATAATACGAAATTTAAATGCCTTGTCAGATGGCAAATACTCAATATTAGAACAGGTTCAAAAAGACATAGATAGCAAAATAGAACAGATACTTACCTCGAAAATAGAAATACCCATAGTAGATTATGCCATACCTCTCGAAGACATTCAAGCTTCCTCAAGAACTGTTTCAGGGGGTAAGATTGCTAATCTCGTAGAGTTAAGAAATACTTTGAAACTCCCAACTCCCGATGGCTTTGTCATTACATCCTATGCCTTTGTTAAATTTCTTGAAAAGGCTGGCCTAAGGGATAAAATCTCCAAGATAATAGAAGAGATTGATATAAACAGTATTAATGATATCGAAGAGGGAAGCAAGAAGATTCGGGAATTAATTATTAACTCTTCTTTACCAGAGGATATTGAAAACGCCATAAATTCAGCCTATTTTCAACTTGCTGCAAAAGAAGGAGAGAAATGTTACGTATCAGTTAGAAGTAGCGCCATTCATGAAGATTCAGACTTCAGCTTTGCTGGCCAGTATTCTTCTTATCTAAATATTCCAGAAAATCTAATCGGATACTACTACAAGCGGGTCATAGCAAGTCTTTTTAACAAAAGAGCAATTTTCTATTATAAAACAAAGGGTTTTTCAGAAAAGGAAATGGTAATGGCTGTGGGAGTGTTGAAAATGATAAATGCCCGAGCAGGTGGTGTTATTTATTCTAAAAATCCGAATAATCCTGAAAGCAATAACATAATAATAAATGCTGTAAAGGGTTTGGGCAAATTAATAGTTGATGGAGCTGTAAATGCAGAAACCTATGTGGTTTCAAGAGAAAAAGGGCTTAATTTAATTGAAAAAATTCCAGGCAAACAAAGCAAAATGCTCATCTGTAAAGAAGAAGGCCTTGTTGAAGAAATAGTTTTGCCTGATGTAGCCACCAAACCATCTCTTTCAGAAAAAGAAGCGATATCTCTGTCTGAATTAGCTCTAAAGATTGAAGATTACTACCGCTGTCCTCAGGACATTGAATGGGCAATTGACCAACAAGGGCAGATTTTTATACTCCAGGCAAGACCACTGAGGATAGTTGAAAGAAAAGCCGAACCTAAAGTTTTTCTTCCTACAAGAATTAAAGGCTATAAAATCTTGCTTGATGGTGGTATTACAGCCTGTAAAGGTATAGGCTACGGTAAAGCTTTTATACTGAAGACTGAAGATGAACTACAAAACTTCCCTGAAGGTGCTATATTGATAGCAAAGCACACCAACCCTCGTTATGTAATGATAATGAACAAAGCATCAGCTATTGTTACAGATGTTGGAAGTCCTACGGGACATATGGCTTCTCTTTCAAGAGAATATAACATTCCAACACTCATAAACACAGAAATAGCGACAAAAACTATAAAAGACGGTCAGGAAATAACAGTAGACGCCTCAAATTGTGTAATTTATGAAGGAAAAGTAGAGGAACTAATAAGGGCACATCAAAATATGAAAGAACCCTTCAGAGATACTCTTTTATTCAAAACACTTGAAAGAGTATTGAAATTAATTGTTCCTCTTAACCTTGTAGACCCTACGACTGACGATTTCAAACCTGAAAACTGTAAAACTTATCATGATATTACTCGATTCTGTCATGAAATGGTTATGTATGAGATGTTTACCATGTGGGATAAATATGACAGCGAACATCACGCTGTTCCACTTGTAGCAGGTATTCCTATAGGAGTTTTAGTCCTTGACATCGAAGGCGGCCTGAGGGAAGGTATAAAAAAAGCTACCCCTGAAGATATTTATTCTATGCCTTTTCAGGCAATACTTAAAGGAATGCGCTCAATGCAATGGCCAGGACCTCCACCAGTAGATGCAAAGGGTTTTTTTGAGATGGTAGCTCATACTGTATCAATACCAGAAGAACAACTAAAAGAAACAGCCAAAAAGAGCTTCTGTATTGTTACAAAAAACTATATGAATTTCAGTCTTCGATTGGGCTATCATTTTTCAATGATTGAAGCCTACACAGGAGAAAATATAAACGACAATTATATTAAATTCTTCTTTAAAGGCGGAGGAGCTGCCATTGACAGAAGGTTAAGAAGAGTTCAACTAATCAAGACTATTCTTACAGCCATGAATTTCAGGGTAAAAGTAAAGGAAGACGTGATTGATGCTATCTTAACCAAATACAGCATAGCCGAAATAGAAAAAAGGCTTGAAATTCTTGGCAAGCTTACTGCCTATACAAAACAACTTGACATGGTTCTCTTCAACGACGCTGTTGCTCAGATGTATACGGATGATTTTATCAAAAAGCACGTAAAAGATATTTAAAGTTTAAACTTCTTTGAGTTTTTCCTTTAACATTCTATTTTCCCGCTGAACTCTTAACCACTTTAAAGCTTTCTCTATGGTAAACAGAATCTGCTCTTTTTTGAATGGCTTAGTAATGAAATCAAAGCCTCCCTTTTCAATTGCTTCTGTGGCAGCATCAATCGTTCCGTATGCCGTTATTATTATTACAGGCACATCTTCATCACGTTTTTTTACCTCTTCAAGAAGTTGTAATCCATCAAGGCCTGGCATTTTTAGGTCTGTTATTACAAGGTCAAAATTACCCTCCTTAGCCAATTCAACTGCTTCAATGGGATTGTTAGTTGTCGTAATCTCATATGGGGTTTTCTCTCTTAGAATCATACTGAGAAGTTTAAGCATGTCCGGCTCATCGTCAACTATTAAAATCTTCTCCGCCATTGTTACCTCCTTTACTCCTTTTCTGCTGGTAATCTTATTATAAATTTAGTCCCTGTTTGCTCCGATTCTTCTTTGGTTTTGGTTTCAAATGTAATTATACCATTATGTTTTTTGATTATGTTATAAGATACCCAGAGGCCAAGACCTGTTCCTTTGCCAACTTCTTTTGTTGTAAAGAAGGGATCGAATATTTTTTGTCTATGCTCTTTGTGTATACCGCATCCTGTGTCAGAAATACAGATTTCAATCCAGTGTCCGTCGTATTTTGTAGAGACCGTTAAAACTCCACCACCCTTCATTACATATATGGCATTATTTATTATGTTAAAAAATACCTGCTGAAGCTCACCGGCATCTCCTCTTACATGAGGCAAATCTGGCTGCATCTGCTTTCGCAGTTCAATATTATTTATTGCTATTGTATTATTCATCACATCAAGGACACTATTTATGCACTCATTTATATTTACAAGCTGTTCTTTGTGTTCCTTATGCCTTACAAAACTTAAGAGATTTTCTACAATTCTTTTTGCATTTGTTGCCTGTTTTTCAATTGTTTTTAAAATGTCATACTCCTGCGAATCAGGAGGAGTTTTCTCAAGCAAAATATCAGTAAAACCTAATATGATAGCAAGAGGATTGTTAATCTCGTGTGCCACACCTGCAGCAAGAGTGCCGATGGAGGCGAGCTTTTCGGTATAATAACTCTGTTCTTCCATTTTCTTTCTGTCTGTAATGTCACGAGAAATAGCCATGACAGAATAGATATTTCCCCCTTCGTCTCTGAGAGCTCTCAAGTTCGTATTGAACCAGTAGTCTTTTCCACTGGCGCTTATTCTGTGGGTTATCTGCTTGCTTTCGCCAGTTTTGAAAATTTTCTTTGTATTTATACTTAAAATGACTCCCTCGGGGACAAAAATGTCCACTATATTTTGTCCTAAAAGCTCTTTTTCATCCTTTTTAAAGAAATCTAAACCAAATTTATTTATCGATAGAATTTTGCCCTCGCTGTCGATTGTTAGTATTATGTCTTCGGCATTTTCTATTATAGACTTATATTTCTCTTCTGACTTTTTTAGTTCAATAGTCTTCTTAGTGACTTCTCTCTCAAGAATATTTGACCATGTTACAAGTATGAAATTAATAAAAAGCCCACCAAAGAGAATAATTGCGATAATTATACCCTGCAGAACCATCTGCTGAGTTTGAATTGTGTGAATTGCCCCTTCTACCTCACTTATAGGAGCTACAACAGCTATAGACCAAACTACAGTCTGAGGTTTTTCTTTAAGCTTAATAGGTGCATAGGCTATGAGTTTTTTTATTTCACCCTCAACTCCCCTATGCCAGCCCGATACATACCAACTCGTGCCTTCCTCGCCTTTAAGCATTTTTTCTCTCTGAATTTCGTTTATCCTCGCAAAAGAAATTGTCGGTTTTTTACCTTTTCTTGCCTCAAAGGCATTCTGTCCTATGAAACTTTCTTCTTCGTGGTATAGAAAAATCCCGTTGTGGTCTATTACCCAGGAATATCCTGTTTTTCCAGACCTGATTTTCTTAGTTACTTTGCTTACAAGATATGTCACATCGGTAGTAAAAACAATAGCTCCTGAGAATTTATAAGTTGGCACAGGATGGGATTCATCTACGGATACCTGCCAGACAGGAATGACCATATTTATAATAAGGTCTCGTGAATTTTCATCGATGCATTTGGTTATTTCAGTAAAAAGTATTTCTCCTTTATTCTTCTCATCAGATGCCCATTGTAAGTAATATTTTTCATCTTTTTTTATCTCTTCGGTGAGACATTTCTTGTCTTCCATGATTTTATATACTTTATGATTTTTCGCCTCAATGAATTTTATCTCTCTTACCCCTTCGTATTTTACGCTTGAAAAGGTGATATTTAAACGATTAATTAAGGCGGGTTTCTCCGAGTACTGAATTGCTGGAGAAAGACTAAGAAGAGTAATCTCTCTTTTAAGCAAGTCTATAGAGTTTTCTATCTGGCTTGCTGCGTGTTTTGCAAGCATTAGCTGTTGCTGATTAAAGTCTTCTGTAACGATTTCTTTAATCTTATGCGTTGACATCCAGCCTAAGACAAGAACCATACTGAGAAGAATAAACATGATTACAGTAACTAAAAATTTAAAGTATCTCAGATTGAAAGGATGATATTTCTCTACAAAGGAGAGTAATTTATCTATGAATTTTTGAAATGGCACTTTTTAATTATAATCTATTTTTTCATCTATTCCCAGACCGTCTTTGCAATGTCGAAACAAAGTAAAAGATAAATATAAATTATGTTAAGCCGATGGCAAGGGTAAACAGTAAATCCCATATGCTATAATACTTTTCATGGGCAAAAAAAGAGGATACTTCGGAGACTATGGTGGTCGTTTTGTTCCAGAGACACTAATGCCTGCCCTTGAGGAACTTGAAAAGGTCTACTTTAAGCTTAAAAAAGATAAAGTGTTTCATAATGAATTTGAAGGTCTTCTCAGAGATTATGTGGGACGACCTACTCCTCTTTATTTTGCAAGAAGACTTACAGAGCATCTTGGCGGTGCAAAAATTTATCTAAAAAGAGAAGACCTCGCTCATACGGGAGCACACAAAATAAACAATGCCCTTGGCCAGGCTCTGCTTGCGAAAAGACTAATGAATAAGGAAAGAATAATTGCCGAGACTGGTGCGGGACAACACGGTGTGGCCACTGCAACAGGAGCAGCTCTTGTCGGAGTTTCCTGCGATATATACATGGGAACTGAAGATATCCGAAGGCAGTCCCTAAATGTCTTCAGAATGAAATTACTTGGTGCCAGGGTCGTTGCCGTTGATTCGGGCTCTAAAACACTTAAAGACGCTATAAATGAAGCATTACGAGACTGGACAACAAATGTAAGGACAACCCATTATGTAATGGGTACTGTATTCGGACCTCATCCATATCCATCACTGGTAAGATTTTTCCAGAGCGTCATCGGAAGAGAAACAAAAAAACAGATTTTGCAAAAAGAAGGAAGACTCCCGAACTTTCTCATAGCCTGTGTAGGTGGAGGAAGTAATGCCATTGGGCTTTTTAGCGGATTTCTCCCTCACCGAGATGTGCAGATGATAGGAGTTGAGGCAGGAGGAAAGGGCATAGAAACCGGATTGCACGCTGCAAGATTTGCTGGAGGAGCAAAGGGAATATTTCAAGGATGCCTGAGCTACGTCCTTGAAAATGAAGATGGAAACATTCTTCAAACTCAATCTGTTTCTGCAGGACTTGATTATGCATCTGTCGGGCCTGAGCATGCCTATCTGAAAGATACAGGAAGAGTGAGATACACCTATGCCACTGATGAGGAAGCCCTTCGGGCTTTCGAACTGTTGAGTAAATTTGAAGGCATTATACCAGCCCTTGAATCAGCCCATGCTGTAGCTGAGGCTATAAAGGTTGCACCAAAGCTCTCAAAGGATGCAATAATAATCGTAAACCTCTCTGGTAGAGGCGACAAAGATGTGCAAGAAGTGGCAAGAATAAAAGGGGGAGATTGAAAAAAACAGGGGCATGAAAGAGGGATTTAAAGTTAGAAGTAAACTTGAAAAGATAAAAGCTGAGGGTAAAAAAGCCTTTATTCCTTACATTATGGCAGGAGACCCAAATCTTGAGACTACAGCAGAAAGGCTAAAAATACTCGAGCAGTCTGGAGCAGACCTAATAGAACTTGGAGTTCCCTTTTCAGACCCCCTTGCTGACGGTCCCACAATACAGAAAGCAGCAGAAAGAGCCCTTTCTTCTGGCACAACGCTAAAAAAAATACTTCAATTTCTAAGTAGCCTTAAGGTAGAAATAAAGTCTCCCATTATCCTTATGACCTATCTAAACCCTGTTTATTGCTACGGTGTGGAGAGATTTTTTCAGGATGCCAGTAAAGCAGGTATAAGCGGAGTCATATTTCCCGATTTAACAGTGGAAGAGGCAAATCCATACATAAGTCTTGCAAAAAAATACAAAATTGATACTATATTTCTTGTTGCACCAACTTCTACTTTTGATAGAATAAAAAGAATTGTAAAAGCTTCGACAGGATTTGTATATTATGTTTCCATAACTGGCATTACAGGAGCATCTCTTAAGCTTGACAGCACCTTTCAAAAACATATTGACACTGTTAAGAAAGCAGGCAAACCCGTATGTTTAGGTTTTGGCGTAAGCAATGCCGAGGAGGCAAAATATGTATCTCAACATGCCGATGGAGTAATTGTTGGAAGCGCCATTGTAAAGGCATTCCATGAAAGTCCCGAATATGCGAGGGATTTCATAAAATCTTTGAGAGAGGCCATATAATGGGATGGTTTAAAAGGAAAGAACCCAAGATAGAAAAGAAGGTAAAAATTCCCGAAGGATTGTGGGTTAAGTGTGAAAACTGCAAGGAGATAATCTATCGCAAAGAGCTGGAGAACAACTTTAAGGTATGTCCGAAATGTAACTATCACTTCCGCATCTCAGCGAAGGAAAGGATAAGTCTTCTAACGGACAATGGAAGTTTTAAAGAGCTTGATGGAGAGCTTACAAGCCCAGACCCATTAGGATTTAAGGACACCATACCCTATAAAGACAGACTGATAGATAATGAGAAAAAATCTGGCATTAAAGAAGCTGCCATATATGGAGATGCAAAGATAAACGGCACAGATGTAGTCATAGCTGTCCTTGACTTCTCTTTTATGGGTGGAAGCATGGGCACTGTGGTGGGCGAAAAGGTAACAAGAGCTGCAGAAAGAGCTATTGATAAAAAGCTTCCTCTCGTAGTAGTCTCTTCTTCAGGCGGTGCAAGAATGCAAGAAGGAATGTTTTCTCTCATGCAGATGGCAAAAACTTCCCAAGCTATAGGCAAATTGAAAGCCTCTGGACTTCTCTATATATCTGTGCTTGCAGATCCGACCTTCGGAGGCGTAACAGCCTCTTTTGCAATGCTCGGCGATGTAATTATTGCTGAACCTAAAAGCCTTATCGGCTTTGCAGGCCCAAGAGTAATTCAGGAGACAATTAAACAGCAGCTTCCCGAGGGTTTTCAGCGGGCAGAATTTTTGCTTGACCACGGGATGGTAGATATTGTCGTTGAGAGACGGGAACTGAAAAATACTATTTCTAAAATTATTGATATACTCATGTCATCTACAACTCTTTCGGAAATCTCCCAAGAAGAGATTAAAAACGGAAGATGATGTATAGAAAACTAATAGATGAGCTTTACAGCCGAAGAACAAAAGGTATAAAGTTAGGCCTTGAACGGGTACTGTCAGTTTTAGAAAAATTGGGAAATCCTCAATATAGCTTTTACTCCATTCATGTTGCAGGAACAAATGGAAAAGGCTCTGTTTCAAAGATAATATACTCCTTGCTCAAATCACAGGGGTTTAAAGTAGGGCTTTTTACATCTCCACATCTTATAAGATTTTCCGAGAGGATTGTCGTTGACGATAGGGAGATTGAAGAAGAGGAAGTAGTAAGACTTATAGGGAAAATTAAGCCCTATGGAGAAGAACTTACTTTCTTTGAATACATAACTGTCATGGCCTTTCTCTACTTTAAAGAAAAAGACGTTGATTACGCAGTGCTTGAGACAGGAATGGGAGGCAGGCTTGATGCAACTAATGTAGTCAGACCTGCTATATCCGTGATAACAAGAATAGGATTGGACCATCAGCAATATCTTGGAAGTGACCTTTCCTGTATAGCAGCAGAAAAGGCTGGAATAATCAAAGACAGAGTTCCTGTAATATGCTCTTCTCAGGAAAAGGAAGCCCAAGAAGTAATAAACAAAAAGGCTGAAGAGAGAGGTTCAGAGTTATTCATATACGGCAGAGATTTCAAAGGAGAGTTAAACTCCATCAATTTTGACGGACTATCATTTGATTATATCGATTCAAATCTAAAGCTAAATTTATCCTTATCGCTCACAGGAGTTCATCAAGTAGAGAATGCATCTGTTGCCCTTAAAGCTTTTATGACCCTATTCCCCAATTATGATGAATTTAAAATAAGGGAAGCCTTAAGAAATGTAAAAATGCCAGGCAGACTGGAAGTTATATCCAGAGACCCATTGGTAATCCTTGATATTGCCCACAATCCTCAGGCCATAAAAGCAGTGGTAAACACCCTTAAAATACTTACAGAAAAAAAGCCTATTGTTGTTTTTGGAATTATGGAGGATAAGGATTTAAATGGCTTCTTAAGACAACTGGATGGCTATGCAGAGCAAATTATCTTCACAACCCCTCATTATGAAAGAGCACTTAAGTATGAAGAACTCAAAAAGAGAATTAATGGAATTTCATCTAAGATAAATTCCGAAGGAAATGTATTGGAGGCCTTTAGAAAGGCTATGACCCTTTGCAGAGAAAATACTAATAGATTTCTCCTTTGCACCGGTTCGGCCTATCTAATTGGAGAGCTAAAGGAAAAATTTGGAGAAAAATCTCTTCACAGAACCCTCGGAGAGCTTCTATGAGGAAGTTGATTACTCTTTTGATATTTTTAATCCTCCCTACCCTTTCCTATGCTGTAGAGATTGTATCAGAAAGCCTTGAGAGATTTGAAGAGGAACAAAAGAGCATTGCCGTGGGGAATGTTGAATTGAACGAAGATAACTTTAAAGTAAAAGCTCAAAAGGTAATTTATTATGAAAAAACAAATGATGTAGAGGCTTATGGCGATGTCTTTTATGAAGACGAAGAGATAACTGCTTGGGCAGAGGAGGGAGTTTTTAATGCAGACAAAAAAACAGGTAACTTCAAAAAAGCTCTAATTCACATAAAAAAGCAAGACATTTGGTTGAGGGCTGAAGAAGTTCAAAGACTTAGCGAAATAAAATACAAGGCAAGAAAGGCAACCTTTTCTACTTGCGAGCCCGAACCAGACAAAGCTCAACCCTGGTGCATTACCGGTGAATATGTAGACCTAGTGGTAGACGAATCTATGATTGCTAAATTTACAACTTTTCGGGTTAAAGACATTCCTGTTGCCTTCTCTCCAGTATTTTGGGGGCCTGGTGGAGGCACAAAAAAATCTGGTTTTTTACCGCTAAAATTTGGCAACTCAAACACAAGAGGTTTTAGATTTAGCCCTGCCTATTATCTTGTTATTGACAGTAACAAGGATGCTACCTTCTATCTGGATTATTTTTCTAAAACCGGCATTGGAAAGGGAATTGAATACAGATATTTAGACTTTGACGCTAAAGGAATGTGGTTTGCATACCAGATAAAAGATAGAGAACTTGAAAAAAACTACTATGAATTAAGGGGTATGCACTTACAAAAATTAAAACACTTTGACCTTCTTGCTGACCTTAACTATGTTAATAAAAATGACTTTTACAAGCAGTATGGAGATGTTCGTTCAACTTCAAACACCTATCTTTTCAAGGAATTCGGAAAAGACCTTACTGCCAGATATGACCGATTTCTTCAGTCTTCTCTTGAACTATCTGTTCCAGCTGTTGGTTCTCGATTTTACCTTTTAGGACAAGGTTGGAAAGACTTGAAAACTGATGGAACCAGCCCTCCCGGAAAAGCCGAGATAGGTTATATGGTTTATCCATATAGAATTGGCGATTTTGATTTAACCTTTAATGTAAATGCTTCTTACTTTTACAAAGAAGATGGCCTTAAAGGACAGAGATTTGAGCTTAATCCTCAACTCAGACATACATTGGGAGATGCTTTAAAGTTAAGTCAGAGTTTAAGTGTAAATCAGATTTTCTACAATCTCGAAAAAACCTCTCCCTATGATAATACTTCAAACAGAAGTATGGTAAGCTATAATCCAAAAATTTTCACAAGACTTTACAAAATTAATGAAAAATTCCAACACATAATTGAACCCTTCATAGAGGGTGTTTTTATCGGAGTAAGCGGCAAGCCTCCTATACTGAAAGAAATAGAATCTATTGATGATACAGCTCTCATAAGAGTTGGAGTTTACAATAAGCTTGATTTCAAAAGCTTAAGTCTCGAAGGAAGGATTAGCCAAGTTTATGACATGATAGCAAAGAATGAGTGGGACAAACTTTATCCAATTTTAGTAGAAGGAAGGCTCTCTCTATGGAAGCTATCCTTTAGTTTTGATACCTATCAGAATATAAGCAAAAAGCGTATGGAGAGATTTAACTCCTCCATTAGCTTCACACCCGAAGAAAACACCTCCCTATCCATAAGTCAGCGATACACAAGAGAAGGAGCACTCAGTCCTGCATACTTGTGGTCACCTACCTTAAGAGACCAATACAGTTTTCAGGATAAAGAAAGCGGAGTAAAATCCTATGCAATGACAGTTGTTAAAAAACTTACTGAAAGATGGTCTGCTACAGCCAATATAAACTATGACGGCAAGGGAGCAGGTCTAAGAAAAAGCTCTATGCACCTTAGATATGCCGAGAGTTGCTGGGCAGCGAACATTCACATAACAAGAAGACCGGTTGAAATAAAGGGGAGACAGACTTCTGAATTTAGCTTTTTAATAATGTTTGAGTTGAAAGGTTTAGGTCCTGTAAGGTTATATGAACGTTCTGCTACTTCTTAACAAATCAATAGGGATAACGAGTCAGCAGGCTGTTACAAAGGTTAAAAAACTTCTAAAGGTAAAAAAAGCTGGCCATGCTGGCACTCTTGACCCTATGGCTAAGGGACTTCTTCTTGTTTGCATAAATGAGGCAACCAAGATTTCCCCTTTTCTGACGGAGCTTGAGAAAGAGTATGTCTTCAAAGCAAAATTTGGAGTTTCCACAGATACCTACGATGCCGATGGGAAAGTAGTGAAGGTGTTAGAGAGTTTTGAGATTAAAATAGAAGGGCTTGAACGTGTTATCAGAGAATTTACAGGAGAGATAATGCAGATTCCGCCCATGTATTCGGCAGTAAAAGTTGAAGGCAAGCCTTTACATGAACTTGCAAGAAAAGGAATTGAAATAGAGAGAAAACCAAAGAAGGTGATTATCCACTCAATTAAAATAGAAAACTTTGAACCACCATTCGTGACATTCAGAGTAGTATGCAGTAAGGGAACATATGTGAGGTCTCTATGCCACGACATAGGAGAGAAACTCGAAATTGGAGCTCACGTAGTAGAGCTTACAAGAACAAGGATTGGAGAGTTTAGATTGGAGGATTCGATAGAGTTAGAAGAGTTGAAGAGTCTACTGTCAAATAATCTTGAGACTTCAGATTTGAGGTTTCAGCTTCAAAAAAGTATTTTATCAATAGACAGGGCATTGTATTTTCTGCCTTCTATCAAAATGCAGGATAGTCTAATTCCAAGATTTCTTAATGGCAATACCGTTAAAATACCTTCGGGAATAGTCCCGGCAGGATGGGTTAAAGTAAAGGATAATAGTGGTAAAATCATTGGAATAGGCTATGGTAATGGTGTAGTAATAAAGCCTGAAAGAATTATCTGGGAGGAGGGATAAAGATGATTCCGAGATATACGAGAAAAGAGATGGGAAGTATTTGGAGTGAGGAGAACAAGTTTAGGAAATGGCTTCTTGTTGAGATTGCTGTATGTGAGGCATGGGCTGAGCTTGGAAAGATTCCTGAGGAAGCTTTACGGGAGATTAAAGAAAAGGCAGACTTTGATTTAAAAAGAATTGATGAGATTGAAGCAACTGTCAAGCACGATGTGATAGCTTTTTTGACTGCAGTGGCTGAAAAGGTTGGTCCTGTATCTCGTTTCATCCACATGGGACTTACCTCTTCTGATGTCGTTGATACTGCCCAGGCATTGCTTATGAAAGAGGCTGGAGAGTTGATAATGGAGGATTTAAAAAGGATTAAGGAGCTATTTAAAGAGAAGGCATTTCAGTATAAAGATACTATATGCATGGGACGAAGTCACGGAGTCCATGCAGAACCTACAAGTTTTGGCTTGAGATTTGCACTCTGGTATGAGGAAGCAGTAAGAAACATTGATAGACTCGCTTCAGCAATTGAGAGAATTTCAGTCGGTAAAATTTCTGGTGCTGTGGGCACATTCTCAAACATGCCTCCAGAGATTGAGGAGATTGCCCTTAAAAGACTTGGGCTTAAACCTGAGCCTGTGGCAACTCAAGTTGTGCAGAGAGATAGGCATGCAGAGTTTTTAAGTGTTCTTGCTCTTATTGCTGCCATGATTGAAAAGATTGCCGTTGAGATAAGGCATCTTCAGAGAACAGAGGTTTTAGAGGCAGAAGAACCATTCACAGAAGGGCAGAAGGGCTCTTCTGCAATGCCTCATAAGAGAAACCCTGTGGGATGCGAAAACCTAAGCGGCCTTGCCCGCCTTATAAGAAGTAATGCTTTTGCATCCTACGAAAACATTGCACTCTGGCATGACAGAGACATATCCCACTCATCTGTTGAGAGAGTAATAATTCCCGACAATTGCATCCTTGTTGACTATATGCTTAATAGACTCTACGGAATAATCAAAGACATGAGGGTTTATCCAGAACGGATGCTTAAAAATATTGACCTAAGTTATGGACTTTTCAACTCCCAGCGGGTATTACTTGCTCTTGTAGAGAAGGGGCTTACTCGTGAGGAGGCATACAAGATTGTCCAGTCCAATGCTATGCGGAGCTGGAAAGAAGGCATACCATTCATGGAACTGCTTCTTATGGACGAGGAAGTGAGGAAATATCTCAATGAAGATGAAATAAAAGGAATTTTTGAGCTAAACTATTACACAAGAAACATAGACCATATTTACAGAAGAGTGTTTGGATAGAAATTTGAAAAATACGAGGAGGGCGTTTTATGAGTAGAGAGATTACAAAAATTAGAAATGTAGCAATTGTAGCCCATGCAGGTGCAGGTAACACAAAGCTTGCGGAACAGATACTTTTTAAAACAGGGCAAATTGACAGGGTGGTTACAGGTGAAAGCACAGGTAAAGTAATTGACTACGAGCCTGAAGAACTTGCAAGAAACATGACACTGAGTTGCAAAGTTGCTTATTGTGATTACAAAGAGCACAGAATTAATATTATAGATACACCGGGTTTTGTTAATTTTCTTGAAGATACAAAAAACGCTTTGAGGGTCTCCGACGGTGCTGTTGTAATTGTCAGTGCCCTTTCGGGAGTAAAGGCCGAGACTGAAAGAATCTGGAAATACTGCGATGACTACGACCTTCCAAGAGTAGTTTTCGTAAACAAGCTTGACAAGGAAAACGCATCCTTTGATAGAGCAGTTGCAGAGATTGAAAAAGTTTTTGGTCAGGAGGCAATTCCCCTTACGCTGCCAATTGGCGAGGGTCCTGGCTTAAGAGGAATAGTAGACCTCATATCACTTAAAGCCTACGAGCAGGATGGAAAATCAGTAAAAGAAGTGCCTATCCCTTCCGAGCTTTCATCAAAAGTTGAGGAATACAGAAAGAGATTCGTTGAGAAAATTGCGGAGCTTGATGATAGCCTGCTCGAAAAGTATCTTGAAGGAGGAGAGCTCACCGAGGAGGAATTAAGAAAAGGGCTTCATGATGCCTCAATTGCCCGCAGATTCATCCCTGTCCTTGCTGGTTCAGCCTTGCTGGGCATAGGAGTTGATGCTTTACTTGATAGCATAATTCTCACTCTTCCAGACCCACAGGAAAGAGCAAACATATATCCCATAAAAGGTACTAATCCAAAAGATGGCAGCGAAGCAAAAAGAGAACCCTCCGAGACAGCTCCGCTTGCTGCCTATGTTTTCAAAACCACCATAGACCCCTTTGCAGGCAAAATATCATACATAAGAGTTTTTTCAGGTGTGCTTAAGGCTGACTCTACAGTTCTTAATCCCAACACAGGGACAAAGGAAAGGATTGGCCAGATTTACTACATACTCGGCAAAACACAAAATCCCTGCCAGAAAGCAGGACCTGGCGAGATTGTAGCAACAGTGAAACTAAAAGATACTCTCACAGGGCACACTCTTTGCGATGAAAACAATCCGATTCTGCTTCCAGAGGTAAGATTCTCCGAGCCTATTATCTCCTATGCAATTGCACCAAAAACAAGGGGTGATGAGGAAAAGGTCAGCGCAGGGTTACATAAACTTCTTGAGGAAGACCCTACTCTTAAGTTTTCAAGGGATGAAGAGTCAAAGGACATGATTTTAAGCGGAATGGGGCAGGTTCATATAGAAGTTGCCCTTGAAAAACTTAAAAGAAAATTTGGAGTCGAAGTTAACCTAATGGCACCAAAAGTGCCTTACAGAGAGACAATCAGGGCTTCTGCCTCTGCCCAGGGCAAATATAAAAAGCAGTCCGGTGGAAGAGGTCAGTATGGAGACTGCTGGATTCAGATTGAGCCTTTACCAAGAGGTGGAGGATATGAGTTCGTTGATAAAATCGTAGGCGGTGTTATTCCTCAACAGTATCGCCCTGCTGTGGAGAAAGGCATAGTTGAGACGATGAAAGAGGGAATTCTTGCCTACTATCCAATAATTGACATGAAAGTAACTCTCTATGATGGTTCTTATCATCCTGTAGATTCCTCTGAAATGGCTTTCAAAATAGCCGGTGCTCTTGCTCTTAAAAAAGCCTTTATGGATGCTAAACCTGTACTGCTTGAGCCAATTATGAAGGCTGAGATAATTGTGCCCGATGAAACACTGGGAACAATCATAGGAGACCTCAACTCCCGTAGAGGCAAGGTTCAGGGTGTTGACCCACAGGCTGGAGGAAATCAAAAGATAACAGCCCTTGTGCCAATGGCAGAGATGCTAACATATGCCAATCAGCTTCACAGCATGACATCGGGAAGGGGTATATACTCAATGGAGTTTTCCCACTATGAGGAAGTGCCCTCTCATATTGCTCAAAAGATAATTGAGCAGAGACAGAAAGAGCGTCAGGCAAAGGCAGAGGAGTGAATTTAACAGATGCTTTGTATCGCTTCATATAAATCTTCTGACAATTCCGAATTCGCTACGCTACAGCCGCAAAACTCGCTCCTAAGGAGCTCAAACAGTTGCGGCTGTTTCACGCTTCGCTCATCTGGAATTGTTACCATAAGATCTATAAGTCGCTTATTAAAGCATCTGTTAATGCTATATTTCGCTCCCGCAAAATTCTTGGACAATTCTAAGCTTCCTCCACTACAGCTAAAAAACTCGCCTTTCAGGCTCAAACAGTTTTGGCTGTGGACGTTCCGCTTCGCTAAGAATTGTTACACAAAAATTTTAAAAGTCGCTCAATATAGCAATTATTTGTTTGATAAAAAAACTTTTTTGAGATTTTGAAAATTAGAGATTTAAGGAATAGAAAATGAGTAAAGAAGACGAAATAACGAAATTAAGAGAAATAATTAGTAATTGCAAAAACTATTGCGAAAACTGTTGTCCAGAACTTGTTAATCCATTCTATTTAAAGAATATACCCCCTCCTGAAACCATAGGTTACTGGAATGATGCATTCAAAAATTATGATGCTAAATTAATGATAGTTGGGCAAGATTGGGGAAGTGAGGAGTATTTAAAAGAATGGATTAAAAAAAATGGGGGTAAAATTCCAAAACCATATAATGAGTATAGTCCAACCTTTCGTAACTTAATGTATTACCTTGAAAAAGCAAAAATTGATAAGAAAGATATTTATTTGACAAATGCTGTTTTATGCTTGAGAGAAGGAAATGAGAGTTCTGGAAATAAGAACAAACCTCAAAAGAAACACTTCAGGAACTGTTCTCAATTTCTTAAAAGACAGATAGAAATCATACAACCTAAAATTGTAGCCACACTTGGACTGGAGGCACTAAATATAATGCTTGAAATTTTTAAAATACCTAAAAAAGTCAAAACATTAAACGATTTAGCAGGCAAGATTATAGCAGAAAAAAGCGAAGTTTTCCCAAAAATAAAAATATTTCCACTCTTTCATACAGGTATTAAAGGTATGAATATGAGAAAACATCTAAGTAAAAATGACAACATTATTCTTGAAGATTTCAAGGAGTTAAAGAGGTGTTTAGAGGAAACATAAAAAAGCAATTAACTAAAGCACTCTGGAATTTACAAGAATTTCCGGGAGAAAATAAAGCTTCTTTCTTACTCAGCGATTTATCAAGATACGGTATCTCGTGTATAAAAAAAATTCAGGGTGCTTGGAACACTACTTGGTTTGAGTTTTATATTTATGTGAGAGGGAATAGCAAAATTGTCTTAGTAGTAGAACTTCCTTTTGATTTTACCCTTAAAGATGTTGAAAGAAGTATCATCCGTCTTCATGAATATGGAGGAATGATTGCCTCAAATGATAATGAACTTATGGATTATTGGCGTAAAAATATTAGAGAATATTACGACTATGATCATGCAAAGTATTCAGCATTAAAATTTCTTGAAGCACTCAGAAAAAAATTGTTGACAGATATAAAAGAGGTAAAGCATAGATGAAAAAACCGTGGGGTGGTAGGTTTAAGGAAGGGACAGCTAAGACTCTTGAGGAGTTTTCCCAGTCAATCTCTTTTGACAGGAGGCTCTGGCAGGAAGACATTGAAGGAAGCCGTGCTCACGCAAAGATGCTCTGCAAACAGGGCATTATCACTGAAGAGGAGCTAAAGCAGATTTTAAAGGGACTTGCTGAAATTGAAAGGGAAATCAAAGAGGGAAAGTTTCAGTTCAAAGAAGAGCTTGAAGATATACACATGAACATTGAGAGAGCTTTGATTGAAAAAGCAGGCTCTGCTGGTGCAAAGCTTCATACAGCCCGCTCAAGAAACGACCAGGTTGCAACAGACTTAAGACTTTATTTGAGAAAAAGATTGAATGAGTTAATAGAGTTAGCAGAGAAGCTTGGGAAAACTCTGGTTAATCTTGCAGAAAAAAACATTGATACAATTATGCCCGGATATACTCATCTACAGAAAGCCCAGCCTGTGCTTCTAAGTCAACATCTCCTTGCTTATGCATGGATGCTTGAAAGAGACAGGGAGCGGCTGAAAGAGGCTTTAAAGAGGCTCAATCTATGCCCTCTTGGTGCAGGTGCCCTTGCAGGAAGCAGCCTTCCAATTGACAGGCATTTTACCGCAAAGGAGCTTGGTTTTGAAGAACCAATTCCAAACAGCATGGATGCAGTCTCAGACAGAGACTTTGTCCTTGATGTTTTATACTGTGGTGCTATGCTCATGATGCATTTAAGCAGGCTTGCTGAGGAGATAATCCTTTGGGCAACGGATGAATTCAGATTTATTGAGCTACCTGATAAATTCTCCACTGGCTCAAGCATGATGCCCCAGAAAAAAAATCCAGACCCGGCAGAGTTAATTAGAGGGAAAACAGGCAGAGTTTACGGAAATCTGGTTAGCATGCTTACAACCATGAAAGGACTTCCCCTTACCTACAACAGAGACATGCAGGAAGACAAAGAGCCTGTTTTTGATACGATTGACACGGTAAGAATGAGCCTTAGAGTAATTACAGAAATGCTTCCGGAGATAAAATTCAACAAAGAGAGAATGAAAGAGGCTTGCGGAAGTGGCTACACCACAGCTACAGACATTGCAGAGTATCTTGTAAAGAAGGGAGTTCCCTTTAGAAATGCCCATGAAATAACAGGTAAGATTGTGCTTTACTGTATTGAAAAGGGTAAAAATCTCAACGAATTAAGCATAAAGGAATTAAAGAAATTCTCGCCGAAAATTGAAAAAGACCTCTATGCCATACTTAAGCCTGAAGGTTCAATTGAGGCAAAAAGCTCCTATGGAAGCACCTCAAAGAAGAGTGTAAAGGAGCAGATAAGGATGCTTAGGAAGAGGTTGAAGGAATGAAGAAGACGCTGATGCCCTCTTTCGCTCATGAGCTATTTTTGGACAGTTCTAAACTCGCTACGCTAAAGCCGCAAAACTCGCTCCTAAGGAGCTCAAACAGTTGCGGCTTTTTTACGCTTCGCTTCGTAAAGAACTGTTACCCCAAAATAGCTAAATCGCTCAATAGGGCATCAATTTTCCTATTTATATTAAGTTTACTATTCCTTCTTACAGCCTGTGGAAGAAAGCTTGACCCAAATCTTGATGATTATCTCCAGCCAGAAGCAGTTTCAAAACTTACCCTTTCAGCCACCTATGACAAAATATTAATTTCCTGGAGTTATCCTGAAAAAGAAAAAACTAAAATAGAAAGCTTCCTCATAGAGAGAGAAAGCAAAGGAGAGAAAAAAACTCTTGGTTACTACAATAAAGAGACGACCTCCCTTGAGGACAAAGATTTTACCTTCGGAGAAACTTACAGATATCGTATCTTTGCCATAAGACCAAAAGGTATATACAGCAAACCAACAGAGGCTGTAATTACTCCTCAAAAATTACCTGAGGTGGAAAATATTACTTATAAAATTAATCCTGAAGGCGTAATGCTCTCATGGGATGCACAGAATTCATTGACCTATAACATATACCGAGTAAATCAAAAAGGCGAAAGAGTAAAGATTGGCTCCACAGATAGAAACTTCTTTTTAGACGAACTTCTTTACGGAAGCATAAGCAGTTACAAAGAAAACTCTCAATCGGAAATTCCCTATGTTATTACTACTTCTAAATCCTATGAATCAGCATATATGGAAAGCAAAGGCATTGAAACAAAAGTTCCCATTGAATCTTTTACTCCCACAAAGCCTGAAGAAGTTTTCTGGTCTGTTACTGAGCAAGGAGTTTATATTTCGTGGAGAGAGTGCAAGGAAAAATGGATAAAAGGCTATCGAATATATAGAAAAAAGGCAGATGGAAAGATTTACGAACTCATTGGTGAAACAATGATTCCTCTATTCTTTGACGCCGAGTTTAATATGAATACCATAAAATCGCCGGTTTATTATAAAATCACTTCGGAAGCTCCTTTAAAAGAGAGTGAGGCAGTCGAAATAAAAGTGGAGGTGCAGGATGGATAGGATTCTTCTCGGTCACGGAAGTGGCGGCAAGCTTATGCACGAACTTATTAAAAAATATATTGCACCTATTTTTGAACTGCCTTCTCTTATGGATTCTGCCATAGTTTCTCTTAATCATTCAGGAAAAATAGCTATAACTACTGATTCTTATACTGTCTCTCCTATCTTTTTCCCAGGCGGCGATATTGGAGACCTTGCAATTAATGGAACTGTGAACGACCTCGCAGTAGTTGGTGCAGTTCCCCTTTATCTAACTGTTGGCTTTATTCTTGAGGAAGGGTTTGCCCTGTCTGATTTTGAAAGAATACTTAGCAGCATTGCCTCTTCTGCCCAAAAAGCAGGAGTAAAAATTGTTGCGGGAGATACTAAAGTTGTAGACAAAGGAAAGGGAGACGGAATTTTTATAAATACCTCTGGAATAGGAGTAATTCCCGAAGGAGTAGAGCTTTCCCCTCTGAAAATTGAAATGGGCGACAAAATCCTCATAAGTGGCTCTATTGGAAATCACGGAATTGCTGTTATGAGCGAGAGAAACGGCTTCACTTTCCAACCACCTGTCCTAAGTGATACAAGGGCACTAAACGGTCTTATAGGAGACATTATGAGAGAGCATTCGGCCTCTGTAAAAGTAATGAGAGACCCAACCCGCGGAGGTGTTGCTACAACTCTTAAAGAACTTGCAATTGAATCAAATAAGAATATCTTAATCTATGAGCAAGACATACCTCTACACCCCACAGTAAAAGGAGCCTGTGACCTTCTTGGCCTTGACCCTCTGTATGTGGCAAATGAAGGAATTTTTATAGCCATTGTGAAAGCAGAGGCTGCTGAGAAAATTATTGAAATAATGAAGGCTCATCCTTTTGGAGCAGAATCTGCTATAATTGGAGAGGTCATAGGAGATGGAGGCAAAGTAATGCTTAAAACCATTATTGGAGGCACAAGACTTGTAGATATGCTTCCAGGAGAGCAGTTGCCAAGAATATGTTAAAGGAGCCTAATATGAAAAAAAGTTTTTTCATATTTTTACTTTTATTATTTCTACTCTTCAGTGTTCAAGCCCTTACTTTTAGTATTTCATTTGCCCAGGAGAAATTTTTTGTAGACAGAGTTTTAGCTGTAGTCAACAGGGAAGTTGTTACTTGGAGCGAACTTTATAAATACATGGAGTTTATCTCAAGAGATGAAATTAAAAATCTAAATCCTGACGAAAAATTCAAATATTTCAAACAGAGAGAAGAAGAGTTTCTTGAAAGACTTATCGATACAAAACTACAAATAGAAGAAGCGGAAAGATATGGAATTTTTGTGTCCGACAGCGAGATAGAGGCTGCTATTAACGATATTAAAAGGAAATACGGTCTTAATGATAAGGAGTTTGAGGAAAGTCTCAAAAAAGAAGGTATGACTTTGAATGATTACAAGAAGATGATGAAAGAGCAGATAATAATAGGAAGAGCCGTAAATTCATTGGTGAGAAGTAAAATTATAATTACGGACTCTGAGATTAATTCATACATCTCATCCCATCCTGAACTTTCTTGCGAAGAAGAAGGCTATTATGTAAGTCAGATATTCATTAAAATGAGAGACAATCAGGAGCAAGTAAAAGACAAGATAAATGAGGCAATAAAAAGGCTAATTCAAGGAGAGTCTTTCAGTAAAGTAGCCTCTCAGTTAAGCGAGGATGCCTCTGCAAGAACCGGAGGGTCTATAGGGCTACTTAAAAGGAGCGAAATATCTCCCGAACTATCAAATGTTTTTTCAAAAATGAATGTAGGCGGAATAAGTGAGCCTCTGGTAACGGCGAATGGAGTATACATATTCAAACTTGATGGATTGTGCTTCAAGAAAAATTCCGAAACATTGAAAAATTATGTAAGAACAATAATTGAGGACGAAAAATTCAAGAAAGAATACAGACTCTGGATAAGAGGCTTACGGCAGAGAGCTTATATTGAGGTCATGGATTAAAAATGGCAGAGAGACTTCAGAAAATACTATCAGATTTTGGTATCACATCAAGAAGACAGGCGGAAGAACTTATAAAAGAAGGAAGGGTAACAGTTAATGGAAATGTGGCCATATTAGGTCAAAAAGCAGATCCTGAAAGAGACTACATAAAAGTTGATGGAAAGCTTCTAATCAAACCTGAACCAAAAGTCTACTATGCCTTCTATAAACCAAGAAAAGTAATAACCTCTCTATTAGATCCTCAAGGAAGACCGACGGTGAAGGACTTTCTTAAGGGGATAAAATTCAGAGTTTATCCTGTCGGAAGGCTCGATTTTGACTCGGAAGGGCTACTACTTCTTACCAATGATGGAGCATTAGCCCATCAGATAATGCATCCGAGTTCCCAGATAGAGAAGACCTATATGGTAAAAGTTGAAGGACTTATTGAGAGAGAGACTATTGAAAAGTTACGAAAAGGAGTGAAAATAGAAGGACGATTGGCTGTTCCTGTTAGCGTCAATTTAGTAAGAACTCTTAAGGCAAATTCTTGGATAAGAATTACTCTCCATGAGGGAAGAAAAAGACAGATTAGAAAGATGCTTGAAAGAGTTGGTCATCCTGTAATAAGGCTAATAAGAGTGGCAATTGATGGAGTAAGACTTGGTGAGCTTAAACCCGGTCAGTTAAGGCCTCTTACAAAGGAGGAGATAGAACAGTTAAAGAGCAAAACAAAGCCCAGAGACCCAACAAAAAATAAATAATCGGGAGGTTACAATGAAAGGCTTGGGCAAGTTGTGTTTATGTCTTTTAATCTTCCTTGTTTTTACGTTTTTCACTCCGATTACTTCCCATTGTAAAGAACCTTACAGAATAGGAGCCATATTCTCAGTAACAGGAGCGGCATCTTTTCTTGGAGAACCCGAAAAAAATACTGTCCTAATGCTTGCTGAACAGATTAACAAATCAGGAGGCATAAATGGACATCCCCTTGAGGTTATCATTGAGGATTCTAAGAGTGACGAAACTCAGGCTGTTCTTGCAGCCAAAAAATTACTCGAAAAGGATAAAGTCCTTGCAATTATCGGGCCTTCAACGACTGGAGAGTCAATGGCTCTTGTTCCAATAATGACTCAAGCTAAAACTCCCTTAATTTCAGCTGCCGCAGGAGCAAACATAACTCAGCCTGTAAAAGAGAGATACTGGATTTTTAAAACAGCCCAGTATGACACAAGTGCTGTTGAGGCAATTTACACATACATGAAGAAACGGGGCATTAAGAAAGTGGGAATTTTGACAATTACAACAGGCTTTGGAGATTCAGGCAGAAAAGCACTTACAGAGTTAGCTTCAAAGTTTGGAATTTCAATTGTTGCCGATGAAAGATATGGACCGAAAGACACTGACATGACTGCCCAGCTTACAAAAATTAAAGCTGCCGGAGCACAGGCAGTGATTAATTGGTCCATAGGTCCTGGACAGGTAATAGTTACTAAAAATTGGTATGCCCTTAAAATGGGTATTCCACTCTTTCAGAGTCATGGTTGGGGAAGCAAGAAAAATATAGAACTTGCAGGAAAAGCTGCAGAAGGTGTCATAGCTCCTCTTGGAAGACTTGTTGTATGGAACAAACTTCCCGATAAACATCCTCAAAAGGCACTCCTCAAAAAGTACGCTACTGACTACGAGCAAAGATTTAAAGCCGAACCAAGCACTTTCGGAGGTCATGCTTATGATGCATTTATGATTGTAGTTGAGGCGATTAAGAAAGTAGGACCGGATAAACAAAAAATAAGAGACTACATAGAGAATAAGATAAAAAAATGGCCAGGCACAGGTGGAATATTTAATATGTCTCCTAATGACCATTGTGGGCTTGATGTCTCTGCTTTTGAAATGGTTATTGTTAAAAACGGAGATTGGGAGATATTGAAATAGCAGATGACCTTACTTTTACAGTTTCTGTTTTCAGGTTTGACAACCGGTTCAGTCTACGCTCTTGTGGGTATAGGGTTTAATATTGTCTACAATTCTACCTCAATAATAAATCTTGCACAAGGTGAATTTGTTGTTATTGGCGGACTTATGATGTGGTTTTTCCTCGAGGGAATGCAGTTCCCCTTTTCTGTTTCTTTTTCACTCACTTTGCTTACAGCAGCAGTTATAGGTCTTATCATGGAGAGGCTTACAATCAAGCCTCTCCTTAAGAAAGGCGACCTTCTTCTGATGATAATGGTAACTATTGCTATATCAATCTTGATAAGGGGAATCCTAATGTTCAAATTCGGCAAAGACCCTTACACATACCCAGCCTTTACAGAAGGAGAGCCAATAAATTTCTATGGAGCTGTAATAACTCAACAGACTTTATGGGTTATTGGAATAACAGTTCTATGCATAATCTTGCTATATCTTTTCTTCAATAAGACTATGACAGGAAGAGCAATGAGAGCCTGTTCGATTAATATAAGAGCTGCCAGATTAATGGGAATAAATGTATCAAAAGTGGTTATGCTATCTTTCATAATAAGTTCGGTAATTGGAGCATTAGGTGGCATAGCTATAACACCCATTTCTCTTATGGAGTACGATAAGGGAGCTATGCTTTCGGTCAAGGGATTTTGTGCGGCTATTATGGGAGGACTTGGCAGAAACAGAGGCGCTGTAGCAGGAGGATTTAGTATAGGCATACTGGAAGCCTTGACTGCCGGATATATTCATTCCGGATTTAAAGACGCTATAGCATTACTTATAATGCTTTTCATACTCTTTGTAAAACCGGCAGGAATTTTTGGTAAAGCTGAAATCATGAAATTGAGAAAATTCTAATATGAACAGAGAAAACGCAATAGCTATTTTATTATTAACAATTCTTGTTTTTCTCTTCCCTCAGTTGACTACAGACAACTACATTCTTACCGTAGGCATTTTCATAGGAATTAACTCAATAGTGGCAATAGGATTAACCATACTCATGGGATATGCAGGACAGATATCGCTTGGACAGGCAGGGTTCTACGGCATTGGAGCATATGTCTCTGCTATTTTAAGCCTCTCCTATGGTCTGCCCGTTATGCTAAGCATAATTACAGCCATAGCTGTTGCATCAATAGCTGCTACTCTACTGGCCATTCCATCCTTGAGATTGAAAGGTCATTATCTTGCTGTGGCAACCCTGGGATTTGGAGAGATAATTCACATAATTATCAACGAATGGGGGCCTGGAGGCCCTTCTGGCTTTGGAGACATCCCTCACTTCAGTATTTTTGGATATACATTACAGTCAACGGTTGAATATTTTTATCTCATCTGGATATGCATTATCTTAATAATGATTTTCTCTCTAAATCTTCTTAATTCTATGACAGGTAAAGCACTGAGGGCAATTCATGATAGCGAAATAGCAACCTTGACACTTGGAATAAATATTACTTTTCTTAAAATAAAAGTATTCGTTCTAAGTGCTGTTTATGCCTCCCTTGCAGGAGCTCTTTATGCCCATTATGTAACTTTCCTTAGTCCCAGTGGATTTTCTCTTTTCTATTCAGTTTTAGTCCTAATGATGGTTGTGATTGGAGGGATATCGAACATTTGGGGTGGAATTGCAGGAGCAATCATAATTACCATTCTTCCCGAAGTATTGAGAGGCTTCAAAGAATTTGACATTCTCATGTATGGGCTAATTCTAACCCTATCTCTTTTATTTATGAGAAAGGGTATTGTGCCTATGGTTATCGATGTTTTCAGGAATAAATTCTTAATCAAGATAAGAAAGAATGATGCTTGAAATTAAAGATATATCAAAAAGTTTCGGTGGAATAAAAGCTCTCAGAAATGTAAGTTTTAGCCTGAGGAAAAGTGAAATTCACGCCCTTATTGGTCCTAACGGTGCTGGAAAGACAACGCTCATGAATATTATAAGTGGAATAGAGAAAATGGACAAGGGAGATATTGTCTTTAATGGCATCTCAATAAAAGATTTCTCAGCTTACAGAAGGGCTCAAATGGGATTGGCAAGAACATTTCAAAATATAGAACTCTTCGGAAATCTTACAGTTCTTGAGAATATTCTCATTGGAATGTATATGAAAAGTCACAAGGGGTTTATATTATCTGGATTGAATTTTAGGGGAGTAGATGAAAAAACCAAAAGCAGAGGAGGTTCACTCCTTGAATATGTAAACCTGAGCCACAGAAAAGGAGAAATTGCAAAAAATCTTCCTGTAGGGGAACAGAGACTACTTGAAATAGGAAGAGCTCTCGCAACAGACCCACAACTTCTTCTCCTCGATGAACCTGCTGCAGGGCTTAACACGAGGGAGACAAAAAATCTCAGCGAGCTTATCCAAAAAATCCGTAATGAACGAGGAGTTACAATACTCATAGTTGAACACGACATGGAACTTGTCATGGGAATAAGCGATATGATTACTGTGCTTAATTTTGGAGAGGTGATAGCAGAAGATAAGCCCCTTGCAATACAGAAAAACCCTCATGTTATTTCGGCCTATCTCGGTGAGGACTGAAAGATGCTTACCTTAAAAAATCTCGATGTATACTACGGCAAGCTATACACATTAAAAAAAGTATCCCTTCATGTGAAGGGAGGTGAAATTGTCACTCTAATAGGCAGTAATGGCGCAGGAAAAACTACTCTCCTTAATACTATCTCAGGTCTAATCAAACCCTCCAGTGGAAGTATACTTTTTGATGGAGTAGAAATCTCAAGAGACACTCCCGAACATATTGTAAGAATTGGTATTTCTCAGGTGCCTGAGGGAAGACTAATCTTTTCCACCCTTACTGTAGAGGAAAATCTCTTTTTAGGTGCATATGTAAGATACTCATTTAATAGAAAGAGAGAAGTCATTGAAGAGGCCGAAAGAATATACAGTCTCTTCCCCAAATTAAAAGACAGAAGAAAACAGCTTGCAGGAACGCTCTCAGGAGGAGAACAACAGATGCTTGCCATTGGAAGAGCTCTTATGAGTAAGCCTAAACTGCTGCTTTTAGATGAACCGAGCATGGGACTTGCACCTAACATTGCAAGGGAAGTTTTTCAGTATATCTTAGAATTAAAAAAACTTTACGGACTTACGGTTCTACTTGTTGAGCAGAATGCAAAAAATGCATTAAAAATAGCAGACAGGGGATATGTTCTCGAGACAGGAAGAGTGATTCTTGAAGGTAGTTCAGAGAGTCTCATACAAAACAGAGATGTTCAGCGAGCATATCTGGGAAGAGACCTCGATGCAGAGGAAAGAATTTAAGGAGGTATCCTATGATATGGGATAAAGAAAAAGAATGTATGGAAAGGGAGGAACTTCAACAGCTTCAACTTGAAAGACTGCAGTCTACCATTCACAGGGTTTACAGAAATGTGCCTTTTTATCGCCGTATGTTTGATAGAAATGGAATTGACCCCGATAGCTTCACCAGCCTTGAAGACTTAAGTAAAATTCCCTTTACCACCAAAACAGACCTTAGGGAAAACTATCCTTACGGACTATTTGCCGTTCCTCTGAGAGAAGTTGTGAGAATTCACACCTCTTCAGGCACAACTGGAATGCCCATTGTAGTTGGATACACTAAAAACGACCTTAAGATATGGACAGAACTTGTGGCAAGAATTCTTTCTTCAGGAGGCATAACAAAGGATGATGTCATCCAGATTGCCTTCAACTACGGACTTTTCACAGGCGCCTTTGGTTTTCATTACGGTGCCGAAAAAATAGGCGCATCCGTCATTCCTGTATCAATTGAAAACCCCAGAAAGCAGATAAAGATACTTCAGGACTACAAAACTACTGCCCTTATATCAACTCCTTCATATGCTCTTCTAATAGCAAATACACTAATAGATATGGATATTAATCCTAACTCTCTGTCACTCAGATTTGGACTTTTTGGAGCAGAACC
>DDKK01000032.1 GCA_002339325.1 Nitrospiraceae bacterium UBA2600 | reverse complement strand
TTGATTGTTCACCACTGCAAAAGGCCAGTTTGGTAGATATTCACCGTAGTCAAGAATTTTGATTTTTGAGATGTCAACTTCTTTTGCCCACACGCTTAATGCAGCTTCTCTTACGAAACCAGCATCAGCTTCTCCCCGATAAACGCCGATTATGACTTTTTCTTGCCTTTTTGCGTCAATCAATTTAAAATCTTTTCTCATGTCAAAGCCTTTTTTCTCAAGATACAACTTTTGAGACAGATATCCTCCTGCTGAAGTTGGTGATACTATCATGATTTTTTTGGCTCTTAAATCTTCAATTTTATTTATATTTCCATCTTTTCTCGTTATTATGATGCCTCGGAATTTCTCATTTCCACAGATTCCTTCATCAGCAGTACAGTCTTCACCTACTGTAATTGCAAGGGGTTTTATAGGAAATTTACGAAGAATTATAGAAAAAACATAGGGGTTTTGATAAGAGAAATGAACTTTACCTTGAGATACAATATGGATAAACTCTTCGAAGTTTTTAGGAATAACGAGCTTAAATTCATATCCAGTCTTTTCAGAAAGATATCTCATAAGTGGGTCATATCTTTTATATATTGTGAGAGGGCTGTAAAGGGGCAGGATAGCAACTTTTATTGTTTTAGGACTATACTCTATATAGTCCACTCCTTTTACATTTCTTATGAGTACTCTTATATAATCAAAGTCTCTATCTTCTGCAACTACAAACTTCTCTACGCCCATGGAATTTCGAATTTCCTTGTCTGCTTTATTTATTATGGCATCTCTGATTTTTTCTTTATCTTCTCTGTTTAAAGCGTTAACGTAGGCTATTAAGAATTTTGGTGTAGGCTCAGAAGCTCTTATTATTTTTAGACCGTCTTTTAGATATTTGTTAGCAGTTATTTCGCTCATAGCTCCTATGTCGTAATCTCCGATAAGTATGGAAAGGGCAATTCTTTGCTCTTTGTAGAGCATATCAACGGATTTGAAATCTTTGATTGATATATCCACATCTCTTAACATAGACATAGGTATGAGATAACTGAAAGATGATTTTTCTTCACCAAGAGCAAGTTTTTTGCCAAGGGAATCGAATATCTTTTCTATATTATTCCCCTCTTTTGTGACAAATACGCTTCTGGTCTCAGCAATACCGCCTTCAGGTTTTATGAGAGGAAAAATCTTATTTTTCATATGCCATTTGAGCTCGCAATAAGTAGTTGGGTCAATCACAAGAAGATGTATTTTATTATTTTTAATTTTTGTCTCTAAATCTTCAAAATCCCTTGCAATATCTATGGTTACGGGTTTTTGAAGAGAGTGAGAAAGGAATTTTCTTAATGGATAGAATTTTTCGTAAACAACTCGGGGAGATTCCTCTGGTAAAACTCCGATGATAACAGGATTTCCTTTAAATTCCTCTATTTGAGTTTTTGCTGTTTTCTCATCTGATGTTTTGCTACATGAAAGGCAGGTTATAATCAAGAAGATTAATAGAAACCTATAGAATATCATGATAGAAAGGGTTTGTTTTCTTTTCTGTTTCTAATTTTGATTTCGGTCCGTGACCTGGCAGTATAATAGTTTCAGAGGGAAGTTGAGCTATTTTCTTTAAAGACTTCATTAGTTCCTGCATATTTCCTCCGAAAAGGTCTGTCCTACCTACGGAACCTGCAAAAAGTGTGTCCCCTGTAAATAGATAGCCATCAAAATGAATAGAAATACTACCGGGCGAATGTCCTGGAGTGTGTATGGCTTGAATTTCTCTTTTGAATATTTTTATTAAGTCTTCATCTTTAATAAGTCTGTCAGGGTCTGGTTGTATTTCCATGTCAATTCCAAAAAATTGGCTTGCCACTATGGGAGAGTTTTTATAAATCTCCAAGTCTTTTTCATGCAGAATAATCTCGGCGCCTGTTGCTTCTTTTATTTCTCCCACAGCGCCAATGTGGTCAAAATGACCGTGAGTGCAAATTATGTAACTGACATTAAGTTCCTCTTCTTTTACAAAATCTAATATCAAATCAGGTTCATCTCCTGGGTCTATAATGAAGCATTCTTTTGATGTTTCATCATAAACAACATAACAGTTTACCAACAGAGGACCGACTTCAAATTTTTTTATTTTCATTTCTGCCTCCTAAACTTTTTTAAAATATAACTTAGTTCCTCATGTTTCATCAAATAGCAAATCATTAGATATAGCAAGGCAGCAGTTGCAATAGAGATGCTCAGAAGTAAGAACTTAAGAGGCATTTTTTCGCTATGCTGCCAGAGAGAACTATCTATGCTACATATCAGTTTAGCAACCGAAACACTGACTAAGGCTGCTAAAAAACTTTTAAGAAATGAAAGTGTTATAGAAGAGAATGAGATTATATTTACTTTTCTTTTTATGAAAACTGAAAGCATAATAAACTGAACCGTTGCTGCCATAGAATAGGCAAGAGCTAATCCATTATGTTTCATGTTTTCCATAAGAATAAAGGAAAGACAGATGTTTGTAACCATTCCTGCAGTTGCACATATAACAGGAGTTTTCGTGTCTTGAAGAGAATAAAAGGTGGCTGTAATTGTTCTTGACCCTACTGTTCCGATTATGCCAATGCTGTAAAAAAGTAATGCTTGAGCTGTATTTAATGTGGCTTTAAGGTCAAAAATGCCTCTCTGAAAAAGTGTATTAACAATCGGCTCTTTAAGCATAATTAAACCTAATGTAGAGGGAACAGTAAGGAAAAACAGAAGCTTGAGCGAAAATGTAAAATCTGTGGCAAGTTTATCCCTGTTTCCTTCGGCTACATGTTGTGATAGCGTAGGTAAAACGGCCATACCAACGGCCACTCCAAATACTCCAATGGGAAGTTGAATAAGTCTCATTGAATAATAAAGATAGGTTATACTGCCATCAGGAAGAAAGCTCGCGATAATAGTGCTTACAAAAATATTAATCTGATTAACTGCCATCGCGAGAGTTGTGGGAATTATTAATAGGAGAATTTTTTTTAAGGCAGGATGTAAGGCCGTAAGTCCAAGTTTAAAACCGCTTTTGTAAAATTCAGGAAGTTGCACAAGCCATTGAAGTAACCCTCCTACTGTAACCCCCACAGCTACTGCTATTATAGGATTAAGGAATAAGCTACTGAAAACTGTCGTGAAAATTATTATAGATATGTTTAAGAAGCAAGGTGCAAGGGCAGGGATAAAGAATGTATTATTCGTATTTAGTGTTCCCATTGTAAGAGCAGCTAAACTGATAAAAAGCAAGAAAGGAAACATGATTCTCGTTAGAAGAACGGTTATATTGAATTTTTCAGGATTTTCAATAAAGCCTGGAGCAATAAACTTTACTATCTGTGGGCTTAGTATTATTCCAAAGATTGTAATTATGCCAACAACAAATAGTATAAAAGTAAACAGGCTTTTTACAATTTTCTTTGTTTCTTCTACTCCATGCTTTACTTGCGATTCCTTTAATACTGGAACAACGGCCGATGACATTGAGCCTTCTGCAAAAAGCTCTCTTAGTAAGTTGGGAATTCTGAATGCAACAAAGAAGACATCACTCAAACCGGTTGCTCCAAAGTATTTGGCGAGAATCATATCCTTTATGTATCCTAAGATTCTACTTAAGGTGGTAGCAACGGATATAGCTCCGGCAGCCTTAACTATTCTTCCCTTAGCCATTTTAATACTTTAGAATTTCGATGAGGTCAAGAATATCCTCTTTAGGAATTGCTCCCTTTTCTGATTTAGAGGCATCTATTAAATCTTTTGTGAATCTATCAATATCTCCTTTATAGTTAGGATTAATTTTTAGAGAGTATTTAAGGGTTTTTGATGCTTCTGAGTATGCCCCCAGTTTCTGATACACAAGAGCTAAATATAAATGAGCATCGAATAGAAGGACATTTCTTTTTATGGCTCTGTCAAGAGAATTTTTTGCATCTTCATATTTCCCAATCCTGTAGTAAGATAATCCTTGACCGAAATAAGCCTTGTCTTGAGTTACAAAAAAGGGATTGTTTAAAGCTTTGCTGAAAGCATTAATTGCTTCATTGTGCATGTTTAGTTTTTGGTAGCAAAGTCCCAGATTAAACCATGCATCAGCATAATTAGGGTCAATGGAGAGTGTTCGAAGGAATAAATCTCTTGCCATCTCATACTCTTGAAACTCCATATGCACAAGAGCTAAACCATGTAAAGCATCTTTGTTATTGGGGTCAATCTGTAAGGCTTTATGAAAAGAGGAATAGGCAAGTTGATAATTTTTCTCTATGTAGTAAGCAAAGCCAATTTCCTTGTGAAAATCTGATTCATTTGTTTGCCTAATCCTTTCATCGCTCATGCATCCTACAATGATTAAGGCAATTGACAATGTTATAAGTTTCAATAGGAAATTCATGATTTTATAGTATATCATTTTTATCTCTCCAATTTTGAGATTAGTTTTTTCTGGAAATCGATTAATTTCTCCAGCTCTTTGATGTCTATTTCAAATCCGTCAGTTTGAAACTTTAACTCTCCTATAAGACCATTTTTTTTAAAGTTACTTAAGAGATATACGAGTTTATTAACGAATATTTGTTCAGGCGTATCCTGAATGGTAAACCGAAACCCTCTTTTTGTCTGCTGAACTTTAGCAATATTTAATCTCGAAGATAAAATTCTAATTTGAGCTATATTAAAAAGATTTTCCACTTCCCTTGGTAGTTTACCAAATCTATCAAATACCTCTTCTTTAAGTTTTTCTAAACTATCAATGTCACGGCTCTGTGAAAGTTTTCTGTATATTCTTAATCGCATTGATGTCTCTTCTACATAATTTTGAGGTATAAAAGCAGGAATTTTTAACTGAACCTCCGGTAGTTTTACCTCTGAGATTAGTTCTCCTTTAATTTCTTTTACTGCTTCATTGAGCATCTCAATGTAAAGGTCAAAGCCAACTCTGTTTACACCGGATTGTTCAATGCCGAGAAGTTCGCCGGCACCTCTTATTTCTAAATCCTTAAGGGCAATGTGAAACCCTGCGCCGAGATAGCTCATCTCTTTTATTGCTTTTATCCTTTTTTTTGCATTTTCTGTGAGGGTATCCTCAGGAGGAACTATCATATAGGCAAAGGCCTGTTTATCTCCTCTGCCAACTCTTCCTCTTATTTGATAAAGGTCGCTTAGACCAAAAAGATGTGCTTGGTCTATTATAATGGTGTTTACATTCGGGATATCTATGCCAGAGGCAATAATGGATGTGCAGAGAAGTATATCAATCTTGCCATCGAGAAATTCTATCATGGTTTTATCAAGAATTTTCTCTTTAGTCCTTCCGTGTACCACGGCGATTTTTGCTTTAGGCACAAGTTCTTTAATTTTCGAGTATATCGACTCAATGTCATTTATCCTGTTGTGAAGGAAAAAAATCTGTCCACCTCTATTCATTTCTTTTTCAATTGCTTCTTTTATGACTTTATCGTTTTCTTGAATGATAAAGGTCTTTACAGCCAGTCTTTCTTTCGGAGGAGTTTGAATTACAAAAATATCCCACAATCCGCTTAATCCTATCTGAAGTGTTCTGGGTATTGGCGTGGCTGTTATAGTAATCAAGTCAACTTTGGGATATCTCTCTTTTATTTTCTCTTTTTGTATTACGCCAAATTTCTGTTCCTCGTCTATTATCATTAAGCCTATGTCTGCAAAATCAATATTTTTAAGAATTAACATATGTGTCCCAATTAAAATGTCAACTTTTCCATTCTTAGTATCTTCGATAACCCTCTCTATCTCTTTTTCCTTCCTAAATCTATTTAAGCATTCAATTCTTACAGGGAAAAGTTCGAACCTCTTTTTAAAATTCCGGTAATGTTGCTCGCTTAAAAGGGTAGTTGGCGTAAGAACAACTACTTGTTTTCCATCGTAGACTGCTCTGAAAGCAGCTCTCATAGCAACTTCCGTTTTTCCATAGCCCGCATCGCCACATAAAAGCACTTCTAAGGGCAGGGGCTGCCTCATTCTTTTAAGTATTTCTTCAATGGCTTTTTGTTGGTCTTCTGTTTCTTCGTAAGGAAAAAATTCATCGAAGTTTCTGTGTATTTCTGTATCTTCGCTGTAGGTGAAGCCTCTTTCCGTTTTTCTATGGGCATATATTTTAATAAGTCTATCTGCTATATCGTGTATTCTCTTTCTTTCTTTTTCCTTTGCCCTTTGCCATCTGTTAGTGCCTGGTTTGTCTAATGCCGGAGTAAATCCTTCTTTAGCTGAGTATCTGTAGATTTTATCAATCCCCCAGGTGGGAACATATACTATATCGCCATCCCTGTATTCAAGAACGAGGACATCTTCTTCCATTTCTTCATACTTCTGCCTTTTGATACCCCTGAATATTCCAATACCGTGGTCTTTATGGACGATATAGTCTCCTTCGTTTATCTCAAGTCCGTCAACAGGAAGTTTTTGAAGAGGGGGCTTTTTTCTTTTTATTGTTTTTTCACCGAAAATTTCATTTTCAGTAAGAATCATAATATTATCTCTGAATAGACCTTCTTGAAGCTCTGAAATAGTTAGTAGATACTTACCTGAATAATTGCCAACATCGCTTTTTCCTATGAGTGGGGCGATAATTCCATGATTAAAAAGGATTTCTTTTATAAATTCTGCCTTGCCGAGAGAATTTATGGAGAAAATTATTGGTACTCCCAGCTTTTTTAAATTTTTAGGGAAATCGGCAATAACTTTTCTCTCCTCTGGGAAAACTCCTAATCCAGAAAAAGGTCTATCTTCAGCATCGACTGCTCGGGATGAAAATTTAACTGGAAGATGGGAAATTTTAACAACCTTTGATTTTTTATAATCTAAATTCTTATTAACAGAAAATATAATTTCAAACTCAGACAATTCTGTTATTTCGCAATCTTTTTCTTTTTCAAGGAATGGAAATATCCACGCCTCCTCTACAGATTTAAAAGAACGTTGTGTATCAGGATAAAAAATCTTCAGTTCCTCTATCTCATCTCCAAAAAATTCAACTCTAACAGGATATTCTTCTGCTGTATTCCATATATCAAATACCCAACCATGATGTGAGAATTCTCCCTCTTGCGTTACTAACTCAACCTGTCTGTATCCTGCATCTAATAGAGATTTTTTGAGAACTTCTCTCTCTACGGTTAATCCCTTCTTTAGTTGAATGCTCAGGGGTTTAATATTTGAATTCACTTTCGAAGCTTCAAAGGTAGTGATTATCCGGTTCTTTTTGTTATGTAATATCTCAAAAACTGTTTTTATTCTTTCAGCACCTTCTGAAGGAAGAAATAGTATGTCTTCTGAGATATTGAAAAATTGCGAAAAAGTCTTTGTTGCAGTAAATAGCTTGTAGGCATTCTCCTCATTTTCCTCGAAAACAAGGAAACTCTCTTTCAAAAATATTAGTCCCAAAGCAAGAGCAGTTAAAGAAAGGTTGTAGATTTCCTCTGTCGTTTTTATAAGACTTATAATTTTAGAGCTTTCTGTTTTCAGGGCTTCTGATAGGTTTGATGTATATTCTAAAGAATTCATTTAAATTGCTTCTTTTCATATTTTATCACAGGAGAAATCTCTATTTTGGCTCTATCAATTTCTCTTAATTAAATCAACTTCTCTTCTCTACGTTGAGAAAATAACGAAATTTTGATATTCTTAAAAAGAGGGTATTAAATACAAGGAGGGCAAATAATATAGCCAGGCTTTACGGAAATACAAATGGATTAAAAAGAAGTGTAGTTCACCAATTAGAAAAGCTTTACCACAAAAGACAACCTGTAGATTCCATAATAACTACAGATTTAGCAAGAGTTCTATGCGTTTTATCAAATGAAATCAACAGGCAGATAGGACTTTTAATTGATAGAGCAGGTAATATTACTCATGTAATAGTTGGCACTGCTAAATCAGTTATGATTCCAGAACTTGACAATTTTCCAATTGGAAGACGTCCTTTAAGGGGGTTGAGATATGTCCATACTCATTTAAATCAAGAGCCTCCAGACAGAGAGGATATTACGGATTTAAGACTTTTAAGATTTGACATTCTTGCAGTTATAACTCAAGACAAAGGAATACCTCAAACCATTTATATTGCTCATCTTTTGCCTTTAGGAGTAGAAAGACAGTTTGAAATAATATCCTTTAATTTATCTAATTTTCGCTTTAATTTCAGAGAGTTTATAAATAACATTGAAACAGAAATGGACAGATTAAGGGCAATTGATACCTCTGACATCAGAGAAAGAGCCATTTTAATCAGTGTGTCAACAGACCCTAAGTATATCCTTGAAGAACATATGGAGGAATTAGAAGAGCTTGCTCTTTCAACAGATTTAGTAGTTATTGACAAAGTTGTTCAAAGGGTAAAAGAGATAAATCCCAAATATCTTCTCGGAGAGGGTAAGCTAAAAGAGTTGATAATAAGAGCTATGGATAGGGGAGCGACTCTTCTTGTATTTGACCAAAATTTAACACCTTCCCAGATAAGAGCAATTAGCGAGATGACTGAACTTAAGGTGATAGATAGAAGTCAACTTATTCTTGATATCTTTGCAAAAAGGGCACACTCAAGAGATGGAAAAGTTCAAGTCGAACTTGCTCAACTTAGATACATGCTTCCGAGATTAACAGGTAAAGGAACAGCCATGTCAAGACTTGCCGGCGGTATAGGAGGAAGAGGCCCCGGTGAGACAAAGCTTGAGGTTGACAGAAGAAGAATAAAGGAGAGGATTCATAATCTTGAAAATGAACTCAAAAAGCTTAATATGGCAAGACAGCAGAGAAAAAAGAGGAGAAGAGAGGTTGCTATTCCAATTGTCTCAATAATCGGATACACAAATGCAGGTAAATCAACTCTTTTAAACTCATTGACAAAAAGCGAGGTCTTTGTTGAAGATAAAATGTTTGCTACTCTCGATACTTCATCAAGAAGGCTGAAATTTCCCGAAGAAAAGGAACTGATAATTACAGATACCGTTGGATTTATTAGAGACCTTCCAGAGGATTTGGTAAATGCCTTTAAATCGACCTTAGAAGAATTAGAGGATGCATCCCTTCTGATTCATTTAGTAGATATATCAAATCCTTACTTTGAAAATCACATCGATTCTGTTAGGAACATTCTAAAAGAGTTAAACCTAAGTCAAAAACCTGTGATGTTGGTTTTCAATAAGATTGATAAAATAAGTCCCTCAGAGGCAGAACAGATATGCAGACGATATGATGCCATAGGAATTTCTGCAATTGATAAACAAACTCTTCTACCTTTAATAGAGCAGATAAAAAGTAAGCTATGGGAAGAGAAACTTATTTGTAACGCTCTACTGTAAATTTATATATTTCAACATCAGCATCGAAGGGGTCAATGCCTGCTTTAAGTTTGGTTATCTTCAGCTGTTCATCAATACTGTTAACCCCCTCAATATCTGGAAGTAGAAGACCCTTTTTCCATCCTTTAACAACAAGGATGCCGTATTTTTTAGGGTCAAGTTCATCGAGGCTTTTTATAGGCTCAGGCGGGGAAAGAACATCTACTGAAAATTCAAGCTCCGTAAGTTCACTTTCCTGGATGGGCGGAAATCTGGGGTCTTCTGTTGCTGCTGCTATCGCATTGCGAATTATCTCAGTATATATATTATCAGTGGCGGGTAAAAAAGTGCCTATACATCCTCTTAACTTACCTTTTTTCTTTATTGATACAAAAACACCGGCTTTTTTCTTCATGACCTCTGGAATTTCCTTTGAAGCAGGAGGAATCTTTCCCGTCTTAACAAAATCTTCAACTGTTTTTTTAGCTATTTCAACGTAAAGACTCATATCTAAAGTATAACAAAACATAAATAAAGAAAGTTAACTTTTTTCAACTTGACATACTGGCAACAATATAAGATAAAATTCAATGATTTCCATCTAAACAGCATGAAATACAGGAGGAACAGATGACGAAGGCGGACCTTGTAAATTTCATTTTTGAGAGAGTGGGGCTACCAAAAACAGAAATACAAAAGATAGTCGAGACTGTTTTTGACACAATGAAAGAAGCATTAATTGAAGAAGAGATAGTAAAAATATCAGGTTTTGGAGTTTTTACAGTAAGAATGAAAGGCAAAAGGCTTGGAAGAAATCCAAAAACAATGGAGGCAGTAGAGATAAAACCAAGAAAAGTTGTCACATTCAGACCCAGTGAACAGCTAAAAGAATTAATGAAAAAACAATAAATAAAATGGGAGAACCTCTCCAGAGAGAGTTACCTTATAAACTTTTTTATAAAATTGGAGAAACGAGCAGATTGGTTGGAGTAGAACCATATGTATTAAGATACTGGGAGACAGAATTCCCTTTCTTAAAGCCTAAGAAAACTAAAACAGGTCAGAGACTATATACAGAAAGGGACATAGAGGTGATTTTTTTAATAAAAAAAATGCTTTACGAGGAGAAATACACTATTGATGGAGTTAGAAAAAAACTCAGCAAGATATATGATAATCAGACATATAGTTGTGAAAGTTTAACTAAAGAGGATATACTAAAAAAAGTAAAACTTCGATTAAAAGAAATTCTTAAAATGCTTTCTTAAATCGGGGCGTAGCGCAGCCTGGTTAGCGCACTCGCTTGGGGTGCGAGTGGTCGGCCGTTCAAATCGGCTCGCCCCGATTTTTTTAATGAGACTGAAAGAAATTAGGGAGGTTTTTGAGAGGGAAATGCAAGAAACACCACTTTCAGAGCTAATTCAACAAAGAATTAAAAAACTTGAAGCATTAAGAAATATGGGAATAGAACCATACAATGGCTTATTCGAACCTTCTCATACTTCTGAAAGTATCTTTTATGAGTATGGCGAAAAGGAAAAGGATTTTTTCGAAAGCGAAAGCATAAATGTTTCTGTAGCAGGAAGAATAATCCTTTTCAGAGACTTTGGTAAAGCAGCCTTTGCTCATCTTCAGGACTCAAAAGGAAGAATTCAGATATATCTTAGAAAAGATATTTTAGGTGACAAATTTAACATAGCTAAAAATTTTGATATTGGAGATATAATAGGGGTTCAGGGAAAGCTTTTCAGAACAAAAACAAATGAATTAACTGTAGAAGTGCATAATTTTGAATTTTTGAGTAAATCCTTAAGGCCTCTACCAGAAAAATGGCATGGATTAAAGGATATCGAAGCAAGATACAGACAGCGTTATGTAGACTTAATTGTTAATCCTTCTGTGAAGGAGACATTTGTTAAAAGACAGCAGATTATCAGATACCTAAGAGAATTTCTTGATAATGAAGGTTTTCTTGAAGTTGAAACTCCAATGATGCACACCATAGCTGGAGGAGCAAGAGCAAAACCCTTTAAAACATATCACGAAGCACTCAATATGGAGTTATACTTACGAATTGCTCCAGAGCTTTATCTTAAGAGGCTTCTTGTAGGTGGTTTTGAAAGGGTTTATGAAATAGGTAAAAATTTCAGAAACGAAGGTATATCAACAAAACACAATCCAGAGTTTACAATGGTCGAGTTTTATGTTGCCTACAAAGATTACAATTGGCTAATGGATTTCACTGAAAAACTCTTAACTTACATAGTAAGAAATATTTGCGGCACTCTAAGTGTTAAATTCGGTGAATTTACTATTGATTTTACTCCTCCTTTCAAAAAGATTACCATGTATGAAGCATTAAAAGAAAAGGGTGTTCCAGAGGAGATATTTAAAAATGAGGATTTGGCAAGTAAATGGGCTAAAGATAAGGGAATTGATATCCCGAAAGGCAGTAGTCTTGCAAAGGTGCTTGATGAGATATTTAAAGAGATAGTAGAACCAGAATTGATACAACCTACTTTCATAATAGATTATCCCGTAGAACTATCTCCTCTTGCTAAAAGAAAGAGAGACAATCAGGAATTAGTAGAAAGGTTTGAGTTGTTCATAGCAGGCAGAGAGATTGCAAATGCTTTCTCAGAGTTGAATGACCCTTTAGACCAAAAGGAGAGATTTTTACGCCAGCTTGAGGAAAGACTTCGGGGAGATGAAGAAGCTCCAGAAATGGATGAAGACTTTGTAAGAGCTTTAGAAGTTGGAATGCCTCCTGCAGCTGGAGAAGGCATAGGAATAGACAGATTGGTAATGCTTCTAACAGACAATCAATCAATAAGAGATGTAATTTTATTTCCCCTCCTCAGACCTGAGCAAAAATGAACTTCCCCCTTTTTGTTGCCCTCAGGTATTTAAAAAGCAGAAAAAGAGGAACTTCTCTTGGCACATTGGTGTCAATAAGTGGAGTTTCCCTCGGTGTAATGGCTCTTATTGTAGTTTTGTCTGTAATAAGTGGCTTTCATGAGGATTTACAGAAGAAGATTTTAGGAACCCAAGCCCATGCAGTAGTGTTAAATTATTCGGGTAGCATAAAAAATTACGAAAGTTTAATGTCCTTTTTATCAAAAAAGAGAGATATCCAATCTCTTTCACCCTTTGTTATGGGACAGGTTCTCGTATCCTCTGGTAAAAGGTCTCATGGAGTTTATTTAAGAGGAATTATTCCCGAGTATGACAAGAAAACTACTGAAGTTTATAAACACATAAAGTATAAGTATGAAAACTATACAGACCTGCCTTGGATTGTTATCGGTAAGGAGCTTGCTAATATGCTCGGAGTTTTGCCGGGAGATACGATAACGGTTATTTCTCCAATGGGAACAATCGGTCCTTTGGGAGTCATACCAAAGGTTAAAAAGTTTATCGTCACAGGCATTTTTGAGATTGGTATGTTCGAATACGATGCAAATCTTGCCATAGCAGAATTAAAAACCACCCAAGATTTCTTCGAATACGGTAACGCTGTAACAGGTATTCAGCTTAAGTTAAATGATATTTACAAGGCTAATCTTGTAAGTCAAGCTCTCACAAGGGAGCTTGGTGATGGTTATTATGTCAAAGACTGGATGCAGATGAACAGAAACCTATTTTCAGCCCTTAAACTTGAAAAATTTGCCATGTTTGTGATTCTTACTCTTATTGTTCTCGTTGCATCTTTTAATATAATAAGTATGCTCATGGTAAATGTAACTGAAAAACAGAGAGACATTGCCATATTGAAATCAATGGGAGCAACAGACCGTTTGATAAAACTCGTATTTCTATATCAGGGCTTTCTTATAGGTGTTGTTGGTACTCTCATAGGACTTTTAGGAGGACTTCTTCTTTGTGAGATAATTAAAACTTATGAGATAGTAAAGCTACCTGCGGATGTTTACTATCTCAGTAAGCTACCTGTTAAAGTAAAGGTTTTAGATATTCTGGTAATCTCAGCTTCCGCATTAATAATAAGCCTTATTTCAACGGTTTATCCTGCCCATAGGGCTTCAAAGATAAATCCAGTAGAGATTTTGAGGTATGAATAATGTTTAAGTTTATTAGAAACATAGGATGCCTCAGCATAATTTTATTAATCATTTTTCTTATTGTTTCTCTCATATTCGGAGGAGAAAAAATAAGAGACATAGGAGACAAAACAACGGGTATAACGAAAAAAGCTTTTCATTATCTCGCCGATAAAGCTGACAGAATTCATAAGGCAGTAATGGAGAAATTTGATGAACTAAGTAAACCATTCAGGGGTCATGAAAAAAGAGATACTAACGGTAAAAAACCTTAGAAAGAGTTACTCTACTAAAGCGGGCACTTTAGAGGTTCTCAAAGGTATTGATTTCAGTGCGTATGAGGGAGAGATACTTGCAGTAACAGGAGCATCAGGAGCAGGTAAAAGCACTTTTCTACACATAATTGGCACTCTTGAAAAACCAACCTCAGGAGATGTTATCTACGGGTTTGAAGGCTCTATTAATCCTTTTGTTTTATCAGACAATGAAATATCAAATTTTCGCAATAAGCATATTGGCTTTGTATTTCAGTTTCATTATCTTTTACCTGAATTTAATGTTCTTGAGAATGTCATTATGCCGGAGTTAATTGCAAATAGAGGCTCAATTAAAAGAAAAAATAGAGATAAACTCTATGAGAAAGCTCAGGAGATACTCAAAAAACTCGGAGTTCATGAAAGAGCATTTCATCGGCCGGGAGAACTTTCTGGAGGAGAACAGCAAAGGGTGGCTGTTGCAAGAGCCCTATTTAAAAATCCTTCCATTGTTCTTGCCGATGAACCAACGGGAAATCTTGACTCTCGGGCTGCCCAAGAATTATTTGAGCTATTTCAGAGAATAAACGAGGAAGACAAAACTACCTTTATAATCGTGACACACAATGAAATGCTTGCAAAAAAATGTGCTCAAAGATTCACAATGGTTGACGGAGTTTTGTTTGAAGGAGAGGGAGGCTTTTAAAATTTTTATCTTTCCCTCAGTTGATAAATGAAAACAGTTTAGATTAATATAATTGTTAAAAAAATTAAGGAGGACAGTGATTAGATTACTAAAAGAAGGTAACATTACTGAATTAGATAAGAGAGAATTAATAGATTTAATCAAAGAAAGTCAAGCTATAGCTATAAAAGTCAATGGAGTATTAAAAGACCTTTCAGCATTAGATAGCATTAATCCCCATGATACTCTTGAAATAGTCTCCCAAAACAGTCCAGAGGGTCTTGAGATATTGAGACATTCAACAGCCCATGTTATGGCTCATGCTGTAAAAGAGCTCTTTCCTGATGTTAAGGTCACTATTGGGCCTGCTATAGAAGACGGATTTTATTATGATTTTGACAGAGAAAGCTCTTTTACCGAAGAAGAATTAAGAAAAATCGAGAAAAAAATGCAGGAGATAATCAAGGCAAGAAAACCTTTCATAAGAAGAGAGATTTCTAAAGAGGAAGCTATAAAATTATTTGAAAATCTTGGTGAGGACTACAAAATTGAGATAATTAACGAAATTGAAGATGATAAAGTATCAATTTATGAGGAAGGCGGATTTGTTGACCTTTGCAGAGGTCCTCACATACCTCATACAGGTATGATAAAGGCTTTCAAAATACTCAATGTTGCCGGTGCATACTGGAGAGGCGATGAAAAAAACAAAATGCTCCAGAGAATATACGGAACAGCATTTCCCTCAAAGGAAGAGTTAGAGGCATATTTAAGATTTCTTGAAGAGATAAAGAAAAGAGACCACAGAAGGCTTGGAAAGCAACTAAGACTTTTTGATATAAGCGATGAGATAGGCGCAGGCTTGATAATCTGGCTTCCTAACGGGGCGGTTGTAAGAAAAGTTATCGAAGATTTTTGGAAGGATGAACATCTCAAGGCAGGTTATCAACTTCTTTATACTCCTCACATAGCAAAGCTTGAACTTTGGAACAAAAGCGGGCATCTGGATTTTTACAGAGAAAATATGTTTGCTCCCATGTCTGTAGATGAAGTAGCCTATCAACTAAAGCCTATGAATTGCCCCTTTCATATTCAGGTTTATAAATCAGAGTTACGTAGTTATAGGGATTTGCCTTTAAGATTTGCTGAACTCGGAACAGTTTACCGATATGAAAGGTCAGGAGTTCTACACGGGCTTCTCAGAGTAAGGGGCTTTACTCAGGATGATGCACACATATTCTGCACTGAAGAAAATCTCGAAGAGGAAATTCAGAAAGTGCTTGATTTTACTATATTTATTCTTTCAACTTTTGGATTTGATAATTATGAAATTTACATATCAACCCGTCCTGAAAAATATGTTGGAACACTTAAAAATTGGGATAGAGCTACAAATGCCTTAGAGCAGGCTCTTAAAGAGAGAAATCTTCCTTATCAGATAGACCCTGGCGAAGGAGTTTTTTATGGTCCCAAGATTGATATAAAAATAAAGGATGTCCTCAATAGAGCCTGGCAGTGTAGCACAATTCAAGTTGATTTTAACATTCCCGAAAGATTTGATATTACTTACAGAGGAAAGGACGGATATGAACACAGGCCAATAATGATTCACAGAGCACTCATGGGGTCTCTTGAACGTTTCATGGGAGTCCTCATAGAACATTATGCTGGAGCTTTCCCTACTTGGCTTTCTCCTGTGCAAGCTGTGATAATGACAATCTCAGAGAAACATATAAATTATGCGGAGAATATCTACAAAAAACTAAGAGATGAAGGACTAAGAGTAAAACTTGACAGAGAAAATGAAAAGATTGGCTATAAAATAAGACAAGCCACTTTAGATAAAATTCCATATATGTTAATAATCGGAGATAAAGAGGCAGAAGGAGGAAGAATTACGGTGCGTCTAAGAAGTGGTGAAAACTTGGAACTCATTGAATTAGAAAAGTTTATTGAACTTGTGAAAAAAGAGATAAAGGAGAGAAAAAATATTAAGGAGGTGCCGAAATAGCGACAAAGGACATAAGAATTAATGAGGCCATTAAGGCAAAAGAAGTAAGATTAGTAGATGAAAACGGGAAACAACTTGGAGTAGTTAGTATTAAAGAAGCTATAAGCATAGCAAAAGACAGAGGATATGACCTTGTAGAGGTAGCTCCTAATGCAAATCCGCCAGTATGCCGAATAATGGATTACGGAAAATATAAATATCAATTAGAAAAAAAGAGTTCCTCAAAAAGAACTTCCACCGTTAAGGAAATCAAAATAAGACCTCAGATTTCAGACCATGACCTTCAACTCAAAGTCAAGCATATAAAGAGATTTATAGAAGATGGCGATAAAACGAGAGTTACACTCTTTTTCAGGGGCAGAGAGATAGTGCACCCCGAGTTGGGCATGAAAGTGTTTGACAAGATTAAAGCGCTACTTGTAGGCTTTCCACATAAAATAGAGCAAGAGCCTCGACTCGAAGGGAATAACATGAGCATGTTAATTTCTCCCGGTAAAGATTGATAAATTTATAAAGAATTTATTAAAATAATCGTCTATACTTCTTAAGGAGGAGATTGAGTATGCCTAAGATTAAAACGCACAGAGGAGCTGCTAAAAGATTTAAAGTAACAGGAACAGGAAAAATTTTACGCAGAAGGGCTAATAAAAGCCATCTTCTCACAGGAAAACCATCTAAAAGAACAAGAAATCTTAGACATTCTGCAATAGTTGATGAGACAATGTATAGGTCAATCAAATCTCTAATCCCCTATAAATTTTAATAAGGAGGTAAAAATTGGGAGCATACACTACCTATAGGCCACATAAACTTAAGAAAAAAAGAACTCACGGTTTCCTCAAAAGAATGAGCACTCCAGGGGGAAGAAGAGTTATCAGAAGAAGAAGAGCAAAAGGGAGATGGAGATTAACTCCTTAGTGTCAAATTTCTTAATATTTATCATAAAAGTTTACAGGAGATTTATATCTCCCCTTATGCCTCCAGCATGTAGATTTTATCCTACCTGTTCAGTGTATGCTGAAGAGGCAATAAAAAAATATGGCATTAAAGGTATTTATTTGGCCATAAAAAGAATACTGAAATGTCATCCTTTTCATCCAGGAGGATATGACCCTTTAAGGTGAGGATATGGAAAACAGTGGTTTAAGAGCACTTTTAGCTGTAATTTTAAGTATGGTTATTCTTTTTGGAAGTCAGTATCTGTATACCAAATACTATCAGCCTAAGGATTCGTCTCCTCAGTCTGTTCAGCCAACAAAAAAGGAGGAAAAATCTGCGGGCTCTCAAACTGTTTCAGTTCCCTCCACCCTTAAAGAAGAGCCTAAAGAGATTAGAAAGGACACAAAATACAGAGAAATAGAGATAGAAAATGATGTATTCAAGGTTACCCTTTCTAATGAGGGAGCGGTGATAAAAAAGATTGAATTAAAGAGATATAAAGACAAAAAGGGTGCTCCAATTGTATTGAAAGCCGATGATATTTCTCCTCTTTCAATTTTGAAAGACGGCAAATTAGATTATGCAAAAGTGATTTTTAACATTGAAGGAACAAAATTATCATTTAAAGATTCTGAAAGAGCCTTTGTAAATTTTCATTTCAGCGATGGAGAGATATATATAAAGAGAAGCTTTATCTTTAACAAGGAAGACTATTCAATAGAGATAAAAGAAGAAGTAAAAGGCCTCAATAACTATTTCGTAACCATTGGAAAGGACTTCGGCATTGTAGAAAAAGAAGACGCTCCTCACTGGGGTCCTGTTATACTGAAGGATGCAGACAGAATTGAACTCACGCCAAATAAAGTTAGAGATATTATAACTTACAATGAAGGTGTCAAATGGGTTGCATTGGAAGATAAATACTTTTTCTCAGCTATCGTGCCATTAAGCAAGGCAAATCAGTTTGTAGTTTCTCCATACAGCTCAGATGTTTTAGTTTCCATTGGTTTTAAAGATGGACAGAATACCTATAAGTTATTTGCAGGACCCAAGGAGTATGATTATTTAAAAAATTTTAATCTTGGTCTTGAACATATTGTAGATTTCGGATTTTTCTCTATTATTGCCCGTCCTCTTTTCTGGTTTCTAAAACTTCTTTATAGTCTTACTCATAACTATGGAGTTGCCATTATCATTCTTACAATACTCGTGAGAATTCCTTTTATTCCTATTGTTAACCGAGGACAGAAATCTATGCAGAAACTTAGCGAACTTCAACCAAAACTCATGCAGCTAAAAGAGCAGTATAAAAATGACCCTCAGCGTCTTCAGAAGGAGATGATGGAGCTTTACAGAAAATATAAAGTCAATCCAATGGGTGGCTGCCTTCCCATACTTCTTCAAATTCCCGTATTTTTTGCTCTCTATAAAATTCTCACAATAGCCATAGAGTTAAGGCAGGCACCTTTTATATTCTGGATTACTGACCTTTCCACTAAAGACCCCTATTACGTTCTTCCTATATTAATGGGTCTTACTATGTTAATACAGCAGAAGATGACACCATCTACGATGGACCCAACTCAACAGAAAATTATGCTTCTTATGCCAGTAGTTTTCACTTTTCTTTTCCTAACATTTCCCTCAGGATTGGTTCTTTACTGGCTTGTTAATAATATATTTGGAATAGCTCAGCAGTTTTACATTAATCAGAAAATTAAAAA
>DDKK01000006.1 GCA_002339325.1 Nitrospiraceae bacterium UBA2600 | reverse complement strand
GGGAAAGACAGCTGTCTTTCCCTCTATCGCACAATCAAAAGGGGTAAATTTAGAGTTAGCTATCTGTTGAATATGCTATCAGAGGATGGAAGGGTATCCCGTTCTCATGGAATTAGTTCGGAACTCTTAAAAAGTCAAGCTGATGCGTTAGGAATTCCAATTTTTCAGAGAAATACTTCCTGGGAGAGTTATGAAAATGAATTTAAAAGCGCTGTAAGAGAAATGAAAAAAGAAGGTATAATGGCTGGAGTTTTTGGAGATATTGACCTTCAGGAACACAGGGAATGGGTGGAGAGAGTATGTGGAGAACTTGATATAAATCCGATTCTACCATTATGGAATGAAAGCCGAGAAAAACTTCTAAAGGAATTTATTAGCTCGGGTTTTAAAGCTATTGTTTGTTCATTGAACTGTGAATTTTTAGGAGAAGAATGGCTTGGTCGAGAGATTGATGAGAATTTTATCAAAGATTTGAAGGCATTAAAAGAGGTAGACCTCTGCGGAGAAAAGGGAGAGTATCATACATTCGTATTTGACGGTCCCATATTTAAGAGAAAAGTTAAATTCAAAGTTGGAAAAAAGATAGTTAGAGATAAAAAATATTTTCTGGAGTTGAAGCTATGAACTTTGAGATTAAGATTGAGCCTATTAAAAAAGAGTTTCTTGATTTAGCATGGAAAAGACTCAACGGCCTTACAAAACCTCCCGGAAGTCTTGGAAAGCTTGAAGAAATTGCGGCAAAGCTTGTTGCGATTTATGAAAATCCCATGCCGTCGATTAGCAAAAAGGCTGTTTTCGTGTTTGCTTCAGACCATGGAGTAACACAAGAAGGAGTGTCTGCCTATCCCAAAGAAGTTACGGCACAGATGGTTTTTAATTTTCTTAGAGGTGGTGCAGGCATAAACGTCCTTGCAAGACATGCTGGAGCAGAAGTTGTGGTAGTTGACGTAGGAGTTGATTATGAATTTGGAAATCTTCCAGGATTGATATCAAAAAAAATTGTAAAAGGCACAAAGAACATGGCAAAAGAATCTGCCATGACAAAAGATGAGGCTTACAGAAGCCTTCAAATTGGCATAGATATGGCAAAAGATTTTCATTCAAAAGGCTACAATCTATTGGCCACAGGAGAGATGGGTATAGGCAATACAACGCCATCGGCAGCAATAATAAGTGTATTAACAGCTTCGGCAGTAGAGGAAATTGCAGGAAAAGGCTCTGGAATAGACGAAGCAAGGCTTGCAAGAAAGATTGATGTAATAAAAAAAGCAATAGAGATAAATAAGCCCGACCCTGCTAATCCGATTGATGTGCTTGCAAAAGTTGGAGGTCCTGAGATTGGAGCGATGGCAGGAGTTGTGCTTGGTTGTGGTCAATTAAGAATTCCTGTAGTAATAGACGGTTTTATCTCCACTGCCGCTGCCCTTATTGCCTATGCAATCAATCCTTATGTAAGAGACTACATTTTTGCCTCCCATAACTCTGTGGAAAGAGGACATAAAAAAGCATTAAATTTTATGGGATTAGAACCTATTTTAGACTTGAATCTTAGACTTGGAGAGGGAACAGGTGCTGTTCTTGCAATGACTATAATAGAGGCAGGATTAAAGATATACAGAGAAATGGCAACTTTTGAAGAAGCTGGTGTTTCTGGTGAAAAAATATGTTAAAGGGTTTTTTTATAGCCCTTTCTTTTCTCACAATCTTTCCCTTAAAGACAAAAGGCTATGGTGAAAAGGAATTGCGAAATTCTGTTATTTTTTTTCCCTTTGTTGGATTTGTCGAGGGAGTTTTTCTTGCAACAATGGCAAAATATACGGGGCTGTTTTTTTCGTCTTTTTTTGTTTCCGCATTTTTAATAACAGCTTTATTCTGTATAAGAGGAATTTTTCATGTTGATGGTTTAGCAGATACCTTTGATGCCCTTTTTTACAAAGGAAGTGGAGATTATGAGAGAGATTTAAGAAAAAGACTTGAGATAATGAAAGATAGCACTACAGGTGTAGGTGGAGTCACGGCAGTAGTTGTCTCAATTCTTCTTAAATTCTTCCTTTTAAGAGAGATAGTTGAATATAGGGATTTTTTTGCATTAATTGCCATTTTTAGCCTTTCAAGGTGGTTTATAATTACGGTGATGTATTTTGGCAAGCCGGCGTCTACTACTGGCCTTGGAGCAATATTTTTAGGTAAAATCAGCAGGAAAAACCTTTTGATTGCCACGCTACTACCCCTTACTTTAGTTATTTATTTTTTGCTGATTTATAAAAATCTCTTTTTACTCGTAGCAATTATTACAATTTACGGAATTATCATGCTTATTAAAAGAAGCTTTGAGAGAGTTTTCAGTGGTTTAACAGGAGACAATCTGGGAGCAATCATAGAGCTTTCGGAGATTCTTCTGCTTTTAGCATTTTTGCTGGAGAACAAAGTATGGCTAAGTCTTTAACGATACAGGGAACATGCTCTGGTTCTGGAAAGAGCCTGATTGTTACAGCTTTATGTAGAATTTTTAGCAGAAAAGGAATAAATGTAGCTCCTTTTAAAGCACAGAATATAAGTCTACAAAGTTACGTAACCCGTGAAGGCGGTGAAATTGCAATAGCCCAGGCAGTCCAGGCAGAGGCTGCCCTTATTGAACCAGAAATACACATGAATCCTATTCTTCTAAAGCCTTCTGGCAAAAAGGGTTTTCACTTAATTGTTCGTGGAAAATACAGAGGAGTAATAAAGCCCTTCAAAAAGAAAAGAGAAGTGCTTTGGGATACTGTAGTTAGTTCTCTTAATAACATGCAAAGGAAATATGAACTGCTCATCATAGAAGGTGCAGGAAGCCCGGCAGAAATAAATATTCTTGAACAAGATATGGCAAATATGGCAGTGGCTGAATATCTCAAATCTCCTGTGCTGCTTGTGGGAGATATTGAGAGAGGAGGAGTTTTTGCAAGCCTCTACGGCACTGTAAAAATCCTCAATAGCAAAAAAAGCTTTTTCAGAGGATTTTTAATAAACAAGTTTAGAGGTTACAGAGATATATTACAACCAGGTATTGATAAGCTTGAATCTTTACTTAGTATTAAATGTCTTGGAGTAATTCCCTATATTGACAATCTGGCAATTTCCGATGAAGATGGATTTCCTTTTGCTTATTCAAAACCTAAAAGGAGGCAAATAAAAAAAGAAAAAATAAAGATAGTAGTTATTCCCCTTAAATATATATCAAATTTCAGCGATTTTGACCCTTTAAAATTTGAACCCGATGTGGAACTTGCGTATTCCTTGAATGAGGATGAATTAAAGGAGGCTGATATAATAATAATTCCCGGCTCAAAAAGAACAATCGAAGACCTTCAGTATATTAAATCAATCGGATTGGGAGCTTTCATAAAAAATTTAGCTAAAAAAGACAAAGAAATTATAGGCATTTGCGGAGGATTTCAGATGCTCGGAGATAGAATTATTGACAGACATCAGATTGAAAGCTCGAAAACAGAAACTCGTGGATTGGGATTTCTTTCTGTTGAGACAATTTTTCAGCCTGAAAAGATTCTTACCCAAGTAGAAGGGTCTTTAATTGAGAAATCATCAATAAAAATCAAAGGCTACGAGATTCACATGGGAGAAAGCTTTGGTGATATGAATCTCTTTAAGATAAAAAGGCTTTCGTATGGAAAAATTATACAGGAAGGCATGATAAAAAATAATATATGGGGAACATATATTCACGGCTTATTTGAGAATGACAGTTTCAGAAGATGGCTAATAAACAGGCATCGAATAAAGAAAGGCCTTAATCCCATAGATTTTACTTTTTCCTGGAAAAGATTAAAAGAAAGCTCCATAGAAAAGCTTGCCGATTTAGTAGAAAAAAATGTTGAAATGAAACATATTGAGGAGATTTTAGAGTTATGAATTTCTTCTTTGTTGAAGAATATGTAGTTGTCGGAGCCTTTTTAATTGACTTAATTTTTGGAGACCCTCGCAGATATCATCCCATATCATTAATAGGTTTTCTCATAGCAAAAGGAGAGTTCTATTTAAGAAAAGTTGGACTTAGCAATAAAAAAGGTGGCGTTTTTCTATTTATTGGCATTTGCAGTATTACGTTTCTATTTACTCTTTTGTTTTTAAACATTATTTTTTGGACTCAAGAATTTTTCAAAGCAGGAAGTTTAATAGCAGAGTTAACCTTAATAATTATAGCAAGTTTTTTTATAGCCTTAAGAGGTTTACTAAAGGAAGCAAACAAAATCAATAGTCAGCTTGAGGAAGGAAATATTGTAGAGGCAAGACAATCTTTAAAAGCACTTGTTGGAAGAGATACAGAAAATCTAAGCGAGGAAAAAGTAAGACTGGCAATCCTTGAAAGTCTTTCAGAAAATATGTCTGATGCAGTGATAGCTCCTCTTTTTTATTTTTCGTTAGGAGGCCTCCCTCTGCTTGTTCTTTACAAAACAGTTAACACCCTTGACTCTATGGTAGGCTATAAAAATGATAGATACATAAATTTTGGTTGGTGTTCAGCTAAAATGGATGACCTTTTTAATTATATTCCTGCAAGAATAACAGGCTTTTTAATAGTAGTAAGCTCTGCACTGGTTTTAGGTTTTCAATGCAGTCGAAGAACCTTTACTACTATGCTCAGAGATGGAGGGAAGCACACAAGTCCAAACAGTGGCATACCAGAGGCAGCAATGGCAGGAGCTCTCGGAGTCAGGATGGGTGGACCGAACTACTACGGCGGAGTTCTTGTCCAAAAACCCTATATTGGAGTTGACTTAAATGAGACAAATTCAGAACAAATTGAAAAGGCAAAAACAATAATCCTTTTAGGTAGTTTGATTTTTTTACTTTTGTCTATTCTTATAAGGAGACTTATCTAATGCATGGTGGCGATATATACAGTTATGCAGAAATTTTAAAAACAACACCTGAACATATAATTGACATGAGTGCTTCTATTAACCCTTTACCTTTACCCGAAAAAATAAGTCAAAAGATGAATGAAAAATTTGCTCTCCTTAACAGATATCCTGATACAGAGGCGAGAAAGTTTAGAAAAATTCTTGAAGAATTGCATGGCATTCCATATTCGTCAACAATCTGCGGAAACGGCTCTACTGAACTAATCTACCTTGCCGTAGCGTCTTTCAACCCCAGTTCTGTGTTAATACTTGAGCCAACTTTCATAGAGTATGAAAGAGCCTGCAGAGTGAATAGAATTAGCAACATAAGTAGAGTTTTTTCTTTGAAAGCAGAAGAACTCTTAGATAAGACATTTAAAAACTTGAAAACTTCCCATTATGATATGGTTTTCCTCTGTAATCCTAACAATCCAACAGGATGGTTGATTGGGAAGGATAAAATTTTATGGCTCATAAAGAATTTCACGAATACACTCTTCATAATAGATGAAGCTTTCATTGATTTTATGCCTCAAGAAAGCGTTCTCAGTGAAGCAATCTTAATGCAAAATACTCTTGTTCTACGTTCACTTACCAAGTTTTATGGAATGGCAGGTTTAAGATTTGGCTATGCAGCAGGCAACATAAAACTGATTAATAAACTTAGAGAAAACCAGCAACCGTGGAACACTAACAGCTTTGCCCAGTGGATTGCGGAGGAGATTATTGGAGATGAGAGTTTTAGGCTAACAAGCCTTGAATTTTTTGAAAAAGAGAAAGAATTTTTTCAATTATCAATGAGAAATTTAGCTTTAGAATATTTTCCTTCCGAGGTCAACTTTTATTTGCTCAAATTTTCAAGAACAGATATACACACACGTTTGATAAAAAAGGGAATTCTCGTTAGAAACTGCTCAAATTTTTATGGACTTAATGAATATTTTATTAGGGTTTCAGTCAAAGCTCGAAAAGAAAATTCTATATTCTTCGAAGAGTTGCAGAGGGTTATAGGAGGCTCTAAATGATAACCCTCATTATTGGCGGTATAAAAAGTGGTAAAACCAACTTTGCCCTAAGGTCTGCTCTGGTTTTGAATAAAAGAAATTACTACTACATTGCAACAGCCAAAGCAATCGACGAAGAAATGATAGAGAAAATTAAAAAGCATAAAGAGGAAAGAGGTGAAAAATGGATAACAATCGAAGAACCGTTAGATTTAACCTGTGCCTTTAGAGAAATCTCGGAGAACTCGTCGGTGGTTGTAGACTGCATGACAACATGGATTACAAATCTAATTGTTGAAGAAAGGAATATCGAATTTGAGACAGAAATATTTTTGAGTCTACTCTCTAAATTCAGAAAAATTAATCAAATTCATATTTTTATAGTAACAAATGAGGTTGGAATGGGAGTTATCCCTGAGACCTTTCTTGGAAGAAAATTTTTAAACATAACTGGAATTTTTAATCAGAGGCTTATGGAAATCTCTGATGAAGCCTATTTTATGATTGCAGGAAGAGAATTAAGGATAAAATGAGGCTAATAGTAGCTCTTTTAATGATTATATTTTCATCCCTCTCAGCTTTTGCAGAGCCTAAAAGAATTGTCTCCTTAGCACCAAGCGTTACAGAAACTCTTTATTATTTAAAAGCCTTTGACAAGCTGGTAGGAGTTTCGAACTACTGCAACTGGCCAGAACAGACAAAAGAAAAAGTAAAGGTAGGCGGAATGGTTAATCCTTCATACGAGATAATACTTTCCTTAAAGCCAGACCTTGTGATAATTTCAAAGGAAGTAACCCCGAAAGAAGTATACGAGAAACTAATATCTCTTGGGCTGAATGTTCATGTGTATGCTCCGACGAGTCTGGAAGATTTCTTCTATGAAGTCAAAAGGCTGGCTCGAGTTGTCGGAAAAGAAAAAGAGGCTGAAAAATTGCTCAAAGATTTCAAAGAAGAATTAAAAGCTATAAAGAGAGATTTCAAAGGTAAAAAAGCTCTCTTTTTCATATGGCCTGAGCCAATAGTTCTTGCAGGAGAGAAATCTCACATAAGTGATGTGATGAAATTTCTGGGAATAGTTAATCTCTCTAAATCGTCGTCTTTAAATATGGAAGAGATAATCAAATTAAATCCGGATATCATATTCATAGGCTACGGACACAGAGCAAGAAGCGAAAAACTTATCGTAAAGCTTAAGGATACCGATGCTGTTAGAAGAGGCAATGTATTTTACATAAGCGAGAGGATTTACAGGCTTAGTCCTAAAATTATTGAAGGGATAAAGGAAATGGCATCTATAAAGATAAACTAAGCTTTCATTCCAACCTTAAGAAGCTTTTCTTTGATTCTGAACAACCTGTCTCTAAGCTCTGCAGCTCTTTCAAACTCAAGATTCTCCGCAGCCCTTTTCATTTCAAGCTCCAATTTCTTAATAGCCTCTTCTGATAGCTCGTATTCCAAAGTTTCTTCTTTTACCTCATACAGTTCTACGTAATCTCTTTCGTATATCGAAGCAAGTATATCCTTAATCTTACTCTTTACAGTCTCCGGAGAAATACGATTTTTTCTGTTGTATTCCATCTGAATCTTACGCCTTCTCTCTGTCTCATCAATGGCCTTTTGCATTGATTCGGTAATAGTATCTGCATAGAAAATTACTGTGCCGTTTATATTTCTTGATGCCCTTCCTGCTGTCTGAATTAGAGACCTCTCGGAACGAAGAAAACCCTCCTTGTCAGCATCAAATATGGCAACAAGAGAAACCTCTGGCAAATCAAGCCCTTCCCTAAGAAGATTAACACCTATGAGAACATCGAATTTTCCAAGCCTTAAATCCCTTAGTATCTCAATTCTTTCAAGGGTGTCAATGTCAGAATGAAGATATTTTGCCTTAATGCCCAGGGATGTGTAATAGTCTGTCAGGTCTTCTGCCATTTTTTTTGTAAGCGTCGTTACTAAGACTCTTTCACCTTTTGCAACTCTACTCTGGATTTCATCTAAGAGGTCTTCAACCTGCGTTGAAGCAGAACGAACCTCTATCTTTGGGTCTACAAGCCCTGTTGGCCTTATTATTTGCTCAACCACTCTTCTCTTAGACTTTTCAATCTCATAGTCTCCTGGAGTGGCTGAAACATATATAACATAATTCATTCGATGTTCAAATTCATTAAATTTAAGTGGTCTGTTGTCAAGGGCTGAGGGAAGCCTGAATCCGTACTCGACAAGTGTTCTTTTCCGTGAACGGTCTCCTTCATACATTCCACCTATCTGCGGCACTGTAACGTGGCTTTCATCAATAACTGTTAGAAAATCTCCTTTAGATGGGCCTGCGTATATATAGTCTATTAGCGTAAATGGAGGCTCGCCGGGAAGTCTACCACTTAGGTGTCTTGAGTAGTTTTCAATGCCGTGGCAGTGTCCAAACTGACTTAAAAGCTCCATGTCAAAACGGGTTCTTTTTTCAATTCTTTCGGCGAATGCCTCTTCTCCCCTGTCTTTGAAATACTTTATTCTCTCTTCAAGCTCCTCTTCGATACTTTCCAGAGCTTTTTTAAGTCTCGGTTCGGGAGTTACCCAATGGCTGTTGGGAGGGATAAAAATTCTTGTGAGTCTTCTTATTCTACCTCCTGTCAAAGGGTCTATTTCGTAAATGCCGTCAATCTCATCATCAAAAAACTCTATCCTGTATGCCCTGTCAAGGCAGTGAGATGCAAATATGTCAACCACATCTCCCCTTACACGAAACATTCCTCTTTTGAATTCATCTTCTGCTCTTGTGTAGAGTATCTCAACAAGTTTGCGAAGCATGGCATCTCTGTCGGTTCTCATGCCCTCTTCAATGGTAACGTGCATTGAGAGGTAATCATCAGGCGAGCCAATTCCGTAAATACATGAGACAGAGGCAACTACTATTACATCCTTTCTTGTAAGGACAGAGAGGGTTGCCGAATGTCTCATTCTGTCAATATCATCATTGATTAGAGCATCCTTTTCAATATAAGTATCTGTCTCTGGTATGTATGCTTCAGGCTGGTAATAGTCGTAGTAGCTTACATAGTATTCAACGGCATTATCGGGAAAAAGCTCCTTTAACTCACCGTATAGTTGAGCAGCGAGGGTTTTGTTGTGAGCAATTACGAGGGTGGGCATGTTGATTTTTTCAATTACGTTGGCAATGGTGAAAGTTTTTCCAGAGCCTGTCACACCCAGCAAAACCTGATGTTTATGCCCTCTCTTTATACCCTCTACAAGCTGTTTAATGGCTTTTGGCTGGTCACCTTTGGGCTTAAAAGAAGTTTGGAGCTTAAATGTAGACATATATAATTATTTTAACAGGTTTAGTTTTCAGGGAAAGACAAGATTAAGAGCGTTTTTTATGAGGCTTATCTCAACGGGTGTCTTGCCAAAATAATCACCATCTATCTGAACATGGGCATCACCAGTAACTTTTAGACTTTCTGCGGAGAAGTAATCTGTTTTTTTCATCTTTAAGTGTCTACCAAAAAGAACAGCAAAAATCTGAAAGGCCAATTTAATCTTTGAGTCTGTTTTTGAAAGAAAAACATAAAAATTAGGAGACCTTAGATTTGCATTAGGAGCAATCTTGAAGCTTCCACCATAGCAAGCTGCTTTACTTACAACGACAGTGTATGCTTTCTTAGAAACACTGTTTTTTATCTTTAACTCTTCGGGGTCATAACGAAGTAGTGTTTTAATTCCGCTAAGAATATAGGCAATTTTACGAAGATGTCTTTTTTCTCTTGGATTTACATTATAGACTGCCTGGCCGTCAAAACCTATACCTGCCATTAGAATAAAAAGCCTGCTTTTCTCTTTATTCTTTATTTTTCCGAGATGAACCCTCTCAACATTCCCATTAAGAGCTAAATCAACGGCTTTTTCCATATCTTTTGGAATTTTTAATTCCTTTGCAAGAACAGAGGTTGTTCCCATTGGCAAAATTGCAAGAGGAATCTGCGAGTGGGCAAGACCATTTACAATTTCATTATACGTCCCATCTCCTCCAGCAGCAATTACGAGTGTTCTTTCAGTATATTTTTCTTTGATTTTTCTTGCAAACTGTTCTGCATCACCTTGCTTTTTTGTAAGAAGCCTTTCAAAAGAAACTCCCTTCTGCCTGAGAATTTCGCTTGCTCTCTCTATTTTATTTAATGCTCCACCACCGGCTATGGGATTACCTATTAAAAACACTCTGTCGTATTTCATATTACCAGCACAGGCTTTCTTTCAAGATAGTATATCAGATTTTCAATGTCACAGGGAGTTTTGACAAAAAAAGCTCTTCCGCCTATCTCTTCTCCCTTGGTTTTTATGTTGGTTATGCGAAGATATCCTAAATTGCTTGAGGCAATATAGCCTGTTGTATAATCGGGATTATCGGAGATGCAAAGTTCTGCAATGATTTCTGGACAGGAGGCCACTTTTGATGCAACTGTCATTGCTTCGAGCACTCTTTGAGGCTCCATCGACAAATTTCTAACTTTTCCCATAAGTTTCATTCTCCTTCCTTTATCCATCTGAATTCTTGATACCCTAACACCTCGTGCCTTATCCTTTTCTAATCTCTCTCCAGATATGGAATCAATTAAGGTTGCTCCTCTCATAGACTCTCTTTTTATAACCTCAAACGCTCTATTAATGGCTTTCTCTGAAATTCCTAAAGAACCTAAAATTTCGAATATCTTTTCATAGGCATTCTCAGGAGAGCTGGCAAAATAAGTATTTAAAGAAAGACAGGGAATTATAGTTATTTCATCTGTTATTTTTTCGACTGTTATAACAATCCTGTCTGGCCTACCTCTTGAATGTTCAAAGGCTCGACGGAGAAGTTTCTTAACAGCCCTTTCAATGCCTTCATATTCAAAAATTCCCTCTGCTCCTGAAATATGCCGTTCCTCATTTGCCCTTTTCTGTGATGCTCTCATTCTAACAGACCACACTGTCCACCTCAAGACCGTGAGCTTCAATAAATTTTAAGTCATCAACGTAATGTCTTCCCGTTGTTGTAAGATAATTTCCTGTCATCAAAGCATTCGCCCCGGCAATAAAAATCCAAGAGGCAAAATCACCAAGTAAGGGTCTACCTCCGCAGACTCTTATATCTTTTTCTGGAAGAACCAATCTAAACAATACAATTATCTTCAGAGCCTCAAATGGTGCAAGAGGCTTTAAATTTTCAAGTGGCGTGCCTTTAATGGGTGTAAGAAAATTTATAGGGATTGAATCTACATCATGCTTTTTTAAGAAAACTGCCATCTCTTCTCTGTCTGTCCATGATTCACCCATCCCAAATACTCCTCCCGAGCACACAGATAGCCCTACGCTCTTTGCAGCTTCAAGAGTTCTAAGTTTGTCTGAGAATCTGTGGGTTGTGCATATTTTACTGAAAAACCTCTCTGAAGTTTCAATATTGCAGTGCAATCTTTCAAGGCCTCTATCCTTGAGATAACTAATAGCGTCATATTCAATAAGTCCAAGAGAGGCACAAGTATGAATACCACTCTTTCTTAATTCTTCAATATAATCGGCAATTTTTATTAACTCTTTCTTTGCAGGCTTTCTTCCGCTTATGACAATTGAAAATCTCTTAACGCCATGCTCTTTTGCCTCTTTAGCTTTTTTTATTATCTCATCTTTCTCAATTAAAGGGTATACGGGAGTATTTGTTCTGTATCTTGAAGACTGAGCACAGAAAACACAGTCTTCAGAACAGAGACCACTCTTTGCGTTTACAATAGCACAGAGTTCGATTTTATTACCCTTGTATTTCTCTCTTAGGGAAGTTGCTTCTACAAAAAGTTTCAAAATGCTCTTTTTGTTTATCTCTTCAATTAAGTGTGACAAAATGCCTTTCCTCTTACTTGTTATTTTTGTTTGATTATTCTTGAATATCTCAAGTCCCTTAGAATTATCTCTCTACTCTTAACAGCTATTATTGAAAGGAATAATAGAAATACGGCAATGAAAACTCGGGCAAAAACTTTTGTTGATTCCTTTGCTTCTATAACATTGGAAAAATCCTTTATTACCCAGAAATACAGAATGAAAGCTAAAAACACTGGAGATATAAAGGCTATTACATAGACAAAAGCCTTCGGAAGTTTTATTGAAGTGTTCTGTATTAACTCCCTGTAAAAATTGTTTATTCCGAATATCCATATGAAAACAATAATCTCTATGAGTCCAAAAATTAAGAGCATTACACAGCCAGCCCAGAAATCGAGTTCATCAATAAAATTTGGAACAAAAGCTGAAAAATGAGCACCTAAGATTATTAGACTCATTGACACTGTAACGGCCTTTGTGTGTTCCCACTTCATCTCATCTTCAAAAAGAGCAATAAGAGGCTGAATAAGAGCTAAAGAAGATGTTAATGCAGCAAGGAATAACAATAAAAACCATATGAATGAAACTAACCATCCTAAAGGCAGGTTCATAAGAACCGCAGGCATTGTCATAAAACCAAGCCTAAATGTCCCCTCTTTTGCAAGTTCTGGTATTGCTACTGCTGAAAACATGGCAAAAGCAGCAGGTATGGCAATAGAAGCACCGATAACTACTTCGATAAATTCATTAATTCCAGCAGTCCACAGTCCTGCTTTCACTACATCTTCCTTTGGCTTAGCATAACTGGCATAAACAGCTATTGCACCCATGCCAAGTGATAGAGTAAAAAATATCTGTCCAGAGGCTTCTATCCAAACCTTAGGGTCAGTAATACCAGAGAAGTTAAGATTATATATAAACTTTAACCCTTCAACACCAGACCAGTCTCTTGTAGAAAGAGATATTACTCCAAGTAAAATACCAAAAAGAATTATAGCAGGCATACCGATTTTGGCAGTTATTTCAATACCTCTTGCAACACCCCTCTGTAAAATAAACCAGTTTATTGCGATTGTAATCAAAAGGAATACATAGGCGATAAGCGAAGGATTTGTATAATCTCTGAAAAAATTTACATAAGGCTTTACAGCCTCCTGAGGAATATCTGTATGAACAGGTAGGGGCATCTGTTTAAAAAGTGAAAGAAAAGCAAAACCGAGTGTCCAAGATTCAATGTAGATATAATACATACAGATAAGAACAGGAATTGCCACACCTATAGAACCTAAAATTCTTGACCAACTGCTGTGATTAAAAAATAAACCTAAAATGCCTGTCATTGAACCATGACCGTATTTGCCTGCATATCTCCCTATGACCCATTCTATAATCATAAGAGGCAAACCCATGAGTAAGAAAGCTATAAAGTATGGAACCATAAAGGCTCCACCACCATAGAGGGCAGCTTTAGAAGGAAATCTCAAAATATTACCCAGTCCTACAGCATTACCTGCTGTAGCGAGAATAAGGCCTAATTTAGATTGCCATCTCTCTCTTCCTTCCATTTATTTAGATTATTATAATCAATTTTCTTTAATAATAGAAGGTTTAACGCAACCTATTTCACCTTAAAGGATAAATATTTTAATATACTTGCATGAACTTAATTTATCTTTCTCTTGGTTCTAATTTAGGCGACAGAGAGAAAAATCTTGAGACTGCCCTATCAGAATTGAAAAATGAGGGAATAGTAATCCTAAAAAAATCCTCCATTTATGAGACTGCTCCTTGGGGTTACGAAAAACAACCAGAGTTTCTCAACATGGCTATGGAAGGATTAACTCTTCTTGAGCCATATGATTTATTGAAGCTAATAAAGGAAATAGAAAATAAAATGGGTAGAAAGAAAACAATAAAATACGGGCCGAGAGTAATTGATATAGATATAATTTTTTACAACAACATAATTTTAAAGAGCGAAGTTCTTACAATTCCCCATCCACTTATGCATAAAAGAGACTTTGTTCTTAAGCCTCTATGCGAAATAGCATCTGAATTTATTCATCCTGAGCTAAAAATTTCAGTAAAAAAGTTGCTTGACAATCTTTAATAAGCCTATTTTAAATTTTAATGATTATTTTCTTGACTTTTTGAGGCTAAACTTGTCAAAATTTTCTAAATTTTCAAAAAAATAAACTTTCAGGAGGGTTATATGAGCGATATTTATGTAATCGGACACAAAGCACCAGACACAGACACAGTCTGTTCTGCCATTGTCTACGCGGGTATTAAAGGTTATAAGGCAGCAACGGCAGGTCCAATCAACGAAGAGACAGAATTTGCCCTGAAACAGTTCGGAGTCTCTGCCCCGGAAATTTTAGAAAATGCAGCAGGCAAAACACTTGTTTTGGTTGACCACAATGAAGAAAAGCAAAGAGTTGACGGAGCAGAGAAAGTTCTTGCAATTATTGACCATCATAAGATGAACTTCAACTATCCAGACCCTATTTTCATCCATGTTGAGCCTGTAGGTAGCACTGCAACAGTAATTGCAAAGATGTTTCCAAACGAAGTAAAGGCAAACAAAACTTATGCTGGCCTTCTTCTATCTGCTATTCTCTCCGATACAGTAATATTTAAATCTCCTACAACAACAGAAGAAGACAAAAAGATAGCCGCAGAACTTGCAGCAGTAGCAGGTATTTCCGATTTGACAAAATTCGGCGTAGACCTTAAAAAAGCTAAAGCAAGCATTAAAGGAAAACCAATTGCCGATGTTGTCCATGTAGACTTCAAAGATTATGACTTCAAAGGCCTGAAAGTCGGCATCGGACAGACTGAATTAGTAGACATAGAAGAAGTTTATGAGCGCAAAGATGAATTCGTAAAATATCTAAATGACCTAAAGAGCAGCAAAGGCTATGATATGGTAATCTTCATGGCAACAGACATAGTAAAAGAAGGCACAGAGCTTTTCTACTCCGGCGATGCAGCCAAAATTGAAAAGGCCTTTAATGTAAAAGTCTCAGGTCCTTCTGTATGGTTACCAGGAGTACTTTCCCGTAAGAAACAGGTAGCTCCACCTGTTGAAAAGGTTTATCTGGAGGGTTAAAATAGAAGAGGGGGTTAATTCCCCCTCTTTATGATTGAAAGAATAAAAAATCAGAAAATACTTGAGATTATAAGCTATCTCCAAGAGTATCTACAGGGAAAAGAGAAAGCTTTAATTCTATCTTTAATTGCTATATTTTCGAAAGGACATCTACTAATAGAGGACTTCCCCGGGCTTGGAAAAACTTCTCTTGCAATTGCTCTGTCAAAAGTCCTTAATCTCTCTTTTGGAAGAATTCAGTGCACTAATGACCTTTTACCAACCGATATTACAGGACTTTCTATTTATAACAAAAATACCGGTGAATTTGAATTTAAACCAGGTCCTATACTAAACAACATTGTTCTTGTAGACGAAATAAATAGGGCAACTCCAAAAACTCAGTCTGCTCTCCTCGAAGCAATGGCTGAAGAACAAGTAACCGTTGACGGAAGAACCTACAAGCTAAATCAACCTTTCTTTGTTATTGCCACTCAAAATCCCATAGAAACATTTGGCACCTTTCCCTTACCTGAAGGTCAACTTGACCGATTTATGATGAAAATAAGCATAGGATATCCGCAAATTGAAGCTGAAAGAGAAATATTAAAAGGAGGGAGTTCGAGAGACAGAATCCATAATATACTTCCCTTGATGGATAAAGAGGAAATATTAGAACTTCAGGCAAAAATAAGGAAGGTATATATTTCAGATAAAATAATAAACTGGCTTTTGCAATTCATAAATGAAACGAGAAAAGACTGTAGAATTCTACTTGGTCTTTCTACACGAGCCGGAATTGCCATAACCTATGCAGCTAAAAGCTTTGCCTACTTCAGCGGAAGAGATTATGTAATTCCTGAGGATATAAAAGAGCTTATACCCTATTTAGTTCCCCATCGAATCATACTAAAAGAAGAGGTAATGTCTAAAGAAGAGGTGATATTATCAATCTTAGAAAATATCTCCACACCTCCGTAAAGATTACAAAAACAGGATGGATATATACAGGCATCACCCTTCTTATTGGATTTGGAGCTGTAAACACTGGTAACAATCTTTTATTTTTAATATTATCTTTTCTGCTGAGCGTTATGGCAATTAGTGGAATTTTGTCTTTCTTTAACTTAAAAAATCTCCAAATTTCAATAGAGCCTCCTGCTGAGATTTTTGCCCTGAAAACAGCTTTATTCAGAGTAACAGCTAAAAATAAAAGTCCATACGCAAAATTTCTTCTGCGAATAAAAATTTTTGACAAAGAGACTGTCATTCCTTATTTGAAAGATAAAGAAACATTTAATATAGGCTTAACTTTTTCGACGAGAGGCATTCATAAATTAGAAAAAATAACATTTTCATCATATTTCCCCTTTTATTTTTTCAGAAGAGCTAACATATTGAATTATAATCTACAAATTACAGTTTTTCCACATCCAATAAAATGCGAAATTCCTTTTTTAATTTCAAATTCTCATGAAAGAGAAAATGTAAAATCATCAAGAGATTTCGCCTACGAAGGTGATTTGTCTGGAGTTAGAACTTATAAAGAAGGAGACCCGCTTAAATATATCCACTGGAAAGCCAGTGCGAAAACTACATCCCTTAAAACTAAAGAGCTATCGCCTTTTATGACAAGCTCTGTAATAATAAATCTCGACGACTTCTCAGGCTCTTTAGAAGAAAAAATCGGAAAAGCCACCTATGCGATTATTGCTATCTCAAAAAATGGCAATCCTGTGGGATTAAAGACAAAGGAGGCATTCTTTAAAGCTCAACATGGGAAAGGTCATATTAGAAAAATGCTATATTTTCTGTCAACCTATGAAGAAAATAGATAATATACTGTTTATTTTAAGTTTGATTATTGTTATCATACCTTTCACCGGCGTATATACATTTGTTTCATTCCACATAAGTCTGATTTTTGCTGTTTTTTTAACTATCTCAATCGTATTTCACATTAAAAAATTTTTTCTACCCTCGTGGATTTTGAATGTTTTTTCAGTTTTTTTTATTGTGCTCTCTTTTTTAAAGTTATCATACGAGGATATATTAACTCCCTCTCTTGAAGCTTTGACAGCCATACTCTCCATCAGGATGATAGGAAGAAAAACACCACGAGAATATCTTCAAATTTACCTGATTGCCATTTTTTTACTTGGTGGGTCATCCCTCGTAGACATGTCATTGAATTTTCTAATACGGTTGATTTTTATCCTCATACTCTCTGTTATGTCAATATTACTTCTTGCCTATTTTAAGGATACAAATGAAAAGAATATATCCAATTTGAGGTTGCTAAGCTTTTTCAAAATATCATTATTGATAGCTACTATTTCAATTCCTATGAGTGCATTTTTTTTCTTTACTCTTCCAAGAACACCATATCCTCTGATGAATCTCTCAATAAATAAGTCCAAAACAGGATTTACTTCTGTTGTAAATCTTGGAAGTGTCGCTGTTATTGAAGAAGACTCTACAACTGTGATGAGAGTGCAAGTAAGGGAACTCTCAGACAGAGACTTATATTGGAGGGTAATCACTTTTGATAATTTTGATGGAAAAAAATGGACAAAAACTCTTTTTAGAGAGAATAAAATCTCTATCAAAGGGCAACCAATAACCTATACGGCTGTTTTAGAACCTTTTACAGAGAATTATCTGCCTACGCTTGACTATCCTTCAAATGTATTTATTAGGCACGTTACAATTGAAGAGCCAGCAACTTTCAGAACAAACTTTTCCATAGATAAACCCCTGAAATACACTGCTGTCTCACAGATAAACCCGACGATAATAGATTACTCTCCATCGGAGCATTATCTCAAACTTCCAGTAAATCTATCAGAAAGAGTTAAGAAACTTACAAAACAGATTACTGAAAAAGCCACCAATGAAAAGGAAACAGCAAGGGAAATTACAAAATTTCTTTCTAATTACAGATATTCTTTAAGAAACTTACCTTCTGGAGAAAATCCACTGGAAGATTTTCTATTCAATAAAAAAACTGGTAACTGCGAATACTTTGCCACTTCAATGGCTATAATGTTAAGAATAAAAGGCATTCCTTCGAGAGTTGTAGGCGGATTTAGAGGAGGAACATATAATAAGTTCGGCAATTACTATATAATCAAAGCTTCCGATGCCCATTTGTGGGTGGAGGCATGGATAGACGGACAATGGCATAGATTTGACCCTTCCGGTAGAATTTTAAGAACAGCAGAACCAATGATTTTTCATATTATTGATTATCTCTGGAACGCCGTAATCATTGATTATGACCTGATGACTCAACTGAAAATTGTTAAATCCATAAAACCGCCCGAACTAAAAATTAATAGAAAATTTATAATAGCCGCTATTTTATCAATGTTAATGATAATATTAATAGTAAAAGTTTTTAAAAACTACAGGCAAAACAGAAATCCCTTAAGTAAATTTTTTGCTATAATGAAA
>DDKK01000001.1:162212-232204 GCA_002339325.1 Nitrospiraceae bacterium UBA2600 | reverse complement strand
GCTTTTGTATGAGTCTTTTAAACCAACGTATTTACCTACTACAGCTATATTTACCTCTGTCTTAGGATTTTTAATCTTATCTACCACATTTTCCCAAGGTGATAAATCTTCAATTCTATGCGGTAAAGAAAGTCTCTTTTCTATGAGCAAATCAAGCCCTTCATTTTTAAAATTGAGTGGCACTTCGTAGACAGTATCTACATCGTGAGCAGAAATTACAGCATCAAAGTCAAGATTACAGTGTAGTGCTATTTTTTTCTTAAGACTATGTGGAATAGGTCTGTCAGCTCGGCATAGGAGTATATCAGGCTGTATTCCGATGGCACGAAGACTATTTACACTGTGCTGAGTAGGCTTTGTTTTAAGCTCGCCTGCACTCTTTATATATGGTACAAGAGTAAGATGTATGTAACAAACATTCTCTCTACCAACATCATATCTTAATTGTCTTATTCCCTCAAGAAACGGAAGCCCTTCAATATCTCCTACAGTGCCGCCGACTTCAACTATTACAATCTCGTATTCGTTATCTCCAGCAGCAGACTTAATTGCCTCTTTTATCTCGTCGGTTACATGAGGAACAACCTGAACAGTATGACCAAGATAGTCACCACGCCTTTCTTTTGATATTACGTTAAAGTATATTTTTCCAGAGGTATAATTGTTAACGTGAGAAGTAGTCAAGTGAGTAAATCTTTCATAATGTCCTAAATCTAAGTCTGTTTCACAGCCATCATCGGTAACATATACCTCACCATGCTCGAAAGGGCTTAGCGTTCCAGGGTCTACATTTATATAAGGGTCAAGTTTTTGTATGGTTACTTTAAAACCTTTTGCTTCAAGGAGTGCTCCTATGGCTGCAGCTGCAATACCCTTTCCGAGAGCTGATACAACTCCACCTGTTATAAAGATATATTTAGGCATTTCTCTGCTACCTCCAAATCTTCAGGTGTATCTATTCCAAAGGAATCGTATTGTGTAATTTTTACTCTGATATTAATACCATAATCTAAAGCTCTTAACTGCTCTAAGGATTCTATAATCTCTAAATCTGAAGGGGGAAGATTAACAAATTTCTTGAGAACTTTAAAGGTATACCCGTATATGCCGATATGTTTATACATAAAGTTTTTATCAGAGAAACCTTTTAAGAATTTCTCCCTATTAAAAGGAATGGGACTTCTCGAAAAATAAAGAGCCTCCCCTTTCTTGTTAAAGACCACTTTAACAATGTTTGGATTATTAAAATCTCTTTCATTTTCAATATGCTTGGCAAGAGTTCCTATGTATCCTTCTCCTTCTTTCATAAGTTCTATTAGTTGCTCAATCATTTCAACTTTTACAAAGGGCTCGTCTCCCTGTAAATTTATGATGATTGAATTTTCTTCTATATCATATCCTTCTTTTAATAGTTTATCAACTGCTTCAGCAATTCTGTCTGTTCCTGAAGGATGGTATTTTGATGTCATGATTGACTTGCCACCGAAGGACTCTACAGCATTTACTATTCTGAAGTCATCAGTGGCGACGAAGACATCATCTATTAAATGTGACAGTTTTGCTTTTTCATAAACATGCTGGATAATTGGTTTGCTTTTAAGGAGTGCAAGGGGTTTTCCCGGAAATCTTGTTGAAGCATATCTTGCAGGAATCAGACAAAGGGTAACCATAACATTACCAATTATGATAACATAAATATCTAATGCTTTTACCAGAATTTATAGTAGAGTCTCCTAAGTATATCTTCAACATCATAAAAAAATATTTTCTCTGTTTTTTATCAGCTTTACTTTTACTTCTAAGCTTTGCTCCCTTTGATATTTTTTTTCTTACTTGGATAGGATTTATACCGCTTTTTCTATTTATTTACCGCACACAAGACTATAAAAGCATTTTTAAAGGCTCATTAATTTTCGGATTGCTCTTCTTTTTTGGAAATGTCTACTGGATATATCACTCATTATATCATTATGGTTCAGTTCCATTGTTATTTAGTTATACTGTTGTAATACTTTTATCTTCCTATCTTGCTCTTTATCCAGTTGTCTTTTCACTGCTTTATAAAAATTTACTAAAAAATAATCTTCCCACTTCCTTATACGCTCCATTTATTTGGGTGTCTCTTGAAGTTCTTAGAACCTACTTCATGACTGGTTTTCCGTGGGCGATAATTGGATACAGTCAGTATAAGTTCTTATTAATATCTCAAATTTCTGATATTACTGGTATTTATGGAATTTCATTTATAGTAGTTCTGTTTAACTGCTTTATCTTTGACCTATGGCTTTTCAGGGAACGAAAAATATATCAACCTCTAATGCCTTATTATACTATAATCATTAGCAGTTGTTTAGTAATTATTGTTTTAGTAGTTTATATTTCTTATGGAGCGATAATGTTAAATGACAATTACAACTCAAAAAAGATTAAAATTGCTGTAATCCAGGGAAGTATACCTCAAGATGAAAAGTGGGATCAAAAAAGAGTTGAACAGATAATTGATATCTATAAAAACCTGACAAAGAAAGCTAATGATTTAAAACCAGATTTAATTGTATGGCCTGAGACAGCCATTCCATTCGTATTTGATAGAGATAAACATTTTACCTCTGAATTAATCAATTTTGTTAAACAAGAAGGTATATATCTGCTTTTTGGAAGTGTTATGGAAAGACAGAAAAATAGCTATACAAATAGTGCAGTTTTGCTTGATTCTAATGGAGTTACCGCTTATCTTTATGATAAAATACATTTAGTACCCTTTGGAGAGTATGTCCCATTAAGAAAGTTTTTATTTTTCATAGAAAAGCTTACAGTAGGCAGCGTAGATTATCAAAAGGGTGAAAGTTATAGTTTAGCCATAACTCCCTTTGGAAAATTTTCTACATTAATTTGTTATGAAATTATATTTCCAGGACAAGTAAGAAAGTTTTATCAAAAAGGTGGAAATTTTATTGTAAATATAACTAATGATGGGTGGTTTGGAAAAACTTCAGGACCCTATCAGCATTTTTCAATGGCTGTATTTCGTGCTATAGAAAACAGGAAACCACTTGTAAGAGCTGCAAATTCAGGTATTTCAGGATTTATTGATAGTAAGGGAAGGATTATAGAAAAAACAAACTTATTTGATAGAACCTATTTAGTTAGTGATATTTATCCAAATGAAAAAATTACTTTCTATACTAAATATGGTGATATTTTTGCTTATATATGCATTATTGTTTCAATAATTTTTATATTTGGTAATATAAGAATTGGAGGTAAAAAATGGTTACATGTGAAGATTTAAAATTAAATTTAAGAGAGATTAAAGAGAAAATAGATGCTTTAAGAGGTTGTCTTTGAAATAGACCAACTTAAAAGTAGACTGCAAAATTTAGAAATTAACCTTCAAAAAGAAGAAGTCTGGCAGGATAATGAAAAAATAAAGAGCATTCAGAAGGAAAAAAACAGAATTTTAGACGTTATATCTCCCATAGAGGATATTACGGATAAATATAACTATCTTGAAGAGGCCGTTAGAATCACTGAAACAGAGGAAGAGGGATATCTTCTACTTAAAGATTTAGAATCAGAAATAGAAAACATAAGACAACAAATTCAAAATTTAGAACTAAAACTTCTACTTAATGGTGAGCACGATAAAAACAATGCCATAGTTTCAATTCATCCAGGAGCAGGTGGAACGGAAAGTCAGGATTGGGCTGAAATTCTTATGAGAATGTATTTTAGGTGGGCTGAAAGGAAAGGTTACAAGGTTCAGATTATTGACATGCAATCTGGCGAAGAAGCTGGTATTAAAGATGTCACCTTTACAGTTGAAGGTCCATATGCCTATGGATACCTAAAAGCAGAAGCAGGAGTACACAGGCTTGTTAGAATTTCTCCTTTTGATGCTAATAAGAGAAGACATACTTCTTTTGTTGCAGTTCATGTGTGTCCGGAAATAGAGGATAATATTCAGATTGAGATCAAAGAAGATGATTTAAGAATAGATACATTCAGAGCATCTGGAGCAGGTGGGCAACATGTAAATAAAGTTTCCTCTGCCGTAAGAATTGTTCATATACCGACGGGAATAGTTGTTTCCTGTCAAACTGAACGGTCACAGCATAGAAATAAGGAACTGGCCATGAGGATATTAAAGTCTAAGTTGTATGATTTACTTGAAAAGGAAAAAGAAGAAAAGATAAAAAATTTAACTGGTGATAAAAAAAATATTGCTTGGGGAAGTCAGATAAGGTCTTATGTTTTACATCCTTACAGGATGATAAAAGACCACCGAACTAATATTGAAGTTTATAATGTGGAACAAGTTTTAGATGGTGATTTAGATGTTTTTATTGAGTCATACCTAAAGAAATATTGTTCTTTTTTTTAGTCTTTTTATTTTAGTGGAGTAGTTAGGGATGCGCTTTTTGTTAATTTAAAGATTTTTTGCAGTAAAATCAATTAGTTATAGTTGTTAATATTTTTTTGATTAATTTTACATATTTTACGGTGTCGACAGTTTTTATAAAGTTTTTGTTAAAAAGTTTAAAAGATTTACAATTTTTTAACATTAGTTTGCTCAGTTTGTTAATTATGGGATATAATGAGATGGTTGAAAAAGGGGTCGTTATACGTATCTTATTGAAAATAAAGGCTTTTTGTATTTAACAGGCTTTTAACAGTAAAGTTTTTAACAAATGTTGAAAAGTTGTTGAAAAATGGAAGATTTAAATAAAGTTTGGCAAAAAATTTTAGAAATAATCAATCAAAAGGTTGGAGATTCAACCTTTGAGCTATGGTTTTCTCCAATTAAGTTAATAAACATTAAAGGGACAGAGGCCTATATCGAAGTACCGAATAGATTTTTTAAGGACTGGATTGAAGACAACTTTCCCTCTCTTTTAAAGGAAGTTGTAAGTGAAGTAACGGGTAATAGCTACGAGATAAAATATGTTATCACCGGTAAGGAACTTCTCTCTTCAGATGCGCAGGAAAAAAAGATACCTGTCAAGAGGGGTAATTTAAATCCTAAATACACTTTTAACACTTTTGTTGTCGGACCTTCTAATCAGTTTGCCCATGCAGCAGCTCTTAGGGTTGCAGAAAATCCAGGCTTTGCCTATAATCCTCTCTTTATATATGGTGGAGTTGGACTTGGTAAGACCCATTTAATTACTGCCATAGGCAACTTTATTCTTGATAAAAATGCGGAATTAAATGTCTGTTATATTTCATCTGAACAGTTTACGGGAGAGTTTGTTGCTGCCATAAGGCATGAAAAAATGCCCGATTTCAGACAAAAATACAGAACAGTGGATGTTTTTATTGTTGATGACATACAGTTTATTGCTGGTAAAGATTCAACTCAAGAGGAGTTTTTTCATACTTTTAACGAATTATACAGTAAGCAAAAGCAGATAGTAATATCAAGTGACAGACCGCCGATGGAAATTTCTGATATTACAGACAGACTGCGTTCTCGCTTTGGCATGGGACTTATTGCTGATATTCAACCACCAGAGATTGAGACAAGGGTTGCTATTTTATATAAAAAAGCAGAAATGGAAGGAGTTAATCTGCCCGAGGATGTAGCTTATTTTATAGCCTCGAGGGTTAAGTCAAATGTAAGGGAACTTGAAGGTTCTTTGATAAAGCTATGTGCCTACACTATGCTAACGAAACTGCCAATTACAATCGATGTGGCAAAACATGTTTTAAAAGACCTTCTTCCCGATGAAAACAAGCCAATTACAATCGATTTAATTCAAAAAGCTGTCTGTGAAGCTCTTGGTATTAAGCTTCAGGATATCAAATCTAAAAAGAGAACGAAGGAAATATCAAATGCACGAAAATTGGCAATGTATATTACAAAAAAACTTACTGGTTTGTCTCTTGCTGAAATTGGAAATGCCTTTGGTGGCAAAGACCATGCTACAGTCATTTATGCTTGTAGGCAAATAGAAAAAGAGAGAGAAAAAGATGATAATCTTAGCAGGTTAATAGATAGTATAATAAAAAGAATTCAGGACAAAAAATAAAAACAGGAGGGAGACATGCACGTAAGAATTAAAAAAGTAGAAATACAAGATAAACTGTCAAAAATTCAAAATATTGTCGAGAAAAAGAGTATAATGCCCGTTTTAAATCATTTCTTAATGGACATAACGGCAAATAGTGGATATATTCTTGCAACCGATTTAGAGACAGCGGTGAAACAACCCCTGAAGGTTGAGATAATTGAACCAGGAAAGGCGTGTATACCAGCTAAAAAATTTTATGAGATTGTGAGAGAACTTGATGAAGACATAGAAATTTCACTTCAGGAAAAGTGGCTTAAGATTCAGAGCGGAAGGTCAAATTTTAGGCTTGCTGTAATGGATTCTTCAGAATTTCCAGTTTGGCCACAAATTGGCGATGCTAGTAGGATAAATTTTTCAAGAGACCTCGTTTTAACAGCAATTGACAAAACAATTTATGCCTCTGGAGAGGCTGATGCCAGATATTTTCTGAATGGACTACTCTTTCACTTAAAGTCACCCGATGAATTCCACGTAGTTGGAACGGACGGACACAGGCTGGCACATTTTCAAGCAAAAATAGAAGGAGTAAATCTGACAGATGAAAAGAAGGTAATATTGTCAAAGAAAGCTTTAACTGAATTAAGAAAATTTTTGTCAGATGTGGAAGCTGTGTCAATCTTTATAGGAAAGACTCATGTAATGTTTGAGTTAGATGGAATTAATTTTCTAACCAGAATGATTGAAGGTAATTATCCTGATTATGAATCAGTTATTCCAAGGACAAATGAAAAAGTTGCCATAGTTGATAAAAATCTATTAATTGCCTCTTTAAAAAGAGTTTCGGTGCTTAGCCGGGAGAGGCAGAATGCAGTCAGAACAGAGTGGACAGAAGATTTACTTGTTCTTTCTTCCTCGGACCCTGAGTTAGGCGAGGCCAGGGATGAGCTTGCTGTAGAATATCAAAGCGAAGCAATAGCTGTTGGTTTTAATGCTAAATATTTAATAGATTCCCTTGAAAAGATATCCTCTGACAAGGCTAAGATTTACATGAAAGAGCCAGAAAGGGCTGTTTATATAACGGAAAATCAGGAAAAAGATAATTTTATCTATGAAAGTGTAGTTATGCCTTTAAGGCTATAATTTTAATCATCTTAATGGATTAATATCAGGTGAGTATTAAAAGAGGAGGTATGGTGAGTAAAGAGCAAACCTATAAAGCTGAAGACATAAAAATTCTGAAGGGCCTTGAAGGTGTAAGAAAGCGGCCTGCCATGTATATAGGTTCAACGGGCATTGAAGGACTTCATCATTTAGTATACGAAGTTATTGATAACTCCGTAGACGAAGCACTGGCAGGTTACTGTAACAGGATAGAGATAAGGTTAAATACTGATGGCAGTTGCACGGTTATTGACAACGGTCGTGGAATCCCTACAGGCATACATCCCGAAGACCCTGAAGGAAGAACAGCTCTGGAGATAGTTCTTACTGAACTTCATGCGGGTGGCAAATTTGAATCAAAAGCTTATAAAGTCTCCGGGGGGCTTCACGGTGTTGGAGTAAGTGTAGTAAATGCTCTTTCTGAATGGCTTGAAGTTGAAGTAAAGAGAAATGGAAGGATTGTAAAGCAGAGATATTCAAGAGGCGTACCTGTTTCAGCAGTAGAAGAGATTGGCAAAACAGAAGAAACAGGAACGAGGATAACCTTCAAGCCTGACCAAGAGATATTTGAAATTACAGAATTTTCCAAGGAAATTCTATCACAGAGATTTAGGGAATTAGCTTATCTTAATAAAGGGTTAAGAATAACTCTTATAGATGAGAGAGACGGAGAAAGGGAAGAGTTTGTTGCTGAGGGAGGAATTGTATCTTTTGTAGAGGATATAAACAGGGGCAAAAGGGTCATAAATCCAAAGCCTGTATATGTGACAGGACAAAAAGAGGGAGTCATAGTCGAGATAGCTATTCAGTATAACGAAAGCTACTCTGAGGAAATTCTTACTTTTGTAAATAACATTCATACAAGAGAGGGAGGAACACATCTTGTAGGTTTTAAATCAGCCCTTACAAGAACGCTAAACAGCTATGCCATTGAAAAAGGATTGATAAAGGAAGGCAAGGAGGCCTTATCGGGAGATGATGTCAGAGAAGGAATAGTGGCGGTAATAAGCGTAAAGATTCCGGAGCCTCAATTTGAAGGGCAGACCAAGATGAAGCTTGGAAACAGTGAGGTAAAAGGCATTGTAGAAGCTATTTTAAATGAAAAACTCAGTCGTTGGCTTGAAGAAAATCCTGTTTATGCAAAGAGAATAGTTGAAAAAGCTAAAGAAGCAGCTCGAGCAAGAGAGGCAGCAAAAAAAGCAAAAGAGTTAACCCGCAGAAAGGGAATTCTCGAAGATACTACTCTTCCAGGAAAGCTCGCAGACTGCACTGAAAAAGACCCTTCGCAAGCAGAACTGTTTATCGTTGAGGGAGATAGTGCAGGTGGTTCTGCCAAGCAGGCAAGAGACAGAAGAACACAGGCAGTACTTCCCCTTAGAGGTAAAATTCTAAATGTAGAGAAAGCTCGCATCGATAAAATGCTAACTTCAGAGGAGATAAAAACTCTGATAACTGCTATTGGTGGCGGCATAGGAAAGGAAAATTTTGAACCTGACAGCATACGATATCAAAAGATAATTCTAATGACCGATGCAGATGTGGATGGAGCTCATATAAGAACTTTGCTTCTTACATTTTTTTACAGACAGATGCTTCCTCTTATTGAGAGGGGATATCTCTACATTGCCCAGCCACCTCTTTACAGAATTAAGAAAGGCAAGTGGGAAAGATATATACAGACAGAAGAAGACTTTTATAAATTTCTCATGGACATAGCAGCAGAAGAGGTATCTTTTGAGGGAGAGCAATCTCATAAAGAGGAATTCTTAAAGTTACTTTTTGATTATGGCAGGAAGATGGAAAGCTTTGAAAGAAAAGGTTTTTCACCCAATTATATAGAAAAAAAATTAGCTTCTACGGAAAATGCAGAAGAAAGCATTATTGAAGGTACAAAAGAGTTCAGACTCTTGAGGGAAAATTTTTATTCTCTTAGCAAGATTGCCATAAGAAGAAATCAAGAATATTTACTCACCCTTAAAAATGAAGTTTTAAAAAGCGAATCTCTTTGGGAGATTTACTCAAAATTGATGGATTCAATAAAGAAAGGGCTGTCCATACAGAGATATAAAGGTCTTGGAGAGATGAATCCTGACCAGCTGTGGGAAACTACGATGGACCCAGCGAGAAGAACTCTTCTTCAGGTTTCCGTTGAGGATGCCCAAAAAGCAAATGAGATATTTACTATTCTTATGGGTGATGATGTAGAACCAAGAAAAGAATTCATTACAAAGCATGCTCTTGAGGTAAGAAATCTGGACATATAGAGGTTAAAATGTTAGATATAAAACGTGTTAGAGAAAATCCTGAAAAAGTCAAGGAAGCCCTTGAAAAAAGAGGGTATCAGATAGACTTTGATGAGTTTCTCTTCCTTGAAAGGGAGAGGCTATCCCTACTAAGAGATATAGAACAGAAAAGAGCAGTAAGAAACTCTGTTTCTCAGGAAATAGCCCGTCTGAAAAAAGAAAATATGCAAAGAGAACGAACAGAAGCACTCATAGCAGAAATGCGAAATCTCGGCGATGAGATAGCTTCTATTGAGCAAAGGTTAAGAGAGATAGAGGAAAGAGTTCAGAATTTTATGCTTTTGCTTCCAAATATTCCTCATCAAACCGTTCCCATTGGTAAGGACGATTCGGAAAATGTTGAAATAAGAAGATGGGGGGAGCTACCCAAGTTTGATTTTGAGCCCCTCAATCATTGGGACATAGGAGAAATACTTGGAATAATTGATTTTGAGAGAGCTGGCAAAATTGCAGGTAGCAGATTTGCTATAATGAGGGGACAAGGAGCTCGTCTTGAGAGAGCTCTCATAAATTTTATGCTCGACCTTCATAGTGGGAAGGGATACCTCGAGATATTTCCGCCGATTTTAGTAAATAGGGCATCTATGACAGCAACAGGCCAGTTACCTAAATTTGAAGAAGACCTTTTCAGAACAGAAGCCCCAGAATTTTATCTTATTCCTACTGCTGAAGTTCCTGTAACAAATATTCATAGAGAAGAGATACTTTCAGAGGATGACCTGCCAATTTACTATGCTTCCTACACTCCATGTTTTCGGCGAGAAGCGGGCTCTCATGGTAAAGATGTGCGAGGTCTGATTAGGCAGCATCAATTTAACAAGGTAGAGCTTGTTAAATTTGTAAAACCCGAAGACTCTTACAACGAGTTAGAATCCCTTACAAGGGATGCAGAAGAAGTTCTTCAAAAACTCGGACTACCCTATCGAGTAGTGGCTCTTTGCACTGGAGATCTCGGTTTTGCATCAGCAAAGACCTATGACATTGAAGTATGGCTTCCAGGACAGGGTAGATATAGAGAAATCTCATCATGTTCTAATTTTGAGGACTTTCAGGCAAGAAGAGCAAATATAAGATTTCGTAGAAGAGATAAAAAAGGCACTGAATTTGTTCATACGCTTAATGGCTCAGGTCTTGCCATTGGAAGAACTCTTGTAGCAATCCTCGAAAACTATCAACAAAAGGATGGTTCAGTGATTGTGCCAGAAGCATTAAGACCCTATATGGGCATTGAAGTAATAAGATGATTCAGCCAATAATTGACCCCTCTGGCGTTATCCATATTTTCAAAGGAAAAAATGCAGAACCCATTAAACTTGTAATCGGTGAAATTTTAACAGCTGAAATTATGGATATATTTCCCTCAGGAACGATTCAGTTAAAGATAGACAATCGAATAATAAATGCTCAGCCTCAAAGAGAATTACCGCTCAACAGGGGAGACACAGTAATGGTAAAGGTTGAGAAGCCTTTAGAGGATGGCACAATTCCATTAAGAGTTCTTACAACAGCTGAATCTGAAGAGATAAAAACCTCTCTAATTAATTTTGACAGAGAATTGGCAGATAAGCTTTTAAAGCTAATAGACTCCCTCTTTCTTAAAAGTTCAACTCAGTCTGAACAGACAAAACAATCCCAGATGGCTCTTTTAGAAAATACTCTCTCCTTGCCTACAGAACATTTATCTGAAAGTATTAAGGTCGATTTAATGCAAAAGATAATTGACCTTGTCTTTTCCCGTAATACAGTAACAAATAATTTACGGGAATTGCTTGCACTAATTGAACAAAACAATTTTCCAGAGGAACAGATTTCACATCTAAAAAGTCTTATAATTACGAGCACTGATGAATTAGGTTCTGAAAAATTAAAGGAGATTCTCTTAAACTCAGGGGTATCCTTTGAGGCGAAAATGAAATCTCTCCTTAGTGAACCTGTCCGAATGGAACAGATAAAGCATGACATGAAAGTTGTTCTTCAAACCATAATAGAGGAGGCAAAAGCTAAAGGTTCCGAAGATATAATTTTCAGGGCAGAAAATCTTCTCAAGCAGATAGAGGGTTATCAGGTTCTTTCGAAAACCTACCAGGGATTTTTCACTTTCCTGCCTCTATTTTGGCAGGAAATAGACGGTGGGAATATAGCTTACAAATCTCTCAAACGACAGGGCAAGGAGTATCACTCTGTTTTTATCACCCTTAATTTTAAGGAAGACACTTTATCCTTTGTAACAACCATGATAAATAAAACTTTTTTCATCAGCTTTTCAGGCAAACCTGAAATTGTAAGCTCAATCAGAGAAAATGAAAGCCTTTTAAGGAATAGGTTTAAAGAAAAGGGCATGATTTTGGGTAGTATTAATTACGTGAATAAAGTCGATGAACTTGTCAGACAGTGGAACATTAAGGAAGGAAGCATAAGCGTGACCGTATGACAGAAGGCAAGAAGGCTGTTGCATTAAAATATGAGGCAGAGAAAGACAAAGCTCCTAAAGTTGTTGCTAAGGGAAGAGGCTTTATAGCTCAAAGAATAATTGAACTTGCAAGGCAACACGGTATTCCTATGAAAGAAGACGAGGCGTTGGTTGAAATTCTCTCGAAGCTTGATATTTATGAAGAAATTCCTGTGGAATTATATAAAGCCGTAGCAGAAATTTTGGTTTTCGTATATCAAGTAAAGGGTAAAATCAGAGGATGAGTATTCTTGAAAAAATAGTAGAGAAAAAGCGGCAGCGATTTGAAGAGCAGAAAAAATTTTTATCTTTTGAAGAAATAAAAGAGAAAGTTAGAGCTTTACCTCAAAGGGCTGATTTTATTTTTTTGAGTAAAATAAAAAGAACAGCCAGTGAACCGATAAAAATAATTGCCGAGATAAAGAAAGCCTCTCCTCTTAAAGGTTTGTTGAAAGAATACAATGTTGAGCAGATGGCTGATGTCTATGTTTCAGCAGGTGCTGATGCGATTTCAGTCATAACAGAGGAAGATTTTTTTTCTGGAAAGCCAGAATATTTAGCTAAAATTAAAGCTAAACATCCCGATATACCTGTCTTAAGAAAGGATTTTATTTTCGATGAATATCAGATATATGAGTCAAAACTTTTAGGTGCTGACGCCATACTGCTGATTGCCGATATTTTATCAGATGATGAGTGCAGTTTTCTTTACCAACTCTCAAAATCTCTAATGATGGATGTTTTATTTGAGATTCATGACGAAGAAGGCTTGAAAAAGGCAGTTCATGCTGGAGTTGATATCATAGGAATAAACAACAGAGATTTAAAAACTCTTCAAATAGACCTCTCTACGACTTTTAAACTGAGAGAATTAATCCCTAAAAATAAAGTAGTCGTAAGCGAAAGCGGTATCTCAAGCGTTGAAGAGGTAAGAAAATTACTTAAAATTGGCATTGACGCAATACTGGTCGGTACTTCCATTGTTCTTTCCGATAACCCCGAAGAGCAGATTAGAAAACTAAAATATTTCTAAAGTTGCAGGAAAGGGAGAAAACATTAGAGGCTTTTTCTAATGCCTTCTCCCTATTTTTACAGGGTTATTTTAGTCAGTTTGTCGAATATGTGGATTGTGTCTACAAATCTTATTAGTTTTTGCTTTGAATCAATAACAAGTGAGTGGGTTCTTGCGCCTCCTCCGAAGAATCTCACTCCGTTGAGTAAGTCTCCTTTCGTAACGCCCGTCGCAACAAAAACGATGTTGTCACTTGGAACAAGGTCATCAAGAGTGTACACCTTATCTTCACTAATATCCATTCCATAGGCTATGGCTCTTTTCTTTTCCTCTTCATTTCTCCAACGGATTCTCGCCTGCATCTCCCCTCCTAAACTTTTAACAGCAGCTGCAGAGAGCACTCCTTCAGGAGCACCACCAATTCCCATGAGGGCGTGTATACCAGTTCCTTCGACAGTTGCAGCTATAGCAGGAGTAATGTCTCCGTCGGAAATAAGCTTTATTCTTGCACCGGCAGCACGGATTTCTTTGATTAAATTTTCATGTCTCGGTCTGTCGAGGACGACAACTACGAGGTCATCTATATCTCGACCGAGTGCTTTTGCAAGGGCGTCGAGGTTTTCCTTCACAGATTTTCTAATGTCTACCATGCCTTTTGCCTGAGGCCTTACTACAAGCTTTTCCATGTATGTATCGGGGCAGTAAAGGAGTCCGTTTTTTTCAGTAACAGCCATTACGGTCAGGGCATTGGGCATACCGGTTGCGCAAAGATTTGTCCCTTCAAGAGGGTCTACTGCAATATCAACCTCAGGACCAGAACCATCTCCTACTTCCTCACCTATGTAAAGCATAGGCGCTTCATCTCTCTCTCCTTCACCAATAACGATTCTACCTTTAATTGGAATATCATTCAAAGCCCTACGCATGGCAGTAACTGCTGCTTGGTCTGCATCCTTTCTGTTGCCTTTACCCATGAGCCTTGCTGCCTCAATTGCTGCAAGTTCGCATACTCTCAGAATCGACGGCGTTAGGTTACTATCCATTATAAGTGTCCTCCTATGATTTTTTCGATGTCATCGTATTAAAAGAGGATATCATTTTCATTACTTTTGAAGAACCACATTTGGGGCAGGTAATTTGGGCTGACTCCATCTCCATTACAGACATTTTAATGGTAAATATCTCTCCGCAATCCATGCATTTAAACTCATAAACTGGCATAACCCACCTCCTAATGAGGCAAATGCCAACCCGCCAATGGCAGGTGATATTTATTATATTTTATCTTTTCTTCTCTTCATCTTCAAGAACTATAATGAGCACTTCAATAGGGCTTGTATTATTCTTTTCTGCAATCTGTCTAAGAGTATCCTTTTCATTAGCATATAAGCCTTTGCTTTTGAGTTTTGTCAGTGCTTTCTGAACAATTACACCGTTTTCTTCGCTTATCTGCTTTAATGTTTTCCTTCCAAGCCCCTTTCCTTCAAATTCTGTTATTATTTCCTCTTTTGTCCATTTTGTATCTTTGCTTTTTTCAGCACCCTTAGAGCTTTCCTTAATGGGTGTTGATTTTGAGATATCAGTCGATAGGGTGCCTTCAAGGGATTTTAGAACCTCGTAAACTTCCTTCGGACTTATTCCGTTATTTTTAGCAATAACTCCAAGACTTTCTTTGGTTGAAGAGATTTTAATGTTTTTAGTCCTAAGAATTTCCAATGCTTTATTTAAATCTATGTTTCTTCTTTTTGAAAATTCCTCAAGAGAGAGTAGTTCTGCATGCCCGTAGGGTGGTTCATAATCGGGAGATTTTATCCAAGCATTTTTAAGATAATCAGAAAACTCTATAAGCAGGCTGAAAGGTGGAAAGGGTTTTATAGAGCTGATAAGGCTTAAAATTACGAAAATAAATACTATGGCAAGCTCTTTTTTCAGATTCATAGCCTTTTTCACTTTGCTGTAAATGTAATTTAAGAGCACATTCCAGTTGTAGTAAATGTGGAAAAAGGCAGTAATCATAAAGACGATGCAAAATATTATATGCATGTTAGTCCAGTCAGTCTTTGTAAGCCCGAGGAACTTCCAATTAATCCAGTAGGCAATTCTTCCCTGCGGTGTAAAGTAAAGAACAACTCCTGAAACAAAGGCAAACAAAAAAGAAAAAGCCGTAAGCAAACTTACAAATCCTCTCGTGTTAATAAACTTTGCCACCTTTTCCCTCCTTTAATACATTTATATAATTCCCCTCTCTTTCATACTAAAATATCTCCCATTTCCGATGATTATGTGGTCGAGAATGGGGATTTCGAGGATTTCTGAGGCTTTTTTAAGTTTTTTTGTTATATCAATGTCTTGCTCACTTGGAGATGGGTCTCCGCTTGGATGGTTGTGGATAAGAATTAATGCATAGGCAGACTCTTTGATTGCCTCTTTAAACACTTCTCTTGGATGGATTAGGGACTGATTTAGGGTGCCTTCGGAGACTTTGACTTCTCTTATAAGACGAAGTTTGGTGTCAAGAAGTAAAGTTATAAATACCTCTTTTTTTAGTCCATTTAGTTTTGGAGCGAAGTATCTGAAAACGGTCTCGGCAGAGTTAAAGACTTGCTCAAAGGCTTTCTCTGAAAGGACTCTTCTACCGAGTTCAAAGGCTGCTTTTATCTGGGCAATTTTGGCTAAACCAAGTCCTTTAAATTTTTTTAGCTCTCCCACTGATGCTTCATCAAGTCCTCTTAGACCTCCAAAGTGCTGAATTAATTCGATAGCTGTGTTTACTACAGTTTTTCCATTTGAACCAGTTCTAAGAATTATGGCAAGAAGTTGAGCATCGCTTAAACTCTGTGCACCCTCTTTAATAAGTCTCTCACGAGGTCTTTCAGTTTTAGGCCATTCTTTTACAGAGCTCATTTTATTCCAGCACCAGCATTGACCTCTCTGTCAAGTGTTAGAATAGAGAGTTTCCCGTCTCTACCAGTTGCTGCGAGAAGCATTCCCTGAGACTCCACACCCATAAGTTTTGCCGGTTTTAAATTTGATAACACGACAATTGACTTACCGATGAGTTCTTCAGGAGCATACTGCTCGCCAATTCCAGCAACAATCTGCCTTTCTTCGCCAATGTCTACGATAAGTCTTATTAATTTCTTTGAACCTTTAATTTTTTCAGCGCTTAAAACCTTCCCAACTTTTAACTTTATCTTCATAAAGTCTTCAATGCTTATGAGTTCATCACTTTTCGCTTCTTCCATCTTTGCTTTATCCTCCTCTTTCTTTATCTCCAATCTCGGAAAGAGCTGATCTATTTTTTGAGTTTTTATCTCTCCGAGAGTTACTTCCCATTTTATCATTCTGTTTTCCATTTCATATCCACTCAGTCCGAGGGCTTTCCATATTTTCTGAGCAGTCTCAGGCATGAAAGGCATTAAGAACAAGGAAGTTAATCTTAGGGCATTCCAGACATTGAAAAGAATTATCTTTACTCTATCTTTGTGCTCTTTTACTAATTTCCAAGGTTCAGTTTTAGCTATGTAGTTGTTGGTAAGAGATATGGCATGCCAGAGCTTTTCAAGGACTAAGTTTAATTTGAATTGATTCCATAGAATTTCGTTGTCAATCTCATTGATGGTGTTTATGAAAGAGTTAACAAATTCAATGTCAAGGGGATTCTCTGATTTTGCTTCGCTTAGCCTCGTAATGACCTCACCACTTAAGTATTTTTCATTCATGGCAAGGAATCGGTTTAGAAGGTTTCCGAGGTCGTTTGCAAGATCATTGTTTATTCTTCTTACTAATGCCTCTTCAGAAAAATCTCCATCAAGTCCAAAGGATACTTCTCTGAAAAGAAAATACCTAAAAGCATCTACTCCGTATTTTTCTATTATCTCCCAGGGATTTACAACATTTCCTAAAGATTTTGACATCTTCCTACCTTCAACAGTCCACCAACCGTGGGCAAAAATGTTTCTTGGAAGGGGAAGTTCAAGTGCCATGAGCATAGTAGACCAGTAAACTGCATGGGTTGTAAGAATGTCCTTTCCTATTAAGTGATGGTCTGGGGGCCACCACTCTGTATCTTCTGGAGCAAGATATTTGAGGGCAGAGTAATAATTTAACAATGCATCAAACCAGACATAGGTTGTATATTCTTCATCGAAGGGGAGAGGTATTCCCCATTCAAGTCTCTGTCTTGGTCGGGAGATACAGAGGTCACCAAGGGGTTTGCTTTTAAGAAAGCCGAGAACCTCATTTTTTCTTGTTTCAGGCAATATGAATTCAGGATTTTTCTCAATGTAATCTATCAAGGCATTCTGATACTTGGACATGAGGAAAAAATAATTCTCCTCCTCAATACACTCCACTTCTCTTCCGCAGTCAGGGCATTTTCCATCTATTAGGTCTTTCTCTGTCCAGAATCTTTCGCAGGGAGTGCAATACATTCCACAGTATTTTCTTTTCTCTATCTCTCCTTTGTCATAGAGGGCTTGGAGAATCTCTCTAACGACCTTTTTGTGTTCTTCATCGGTTGTTCTTATGAAGGCATCATTACTTATGTTAAGGGCTTTCCAGAGGGATTTGAAGTTTTCAACCATGCTGTCAGCATGTTCCTTAGGAGTCTTTCCTCTTTGAATTGCTGCTTTTTCAACTTTCTGCCCGTGTTCGTCTGTTCCAGTAAGGAAGAAAACTTTTTTCCCTTTAAGCTTCATGTATCTGGCAAGGATATCTGCTGCTATAGTTGTATAGGCATGACCTATATGGGGAATATCGTTTACATAATATATTGGAGTGGTGATATAAAAACCTTTATTTTGAGTCATTTTTACCTCCTGTTGACTCATCCATAGAATCCTCATCGGTAGACTTATTTAATATAAAGGAGAATTTTTTAAATTCCGGCTCTCTTTCTTCCTGGGCAACAATTTCTTCATCAATAATTTCCTCTATTTCACCGTAATATTCATATCTCAGGCAACATTTAAGTCTGCCACATACTCCTGAAAGTTTTGAGACATTTATCACCATTTCTTGGTCTTTTGCCATTTTAAGAGATACGGGTTTGAAAAAACTTATATATCTACGGCAGCATATCTCCATTCCGCATACACCAATCCCTCCAAAATATTTAGCTTCATCTCTCACTCCAATCTGTCTCAGTTCGATTCTGGTTTTGAATTTTGCAGCGAGGTCTTTTACAAGTTCTCTGAAATCTATTCTTCCCTCAGCAGTAAAGTAGAAGATTATTCTTTTTCTATCAAGAGCCGATTCAACAACGAGCAGTTTCATTGGCAGATTTCTCTCTCTTATACGTTCAAGACAAAATTCTTTAGCCTCTTTTTCAAGAATTAGATTTTTCTCAAAATTTGATAAATCTTCTTCCGATGCCAAGCGGATGATAGATTTTAATGTTGCGTCTTCACCTTCCGTTATATTTACAACACTTCCAAGTGTCAGCCCAAAGTCTCCTTCTACAACGACAAAACAACCAGGCTTTATCTCTTCAATACTTTTTAGATATCGATACACTTTACCAAACGGTCTTATCCTTACGTGGACAATTTCAGACATTTATTACTCCCCTTATGATTTTTTCTGTAAAATTCCAGACGATTGCTTTGTTTAAATTTAAATCAATGTTTTTTCTGATTTCCATTAATTTATCGTATAGATTAATTATATTCTCAATCGTAACATTTTCTCTAATTGAGATTTTAAGTGGCATTATATTGTCGTTTTCTCCTGTTATTTTTTCTCTTAAGGCATCTCTCAAAACTATGCAGAAGAAATCAATCCAGAGTTTTACTTCTTCATTATCTTTCCAGGGAGCTTTTTTTATGTTATCTCCTACGGTATCTCCAAACCATTTTACTTCTTTAAGTATGTCTTTTGTCAGATAAAGTCCAGGTCTTCCCATTATTAGCTTGATTATTAGCTCTTTATTTTCACTATCAGGTATTATCTGCTCTATTATATCTTTTGAAAGAGGAGTAAAGTTTATTTTGAAACACCTTGAGACAAGTGGCTCAGGTAAAGACTGGATATTATTACATATAAGAATAATGATAGTGTGAACAGGAGGTTCTTCGAGAGTTTTAAGAAATGCGTTTGCCGAAGCCAAATTCATTTTATGAGCTTCTCTTACTATTACAATCTTATATTTGCTTTCAAGGGGTTTTAGAGATATAAACTCTTCAATTTCTCTTATCATGTTAACTGTAATGGTGTCTTTTTCAGGGCTAATAATTTTTAAATCTGGATGGATTCCTTTGCCTATTTTTACACAAGCAGAACAGATGTCACAGTTTTCAATAAGGAACTTGGAATTCATGCAGTTAAGGGCTTTTGCATAGGATATGGCTGTGCTTGTCTTGCCTAAATATGAATCACCTATGAAAAGAAAGGCATGTGGAATTTTCTCTCTTTTAATAGTTCCTTGCAGAATTTTTAGAGCTTTTGTGTGATTTTTGATAATCCTGTTTTCCATTCCTGAATTTAAAGCCTGAATTTGGTCTTTACCTTTTTGTAAATCTCCTCGCTGACTTCTTCTGCTGCTTTTGTAGCATCTATAACAATGAATCTTTCAGGTTCATTTTTGCATATATCCAGATATCCTTCCCTTACTCTGTTATGAAAATCGATATCTTCTATTTCAAAGCGGTCTCTTTTATTTATTTTTTTATTTCTATTCAATCCAATATGTGCTGGTAAGTCAAGAATAATAGTAAAGTCAGGAGTAAAGTCCTTAAGAATAAGAGTGTTTAGTTTTTTTATCAATTCAATGGATATCTGTCTACCATATCCCTGATAGGCAATTGTTGAATCGGTAAATCGGTCACACAAAACAATTATACCCGCCTCAAGGGCAGGCTTTATTTTTTCTTCAATATGCTGTATTCTGTCAGCAAAATAAAGAAGAAGTTCGCAATTCGGATTAATTGAAAGTGAAGGATTGAGAAGGATTTCTCTAATTTTTCCTCCCACCTGTGTATCGCCAGGTTCAAAGGTCTGAATTACTTTAAGCCCTTCCTTTTTAAATTTTTCAGCTAACAGTCTGACCTGAGTAGTTTTTCCTGCTCCTTCAATACCTTCGAATGTTATAAAAATTCCTCTATTCATTTAATAAATTTTTTAGTAATCTGAGAAGGTAGCAAACTCTTTGGGCAGCGGAAAGCTCCAAAGAGCCCATTCCACAGGATGGAGTAATGAGAGAATTTGTTTTGATTAAAGGAATTTGCTTTGATATCTCGGAAATTTTACTTAACGCTGACTTTATAATTTGGTCATCACTTAGGGAGTATATATCATCTGTAGTTGGAATAAAACCCCACGCTATAAATCCACCGTTCTTGAGAAATTCTTCTATCTGTTCGGTATAAATTTTCAAAAAATCGAAAAAGAAAAAAGCATCGAAACTAAGAATGTCAATGCCTGAAGACATGACTTCTTTCCAGTCTGCTCTGCCACAACAGTGAATACCTGCTTTTGCTCCGTTAGATTTTATGAAATGCACCAGTTCCCTAACTAATCTCATGGCTTCAGTCTGCTCGACGGAGATATAGGCAGAAGTGCCTACTGCCTGCAGTATTGGCTCATCAACAAATATTATAACCTCGTCTGCGAGTTTTTTAAGAAAGTTAATCTGCCACTTCACCTTTGCTTTAAGATGAAGTAAAGATAGTTCTCTCAGAGTTTCATCAAAATATATGAGCCTTCCTTCTTCATCTTTTAAAGATAAGGTAAATGTAAGGGGACCTGTAATCTGTCCTTTAATTACAGATATTTTCTGGTCTTTTAAAGCCTCTGCCAGACTATAAAGACCTGATGAGTATTTTTCGCTTACGGGTTCAAGTGTTTCTTCAGTATAATTGCTCAACCATGTATAAATCTCTTCCTCATTTTTTTTGACAAAGGCCTTATCAGCATCTAAAGTGAATCCCGGAAAACCCTCGGAGAACTGGACAATCATGGATTCACGGACAGATAGCTTTGGAAGCTGCGGCCAGAAAGGAATGTCAAAATGCTCAAGTATAAGTTTGCAAGCATCAGAAGGCTCTCTGTGAGGCATGCTTCCTATGCCCGTTATGCTGAAAGGTGCAAAAGTCATTATTTTTTCGTGCTCCTGATTTTCTTAAGAATCTCTGGATATTCTTTAGTAAACTCAGGAAAAACTCTTTTTAGAAACATCTTAATTGCCTTGATTTCCAGCTCTGTCTCTTCAATAGCTGTAAGTTTTCTATCAATATTTTCAAGCTTCTCTAAGAGACTATTTACACCTTTCTCAATTATGTTGATTTGTTCTTTTAAAGCAATAAAGTCTTTCATTTTTCAAACCTTTAAATTATTTATTTCTTCTCTGTGCTCTCATTTTTCGGCGAAGCTTTCTGTATTTGTGTTTTTTTATCTTTTTTTTCCTCCACTTAAGAACATTACCCACTAAGTTCACCTCCTTCTTTCTCTTTTATGGTTTCCATAAAGGCTTCAAGCCACAATTCGTTTACTGTAGAATTTAGACCGTCAAAAGCAAGGGATACAACGGCAATGTTATAATCTCTCTGTATAAATCTCAATATGGCTGTAACTATAGCGCCGGGCATACATCCAAAGGGCATAGTGTTTATTATTCCACTCACTCCCCTTTTAATCAAATCAATGCTTTTTCCTACACTCAATACAGTTTCTCCTTCAAAACTATCAGGTACATAAGGTGCAGCGTTCCTAAAAAGTTCCTTTGTGGAAGGCTCTTTTAGATTATTTATAAAACCTTTAAACAAAGAGGAAAATCTTTTCTCTACCTTCCACTGGAAAAATTTATTAACAAGAATTTTTATAATAGCAGATTTATCCTTTTTTATCAAGGCTTTTCTTAAAGCAATACTATTTACATAATGAATCCACTCTTCAAGGGGGGTTAAATAAACCTCGGCACCCAGGGATTCGAGCTTTCTTATCAGATTTTCATTAGAGAAGCTGTGGGACCTTACAAATATCTCTCCGACAATGCCTACAAGAGGTTTTCTATTTTTATACATTGGAATATTCTCAAAATCTCTTCTCATATTTTTGATTAAGTTCTCTAAATCTCCGTTTCTGCTTTTTAGTGCATCAGAGATTTTTTGCATATAATATTCGTATACACTATCTGTTTCACCTTTATTCTTTTCATAAGGCCTTGTCTGGAGAATTAATTTTGTGAGCAATCCATAAGCAACAATTCCCTGCCATGCTCGAAGGGAGAATTCGCCTCCAGCAATATTTAAGTCTTTATAGAATTGAGCATCCTGTTGTGGAGAATATACAGGAACATTTTCATATCCTAATTTTTTCAACATAAGTCTGTGCGACACATTATACTGGCCAAATCTGCAGGGCCCTGCTCCAGAGGGCATGAAGAATGCTGTTTTTTCAGGTATAAAATCAGAGGAAAATACTATCTTGAGCATATCTCCTAATGTTACAACATAGGGAAAGCATTCACCCCCTGATACATAACTTTTTCCTAATTCAATGGATTTTTTATCTGAAGGAGGCATTACTTCGGCATCAATTCCGCAGTAATTAAACGCAGCCTTTAATGCAAAGGCATGGTCTGACATTCTTGGGATATATATAACTCTCTTTGAGAGTTCAGAGTTGACATGTTTCAGAAGAGGTATGAATCTCCAATTTTTCTCTAAGCTGCATTCGAGGCGACCTTGTATGCTGTCAATAAATGCCTCCAGTCTTGTTACAGCACCGGCATCTGCACTGTGCTCATCTATCTCAAGTATGAGATATGGATATTCGCCCATTTCATTCTTAAAGTAATTTAAGATGAATGAGTCGGGACCACAAGAGAAGTTTGTTATAAAGAGAGGAAAAACATCTCTGAGTTTTCTAATAAACCGTGTTGCCTTTATTATTTTCTGGCCCGAACGCCAGTAAAGATTGCTCCAATCTTCACGAATGCTTATCTTATCAAGCGGAAGCATATCCATTGGAAGAGGCAGCACGTTCAAACGTGATATTTTAGTTGAAATATCAAGACTTACAGCACTATCAAAAGAGTTATAAGACCGGCCTAAAATAACTACCGTAGCAGTCTGACCTAATTTTCGGTCTTTTGCAGTTTCGAGAAATTTTATTCCTTCCTTCTGAAGAGAATTAATAAACTCTTTTTGCTTTTCTCTTGCCGTGTTTATTTTTAAATCAAGGTTTTTAGTACTAACAAGGCCTTTAAAGGTATTCTTAATTTCTTCTTTTAGATATTCAAAGCCTCGAGAAAAATCAATTCTCGGGATTATTATTTTGACCTCTTTATAAAACCCTTTGCTAACATAAGGAATTGTTTGAACGAGAGGACAGGCAAGCCCTTTTTCATACTCATCGTAGATATTAAGATTAATAAAGCTTGGCATGAAAATAAGGTCAATGCCTCTATCTATGAGTTCTGCTATGTGTCCATAGGCTACTTTAAGGGGGAAACAAGCTTCAGATGGTATCTTTTCAATTCCTTTGTTGATTATTTCTTTATTTGTTTTTCCTGATATTTCAACTTTAAATCCCATTTCCCAGAGAAGACTGCTCCAGAAAGGAAGAAGGTCGTGAAAATAAAAAATATGAGGGATGCCAATTACGGGTGCCTTTCTGTATTTATATTTTTCTTCATACTCTCTGTGTGCTCTCCACAGGAGCTCCTCTCTAATTTTTAATGGGTCAGGTAATTTTGAAGTTTTTGAGTCTTTTTCATACTTTTCACATCTCCCACCGTAAAAGAGATATTTATCCTCATCAGCTAACTTAACCCTGTTTATCTCACAGTAATTTGGACAGCCCTTGCATTCAAAAGAAGATATACTGTAAGACTTTTCCATAAGAGTAAAGCCCTTAAAATTGCTCTCTCCGCTGTTTTTCATTAAATCCCTTGCTATAAGGGACGCTCCAATTGCTCCCATGACTTCATGATGAGGCGGAATTATTAGTTTAATTTTTTTATTTATCTTGCTTTTAAGAAAATTTTCAAAGGCAGACACTACGGCTTTATTGAAAGCAACACCACCCTGAAAGAATATTTTTTCCCCTATGGGCTTTCCTGCTACCACTCGATTAATGTAATTTTCAACGATACTGTAACAGAGTCCTGCAATGAGGTCTTCTTTTTTAGCTCCTCTGTGAAGATTGATTACAAGAGAGTTTTCCATAAAAACAGTGCATCTTTCGCCAAGTCTACAGGGTTTCTGGGAGGAAAATGCAAGCCGCTGAAATTCATCAAGACTTACACCTAATTTATCTGCCTGTTCCTCAATAAAAGAGCCCGTTCCTGCTGCACAGGCTTTATTCATCTCAAAGTCTATGACCTTTCCATCTTTTAGTCTAATGTATTTTGAATCTTGGCCGCCTATTTCAAAAATAGTATCAATGGTGCTGTCAAAATGTAGCGCTCCTCTTGCGTGGGCAGTTATCTCGTTTTTAACAACATCGGAACCAACAAAATCCGCTATCATATAACGGGCAGAGCCTGTGACTCCCACCCCCTTTATTTTAACCGTAGGAAAACTTTCATATATTTCCATTAACCCTTTTTTAACAGCATCAATTGGCTTGCCAGAGGTAAACAGATATTTTTTTGTAATGAGATTTCCCTCTTCGTCAATTAAGACTATGTTAGTGCTTACAGAGCCTACATCAATGCCGAGATAGGCGTTAGCATACTGAACAAAAGAGCAAGAGGTGTGATTGTCTTGCAGTCTGAGTTCTAAAGGCTTAAGAGGGGGAAGGCCGTATTCAATCTCTGATTTTATATCCCTTAACTTTTCAACCATCTCAGTACTCAGTGAAACCTCTGAAGTTTTAGCTTTTATGGCTGCTCCAATTGCTCCCATGACTTCAAAATGCTCGGGAATTAAAAGCTCCTTTATTTTCAGAACTTCTTTAAAAGCTCTTATCATTCCTTTGTTAGCTGCTACACCGCCTTGAAAGGCAACTACTTGCTTCACTTTACGACCTTTAAACATGGTGGCTTTGAAATTCCTTGCTAAAGCAAGGCATAATCCAGCGATTATATCCTCAACAGGTGTAGCAATCTGCTGTAGATGAATCATATCTGATTTAGCAAAGACACTGCATCTTCCTGCTATTTTAGAAGGTTTTTGTGATAAGGTTGCCAGTTCACTGAAATCCTGTATTGTCAATCCAAGTCTTTCTGCCTGTTGTTCAAGGAAAGAGCCTGTGCCAGCAGCACAGATGCTGTTTAGAGAGAAATCCTTTATTCTTCCAGCCTTATCAAAAAAAATTAGCTTAGAGTCTTCTCCGCCAATCTCAATCAGAGTTCTTACTTCTGGATAAAAGAATGCGGTTGCCGTTGCTTGAGATACTATCTCATTTACATATGGTGCTTTTACAGTCTTTGCGATAAACCTTCCCGATACACCGGTAAAACAAATTTTTAGACTACCATATCGGGTTTCTATATCTTTTAGAATATTTGAGACTATCTCTGAAGGACGACCGAGATGTTTCAGATAGAGCTTTTCAATCAGCCTTCCTTCATCATCAATTATTGCTATTTTTGCTGTCTCGCTTCCTACATCTATACCGAGAAAATAATTAGAATCCATACTCGTGCCATCTTTTGTTTACAAGCTCTATAATTTCCTCGGTCTGCCTGATTTCTTCTGGCCAATCTCTGAACATCCCCTCTTCACGGCTTTTACGAGTTGCATCAATTCCCATTTTTCCACCAAATCTTGGCATACTTGAGGCGTGGTCAAGCTCATCAACAGGTCCTTCTGATATTATTACATCTCTACGCCAGTCCACATTATTAAGAACTTTCCAGGCAGTAGTTGATAGGTCTTGTACATCTACATCATGGTCAACGACAATAATCAATTTGGAAAAACTCATCTGTCCCATTCCCCAGAGACCATGAATTATTTTTTTGCCATGTCCCGGATACTGCTTTTTTATAGAAATTATTGCGGCGTTGTGAAAGACACCTTCCATTGGAAGATTCATGTCAACTATCTCGGGAAATTGCATTCTGAGAAGTGGTAAGAATATTCTCTCTGTAGCTTTGCCCATATAACAGTCTTCCATAGGTGGTTTTCCAACGACTGTTGCAGGGTATATGGGATTTTTTCTATGGGTAATGCAGGTTATGTGAAATACGGGAAATTTATCTACAGGAGAGTAAAAACCAGTATGGTCTCCAAAAGGACCTTCATCCCGCAGTTCATTTGGCTCTACATAGCCTTCAAGGACTATCTCGGCGTTTGCAGGCACTTCAATATCGGAAGTGACACATTTAACCATTTCCACAGGAGCTCTTCGTAAAAATCCAGCGAATACCATTTCATCTACTCCGTAAGGGAGAGGCGCTGTGGAAGAGTAGATTACCGCCGGGTCAGAACCAATGGCAACTGCCACAGGCATTCTCATACCACGTTCTTTGTATTTCCTGTAATGACTGGCTCCATCTTTGTGTATGTGCCAGTGCATGCCTGTGGTTTTGCTGTCATAAACATGCATTCTATACATTCCACAGTTTTGCTTTCCTGTTTCAGGGTCTCTTGTAAAAACCATTGGAAAAGTTATAAACCTTCCACCGTCAAGAGGCCATGTTTTAAGTATTGGAATTTGGCTAAGGTCTGGTTCATGGTTTATAACCTCTTGACATGGCGCAGATTTCACCTTTTTAGGTAGATACTTGCCTATTTCAATCAGGTCAAAAATGGCTTTTAATTTATCTTTAAAAGTTTTTGGAGGCGCTTGATTTAAAAGTTTTTCTATTCTTCGGCCAATATCATCAAGACTTTCTACTTCCAGAGAAAGACACATTCTCTCAAAGGAGCCGAATATGTTGGTAACAACGGGAATTTGAGAGCCCTTCACTTTTTCAAAAAATAAGGCCTTTCCTCCTTCCGAAGATTTACACATTCTGTCTGTAATCTCTGCAATCTCAAGCACAGGGTCTACCTCTACCTTTACTCTGTGAAGAAGTCCCTTCTGCTCAAGAAGTTGTAAAAAATCTCTTAAATCCTTGTAGGCCATATAGTTATTATCTCTGCTAAAAAAGTATTATGTCAATCAATGAGGTATTAACTGAAAAATTTTCCAAATAAGCCCTGTTTATGACCTATAAATTGGAGAAATCTCTCTTTATGAAGGATGAGCGGAGTTCCTGAAGATTTCACAACACTTGGAGGAAGCTTATTTTTAAGCGTTTCTGCATCTTTTGACTCATAGATGCTCTTAAGGTCTACGACAAAGTATTTCTCTCCTTCATCTTTCATCTCTTTGAAATCCTTTCTTCTTGTGAGAAATAAAGCCTGCCATTCTTGACTGCCTATTTTGTAGTAGTCTCCACAGGGGCTTTGACTGATAAAATCAGGCCTTTCAAATCCTGCTTTTTCAAACATTTCATTAAATATCTCTCTTGAAAGGAATAGAGGGTCTTCAATGCGGTAAAATTTGTCATCATTTATTCTTTTTACAAATTCACTTAGAAAGTATCTGAAGAGACTGTCATCAACTTTTCCAACTTTTTCTTCGAAATACTTCTCTGCCTTTGCTTTTATTGTTTTGTCCTCTGAAAAGGGTGAGGCAAAATGTAGGTAGTAAATCCTTCTTATTACCTGACTTTCAGCACTGAATCCTACATTTGAAGTGCCTATCAGACAGGGATGTGGTTCAACAAGTGTGTTGGTAAGGGTTTTTATAAGCCTTTCTCCCTCTCCTCTGAAGAAGTTATCGTATATTTCATCAACGAGAATAGGGAATATATTACTCGACGAGAAAATGTCGTATAAGATCCTCTGAGTTTTTATATAGATATCCTTATAATTGAAAACTTCATAGTTATTTCCGAGAAGTTTGTTTATGAACAAAAGTAGTTTTGTCTTGCCAGTATTCGCAAGCCCACCAAGAATTAGAACAATTGGTATCTCTGCAAGTTTTTCATCTCCCCGATGTTTTTTAACCGATTTCCTTATTAGATAAATGAAAGGAGATGTAAATGCAAATAGTATGGCTTCAAAGACTCTTTTAAGAACCTCCTTGTCTTTATAGACAGCAAACTCCCAGTAGGAATTCACAAAGTTCATAAGTTTACTAAGATTAATACGAAGTTCATCCTCTGAGAGGTTTATGGTATATGAAACGGCCTTTTCGTTTTCTTTAATAAAAAACTCTCCAGTGGCAGGATTAAGAGCAAGAAAATTTCTTTTATCAATAATCTCTTGTGTACGCTTGTGAGAAAAAGATACTATTTCTTTAAGCTTTTCCTTAAGAGTGATTAGTTTTTGTTTCGGTTCAAAGGAGTATCCATTTTTTGTTTTCTTTGTTACATGTTCAACGATTTTTTCAATTCGCTCAATTTCCATAGTTTTTCTCTCCAGTCTTTCCTTTTCATCCATTACTTCAACTATCAAGCTTGATGCATCTGCACCGCTTTGAATTTGTCTTTGCACCTTTTCTACAATGCCTTCTGCTCTGTCATCTGGCGTGAATAAAAGAATACTGTCTGCTTTTAGTATTAGATTTTTTAGCTTTTTCTTACTTTTTTCGCTTAAGAAATCGATAGAGTTCTGGTATATTTCTTCAAATCTGTTTAGATAGGTTTTGCAAAACACTGGGTTGTATGAGCTATCATAAGCTACAATCTCTTCGTATTGCCTGTTATTACAGAAAGCAGCATTTGTGAAATTTGCAGAACCTACCATTACCCTTAAATTGCCTGCCTCATCAGAGAGAATGTAAATCTTTGAGTGTATCCTCTCGCCAGCTTTCATATATCTGAGCTCAATTCTGCCACTTGCGAGTGCTTCCAGAACCTCCTGGTCTGCTTCAGCGGAATGGATAAATCTCTCCTCGCAGAGAGGATTAAAAGTGTAGAATTCTCTTGCGGTCTCTTCCTCTCCGAGAATTGCTATGACTTTTTTGAATTTTTTGACTCTCTCAAAGAAAAAATCAGGAGATGAAACATATGTTACAACTCTCAACTGTGTGAAGTTTTCATTCTCAAAAAGTGCAAGGGGTTCTGCTCTGAAAGGTTTGTCATTGTAAAGAACATGCACGTAAGAAGCCTTTTTTGTAAATAAATCCATGAGATATTATAGCATTAAGCGCAATTGTCGCTATGATTTTATGTTGAAAGATTGTAAATTTACCATGTTTAAATGTATTCAAAAATTTGTTTAATTTGTATAATAATTATAAAGGCATTAAAAGAATTTAAAACAACTATAATTTGAAGGAGGACAAACATGCGGAATTTATTAACTTTTTTGACCCTTTCTCTGTTTATTTTATTTTGCCTAAATTTTACTGCCACTGCCGGTGATGAAGATGCCAAGAAATTTGAGCAGTATCGTCAGGCGATAAAAAAGGAGTTCAAAATTGATATAGCCAAATTCAAAGAAAGACTCAAAGGTGGCAAAGCAGATGGCAAAAAAATAACAAAATATGATTTAAATCAGTTGCTTATGGGTATTAAAGTAGAGTTAGAACATACTAATGATAAAATGACAGCTCTTGAAATTGCTACAGACCATCTTGAGGAGTTTCCTGATTATTATACAAGACTTCTCAAAATGGAGGAAGAAGCTGAAAAAGAATTAAAACAAAAGAAGTAAAATCTATATCCTCCTATTTTTTTATGAAATGCTTATTCTCCAGAGAGATAGGAAAAACTATTAGTTTTTTTAGTTTGCTCTGCCTTTTCCTGTATTTCGAAAGTGTTGCCCATGCAAACTCACAGAGAATTGCCGAAAAATGTAATCCCAAAGATTTTTACTGTTTAAGGCTAAATGAATTATTAAAATCTTTAGATTACCAGAGAATATGGAACAACAAGAGAATTGCAGAACTTGAAACTTTAATTGACCACTCTAAATACGAAGGCCTCAATCCAGACCGATACCTAAGAGAGTTAAAAAGAATTAATAGGGACGATGAACTTAGGCTCACAAAAATTCTAATAAAACTGGCCTATCATACCTATTATGGAGTTGTATCTCCAAGCAAAGTATTTGAAAGGTGGGACTTTCCAAGAAAGGAAGACCGAGTTATTAAAACTCTTGCAACTCTTGTTAGAGAAGACAGGCTAAAAGACCTTTTCAAAGAGTTATCGCCAAAACACGAGGGATATCTTCAATTAAAAGAAGAGTTCAGGAAAATTCTTACTTTAGAGGGAAAAGACATAAAGGGAAAAATACAAATTAAAGCCAAGTTAAGATTGGGTGATATGGACGAACAAATCCCTCTTGTCAAGAAGAAACTAAGAATTTTGGGCTTTTTTGATGAGCCAGAGGAATCTCCTTATTTTAATCAAAAACTAAAGCAAGCCATTGAAAATTTTCAGAAAAGGCACAATTTAGAGGTTGATGGAGTTATAGGTAAAAGCACTCTACAGGCTCTTAATATGTCAATTGCCGAACGAGTGCTCAAGATAAAGATAAATCTTGAGAAGTATAGATGGTTACCTGAAGACTTAGGAGAAAGATATATTCTTGTGAATATTCCTTCCTATGAGTTAAAGTTTATTGATAAAGGTAAGACAGTTCTTGAAAGTGCAATAATAGTTGGCAAAAATTACAGAGAAGATTTTAGACCAACACCTTTGCTTTTTAGCAAAATTACTCAGGTTGTTATTAATCCAGAGTGGTATGTACCCCAAAAGATTGCAGCAAAAGATATTCTTCCGAGAATAAAGAAAAATCCTCAATATGCAGTAAAGGATAAAATAAGAATTTATCAGGATAGCAAGGAGATAGACCCACTTGAAGTTGACTGGAGTCAGTACAGTGAAGATAACTTCCCCTTTAAACTCGTTCAAAAATCAGGCAATAGAAATGCTCTTGGCAAAATAAAATTTCACATGCCAAATAATTTTGATGTTTACCTTCACGATACTCCCGATAAAAGACTTTTTAACCACCGAAAAAGAGCTTTCAGTTCAGGTTGTATCAGGGTAGAGAAGGCCTATGATTTAGCAACAGCTCTAATAAAAAATAATACTCTTAAAGAATGGAATGAAGAGAGATTAAAAGAGGTGCTTAAGGCTGATACAACCTATCATATAAATCTGAAAACCCCAATTCCTGTATATATTTTATATTTCACAACGGTTGTTAAAAGTTCGGAACTCATCTTCTTTGATGACCTCTACGACTATGACAAAATAATATCTTCTTGGATTACAAAGGGTAATTAAAAACGATAAGTATTTTTATATTTTTCTTTTTTTCAGTCTCAGTGAATTACTAACTACTGAGACAGAACTAAGAGACATTGCAAGAGATGCAATCATTGGATTTAGAAGCGGTCCTCCGAAAAGATAAAGCACTCCAGCTGCAACAGGTATGCCAATTATGTTATAAATAAAAGCCCAGAATAGATTTTCTTTTATAGTTTTCAGAGTAACTCTGCTCATATTAATCAGCTTAGGAACACCTTTTAGACCACCTTTCATAAGAGTGACATCAGCTGTATGGATTGCAATGTCTGTTCCACTTCCCATTGCAATTCCTACTGTTGCCTCTGCCAGAGCAGGTGCATCATTTATTCCATCGCCCACCATAGCCACGTTTTTCCTCTCTGTGACTCTAAATTTTCTTATAATCTTTGCCTTTTCATTCGGTAGCACTCCTGCAAAATATCTCTTAATTCCTAATTTTTCAGCCACTGCCTTGGCAGTAGCTTCGCTGTCTCCTGTAATTATTGCTATTTCTACACCTAATTTATGTAACTCTCTTACGGTCTCCCTTGACTCCTCTCTTAGAGGGTCTGAAATAAGAAATATGGCTTTTATCTGACCATCTATGGCAACATAAACGGCTGTAAAGGGCTCTGACTGGGAAACTTCAGGTAATTCTATATCTCTCTTCTGCATTAGTTTCCCACTTCCTATGAGAATATTTCTCTGTATTCCTTTGGAGTCAGTAACCTGTGCTGATATTCCTCCTCCAACAATTACTTCAAATTTGTCAGGTTCCTCTGAGTAAACTCCTTCTCTTGCACAATAACGAATTATAGCCTTAGCAAGAGGATGTTCAGAGTACTTTTCAGCGGAAGCAACGAGTTTTAATATTTCCATGTCAGTTCCATCAATGTATATGACTTTAATTACTTCCGGTTTTCCCTGAGTTAGAGTTCCTGTTTTATCAGAAAAAAGTATTTCAATTTTCCCGGCTTCTTCAAGTTTTTCGACATTTCTTATTAAAATTCCCTCTTTTGCGGCTCTTCCTGAGGCAACCATTATTGCCGTAGGAGTTGCAAGTCCGAGAGCGCAGGGACAGGCAATTATCAAAACAGCAATGCAGTTGCTTAAGGCCATCGATATTTCTCCAGAAAAAAGTAGCCACATTGCAAAAGTTAAGACAGCTATTGTTATAACAGCAGGGACAAAGATGGCGGAAATCTTGTCGGCAAGTCTTTGAACAGGAGGTTTTCCAGTTTGAGCATCTTCGATTAGTTTAATTATCTGACTGAGAAGAGCGTCTTTTCCAACAGACCTTGCTTCTACTTTAATTACACCATTGAGCAGGATTGTCCCGCCGATTACCTTTTCACCACGAGATTTTTCAACAGGTATGGGCTCACCTGTAATCATAGACTCATCAATAGTTGCATCGCCTTCAAGAATTATCCCATCTACTGGAATCTTCTCAGATTGTTTGACTATTACAACATCGCCTATCATAACTTCTTCAATGTCTATTTCCCTCTCTTTTCCCTCTCTTATAACAGTTGCTCTTTTAGGTTGAATTTGCATCAGTTTTTCCAGAGCTTCCGATGTCTTGGTTTTAGCTTTTTCCTCAAGGGTTCTGCCGAAAAGTATTAGAGTAATTATTACTGCAGAGGTTTCAAAATAAAAATGTCCACCGTGATTTCCTAAAATAAGCAATGCAAGACTGTAGAAATATGCTGCATTTGTTCCAAGACTAACAAGACTGTTCATATTAGCAGTTCCATGTCTTAAGGCAATTATGGCAAGCCTGTGGAATCTGAGTCCTGTAAAAAACTGAACAGGCGTAGTAAAGAGAAGTTGAATGATTCCTTCCTTCAAAACTGGCACATTGAACATACTGCCGATAAAAACAGGCAAGGTAAAAAGAAAGCTTATCAGTAAGTCTCTTTTAAGCTTTTTAAAATGTTTTATCTTTTCTTCCTTTGCTGAAAATGTATCGGTATATTTATTTACCTTTATTCCGATGGTCTTAAAAATAGACAGAACTCTCTCTTCCTCTGTTAGTGTAGGGATGTAGTCGATTAGTAAGTTTTTATTTACTCTATCGGCTTTAATATCAACTATGCCGTCAATTCTTGAGAGTTCAGTCCTTATTAGTTTTTCAATTTCAGCATCTAATTCATTTGCCTGAAGGTATAAAGTTGTTTTGCCTATATCGTATCCTGTTGCCCTGACAATACTTATTAAACGATGTATGTCTACATGTTCCTCTACCTGAACAGAGGCTTTTTCGGTAAGCAGATTTACTTCAGCCCTTACAACCCCTTCAACCTTACTTAATGCCCTCTGAATTGCCTGCGCACATGCTGCGCATGTCATGCCTTTGATGGGGATTTCGAAGTTTTTTAACATCAGTCTTATTCTGCCCTTAAATCTAAAGGCTTGTCAATTCTATACTAAGTTAGCAAAGAAAGCTTTATAAAAATTTTCTGCCCTCTGTGAATACTCAGCCATTATTTTTTCTGATTCTTTGAGGATATTTTTCCCTAATGGGTGGTCTTCAAACCATTCATTAAGTAATTCCTTTGTTACTTCAATGTGAAACTGCAGGGCATAAACATTGTTTTTATATTTGAAGGCTTGATTTTCATAGAGAGCAGACCGGGCAAGATGTATAGCTCCTAAGGGTAAATCAAAAGTATCACCATGCCAGTGAAAAACTTTAAATTTTTTCCATATATCGCCTACGGAAGGATGTTTAGCAAGGGAAAGCATAAGCGGGTCTCTTAATGCCTCGCCTGTAAGTTCCACTTCATGCCATCCAATCTCCTCTCCATGACCTTTATAAACCTCTGCACCAAGAGTATGGGCGATAAGTTGAGCTCCTAAGCATATTCCGAGAACCTTCAGATTTCTATTGATTGCTTCTCTTATTAGTCTTGAAATGACCTTTAAACCCGGATATTTTTCCATTTCATAGACACCCATAGGCCCTCCCAAAACAACAAGGCCTTTATAATTTTCAAGAGTTGAGGGAGTTTCACCATCCTCTGCCTCAAAGATTCTGTAGGAGATTTTATTTTCAATAAGATATCTCTCTATGGTTCCAGGACCTTCGCTTCTCACATTTTTAATTATCGCTATCATAGAGATTTACTCCTTTTTTTATAACTATACCGTATTTCTTTATCCGATAGTTAAGTTGTCTTTCCGTAAGGCCTAAAGCCCTGGCTGTTTTTCTAATGTTATATTTAAACTTGGGAAGGGTATCCATAATTCTTATCCTCTCAAGCTCTTCAACTTCAGTTGGAAGTTTTAGCTCCCCCGAAAGATAAGATTTAAACTTATAAACACCTCTTACAGTATCAGGAAGGTCATAAACCCTTATTTTGTTATTATCTGTCATAACAACAAGCCTTTCGATTGTATTGGCAAGTTCTCTTACATTTCCAGGCCATTCGTAGTTGATGAGTATCTTCAATGCTTCATTATCAATGGAAACATTTTTTTTATAGATATTAGCGAAGCTCTTAAGGTAATATTCAACGAGCAGAGGAATATCTTCTTTTCGTTCTCTAAGAGGAGGTATATAAATTGGAATAACATTTAGCCTCCAGAAAAGGTCTTCTCTGAAGCTTCCTTTTCTTATCTCTTCAGCAAGGTCTTTATTTGTCGCTGAAATTATTCTTACGTCAACCCTAACTGTTTTTGAGGAACCTAATGGTTCGACTGTTCTTTCTTGTAATACTCTTAGTAATTTAGGCTGAAGGGATAGTGGTAATTCTCCCACTTCATCAAGAAAAATCGTACCCCCATTTGCCTGTTCGAATTTGCCAACTCTCTTTACAGCGCCCGTAAAAGCTCCCTTTTCAGAACCAAAGAGCTCTGCTTCAAGAAGAGCCTCGGGAATAGCTGCACAGTTTATAGCGACAAAGGGACTTTTTGCTCTTTTGCTTTGGAAGTGAATGGTCTTGGCAATGAGTTCTTTACCTGTGCCAGATTCTCCAAATAACAATACCGTTGCATCTGTCGCTGCCACTTTCATAACAGTTTTAAGCACTGCTTGAAAGGATGGAGATTGTCCAACAAGATTTGGAAAATTATATCTTTCTTTTAGTTGTGCCCGAAGTATCAAGTTTTCGTCTTCGATTGATTTATAGCTTTCCCAAAGTTTTATAAACTGTCCAATAAGGGATGCAACCACTGACAAAACTCTTAGGTCGTCATCGAGATTGCCCTTTTCTTCAGAATATATCCTGTCTGCTGATAAAACGCCAAGAATTTCTTCTTCTATTTTTATAGGCACACACAAAAATGAAATTCCTTTTTTATCGGGACGGCTTCCGGTTTTATTGAGAAATTGAGGTTCTTTCTCAATATCGGGAATAAACATGGACAAACCTGTTTCTATAACTTTTCCCACTATTCCTTCACCAATTCGGTATTTTCCCCTGCTCATTTCTTCTTCTGTTAAACCATAGGCGGTAACTATACTAATCTCTTCTGTTTTTCGGTCATAAATAAATACGCTTCCTCTTCGCATATCCAGTTCTTTAGATAAAATCTCAAGAACAGCATATAGATTTTTTTCGAGATTGAAAGAAGACGTAAGAACCCGGCTTACTTCAAAGAGAGCTTTTAATTCTATGTTTTCAACTCTTTTCATCTAAAGGACGGCAAACATTTGCCGATAAATTATTATAACATTAGAAGTCTCTTTGGTCAAGAAATGAATTGAAGCGAAGAGTTGTCACCCAGACGAGACAAATTTTTTTATGACTCTTATAAATTTATCAATGTCGGCTAAATCGTTTTTAATTATATCATATAGTTCTTCTTCTGTAACTACGTGATACATATGAACTAATCTGTTTCTGTAGCCTGCCATTTGTACAAGTTTTTCCTTAAGCTGTTCGTCTATAACGCCAATTTTGTTTAATCCAATTGCAATAGATTTGTATTCTTTAGAAAATTCTATAAAGCCTTTTTTAGCTAAGATATGTCTGCCAATGTCAAAAATTGCTTCAAGTGTCCTCCTTAAAAAACTCTCAGCAGCTGCTGAATTTAATTTGTTCGCCATGAATTCATCTATTTCTAATTTGCTTAGATTTTTCATCTCTTTATTAAAACTTATCATCATGGCAAGTCGTTCTCTAATTAAATCTCTGTTAATCATCGTTAATACTCTTCTAAAGACTCTTCGAGAAATTTATTGTAGAGATATCTAAAATCAGGATACTTTCTTAAAATTTCCATTTCATAATTGTCCCTTTTTTCTTCAGAAATGCTATAGATGCACTCACCCTCTATAGCCTCCATTTGGAGTAGAAAGTGGCATTCCTGAAGAAATATTAGGTCTAAATTATAAGGTTTAAAAATTTCAGATATTTCGTTATATAGTTTCGCATAGATATGACGCTTTTCCTTTAATTGTTCAATGTTAAAATCAAAAACTACACCGATATCTATATCTGTAAGAGGGTCATCGATGTGTATCAATTTTGATTGGAGAAGTTTTATGGCATTGTCTTTCTGAGAACCGAAGATGTATGCAAGGGCAATGTTGTATTTTTTAAAAATTTTTTTTAGATTATTCAGTTTTTCCATACTTTAAAGATTATAGCACACCGAAATACTTACAGAGAATTAAAATGATGGGGACAGACATGAATGTCTGCCCCATTTGATTTGTTTTATATTGCCTGCTCTCCCTTTTCGTTTGTCCTTATTCTCACAGCATCTTCAACGGGAATAATAAATATTTTTCCATCGCCCACATTGCCTGTGTAAGCTTTTTCTTGAATTACCTTAACCACCTTTTCTACCAGACTGTCAGGCACAACGACTTCAATTTTTATTTTAGGAATGAAAAGCACCTCAAGTTCAGAGCCTCTGTATATCTCTACATGACCTTTCTGTCTGCCAAAGCCTTTTACGTCTGTTACGGTCATTCCCTGAATGCCGGATAGAACAAGCGCTTCTTTGACTTCCTCAAACTTGAAGGGTTTAATTATGGCTTCAATTTTTTTCATTTTATTCCTCCTTTCCTTATAGATTATAGGCCCTTTCACTGTGCTGTGATGAGTCTAATCCTATAATTTCCTCCTCTTCAGAGACTCTAAATTTCATGAATATACGCATAACTAAAAATATTAACGCAGTCATTATAGCTGTGTAAATTATTGTTACAACTACACTTATAGCCTGTATCCATAACTGCCCTGGATTTCCATAAAGAAGACCCTTTCCTGCTTCATTAATCGACGGGTCAGCAAACACTCCTGTAAGTATTGCACCTATTATTCCGGCAACTCCATGAATTCCAAATACGTCAAGAGCATCGTCGTATCCGAGTTTTGGTTTAATAGCAGTTACGCTGAAGTAACATATAAAACCTGCGATGGCACCAATTATCACCGAACCTGTTATATTAACAAATCCTGCGGCAGGTGTGATTGCCACAAGACCTGCAATCATTCCAGAGGCTATTCCAAGCACGGTAGGTTTCTTAGTTACGGACCATTCAGTAAACATCCAAGCAAGAGCTGCAACGGCGGTAGCAATATTTGTATTCATGAATGCCTGAGCCGCAAGACCGTTTGAAGCAGCGGCGCTCCCTGCATTAAAACCGAACCATCCAAACCATAGCAGTGCTGCGCCAATTGATACAAGTGTTAAATTGTTAGGGACTAAAAGCGTGTTTTTTCTCTTACCAAGTATAAAAACTCCAACAAGTGCTGCTATTCCTGCATTGATGTGAACAACAGTTCCTCCTGCGAAATCAAGAGCACCCATTTTGGCGAGGAATCCTCCTCCCCATACCCAATGGGCAACTGGCACATATACAAGGCTTACCCATAGTATTGTGAAAAGAACCCATGCGGAAAACCTCATCCTCTCAATATATGCACCACTTATAAGTGCAACAGTTATTGCAGCAAAGGTAAGTTGAAACACTGAAAAGAGAACCTCCGGTATTGTTCCCTGCAGAGAGCTGACTGTTACTCCGCTTAAAAAAGCTTTATCGAGATAACCAATTATGCCAGCTATGTCACCAGAGAAAGCTAAACTGTATCCATAGGCTATCCATATAAAACTTGCCAAGCAGTAGGCAACAAAGCTCATAGCAATAGTGTTAAGAACATCTTTTCTTTTTGCAAGACCACCGTAAAAGAGGGCAAGCCCTGGCACAGTCATAAGCATTACAAGAGCTGTTGCCACAATCATCCATGCCGTATCGCCCGAATCAAGCTTTGGTTGAGGCTGTGCCTGCTCAGCTTGAGGCTGAGCAGGTGTTTCTACCTCTGAGAATACAAGATTTGCCGAGATAATCAACATCATAATAATTACAATTAGAAGACTCATCAATTTTTTCATTTTTTACCTCCTTTAAAAGCTAAATGTTACACCTAATCCTACGACCCACGTATCATCAAGATGTCCGTTAGGATTGTAAGAGCTTCCGTCAACAATTCTTTTCGCCTTGTTAGAAAGAGGAAACCAGTATTGAACCACAGGCTGAACAGTTAGATTTTTCATAACAGGGATAGTAAATCCTGCCTGAAGCTTACCATCGTGAAAGCCGTTGTATTTCTTTCCCGTATACTCGCCTGTGCTACTTTCATAGGTTCTCCAGTAGTTGTCATCACCTTTGAAATAACCAAAGGATGCAGCAAGGTCTAAGGTAATATCCTTATAAACTTCAAAGGAATGGGAGAAAGAGAGATTTACATAAGTGCCTGGATATGTTGTAATATCCCGATAAATCGTAAGAGTTGGTTTAGAGATTATGTCGTAACTTGCACTTATAAAAAGCTCTTCAGTCTCGTCAGTGTATTTCGTACCATAATAAATGTAACCTCCAGTGAGAGATAGGGGTCCGAACGAATGGGTATAGCTAAGAGTAATGTCCGATTCGTTGAAGCTTTTGCTGCCCGGTCTGTCAGGAACGAAACTCTGTGTTTTCTTTTCATTTGTGTCAATATTGCCCCAGTAGTTTAGAGAAAAACCCTTGTAGGAAAGAGTTACTGAAGGCTGAATAACAACGCTACCAGAACTTAGTTCATAACCTCTGAAAATATACCTGTTGTAAGCTCCAAGCGATACGCTTCCAGTAACCTTTTCCTCTTCTTTCTTTCCCTCTTCTTTTTTAACTTCCTCTGCCATGGTAAGGGAAAAGGAAACCAGTAAGAACAAAAGCACCAACAAAATCTTAAAACTTCTCATAACAGCACCTCCATTTAGTTTTTTTAGAGTATTTGCGAATTCTGTGCCAGAGGGAAAGTTATTGAAATTTATAGGTTTTTGGAAATAATAATAATGACAATTTTGTATGCTTCTACATTTTTGTAGAAAGTTTTCAATTACAGTAAGGTAATCATGTATTTAGAGACTGTTCAATTATTAAAGGTAATTCCGAGCGCCCTCAATGGGAGTGAGGAATCTGCCCTGTAGGGTCATCCCTAGGGCAAAGCCCGAGGTTGAAAAATCTGGGGATTCCTCGCAGACCCTTCGCCTACGGCTCAGGGCTCGCTTCGCTCGGCTCGGAATTACAGATTGTAGTGTAAGGAGATATACTTCGTTGACCTCTCGCTTTTTTCCTACCAGTCTAACTGTTTGCTCATTAGTTTGCTGTAAATATCTTTTGGAATAAAGCAGCTTTTATGAAGCTCAGAAGTGTAAAGTTTTGTATTTACTTTAAAGGGTTTTCTTGGTTCACGAGGGTCAAGAGCTTTCGAACCAACCGAAAAAGTCCACCAGTTTCCTGCATAGGTGGCAATACTTGCTGTGTAAAGGTCAACAATCGGGAATATCAGCTTCATTGAGCTTTGAACTTCATATACAAGCTCTTTATGGAAGATAAGGGATTCGGAGAGTGTAACAAACATGCCTTTTTCCGTAAGAGCATCTCGAACAGATTTGAAGAATTCCACGGTAAAGAGGCTTTTTGCAAAACCAATAATGTCTGTAGAGTCAACAATTATAACGTCGAGTGAGTTTTCCATAGACTTTATAAACTCTGCTCCGTCCATGCATTTTATCTCTACTCTTGGGTCATCAATGGCAGAGGAAACTGTTGGAAAGAACTGTTTTGATACTTTTATTACTTCTTCGTCTATCTCAATAAAATATAGCTTTTCAACGCAATCATGCTTTAGAACCTCCCTTACGGCACCACCGTCTCCACCACCTATTACAGCCACTTTTTTTGCTTCTGGATGAGAGTGCATAAGCACATGAGTGAGCATTTCGTGGTATATGAATTCATCTCTTTCAGTAAGTTGAACAACATTGTCAAGCACAAGAACTCTGCCAAAATAGGGGTTTTCGAAGACCATTATATCCTGAAACGGACTTTTTCCTTTGTAGAGAATTTTTTCCACTTCATAGGTATACTGTATCGGTGCATAAGGGTCTTTTTCAAAAAATCTAATCATTCTATTCCTCCTATATTAAGAATGTTTTTGGTATGGAAAATCCATTGAACTCTGAGGCATATGATACAGTGTAAGCTCCTGCAGAGAGAATTAGTATGAGACTGCCTACATCTGGTTCAGGCAGGACAACTCCTCTGTCAATTACGTCAAAACTATCACAGCTTGGACCTGCAATGGTCCATTCCTTCTCTTCTCCTCTACTTCCAACAATGTATTGATATTTTATGCCTCCTATGCTTTCCATCAGTCCGTTGAATACTCCCACATCTATGTAAAGCCAGTTTTCATCTCCCCTTTTTGCTTTTCCAATTATCTTTGCTACAAATACTCCCGCATCACCTACAACAGCTCTTCCAGGCTCTATAAAAATGTCTGTGCCGGGAAAACTCTTTTGAAGGAGAGAGTCGATTTTACTCTCAATAGTCTCTATATCAGGAACTTTTTTTAAATATTCAATAGGATAACCTCCACCTATATTGAGCATTTCGATTGAAATTCCCTCTTTCTGAGCCAATTCCTTTACTTGCCGGGCTTTATCAATGGCTGTATGCCAGTTATAGATATTGCTACACTGAGAACCTACGTGGAAGGTAATTCCAACAGGCTTAAGCCCTCTTTTTTTGGCATAAATCATAAGTTCAACAGCTTCTTCAATTTCAACGCCGAATTTTTTACTGAGAGGCCATTCACTTCCTTCGTTAGGCACAGTAAGTCTTACATAAACCTTTTTTGAAGGAGCGTATTTTGCCATTTTATCAACTTCAGCAATGGAGTCAAAGGCATAATAATCAATACCGTAGTCAACAGCGGCCTTTAAAAATTTGAAAGTTTTTATGGGATTGCTCGTTATTATTCGGTCTGCCGATACGTTTAGTTCCTGAAGAATGGCAAGTTCTCCTTCTGACGCAATTTCAAATCCTACGTTGAATTCATTTAAAAATCTAAGCACTTCAATATCTGGATTAGCCTTTACTGCATAGAAAACTTTCGAATTTAGTATGCCTTTCCCGATGGTATAAATTTTATCTCTTAGAATTTCTCTGTCAATCAGAAGATAGGGTGGTTCATCATCGTGCGAGGCAATCCAGTTTAAAACCCTGTCCATGAGCTGTTTTCTAATTTCTTTCATAACTTAAATTTTATCACAATTTAACATTATTTCGATAGGATAAAAAGCCTTTATTATAAGTTTATCAGTTAATTTTAATAACTTATTAAAAAATTGAATTTCTTTCAATGTATTTAAATTGAATTATTTTTATATCAAAATTAAAAATCGCTTTATAATATTGCATAAAATTATTTTTTCTTATAAAATATTTTTATTATCTATATGGAAAAACTAATCATCAGATGGCAGAGACTTGTTCAAAATAATACTACATGTCCAAGATGTGTAGATACGGGATTAGAAATTGAGAAGGCTTACACCAAGCTTAGAGAAGCTCTTAAGTTCTTTAATATTGAAGTCTTATTAGAAAAAAATGAATTAACCGATACAGAATTCAATAAAAACCCTTTAATTTCCAATCTTATACTGATTAACGGTAAGCCTCTTGAGGTATGGATTGGTGCAGAAACAGGACAGTCACAGTGTTGTAGTGTATGTGGTGATGAAGAATGCAGAACCATTCAGTTTAGAGGAAATATTTATGAAGCTATCCCTGAAAATTTGATAATTAAGGCATGCTTAATTGCTGCATCGGAACTAATTCCAATAGGCAAAAAATTTCAATTATAAGAATCAAAAAATTAAAATAATTGAAGTTCCTGTAATGCTTGCGTTAGACGGAAGTTTCGATTTGTAAGTTTTGGAGTATTGATTAAAAAAACTAAAAAATAGCATTTTGTGATTTTTTATTTAAAGACGAAGGCCGATATAGTTGCTCCAATGATTACTACATAGAGAATGTTTATCTTTTTAATCAGACAGAAGATGCTTACGGATAAAAATAATAGTTTTATCCAATTCCATTCTAAAGTATATGCAAATTTAATCGTAGCAAAAAGAAGAAGTCCCGAAAAAGAAGCAATAAGTCCTTTTTTGGCCCGACTGAATATTTTTGAATTTTTAATTTTTCCATCTATTTCAGAGGCTAAAGCCATAATTAAAAAAGAAGGAGAGAAAATGGCTAAGGTGGCGATTATTGCACCAATGTAACCTTTCAAAAGATAACCAACAAATGTTGCGGTAATTACAATAGGGCCAGGAGTTATCTGGCCAAGTGCAATTCCGTCCATGAAAGTCTTTTCATCAATCCACTTGAGCCTGTCGACAAATTCATGTAACATGAGGGGTAGTGATGCATACGCTCCGCCAAAGGCAAAGCAGTCTATTTTAATCATTGTTATGGCAATATTAAAAAGAGTTTTATCAGATATAAAAAGAAGTAAAAGCAAAAATAATAGGGCTATAAGCAGAATTGCCATTCCTCTTAAGTTGACCTTTTTTGAGTTATTCTCAATTTTAATCGTCTCTTCTTTGAAAATAAGTTGAGAAAGTAAAAGGCAGATTAGAATTATCAGAAACGGATTAAATTTTAAAGTAAAAAGAAGAAAAGAGAGGAATGCAATCAAAAGTTCTCCCTTTGATTTTAAAATAGGCTTGGTAAACATTAAAAAGGCATTGGCAATAATTGCCACTACAACTATTTGAAGCCCCATAAATACAGATATAATTTCAGAAACCGAACGAGTTTTCTCATACAAGAAAGACAAAAAAAGCATTAACAAGAAGGCTGGCATACCGAAGCCTACAAAGCTTACTAACCCTCCTAATATTCCTCTTGTTTTAAGTCCCACATAGGCTGCAACCTGCATAGCCGTTGCCCCAGGAATTGCCTGAGCAAGAGCAATGCCTCCGTGAAAAGTCTTTTCGTCAAGCCACTGTTTTCTCTCAACGGCAACTTCTCTTATGTATGCAACCATTGCAGGTCCGCCGAAGGCAGTAAGACCAAGTTTTAAAAAGGTTACAAAAAGGTCTTTCAGATTTACCATTTGATGACTGAATTAACCACCTGCAATAGGAGGGAAAAGGCTTAATTCAGAGTTGCTATCTATCTGAGTTGAAAGTTCGTTCAGAATTACACCGTTCAGAACAACTATGAAAGGTTTTTTATTTAATTCTAACAATTCTATTAACTGAGCTACTGTAACAGGCTTTGATAATTCAAGAAGAATATCCCCTTCTTCGTTTTTTGAAAAATCCCTTTGTGAACTTAAGCCGCCGAAGAGTTTTACTTTTATCCTCATAGATTTAAAAAAGGGTGGCAATAGCCACCCTTAAATTTAATTTTTACCAGTTAAAAAGCTGGTCAAGTTCTTCATCCTTTACCATAAATACTACATTGTGAGGAGGAATAGGCTCTTTGTAGAAGAATCTGGGGAGTCTGTCATGCTGCTTTGTAAAACCTGCGCGGATGTTAAAATCTCTTTCAAATTTGAGAACCTTTTTCCCATACTCAACAACATCGCTATCCTTCATATCCCAGCCGTAGAAAGCATTTATCATGTCAACCAAAGCCTGATTTGTCTCAGGCTGGTCAAGAAGAGCAAAGGCAATGAAAAGACACATACCTGTTGAATCTATAAAGGCTGTTGCAATCTGAAGGTTACGAGAGAGGTCAACCTGCCCTTCAGGTTTCAGCGGGTCAACAAAGCCACCGGTTTTGAGGACATTCAGAGCAATTGAGTATCCTGCTGTGTGGTCTGCGCCCATAGGGCTTGTAGCATAAGTAACACCAATACCCTGCACTGCTCTTGGGTCATAGGCAGGAAGTGCCTGTCCTTTTACAACGGGAACTCTCTCAACACCGAAAGCTCTTCCCGTAAAGGCTGCACCATTGCCTATTATTCTTCCAAGGTAGCTTCCCTTGCCTATTTCGTGTAAGAGATTAATTGCTCCGTCCGCATCGCCCCATTTAAGAATTCCTGCCTCCATAGCAACTCCAATTGTAGCACCCATCTCAATGGTGTCAACTCCATAGTTGTCGCATAGGTAATCCATCATGGCAATTTTGTCTATGTCATCTATTCCACAGTTTCCGCCGAGTGCCCACACGGTTTCATACTCAGGCTGTTTTGTAAGATAGTGTCCGTCTTTGTCGTGATAAATTCCTGAACACCTAATAACGCATCCACGGTGGCAACCATGTGTGGGGTTCCCACCTCTTTGTTTTTCAAGTTCTGCCTGAACCTCTCCGCTTATCTTTCTTGCTCCTGCAAAGCGACCTTCTTTAAAGTTGTAGGTTGGATATGCACCAACCTCGTTTACTATGTTTGTTAAAACGTTTGTTCCGTATGCAGGTAGCCCTTGTCCTGTAACAGGATGTTTTTGTAGTCCTGCAACAAATCGTTTATTTGCATCTTTAAAGGCCTCTGGATTTTTTGGTTGTCTCGGAGTTGTTCCCGCATCATCAAGGACAATAACCTTTACTCCCTTTGAACCCATTACTGCACCAACGCCACCTCTGCCTGCATGCCTCGTAGGTCTGAGCTCCATATCAGTTACTGCTACAGAAGCTCCTGATAGCTTCATCTCACCAGCAGGGCCAATGCTTACGCAGGCGATTTTTTCTCCAAATTCCTTTTTGATTTTTTCAACAAGGTCGTAATTAGGAAGCATCTTAAGGGTATTATCATTTTCAATTTTTGCACCTTCTTTGTTGATGTAAATTTTGTATGTTCCTTCTTCTTTAGGTTTTCCCTCAAGAACAATGGCTGCAATTCCAAGTCTTGCCATCACCTGTCCAGCCTGTCCACCTGCATTTGCCTCTTTAATGCCTCCTGTAAGAGGGCTTTTGCAACCAACAGATACTCTTCCAGACATGGCTGCAGCTGTTCCACCAAGAAGTCCGCAGGCGATAACAAGCTTGTTATCAGCACTAAGAGGATGGCAGAGAGGGTCTACTTCCTTTGATATAATCGCAGATGTCAGAGCTCTTCCTCCAAGTCCTTCATACTCACCAAGTTCTTCAAAACGGACCGATAAATTAGTCATGTTGATTCTTAAAATTTTCATGCCGCACCCTCCTTTCTAAAAGCTTTTTTCAATTATATCATACAGTAAAACAATCCGCCGCACCAAAGGCATGCACCACAGGGCACTGTGTTTGTGTAACAGTCATAGACAAAGTCTTCAAGCTCCATTAAGTCGCAGAGGGCAAAATTACAATCGTAGCAATAGGGGAAATCATACTTGAGGACAGATTCATAGAAATCAATATACTCAGAGGAATTGTATATTAAAGCAGTTTCTTTTTCTTTTATGTTTCCAAAAGACCATCTTTTCACAGATTTTTTAAGCCCTCCAATATAGCAGGTGAAATCATGCCAGAGGAAATAGCATGGTGAGACTTCTCCATCAACTCCTATGAACATACATTTTTCCTCAAGGAAATCACATCTTCTCTTTGGAAGAGGATTTGTTCCTGGAATCTGAATGGATAATTTGTTTTTTCTTGCTATCAATGAGACTTCTTTAAGAATTTTTTGAACATCCGTAATGAGGGCATCATCTCTATTAATGAGATTGTTCATATTTAGAGTTAGTCCTTTTTTCTCTGCTTCCTCATACATAGATTTAAATAGTTTGAGCGGTTCATTTTCTTCAGGGAAAAATTCAGGCATTGCCTTTCGCTTCATCTGCTCCATCCAGTCTTCAAGTTTATATCCTTTTTGGGTCAATTTATTCAGCCATTTTTTGAAAACTTTTACTGAGTCTTCATTATTTGTCTCGTATACAACCAGATTGGTTGCATCCTTTGAATAGGGAATTAGATGAGAAATAATAACGAAATCTATACTATAATCTATTGCAGTAACCAGTGTTGGAATAATCTCGGAAAGGTTATTTTTGGTCATTACAATCTGAATTCCGCTTTCAAGAACTATTTTACTATCTCTTTTAGCACGATGTATTACCTCAAGGGCTCTTCTTGCAAATTCAGGCTCATGTAATCCATTTATGGGAATTATGCTGTCTATGGAAACGCATATCTTATTGAGGCCTGCTTTTAAAAGCTCTTTCATTCTGTAGTCGGTGAGCAAGACTCCATTTGTCTGAAAGCCTATTTTAGTATTCTCTGCCATTTTATCTCTGGCAAGAGCAATAAAAGATTCAAGTTCTTCATGTAAAAGAGGTTCGCCTATTCCGCTTAAAACAAGACTGTGAATATTACTAAAAATGGGCGTGAGTTTTTTGAACAATTCAATATCCATATCCATTTCAGGCTGGTGATAGTTAGGACTTTGTTTAGGGCATATATTACAGTGGAGATTACATCGCGTAGTAATCTCCACCGATAATCGTTCTGGTAACATAAGTTGCTAAGCCTTCTTACGCTTATCTATAATTCTTATAGCTTTACCCGGCACTCTCTGGATAGTTCCTTCAGGAACAATTTGAATTTTACTCCTAAAACCTAAGAAATCATAAAGTTCAAGGTCAAGCTGTTCGAGTTCTCGTTGGGTAACACCGTTATCAGCCTTCTCAACAATTATTGTCATGTCATCCTTACCTTTGAGTGTCTCTATAACCAGCTGATAATAAGGTGAAAGCCCTTTGTATTTTAATAATATCTGTTCTACCTGTGAAGGATAGAAGTTTACACCTTTAACTTTAAGCATGTCATCAGTTCTGCCTTTAACTCTGTCAACACGCAGATGAGTTCTTCCACAGGTGCATTTTTCAAGGGAAATCAATCTTGATATATCTCTCGTGCGATATCTTATGAGAGGAAGTCCCTCACGGGTGAGTGTTGTAATTACCATCTCCCCTTCTTCTCCAATACCAAGAGGCTGCCCTGTCTCTGGGTCAATAATCTCTAAGATGTAGTGGTCTTCCCATACATGAATTCCTGACCTTGCTTCACAGTCAATACCGAGACCTACGCCTCCTGTCTCAGTAAGCCCTATAATATCAAAGGTTTTAATTCCCATCTCCGATTCAATTCTGTGTCTATATTCATCAGACCATGTCTCAGCACCAAGTATGGCAACTCTGAGTTTTGTCTCACGAAAATCAAACCCATTGTCTTTTGCAACCTCTATGAGTCTTGCAGGATAGGATGCAATGGCACCAAAAGCAGTAACTCCGAGGTCTTTAATAAGTTTGAGTTGCATGAGTGACCTTCCAGCACCTGCAGGCACTATAAAACAGCCAAGACGCTCAGCACCGTAGTGAAATCCAAAGCCACCGTTGAAAAGTCCGAAGGAAGGCATAATTTGAATCTTGTCTTTTTCAGTCAGTCCAGCAGCTGCAAGGCATCTTGCCATTATCTCTCCCCACTGGAAGATATCATTCTTTGTCATCGCATTTATTACAGGCACACCTGTTGTGCCAGAGCTCATGTGCATTCTTGCACACTCTGATGGCTCAACGGCAATGTGGTTAAAGGGGTAGCAATCTCTTAAGTCATCCTTTGTTGTGAAGGGAAGGCTTTTTAGGTCATCAAGGCTAAGGATGTCTTCAGGCTCTATGCCCTTGTATTTTTCCTTTAATTTTGAGCGAGAGTTTTTAAGAAATCTAAGAGTTTTCCTTAAATGGGTAAGCTTTAGTTTTTCAATCTCTTCTCTTGGCATAGTTTCTCTTTCAGGATTGAACATACTCACACCCCTTTATGAATGATTTTTTGTTTTCCTCATCGAGAGTATTTATGAAATCTTCGCATTCAAAGAGTGCTGTTCTTTTTACAAAAACTCCAAGCAGGAAAGTGTTAACATATCTCATAGGCACAGTTGCAATTGCTGTATTTATCTCATCTTCGTTAAAGGTAAAGATATTTTCTCCGAAGGTTTTCGCATAAGGTAGTAAGTCTTCACTTAGTAGAATAACCATGTCTGCCGTTCCCCTTCTGACAAGTCCGCTCATACCCTCGTTAATTTTCATATGAATCTCAACAGTGCCTCCTTTTTTTGCCATTCCTTTTATCTCTGTTGAGCGAACAGACACTCCCTTTTTGATTGCTGCCTGAGCAATTGCTCTTGAGAAAAATATAACTCCTTGTCCACCTTTACCAAGTATTACGAGTTTCATAGAGCTTTAATCCTTCCTAATTTTCCGATTTTAGCCATTCCCTTTAAAAATAAGTTGGCTTGAGCGATTTAGAGATTTTTTGGTAACAATTCCAGATGAGCGAAGCGTAAAATAGGCGCAACTGTTTGAGCCTGAAAGGCGAGTTTTGCGGCTATAGCGAAGCGAATTCGGAATTGTCAAAAAATCTATTATGAGCGAAAGACAACTTATTTTGTAATAACTACTGAGTAAGGTTAGTTTACTCACTTAAACTACGCACTCCTCAAAATCCTTAATTTCTAAATTACCAAGCTTAGGTAACGGTAACCCCTTTTTAATACTAATAATAATCCAGCTTTCAATTGTTTGTTTTAAATTTTCTCTACACTCCTCAAGTGTTTTTCCAGTTGCCCATACTCCTGGTAGTTCGGAAACTTCTCCATAATAAGGCTCTTCATCTTCTATAATTTCATATTTCGCTCTTCTTAAAGCTTCCTCAATGTATTCTACTAACATTTTCAATCCTCCGTTTTTTAAATATTATATCCAACGAATCGCTTTTGTCGGGCAAACATGGACACAGCATCCGCATTTTATACACAGTAATTGGTCAATGTCTGCTTTGCTTTCTTCTTCATTGAATACTATTGCTGGACATTCAAACTCTGTGATACATAATTTACAGCCTTTGCAAAGCTCTTTATCTATGGTTAAGTTATACTTTGGATTAGCACTTAGTCCTTCTTTTGTGTTTATACATAGGTGTCTGAAAACTATAACGGCTGGCTCATTTTTCTCCTTAAGAAACTTCTTTGCTTCCTTTAAAGCCTTCACTGAAGAGGTGAAATCATAGGGGTCTAAGTTTTGAACAAAGTTAACTCCGATACCTCTTACAATATTCTCAATAGATATAGGGGTTACTGGCTCACCGGAGGAACTTACTTCATCAGAAAGGGTTTTCTGATTTCCTGTCATTGCTACTGTTTTATTGTCAAGTATGACTGTTAAAAAAGGAACTCTGTAGTGAACTGCATCAACAAGTGGCTGAAGCCCTGTGTGGAAAAAGGTTGAATCACCTATTACTGATACCACATCCTGCTCAATTCCAGCTAATTGAAAGGTTTTTTTAAAACCAAAACCAAAGGAGACACTTGCTCCCATACATAAAACTGTATCTGTAACTCCGAAATTAAGTGCGAGGGTGTAACATCCTATGTCTCCTGCATAGATAGATTTTTTGCCGAAAACTTTCTTTACTGCATAAAGAGCAATTCTGTGAGCACAGCCTGGACATAGAGATGGTCTTTTTAATGGAGGAACCGTTATGGTTTTGCTCCGTTTTATCAATCCGATTCTCTCTAAGATTTCCTCACAAACCTCAGGGGTGAGCTCTCCTTGCTTTGGCACAACTCCGTTTCTTCTACCTTCACTACATAACTGTAACTCAATTACAGGCATGGACTCCTCTACGGTAATCACTCTTCCGTAGCCTGAAAAACAAGACCTTTTAAGAGGATACGGCATGTCTGCCTTAGCTAAAGTCAACTTATTTTGTAATCCATACTCTTCAATCAATTCATAGAGATAGGAAAAAACTGCTCCACTTGAAACAATAAGAATATCACCGTTAAAAAAGAATTTTAGCTCATTTTCCCTCTCTATTTCAGCAATTTTCTCATTTAAAGTAGCATGAAGAATAAGTCTCTGACGAGGTGTGCCTGCATAACGCCAGAGTTTTTTATCCCAGTCTTTCAGAGTTTTAAATTGAGCTATAAGTGGCTCATTTATAAAATTTTCCTTAAGTTCAACATCTGCTCTTCCGTGAGAAACTCTTGTTGTGCTCCGAAGCATCACGGGAATTCCGTATTTTTTACTCAGTTCAACTGCTTTTTTTGAAAAATCATAGGCTTCTTGAACGTTGGAAGGGTCAAAGACGGGTATCTTTGCAGCCATTGCAAAAAGGCGGCTATCCTGCTCAGTCTGAGATGAGTGTGGTCCAGGGTCATCAACGCTTACAAGCACCATGGCAGAGTTTGTTCCCACATAGGCAGAGTTCATAAACGGGTCCATTGCCACATTAAGTCCTACCTGCTTCATTGTAACTGCAGAGGGGATTCCTGAGAGACTTGCAGATAAGGCAACTTCATAGGCAACTTTTTCATTTATAGCCCAGTCTATAAATGCTCTGATATCTACGTTTTTAGTTATTTTTTGTGCCGCAGGAACTATCTCACTTGAAGGAGTTCCTGGATAGCCACTGATAAATCTAACTCCTGCTTGAACTAATCCGTATGCAATTGCCTCGTTTCCGGATAAATAAAGTTTTTTCATTAACTATATCTGCTCTCTGAGTTTTTTTGCCCTTAAAATGTAGTTTATTATTTCGTTTTCTTTTGATTCTTCCGTAATAAATGTCTTAATTTTTTCAATTTCTTTAATGAATAAATCAAGCATTTTTAGAATGTTCTCCTTGTTCATCAAAAATATATCTTTCCATATTTCTGGTGAGCTCATGGCAATTCTCGTAAAATCCTTAAAACCAGAACCAGCATATTTTATTAGATTATCACTTACTATATCAACAGTATTGACCATGCAGAATGCAAGCAGATGGGGCAAATGACTCATAAGACCATAAATTAGGTCGTGTTCCTTTGCACTCATCAACTCTGTAGATGCGCCTGTAGCTTGCCACATTTTTATTATTCTTTTAAGAACAGTTTTATCTGTTCTTTCTGTAGGAGTGATTATTACTTTTGCATTCTTAAATAAGTCTTGTCTTGCATTTTCAAATCCTGTCTTTTCTGACCCAGCTATGGGATGAGCTGGTATGAAATTGACACTGTCAGGCAGTATATTTTCAAAAAGTCTAACAACTTGGAGTTTAACGCTTCCTACATCCATGATAATAGAATTAGGTTTTAGAAAAGAGGATATTTCCTTCAGAATTTTCTCAAAAGTTCCAAGAGGGGTTGCTAAAACTATGAGTTCTGCTGACGCCGCATCCTTTAGGGAATTGGTAAAGCAATCTATTATGCCAAGTCTTGTTGCCTCTTGAAGTCTTTTCTTATCCCTTCCATAGCCGATAATAGTTGTTGCTATCCCCTGATTTTTTAAGGCTAATGCTAAAGAGCCTCCTATCAGACCAACGCCAATTATTGATACGGCACAAAAATGTTCCTTTTGCATCAAGCTTCCCTGCCGATTGCCTTTGCAACGGCTGAGACTTTCTGCATCATTTCAGTAAACATTTGAGGTGTAAGAGATTGTTCACCATCTGATAGAGCCTCTTCAGGATTAGTATGGACTTCTATAAGCAACATATCAGCGCCTGCAGCGACTGAAGCTACTGCCATTGGTATAACCAGGTCTCTTTTGCCTACACCGTGACTTGGGTCTACGGCTACAGGTAGATGACTTAGAGATTTAAGAAGTGGAACCGCACTGAGGTCAAGAGTGTTTCTTGTAGCTGTTTCAAAAGTCCTTATGCCTCTCTCACAGAGTATAACTTTGTCATTACCCCGTGAAAGTATATACTCTGCAGCCATTAAAAGCTCTTTTATTGTGGCGGACATGCCTCTTTTTAAAAGAACAGGTTTGTCAACAGAACCTACTTCCATGAGAAGTTTGAAGTTCTGCATGTTTCTTGTGCCAATTTGAATTATGTCTACATATTCGATAATTACATCTATGTCTCTGGGGTCCATAATCTCACTGATTATGGGCAGGCCTGTTCTTTCCTTTGCTTCTTTAAGATATTTAAGCCCTTCAATGCCAAGTCCCTGAAAAGAGTAGGGAGATGTGCGGGGTTTAAAAGCTCCGCCTCTAAGAAATGTTGCTCCGGCAGATTTAATTTTTTCTGCTATGTCTAAGAGAGTCACCCTATTTTCAACAGCACAGGGACCTGCGGCGACGTGAATTTTTTTGCCTCCAATCTCAATGCTGTCAATTTTAATGACTGTATCGGTTTTCTTAAAATCTCTACTTGCTAATTTGTAGGGTTTCAGAATTCTTACTACATCTTCAACTCCAGGAATGGCTCTTATTGCATTTTCTTCATCTTCTGTGACCTTTGAGGTATCTCCAATGACGCCGATTATGGTTCTCTCTGTTCCCCTGGACACATGAGGCTTAAGTCCTTTTGCCTCAAGCTTTTTTACGATTTTTTCAATTTGTTCATCGCTTACCTCTGGTTTTAATACTATAATATCCATTATTAACCCTCCCTTTTGAAAAACTTATTTATAGCTTTAACAAAAGCTTCATTCTCCTCTTTTAAGCCTATCGTAACTCTAATCTCCCGTGGTCCTACGGGTCTGATTATAACGCCCTCCTTTAGTAGAAACTCGAAAATCTCCTTTGAAGATTTGCCATCCGGTAAAATTATATATATGAAATTTGTCTGTGTAGGAAGATATTTTATTTGGGGAAGCTTATCAAGTTCCTCATATAGATATCTCTTGCCGTCTTCATTTAAGCTTAATACCCTATGTAAATGCTCTTCATCCTTAAGTGCCGCTTCTGCTGCAATCTGAGCAATCGTGTTTGTGTTAAAGGGTTCTCGTATTCTGTTCATTTCTCTTATTATTTCTGCTTTAGCAATGCCATAACCTATTCTGAGGCTTGCAAGTCCATATGCTTTTGAGAAAGTCCTCAGAATTAAAATATCTCTACCGTCTTTAAAATATTTAAGTGTATCAGGATAGTCTGGGTCTTTAACATATTCATAATAAGCTTCGTCCATTATTACAAGAACTCCATCGGGTAATTCTCTCATGAAATCTTCAAATTCATCTCTATGGTTCATTGTTCCTGTAGGATTATTCGGATTGGAGATAAAAACAATTTTGGTCTTTTCTGTAATTTCATTTAGCATTCCCTTAAGGTCGTGTCGCCAGTCTTTAAGTGGTAACTCTTTGGCAATTCCTCCCTGAGCTGTCACGCTCATAGAATATACTATGAAGGATGGTTTTGCCATTATTGCCTCATCTCCAGGACCTATATAAGTTTTTACAGCGATGTCTATGAGCTCATTTGAGCCATTACCGAGGATTATCTCATCATGAGTTATAGGGGTATTTTTTCTTGAGAAGACTTCGCATAGGGCATTCTTGAGATAATATCCGCTTCCTTCTGGATATCTGGCTAATTCTTCAGGTTGAGAGAGGAACTCATTGATAGCTCTAATGACCTTTGGAGAAGGACCTAAAGGATTTTCATTGGAGGCGAGTTTTACAGCCTTCTTGATACCAAGCTCCCTTTCCACTTCTTTTATTGGTTTGCCAGGAACATAAGGCTGAATTTTTTCCACATAGGGAAGCGGTTTAATCATTTTTTTCCTCCTTTTTATTCAAAAATTGGATAAGACCCTAAGTGCACCAGCTCAATACAGTATTTTTTTATCTCATTTAGTGTTTCCTGGACTTTTTGGTCTTCAATATGCCCGATAAAATCAACGAAGAAGATGTATTCCCACTTTCTCATTTTTGCCGGTCTTGATTCTATCTTTGTTAGATTTATTCCTGCATCCTTGAAGGGCTTAAGGGCATTGTATAGAGCGCCTGGTTTGTCTTGAAGAGAAAACATGATAGAAGTCTTGTCAGAACCTGTTTTCCCGGGAAAGCTTTTGCTTAATACGAAAAATCTCGTATAGTTGTGCTTGTAATCTTCGATGTGCTTTGCTACGAATTTAAGGCCGTATAATTCTGCTGCAAATTCACTCGCTATGGCAGCTATTTCTTCATTTAAAGATGCTTGTCGAGCAGCCTCGGCAGTTGAAGAAACATCAAAAATAGGTATAGTTGGCATATTCCTGTTCAACCACTCTCTGCATTGAGCCCTGGCATGGGGGTGGGAGTAAATTTTTTTGATACTTTTTTTATCTCCCGTTAAGGAAAGAAGATGATGAGATATGGGAATTATTATTTCGCCTGATATTTTTACTTCATACTGCATAAACATGTCTAATGTTAAAGTAACCGTTCCTTCATTTGAGTTTTCTATAGGAACAACACCAAATCTACTAATTCCCTTCTCAACATATTCAAATATATTCTTTATGCTTTCAAGAGGCTCTAACTGAACAAAGCTACCAAAGTATTTTATAGCAGCAAGATGAGTGAAAGTTCCCTCCGGTCCAAGATAGCTGACTTTCTGTGATTCCTGTAATGCAAGAGTGGCCGATAGAATTTCTCTAAAAAGTCTCTTTATGGTCTCATCAGGAAAGGGGCCATTGTTTAGCTTGACAAGATTATTTATGATATTTTTTTCCCTTACAGGGTCATAAAACAGAAGACCTTTTTTTCTTTTTGCTTCTCCAATTTTTATGGCAAGTTTTCCTCTTTGATTCAGTAATTCAAGGAGGGTTTTGTCAATTTCATCAATCTCTTTCCGTAACTGTTCAATTTTATCTTCTGCCATTTTTTATTTTATATTATGTCACTCTACAATCACAATATTGTTAGTTCTAACTTAATTAACTTCTTGCTGGATTTTTATTAAAAAGAATTAAACATTCCTTTTTTATCTTTACGATTGGAATAATAATCCTGTTTACTGTGATATAATTATGAAAGGTTCTACGATTAAAAGGGGGAATAGATGAGAGCAATAATGAAAGCATTCAAAAAGGCCGTGGCTCTTGACAGCAAAGTTCACAAAGAGCTAAGAGTAAAAATGCCTGTAGATTTTTCTTTTATGAAAGAAGTAGAAATAGTTCCTCTTACTTACTCAGAGATACTAACTGCTACAATGTATTATCCTGTAATGTTTGGACTGCAGGACAATGCTGTCTTTCCTTTTGCAGTTATAGGCATCAACAACAGAAATGTCTTTTTAAGAGATGACGGTACATGGAAGGTTGATGCAATTCCAAATGTTTGTAAACACTATCCCTTTGGTATTGTGAAGGAGGGAGAAGACTATACAATAATTTTTGACGAAGCCTTTTCTGACGAGGAAGGCTTTAAATTGTTCGAGGAAGAAGGAGACAGCGAGTTTTTCGCAAAAGTTAAGGCTCGATTAACAGAGCTTGCAAGAGATTTTTATGATGCCGAGGAATTTTCTAAGGAGATTTTCAATATTGGCTTATTAAAGCCCCTTAATTTGGACATAGAGACAAAACTTGGGAAAATGCAATTCAGAAATCTTTTAATGGCAAATTTAGAAGTTTTATCAAATGTCCAGCCAGAAAAACTGTATTCTTTGAATTCGAAAGGATATCTTCTAATTATCCATGCTCATTACTTGAGTTTGAGGAATTTTAAGATTTTCGATATATTTGCAGAGGCCCAGTAAAATTTTAGATTTTTATTATCTCTCCGCCGCCTAAAATTTTTATGTTGTATTTTTTTGCTGAATTTATCTCTTTCTCTATTTTTTTCCTGTAAAATGGCTTAACATGGGTTACGTAGATTTTTCGGGGAGGATGTTCGAGCCTTGAAAGGTCCTCAAAAAGTAATGAAGGTGTTAGATGTCCTGTTTTAAGAGCTATATCCTTTAAATCATCTGGGAAAGATACTTCAATAATAAGAGCATCCAGATTAATTTTGCCAAGAGCATTCCAGGTCTGTTCTGATGGACCTGTATCTCCTGTGTAGAAAAGAGTTTTGTTTTCCTTCTGGACAAGATAACCAACAGCGGGCACTGTATGCTGTACGGCAACTGCAGTTATATTAAAACCATTAATTGTGACGGTCTCACCTTCTTTTATTTTTTCAAGCTTAAGTATGGAGTTCTTTTTACTTGGAATAGCTGTAAAATCAGGCCATAATCTTTGATTGAGAAGATGTTTTTTCATGTCCTCAACTACGTCATTTATAGAAAAGACTTTTATCTGCGATTTTTGACCGCTTATTACTATATTGTCTGCAAGAAAAGGTATGTCTCTGATATGGTCAAGATGAGCATGAGTTATAAATATGTATTTTATTTTCTGCTGTTGTCTGAGGGTTAAAGAATTTGTAACCCCACCTGCATCAAAAAGTAGGCAGTCGTCTATGAGAAAGGAAGTCAGATGTTGTCCAGGCATATCAGAACCAGAGGCACCCAAAACTCGAAGTTTCATTTTATAAGCTCTCCTTTTCTGAAGGCTTCTATTAGATGGTCTACTATCTGAGGGTCAAACTGCGTTCCCGCTTTATTTTTAAGTTCTTTGAGGGCAATTTCAAAGGAAAGTCCTCTTCTGTAAGGCCTGTCTGTAGTCATTGCATCGAAGGTATCTGCCACTGCTATAATTCTTGCAATCAGAGGAATTTCCTCTCTTTTTAATTTTTCAGGATAACCGGAACCATCAAATTTTTCATGGTGATATTTTACTCCCGGTATTATTTCTTTAAGTTTTTTAACATGCTTGAGTATTTCTGCCCCATAAATAGTATGATTTTGTATAGATAAATACTCCTCTTCAGATAGTTTATCCTCTTTTAGTAAAATAGAGTCTCTTATTCCTATTTTTCCTATATCATGAAGAATGGCTGAAAGTTTTAATTTTTCGATTTCATCTCTGTCAAGTCCCATTTGATTTGCAATGGCAATGCAATAATCCATTACTCTTTTTGTATGACCGCCTGTGTAGGGGTCTCTTTTTTCAATGGTATCGGCCAGGGCAAAAACAATTTCGTAAAAAGTTTCTTTTAGCTCTCCGTATAACTTCGCATTCTCTATGGCAATTGCTACTTGATTTGAGATAGTTCCGAGAAGTTGGGCATCATAGTCTGTAAACAGGTTGTTTCTTTTATTTATCGCCTGAAGAACTCCTATTAGCCTTCCTTTGTTAATGATTGGGACGCATACCATACTTTCAGTTTTGAAGCCACTTCTCTCGTCAGCTCCTTTAAAGAATCTCGGGTCATTTTGGACATCATTGACCACAAGAGGTTTTCTGTTCTGAGCTACCCAGCCGGCAATGCCCTCGCCAAGTTTAAGTCTTATGGTTTTTATTTTGTCCGCTTTTTCTCCGATGGCAACATCAAAATAAAGCTCATTTTTGTATTCATCGTAAAGAAGTAGACTTCCAGCTTGACAATCGAGCATTTTAATAGAGTAGTCTATTGTTTTCTTTCTTATCTCTTCAATTTCTAAGGATGAGTTTACTATTGCCGAAAAATCGAGTAATTGTCTTAAATGTTCTGCCTGAAAATTAAAGGAGGCATGCTGCATCGACATGGATTATAACAGGTATCTTTTTTCCAATACAAGATTTTTTTCTAATATATTAATAACTTGCTCAATTAAAAAATTCTTATCAAGGCACTTTCTGTTTTCGCATGTATTTGGAAAACAGGGAGGACAGCTGCTTTCTCTTATAAGGTGTGTTTTAACTCCTATGGGATGCCATACTTTTGGATTCGTAGGGCCGAAAATCACGATAGAGGGAACTCCGAGATAGCTACTTAAATGGCTTATTCCGCTGTCAACTCCTATGTACAAAGAAGCTTTGAGAAGAGTCTCGGCGACTTCGATAATATTATCGGAGTAAAAAATGTCCTTACCTTCTTGCCATGTTTTTCTCTCGGCAGGTCCAACTAAAAACAGTATTTCAAAACCTTTTTTTCTGATTAGATTTGCCAGTTCAATAAAAAAAGTCTTTTCAGGAGCTTTCTTTATTGAGCCACTTCCAGGATGGATTATGCAAAGGTTAGATTTTTTTTCAACTTTAAGCCCTAAATTAAGCTTATTTGAAAACGGCTCTTCACTTAGGTTTAGTTTTTTCAGATACCATTTAACAACCCATTCTTCCTCTTCAGGTATAGGTTTTACGTAAATTGAATTTTCTGAAAAACCACTTATAGCTCTGTTTTTTGAAAATACGATGGCGAAGTCAAATTTCTCTTTAGGCTCATAGAAGGTTACTTTATTACAGAAACCTGCCATCCGGCAGAGAATGAAGTATTCGGGATTTCCCCAAACAGTAATATCATATCCTTTTTTGTTGAGTATTTCTATGACAGGGAAGGTTAAAATGCTATCACCTAAGCCTCCAATGCGATAAATAAGAACTTTCATGATATAATTTTAAAGCATGCCATTGATTAGAACAACCTCTGGAGAAGTATTTGAGGCTACAGGTAAGAGCATTCTTGAGTGTTTGCAGATTAACAGCATATTTGTGCCTGCTTCCTGCGGTGGTAGGGGAATCTGTGGAAGATGCAAAGTAAAAATTTTAGCTGGTTCTGTCACTTCAAGATCTTTTTTCGGAATTACCGACAAAGAAAGGCAGAATGGCTATGTACTTGCCTGTCAGAGCCAGCCTTTAGAAGATATATTAATTGAGATTCCAGAAAAATTAATAACAGTAAGCAGCAAAATATCATGTCAACGGCAGAATCTTATTGATAGAATTTTTAAATCTGAGCCCTCTATCTTTGAACCACTCGTAGAAAAGATAAAGCTGTCAATTAAACCACCCACTGTTGATGATTCAATGGCAGATTTTGAAAGGCTCTGTTCCTCTATGGGAAAAAGACTTTTTATAAGTAGAAATGATGCAGAAAATTTAGGAGATATTCTGCGAAAAAATAGCTGGCAGTTGAGTTTTGCTTTAGTTGATAACGAAATAATAAGCTTTCTTAGAGAAGAAGACAGACCCTATGCCCTTGCCATAGATATTGGAACAACGACGGTTGTAGCTGCTCTTGTTGACTTAGAAGAAAAAAGGGTTGTTGACCATGTAAGTTGTTATAATTCTCAGATTTCTTACGGAGATGACGTTATTACAAGAATTATTTTTGCTGAGGAAAATTCGCTTGGATTAAATAAGCTTCGAAAGGCAGTTGTAGACGACATAAATGCCCTTATAAATGCACTTTCTGTCAGACACGGAGATGCCAAAATCCTTTATGCTGTCATATCAGGAAATACAACAATGTGTCATCTTTTCTGGGGATTAAATCCTTCTTATATAAGACAAGAACCCTATACACCCGTAATTAATAATTACCCCCTCTGGAAGGCATCTGAAGGAAAGCTTGCCCTTAAAGAGAATGTTCCCGTATACACCGTTCCTTCTGTGGCAGGCTATGTGGGAGGAGACATTGTCTCAGGAGTGCTTGCCTCAGGAATTTATGAGGAAGACGAAGTCGCTCTTTTTATTGACATAGGAACAAATGGAGAGGTTGTGGTGGGTAACAAAGACTGGCTCGTAACAGCTTCTACTTCAGCAGGCCCCTGTTTTGAAGGCAGTGGAATTAGTTGTGGTATGAGAGCAACAGAGGGAGCAATAGAGGCCTTTAGCTTTGAAGGGGACGATTTAAATATAAGGATAATTGGGAATAAAGAACCTATTGGAATATGTGGTTCGGGAATGATTGATATTGTTGCGGAACTTTTTAGAAAAGGAATAGTTAATCAAAAGGGCAGGCTAATTAAGGAAGCTTCTAAAAATGTATCTATGGTGGATGAAGAACTACGCTTCACAATAAGCAATAATTGCTATATCTCCCAGTCTGATATTGACAATATAATTCGGGCAAAGGCTGCTATTTATGCGGGCATCTCTACTTTACTTCACGAGGTAGGCATCTTGGAGAAGGAAATAGGAAAGGTTTATATAGCAGGAGGATTTGGAGAGTTTATAAACATAAAAAATGCAATCAGTATCGGAATGCTCCCTAATTTTGAAGAAGATAAATTTACATTTCTCGGAAACACATCCCTTACAGGTGCTATCCTCTGCCTATTAAGCAAAAAACTGAAAAATAAAGCTGAAGAAATAGCAGATAAGATGACTTATATTGACCTTTCCCGTTCAAAAACTTTCATGGACGAATATGTCTCAGCCTTGTTTTTACCACATACAGACATTGAGAGATTTAAAAAAGGAACTTTCAAGCTTTAAAATATACTTTTATAAAGTCGGAGCGAGGAGGAAGAATGAGGATTTTTAATACTATGACTGGTAAGGTTGAAAACTTTGAACCTTTAGAGAATAAAAAGGTAGGAATTTATGCCTGTGGTGTTACAGTTTATGACCTCTGTCACATAGGACATGCAAGAAGTGCTGTTGTTTTTGATGTAATTGTCAGGTATTTGCGATACAAAGGTTACGATGTAAAATTTGTGAGAAACTTTACAGACATAGACGACAAAATCATTAACAGGGCTCAGAAAGAAGGAATCTCTTGGAAAGAAGTGGCCGATAAATATACAAACGAATATTATAAAGACATGGACAGATTAGGCATTGCAAGGGCTGATATAGAGCCTAAAGCAACGGAACACATGCAGGAAATGATTGAAATAATTAAAGCTCTTATAGAAAAGGGCTATGCCTATGAGGTTGACGAGGGAGAGGCAAAGAGTGTTTATTTTTCTGTTGATAAATTCTCTGGGTATGGCAAGCTTTCAAAGAAAAAATTAGAAGACCTAATACACGGCGCGAGAGTTGAGGTTGATGAGAGAAAAAAAAGTCCCCTTGATTTTGCGCTCTGGAAGGCATCAAAGCCAGGAGAGCCATGGTGGGAGTCTCCGTGGGGCAAGGGAAGACCAGGATGGCATATTGAGTGCACAGCCATGTCTATGAAGCATATCGGAGAAACCCTTGACATTCACGGAGGCGGGGCAGACTTGATATTTCCACACCATGAAAATGAGATAGCCCAGTCAGAGGCTTACACAGGTAAGCCTTTTGCAAAATATTGGATTCATAACGGTTTCGTTACTATTAACAAAGAGAAAATGTCTAAATCTCTTGGTAATGTGCTGAATATAAGAGATTTGCTTGAAGTTTATGATGCCGAAGCTTTAAGGTTGTTTTTACTCTCAAGCCATTACAGAAGCCCAATCGAGTTTGACCATGAATATCTAAAAGAATCAGAGGCAATGCTCGACAGATTTTACAGCACTTCACTGAGGATAGAGGATTTGAAGGCTTTTGATAAAGGCTCAAAAAAAAGCCTAACCATAGAACTTAAACCTTTAGTTGAAACTTTAAAAACTAAATTTGAAGAGGCTATGGACGATGACTTCAATACTGCTAAGGCAATAGGTGTTATATTCGAATTCATAAAGGAACTAAATCGCCTAATGGACAAAAAACCATCGTCGGAAGAGGAAATTTCTCTTATTAGAGAGGCTGAGATAATTTTAAGAGAACTCGGAGGTGTGCTTAATATTTTTCATAGAAAAGCAATTGATTGGTATAGAGATTTGCTTCATTTGAAGCGTATACCTCTCTTAGAAGAGGAGATTGAAGAGCTAATAAATGAGAGAACTCAAGCAAGAAAGGAAAAAAACTGGCATAGAGCTGATGAGATTCGTAACTTTCTTCTTACAAAGGGTATAATCCTTGAGGATAGACCTGACAAGACTGTATGGAAAGTAAAAATTTGATATATATCTATGGCGTAAATCCTGTTGAGGAAGCATTCAAAGAAAGTAATGTTATAAAGGAAATTTATGTTTCCAAAGATAGAGCTCAAAGACTATCAAAGATATTAGAGTTAGCAGAGAAAAATTCCATACCGGTAAAATTAGTTGATAAGTTCTTTTTAGATAAAACAGTTAATGGAGTGCATCAAGGCATTGTAGCAAAGGTAAAATCAAAAAAAACAATTAGCATTGAAGATGCTCTCATAATTCCAGAAAAAATGAATGAGCCTGCCCTTTTTCTTATTCTCGACCTCATTGAAGACCCTCAGAATTTTGGAGCAATCTTGCGAGTTGCCGATGCTACGGGAGTTCATGCTGTATTTTATCAAAAAAAACGCTCTGCCGGTCTTGTTCCTTCTGTATGGAAGACCTCTGCCGGCGCCATATGGCATGTAAATCTTGTAGAGGTAAATAATATCAAATACGCCATTAGAGAGCTCAAGGAGAATGACATAGCTGTTATAGCTACCGATGCTAAAGAGGGAGATATTCTGTGGAATTTTGATTTCAAAAAGCCTGTTGCCATTGTTTTAGGTTCAGAAGGCAAGGGTGTAAGGCATACAGTTGGAAAATTAAGTAATATACTCTTAAAAATTCCCATGAAAGGCAAAATATCGTCTCTCAATGTATCTACTGCGGCAGCAGTAATACTCTTTGAAGCCTTAAGGCAGAGGGGTTTACTTGTTAAGTAGTTCTTTAAACTGCTTGTAGATAGCCTGATATTCTAAGTAGGTTCTTTTAAAAATTGGGAGGAAATAATTGAGGTCTTTTATATTTAAGAGAAGATTTGCACCTTTTGCAAAAGCAGAAAGCCTGTCTGAAGTTTTTAAATTCTGCCCTAATATTATTAACATCATATCTCTTCTGCGATACATCGGTAAATTGACGACCCATTGAATTATTTTGTTGCTTTCTGGTTTCTCTCCGGCAAAATTCTCGTTTACAATAACGTAGGCAAAGTCTTCAATTTCAAGATTGTTTATAGCTTCATCCACTGTTGAGGAAGTAACGACATCTATGTTAATAGCTTTAAGAATTGCGGAGAAATTTTTTTGAACCTCCAAATTGTTTTCGCATAAAAGAGCCTTCGGCATCAGACTCCTCTTTTTATTTTTTTGTCATACTCCAAGTCTATTTTAAGTCCTTCTATGTCAGTGGTCTTTTCTCCTCTTTTAGCCTTAATTTTATCTATTTCCATAGTTACCTTAGAACGTCTTGAGGCGTAGGCTATAGCTGTTTCTTCAGTTATTAGTCCCTCTTCATAAAGTTTAAGTATGCTCTGGTCAAAGGTGTGCATACCAAGTGCCACTGAGGTTTCAAGAACATCATAAAAGGTTTTTTCTGCTGTTTCTCCGTTTATTATTAAATCACGGACTCTTAAGTTCTTTCTCATAATCTCTGTTGCTACAATTCTTCCACCGCCTACTTTAGGAAGGAGTCTTTGGCTTACTACCCATTTTAGAAGGTCTGAAATTCTGAGCCTCACATAACTCTCATCGGAGGGAGGAAACATTCCAATAGCTCTTCCCACTGTCTGCCCCGCATCAGTAGTATGCATTGTGCTTAAGACAAGATGGCCTGTTTCTGCGGCCTGCATTGCTATCTCAAGGGTTTCTCTATCTCTTATTTCGCCTACGAGGATTACATGGGGAGCTTGTCTTAAAGCAGCTCTTAAACCATCGGCATAGCTGGTAAAATCTAATCCCATCTCTCTCTGATTAAAAGTTGATAGTTTATGATTGTGAACAAATTCTACCGGGTCTTCGAGAGTGATAATGTGACAGGGTCTTGTGTTGTTAATAATCTCAAGAATAGCTGCTAAAGTAGTCGTTTTTCCAGAGCCTGTAGCACCTGTTACAAGAACAAGTCCCATCCTTTCCTGGGCAATTTCTTTTATGATATCTGGTAAGCAAAGTTCTTCAACCGTAGGAATCCTTATAGGAAGTTTACGCATAACAATCGAATAGTTTCCTTTCTGAGAGAAGATATTAACTCTGAATCTTGCAGAAGGAATAGCATAAGCAAAGTCACAGTATCCCTCTTTTAGAAGATTTTGAATTAGTCTTTTCTGCCCTTCTATCATTGTAAGAGCCAGTATCTCTGTGTGGAAGGGTTTTAAACTTTCGATGGGGACTTCGTCGAAGTAGATATTTTTAAGTTCGCCCCAAACCATTATCTGAAGAGGTCTGCCTACGGTAAAGATAATATCAGATACTTCGGGATGGTAATTTGATAGTTTTTCAAGTAAAAAGTCAATTTCCTGTTTTCTCATTACTGTATTGTTTCAGGAGCTTCTTTTAAAAATTTTACAAATTTTTGTTTATCTGTTGCCCTTTCATAAGCATCTTCAGGCGTAATCTTGCCTTGCTGTAGCAGGTCTATTAGTGCATCGTCCATTGTTTGCATTCCAATCTTTTTACTTGTTTGCATTATGGAGAGTATCTGGTGCGTTTTACCTTCTCTTATTAGGTTAGCTACGGCATAAGTATTTATTAAAATCTCACAAGCAGCCACTCTCCCTTTTACATCGGCTCTTTTAAGGAGGGTTTGAGCAACAACAGCTTGGAGAGATTCACTTAGAGAGGTTCTCACTTGTGCCTGCTGTTCTGGAGGAAAAACATCTATGATTCTGTCAACGGTCTTTATTGCCGATGAGGTATGAAGAGTGCTAAATACCAGATGGCCTGTAGCAGCAGCTTCGAGGGCAAGCTGAATTGTCTCCATATCTCTCATCTCACCTACAAGTATAATATCAGGGTCTTCTCTGAGAGCTGCTCTTAGGGCTTTTGCAAAAGATGCCGTATGACTGCCGACTTCTCTGTAGGATATGACACATCCTTTATTAGGGTGAACAAACTCGATAGGATCTTCAATAGTGATAATTCGTTCCTTTCTGTTTGTATTTGCATGGTCAATTATGGATGCAAGAGTGGTAGATTTTCCTGAACCTGTGGGACCTGTTACAAGTATAATTCCCTTTCTAAGCATTGCGAATTTTTTAAGAACCGATGGTAGTCCAAGTTGGTCTATAGTTTTGATTTCGTTAGGGATGTGTCTAAAGGCTGCACCAATTCCGTGTTTGTGCATAAAGTAATTGACACGAAAACGGGCAACGCCTTCTATCTCATGGGCAAAATCTAAGTCTCCCGTTTCCTCAAATATTTTAATTTTTTCTTCAGGAGTTATTTCATAAAGAAGCTTTCTCAGTTCGGCATTATCGAGTTCTTTATACTGAATCCTTACGAGTTCACCGTTAATTCTCAATATTGGCTGACTGCCTGCTACAAGATGAAGGTCGCTGGCTTTATTTTCAAGCATCAGTTTAAAAAAAGCATCAATTTTTGCCATAGATGAATTATACCACGATTTGAGACAGAAGTAAACTAATGGTATACTAAAAAGTCTATGGATATGGAACTGATAATTTTTGATCTCGATGGAACGCTTATTGATTCCTGTGAAGATATAAGACAGGCATTAAATTACTGCTTTGAACGCAATGGTGGACACGGTGGATTCAGCTCCGATGAAGTAAGAAAAATGGTGGGAGAGGGAGTAAACATTCTTATAGAAAAAGCACTTAAAACGAGAAAGTTAGACATTCCCGCAAAAGAGATGATAGATTGTTTTATAAACTATTACAGAAAGCATATAACAGACCATTCAAAGCTTTATCCTCAAGTAAAGGAAACTCTTGAGGCACTGAGAGGGCTGAAAAAGGCAGTTCTTTCTAATAAGTTAACAGAACTGAGTCTTCTTGCAATGGACAATCTTGGAATAAGACAGTATTTTGATTTTATAGGAGGAAGTGATACTTTTAAAGAGAAAAAACCCTCACCTATGCCTGTCTTAGAAATTATTAGAAAGTTTAATACATTACCAGAAAAAACAGCCATTGTAGGAGATAGTGATATAGATATCAAAGCTGGCAAAGCTGCAGGTGTTAAAACTATTGCTGTTACTTATGGTTATAGAGAAAGAGAAGCCCTGAGAGAAGCTGATTTTATTATCGATAAATTAAGCGATATTTTAAAGATTATTAAGGGTAAATTCTGATGAGCTATTTCATAGTTTTTGCAGGGAAAGGTGGAACAGGCAAAAGCACCCTTGCTGCCTTAACTGTCAGATATCTAAGAGAAAAAAAGTTGATGCCCGTGCTTGCGGTAGATGCAGACCCTAATTTCTGTCTACCAGAGCTTTTGGGCATTTCTTCCTTCGAAACCTTAGCAGAGATAAGGGATAATGCTTTAAACAGCAAACCCGAGGGAATGTCTCTCGATGAGTGGCTGGAGATTGAACTTAATAGGATTGTTGAGGAATCAGAGGGATTTGACTTGCTTGTCATGGGAAGACCTGAAGGAAGCGGTTGCTATTGTGCTGTTAATAATGTTTTAAAGAGGATTTTGCAGGAGATTTCAGAACAGTATAAATATATAGTGATTGATAATGAGGCAGGAATGGAACACATAAGCCGAGGGATTGTAAACAAGATAGACTTACTCTTCATAATAGGAACGCCTGCAAAGAGTAGTCTGCAGGCTGCTTTAAGAATAAACGAGCTTTCAAAGGAGCTAAACCTTTCGCCAGAGAGGAGAATTTTAGTTATAAATCAAGCTACCGAAAAATTGGAAGAGCACAGGATATTTTCAAGTTATTTTGAAAAAGTTAGCTATTTGTGTTTTGATGAAGAAATAAAAAGAATTAGTGAGAAGGGCGTTAGTATTTTTTCTCTCAAAAATCATTCCTCAGTAATAAGAGATTTTTATTCACTACTGGAGGAAGAGATTGGAAGATAAATTTCAAAAGCTTGTTGAGATAATGGAAAAGCTTCGCTCAGAAGAAGGCTGTCCTTGGGACAGGGTGCAAACTCATGACACACTCAAAAGATATCTGCTTGAGGAGACGTACGAACTAATTGAAGCAATTGAAAAAAAAGATTATCGAGGTATAAGAGAAGAACTTGGTGATTTGCTCTTGCAGGTGGTTTTTCACAGTAAAATAGCAAAAGATGAAGGCCATTTTGATATAAATGACGTGATAGATTCGATTTCAAGAAAGATGATTAATAGACATCCGCATGTTTTTGGCAATGCCTCCTTCAACACTCCTGAAGAGGTTTTAACTCAGTGGGATGAGAGGAAAAAAGAAGAGGGGAAACTTAAGAGTTCCATACTCGAAGGAATTCCTCAGGCTTTATCAGCTCTTCTTAAGGCTTACAAAATTCAGTCAAGAGTTGCAAAAGTAGGATTTGATTGGGAGAACGTGGAAGGAATTTTATCAAAAATAGAGGAAGAAATCGAAGAACTTAAAGTTGCCCTAAAATTAAACAGTAAGGAAAAAATAGAAGAGGAAATAGGAGATATTTTATTCAGTATAGTTAATCTCGCAAGATTTCTTAAAATAGACCCGGAGGCAGCCCTTAGAAAGACGAATCGAAAGTTTGAAGAAAGATTTAAAAAACTTGAAGAGCTTGCAATAAAGCAAGGCAAGTCTTTAAAGGATATGTCCCTTGATGAGATGGACAATCTGTGGGAGAAAATAAAGGAGTCTGAGTAATTAGTATAGTTTAGACAGGTCTGCCACAGATTTCAGAATTTCAGAAAGCTCCTGTAATAGAGCGATTCTATTTCTTTTTATCTCTTCGTCTTTATCCATTACAAGAACGTTGTCAAAAAAGCTGTTAATAGAGGGAGCTAAGTTGTTCATATATCTTAAGGCATCTGAAAAATTTTGATTTTTTATGTAGAAAGTTAAGCCTTCCTCTGTTTGTCTCATCTTTTCATATAGTTGTTTTTCCTCTGGTGCTGTTAATAAATTCGGATTCAGGGACAATTTTTCTTGATTTCTTATTATGTTGAAAACTCTCTTTACGGCAAGTAAAAAAGTTTCAAAGTTATCGCTATTTCTGAATTCTTTTACAGCTTCAATTCTCCTCTTAATCTCGTAGACAGGAAGAGACGTAATAAGGTCGCTTACTGTTCTAATTAGATGAATTTCAAAACCATAGATTTCAAGAAAGCTTTCAAATCTTTGACTCATGAAAACAATCAGTTGTTGTTTTATATTTTCCGCTGGAGCTTCATCAATAAAATCTACGAGAGTTGTTATGCTCAGAGGATATTTTTTCTCTAAGAGGATGTATAAAATGCCATTTGCAGCTCTTCTCAATCCAAAAGGGTCTTCTGTGCCAGAGGGAATTTCGCCGAGACTAAAAAAGGAGTAAAGATGTTCAAGCTTATCAGCCATGCTGAGAATGCAGCCTACTTCATTTGATGGTAATTTGTCATTAAATCCTCGAGGAAGGTAATGTTCTCTTATTGCTGTAGCTATCTCATCAGAAAAGCCTGTTTTTTGAGCATAATATCCTCCCATTATGCCTTGCAATTCGGGGAACTCGCTCACTACTCCACTTGAAAGGTCCGCTTTACAGTATTTCGCAGCCTGTTCAACTATTTTTATCTTTTCTTCCCTTATGATTTTTGCAAGTTTAAGAGCTATTTTTTGAATTCTGAGAGTTCTGTCATAAAGACTGCCAAGTTTTTCATGATAGATAATTCCTTTTGTTGATTCAAGCATTCTCTCAAGGCCTTTTTTAAGGTCTTCTTCATAGTAGAATTTTGCATCTTCAAATCTTGCTTTAATAACTCTTTCAGCACCTTTTCTAATGTTTTCAGTGTTTACTAACTCTGTGTTGCTCACTACAATGAAGAAATTTTTTAGCTTATTGTCACTGTCGGTAATGGCAAAATATCTCTGATGGTCTTTCATAACTGTAATGAGCAATTCTTCGGGCAATCTCAAATAATCTTCAGAAAAGCTGCATAATACAGCGTTTGGATACTCAACTAAGCAATTGACTTCTTCGAGCAACTCTTTATCAAGCAGGATTTTACCGCCTACAGTTTCAGCAAGCCTTTGAATCTGTTCGGATATCAAGGCTTCTCTTTTATTGTGATTTACAATAACAAAGGCTTTTTCAAGGGCTTTCTCATATTCGTTTATTTCTTCTATTCTTAGACTGCCATCGTAGAGGAATCTATGCCCATAGGTTATGTCAGAGGCCTTTATCCCTTCAATTTCAAATGGAACAATCTTATTTTCATAAAGGGCTAAAAACCATCTTACAGGTCTTACAAATTTAAGATTTAACCTTCCCCATCTCATCATTTTAGGAAAACTAAGGGAGAAAAAAAGCATTTTCAAAATGTCAGGCATTATTTCTTCTGTTTGTTTCCCTTTTTGTTTTAAGACAGCGCAGACATATTTACCCTTTCCTTTAGGCATTATCTGTAAGTCCGATATTTCTACTCCTTGTGCTTTTGCAAATGCAAAAGCTGGCTGTAGTGGAGCGCCTTCTTCATTAAAAGCCAAATGAGCAGGAGGTCCCCAGAGTAATTTCTCCTCAGAACCTTGTTCTGAGGAGACTTCTGCTATAAGTGTAAGTCTTCTCGGTGATGCGAGGGTCTCTATGTAGCTTATCTCAATTTTGTGTTCTTCTGTAATTTTTTTGAAATTTTCTGCCATTTGTAATATTGCTACGGGAATAAATCTTGCAGGAATTTCCTCTACACCTATCTCAAAGAGAACTTTACCCATCTAAGTCTCCGTATTTTTTCTTAAAATAAGCTTCTGCACAGCCTTTTGCAATAGCCCTTACTCTTGCTATATAGTTTGTTCTTTCTGATACAGAGAGCACTCCTCTGGCGTCTAATAGATTGAAAAGATGAGAACATTTAAGGCAAAATTCGTAGGCTGGAAAAATAAGCTCTAATTTTCTTAGTCTTATTGACTCTCTTTCATATTCATCAAAATGTCTTTTTATTAAGTCTGGGTCTGAGTAGTCGAAATTAAAATATGAAAACTCAATTTCTCCTTGTCTGTGGATATCTCCGTAGGTCATATTTTTGTTCCATTTTATATCAAAGACGTTCTCAACTTCTTGAAGATACATTGCTATTCTTTCCAGTCCATAAGTAATCTCCACTGATATGGGTTTTAAATCGATTCCTCCAACCTGCTGAAAATAGGTAAACTGGGTAATTTCCATGCCATCAAGCCATACTTCCCAGCCAAGACC